>NZ_JARXYU010000001.1:0-1074138 GCF_029893715.1 Paenibacillus sp. LBL | reverse complement strand
CAAGACAGCAAGGAGCACGAAGCGAGTATCAAGTAGCAAGACAGCAAGGAGCACGAAGCGAGTATCAAGTAGCAAGACAGCAAGGAGCACGAAGCGAGTATCAAGTAGCAAGACAGCAAGGAGCACGAAGCAAGTAGCAAGTAGCAGAAGCCAGAAGCAAGAAGTAGTAGCCAAAAGCCAAACCACTACTAACCAAGTATCCCTTCATGACTTCATGAGATTACCTTCAAGCCGCCGTCCGATGCCTTTTGCAAGGGCGGCTTTTGTCCCCCTTCTCACCCTTGTGATCAGGGAGATTCGCATCCGCTGGGACGCTATTTCGCTCTGCTTCGAAGCGGCGGAGAGGACGAATCGATTCCGGAAAAGCGAAGCGGTCGCCTTTGGAGCCGAATTTCAACCATTAAAACATAATCCAAGAAATTCGGCGACAACAGCGATTGGAGGAACGATACGTACTCGGAGCCCCCCATAAACACTTCGAAGCTCTGGCATAAACTCTTCGGAGCCTCCACATAACCCCTTCGAAGCTCTCGCATAAACTCCCCGAAACACTCGCTTAAACTCCTCAAACCCTCAGGCTCATTCACACACGCCACCATCTCCCTGATCACATCCCCCTCTACTTATAGGCAAAACAAATTAAGTTCATAGTTTCTATATCTTGGTCAATCGAGGGGGAAGTATGTTACAACAGTAACTAGATGATTAAAATGACCAGTGCATTTATAAATAAGGAGTGACGAAGGATGGCTGAAACGAAGAAAATCGCCGTAATTGCCGGAGACGGTATCGGTCCTGAAGTAGTAGCGGAAGCGGAAAAAATTATTAAACGTACCGAAGAGGTATTTGGTTATTCTTTTACAACAGAGCATGCGCTGTTTGGCGGCATTGCCATTGACGAGAAAGGAACGCCTTTGCCTGAAGAAACGTTGAGCGTGTGCAAAAGCGCCGATGCGGTACTGCTTGGTGCGGTAGGCGGACCGAAATGGGATAACAATTCGAAGGAGCTTCGTCCTGAAACCGGTTTGCTTGGCATTCGTAAAGAGCTCGGCTTGTTCTCCAACCTGCGTCCGGCCGTCATTTTTGATTGCTTGAAAGACGCTTCCACATTGAAGCCTGAAGTTCTGGAAGGCACGGACCTGATGGTCGTTCGCGAGCTGACGGGAGGTATTTACTTCGGTGAGAAGTTCAGACGCGAAGGTGCTGGCGGCGAAGAAGCGGTAGATACTTGCGTGTACAACACAGCAGAGATTGAGCGCATTGTGCATCAAGCTTTTGAGATCGCTCAGAAGCGCCGGAAGAAGCTTGCTTCCGTTGATAAAGCAAACGTTCTTGAAACCTCCCGTCTATGGCGCGAAACGGTAAACCGCATCGCTCCTGAATATCCGGATGTGGAGTTGGAGCATGTACTTGTGGACAACTGCGCGATGCAGCTCCTGCGCCGGCCGTCCAGCTTCGATGTTATTGTAACCGAGAATATGTTCGGTGACATTCTGAGCGATGAGGCAGCTATGCTGACAGGTTCCATCGGCATGCTGGCATCAGCATCCATGGGTGAAGGCGCCTTCGGATTGTATGAGCCCGTGCACGGTTCCGCACCTGACATTGCGGGTCAAGGCTTGGCGAATCCAATCGCAACCATTTTATCCGTAGCTCTGATGTACCGTCTTACCTTCGGTTATGAAGATGCCGCGTACGCGATCGAGCGTGCAGTTGCCGAGGTGCTTGATGCCGGACATCGCACAGCGGACATCGCCGTGGATAAGAGCAAGGCGCTCAGCACGACCGAGATGGGCGATCTGATCGCCGCAGCTATCCGTTAATACAGGAAGCAGCTGTTCAAGAAAACTTCTTATTTATAATAATTATAATAAAGTAACCTTTATAATCTTGACTTTGATTAGCCTCGATGATAACATTTCTATTAAATGTTCATAGGAACATAGAATGTAGGAAGTAATCATTTTTCTTACATATGTTAAGGAGGAATTCAATCATGGCAGAACGTTTGGTTGGTAAAGCGGCTCCTGATTTTACAATGGAAACCGTATCAGGAGACGGTAAAGATTTTGGAAAAGTTAGCCTGTCCGACTACCGCGGCAAATGGCTCGTATTCTTCTTCTATCCGCTTGATTTCACTTTTGTATGCCCGACTGAAATCACGGCATTGAGCGATGCTTACGATCAATTCAAAGCATTGGATACTGAAATTCTGGGTGTGAGTGTTGACTCTATCCACAGCCACAAAGCTTGGATCAACACTTCCAAAGAAGCTAATGGTCTGGGAACATTGAATTTCCCACTGGCTTCCGACATCACCAAAAACGTAGCTAAAGACTACGGTGTTCTGATCGAAGAAGAAGGCGTTGCACTTCGCGGCCTCTACATCATCGATCCTGAAGGCGAATTGAAATATCAAGTTGTTAACCATAACGACGTAGGCCGCAGTGTTGAGGAAACCCTTCGTGTTCTCCAGGCACTTCAATCCGGCGGATTGTGCGCTATGAACTGGAAGCCAGGCGACAACAACCTGTAATTCCATTTCGTTAAAGTTAGGACAACCCTCATTATCTGACATTATGTGCAGGTAGTGGGGGTTTTTTCTCACTGATTTTATTGGATGATTTAGGGGAAGACTCTTGTTTAGAGAACTGCGCTTGCGTTGATATATAATTAAAGATATAGGCTGACAGACTTACGGTTAGGGAATATGGCCCAAATTTTTAATCAAGGTTTTTTTCATGAAGGAATTAGCGTGAGTGAAAGCGAATACAATATTTTGAAACGGTGGAGAATCCATGGAGGAGGGTGAACGATATGAGTTTTTGCTGTGGGGCTAGTATGATGGGTACAAAGGGTACACTGAAGCATTATCGCACTCAAGTACATAATGTTCCCCTGCTGTTTTGTCCGGTCTGCCATCGCGTAGAGGTACATCATCGGGTGGAGAATGAGTATGAAATATTAGCCGAATACGCCCATGGTGACGGAGCATCCCAGGTGGATTTTCAGGATTATGTGATGGAAGATGAGGATGCGATATTTGAGAATGTTGTCAACCGCGAGTCGGAGGATCCCCTTACGGTTGTTCAGAGTCAGATTGATATGTCGTTAGATCTCTTGGTGGTTGCCAAATGGATGGAGGATGAGAAGTGGCAGGGCGAACTGAAAAGACGGCTTGCTGTAATGAGTCAGCGCAGGCTCCGGCTCCAGAAGCAACCTTAATTCAGGAATTAATTAAGCCTCGTTAATACCCGGGGCTTTTTTAATGTTTCAAATCCCAACCCATTGGTTAATGATTTATGTTATTTGTTAGGAATGAGGATCCTATCCTTTACATATACGTAAATGCATAAGCTGAGATTATGGTATTTACAAGTAATTTTCCATTTTTCGACAGGATTTCTGATTGACGTTTCTTTGTCTCGATGACTATCATGGAAGGAAGCAGATTCGGGCTGCTTCTGATTCAAAGGCGGACAAGCTGATTTTTCTTGCATGAATTTTTTGTCGGTTTGGTGAGTTCAACTTTTCAAGAAAAGGGGGAGCCATCTTGTTGAGTCAAATCCGTGAATCTGAGCTGCAGGCTATTCGTTCTTTTCATTCCAGCCAGCTTATAAGGAACAAGTATGAAAACATACTGGAGAATCTCGACAGCGGGATTATCCTGTTTGATAGTGACGGAGTCTTGGCATTTGTGAATGTACAGATGGCTAAACTGCTAGGTGTATCCCGTAAATCGCTAACTGGCTGTACATTGACCCAGCTGGTGCGTCATCCCCAGCTCTCCAGATTCAAGAAGAGAAAAGTACTGCGCATTTTTCGGGAGACGGTGTTTCATCGAAAAAGATTCCATGAACTGGTAGACGAATATGGCAGATCGTGGTTGATCACTATGACCTATGGGGATCAGATGGAAGGCGATTTTCTGATCAGTGTAAAGGATGTATCCGACTTCAAGCGAATAGAGCAAAGCGCTTATCAGAATGACAAGCTGGCCATGCTGGGAAAGATCTCCGCATCCATTGCCCATGAAATACGCAATCCGCTGACATCCATCCGTGGCTTCATACAACTGCTTCGTCCGCATCTTGTAAGTTTAGGGAAGGACGAGTACGCCAGAATTATACTAACGGAGATTGATCGCGCGAATGATATTATATATGAATTTCTGAATTCCTCCAAGCCCTCGGCACCAGAGACCAAGATTGTGTCCGTATCCTCATTATTGAAGGAAGTAGTTCTTCTAACAGAGAGCGAAGCACTCATGAAGGGATGCCAGATCAATCTGCATACCGATGAGACCCCGCCTGCGTACATTTCCGTGGATGTGAAGCAGATCAAACAGGTAATTCTGAATATTATCAAGAATGCGCTGGATGCCATTAATGAACACCATGACGAGAACATTACAGGCATGATCGATATTTCAGCCCGCGATAACGGAAAGCATATCAAAATCTGTATTTCCGATAACGGGGGCGGCATGGATCAGAACACCTTAAATCATCTGTTCAATCCGTTCTTCACAACGAAGGAGAGTGGAACGGGTCTTGGACTATCCGTGAGTTACAGCATTATTAGAAATCATGGTGGTTCGATCGCAGTGGATAGCCAGGTCGGCGCCGGAACGGAGTTTGTGATTACTTTCCCCAAGCTGGAGGTTTCGGAAGTTTAAAGTTAGTTGCACCTAGAACAATCTTAAATGAATACGAGAGCAGCTGTTCCGATGGAATGGCTTTTTCTTTTTGGGAGGATCCATGATGAAATGGACAATAGAGAGTGGCCTAACCCCTGAACATATTCATTGTGATGCCATATTTGTTCCCGTTACAAAAACACAAACAGTGGAGGGCGGTATTTCTGAATTTTGGGATCCGCTGCTGAAGGACTTGGAGGATAGCCGTTTGTTTGACGGCACTCCTCATCGGACATTCGTATGGCCGGAAAGTTTCCGTGGCAGAACGCGACTGCTCCTGTTTATAGGGTGTCCCGAAGGCATCCTGACAGCTGAACAGCTGCGGTTAGTAGCGGCTCAAGCGGCTAAGATCGGCACTAAATCAGGTATACGCAGTGCTGCGATTCAAATTCCGCGAACGATGGTCAGCAGCATGGCTGAACAGACGCCTCGGGATGCTGCGCAGGCATTAACGGAAGGTTTTATCCTCGGAAGCTATCGAAAGTCTCAGTATAAGCGTGATGCTTCTGAACGAACGGAGATTGATGAAATCGTCTATTATATGAAGGAAAAAATGGACCCAGCATTTGAAGCACATTGGGCAGAAGGTGTGTCTCGAGGCGTAGCGGTTGGGGAAGGAACCTGCCTGGCACGTGATTTAACGAATCTGCCTGGCAATATGCTCGTACCGGATGATCTAGCCGGAAAAGCCCTTCAGCTAGCCGAGAGGTACGGTATGGAAGCTCAGATATTGGACGAGCAGGAACTCGAGGAGAAGGGCATGGGCGGGCTACTGGCCGTAGGTAAGGGCAGCATCCATCCCCCGCGCATGATCGTGATTCGTTATCAGGGGCTGAATACGTGGAATGATGTGATCGGCCTGATTGGCAAGGGGGTCACGTTTGATACGGGTGGTGTGTCCCTGAAGCGGGCGTCCGGGATGGAGGATATGATTAGCGATATGGGCGGAGCAGCTACGGTGCTGGGCGTAATGGAAGCGCTGGGACGGATTCGCCCGAAGGCCAATGTGGTGATGGTGATCCCGTCTGCCGAGAATGTGATGAGCGGCAGCGCTTATAAACCCGGAGATATCATTACTACGCTGAGCGGACGTACTATCGAAGTGCTCAATACGGATGCAGAGGGCCGTATTGTTCTTGCGGATGGAGTAACGTATGCCAAGGAGCTTGGTGCGACGCGCTTGATCGATGTTGCCACATTGACCGGGGCGGTTGTTTCGACGCTTGGAGACGTAGCTACAGGGGCAGTTACCAATGATGAGGCCTTTCTGGAGGAGCTGATTGCCTCTTCCCGGAGGGCAGGTGAGAAAATTTGGCCGCTGCCGTCTTATCCCGAATTCTGGGATAAATTGAAGAGCGAGGTAGCGGATATACGAAATCAAGCCGGTCGCGACGCCGGAACGATAACGGGTGGTCTTTTTGTGGGCACATTTGCTGATGGACTGCCATGGGTGCATTTTGATATTGCAGGAACAGCGTACTTGTCCAAGGAGAGGGGAGTCGATCCCAGAGGGGGGACCGGCGTGCTCGTTCGTACCATCACCGACTGGATATGCAGGCAGTCGTGATTTCCTTTACAAAAACGTGCGCCCTGGAGGACAGTTGTGCTTTACTTTTCAACCGGCATTCAAGTATGATGAAGAGAAAATTGCCGAGAGGAGTTTAGCTTAGAATGATTAAGAGCAGCCAGACAAAAATTGTAGACTGTACCATTCGCGACGGCGGACTGGTGAACAATTGGGATTTTAGTGTGGAATTCGTACAAAATTTATATGCAGGCCTGAATGAGGCTGGCGTGGACTATATGGAAATCGGATATAAAAATTCTCCTAAGCTCTTGAAGGGTGCGGATCAAGCCGGTCCTTGGCGTTTTCTGGATGATGAGTTCCTGAGAGAAGTCATTCCTCATAAAGGCAAAACCAAACTGTCTGCCCTTGTGGATATCGGCCGCGTGGACGAAGACGATATTTTGCCGCGCGAGGAAAGTCTGCTGGATCTGATCCGCGTAGCTTGTTACATTAAAGATGTGGATAAAGCGCTGGCGCTGGTTCAGACCTTCCACGATCGGGGTTATGAGACTACGCTTAACATTATGGCGCTTTCCAATGTGATGGAGAATGAGCTGCTGGAAGCTTTTGAGATGATCAGGGAAAGCGTCGTGGATGTGGTATACATCGTTGATTCTTACGGAAGCCTTGATCATAAGGACATGGAATACCTGGTTAATAAATTTAAGACACATCTGCCGAATAAGCGTCTTGGCGTTCATACCCATAACAACATGCAGCTGGCATTCTCCAATACTCTGGTTGCTGCCGACCTTGGGGTTGAGCTGCTGGATGCGTCCGTGTACGGAATGGGACGTGCGGCTGGCAACTGTCCGACCGAGCTGCTGGTTACCCATCTGAAAGGGACCAAGTACGAGCTGCGTCCGGTTCTGGATATTATCGAGCGTTACATGATTCCTCTGCGCGAGAAAGAGGAGTGGGGTTACATTATGCCCTACATGATCACAGGTACGCTGGACGAACACCCACGCTCCGCTATGGCTCTTCGCGCTTCGGATGATAAGGATAAAATCGTGGATTTTTATGATAAATTGACGACGCCGGAAGTAACTTTCGACAAGAACAAATAAGGATGCTCCTGGCATCACGTTATTTCTCACGGTTAAAACAAGGCAGCATCTTTCCCTCGCGGAAGGATGCTGTTTGTTTGCTTTCGTTGTTCATATTAATTTCCATAAAATACATGTTGAAATTATACTTTCAGCGTGGTATATTTATTTTTGTCTTCAAAAGACAACATCATCATCGGGACGTAGCTCAGCTTGGTAGAGCACCTGGTTTGGGACCAGGGGGTCGCATGTTCAAATCGTGTCGTCCCGATTCGCTTACGTTTTAGGACCTCGCAAAAGTAATCAGAATATGCCCCGAAGCATAGCGTCATTTTTGTAGGTTAATATGCGGGTGTAGTTCAATGGTAGAACTCCAGCCTTCCAAGCTGGTAGCGTGGGTTCGATTCCCATCACCCGCTTAGCTTTAAGAAATGCTTGAAACCCTTGTGCCACAAGGGTTTTTTGTTTGCCCTTTTTTCGACAAACAGTTGACGACTTTCTTCCAAGGGGGCAGATTAGGGGGCAAATTTGATCCATTTTGGATTCAGCTCCTCTAACTGGTCAGCTGCAGCCCGACTAATGGCTTCAGATTTATGCGTATAAATGTTGGCCGTTGTGTCCATCTTCGTATGCTGCAATCTCTCCTGTATGGTTTTGAGATCCATGCCGCACTCTCGCAGCAGCATCTTCTTTACGTCGCCCTCGATCTTATTTCCTTCTTCGTCCAGCGTGATTTGTTTCACGATCCATATCGCAGACCTCTCATGATCAACGTCAGGCCATTCTACTGCCAACAATTCCCCCGCCTAAAGCCTCCAAGGATTGCCCCGGTAAAATACAGCCGCCAGTAAGCAGGGAGGGTATAGAGGGCTGTCAGAAGCTTCACTTCCTCTTGTTTTGTATAGGCGTGTTTTCTTGATAGAATCAGTATCCGGATCTAATCGCTGAGATATAGCTCTTTCCTTGAAATTAGGATCAAAAAACTCCAATTGTTTTTTTCTTGAGAAATATCAGTAGTAGTAATGTTGGTCTCCGGAGATGAAGTAGAAGGTTGATGAGCTCAGTTAAGAATGGGCTCAAGGAAGTAATTCTGATCGGAAAATTGGATTGGGTCTTAGAGTCATTTCTTAGGTATAACGAACTGGGATCCCCCTAATAATAACGCCTAATTTTTATCTCGGAATGGTTCCGGTTTGTTTGATACAAGTTATTCGTCCACCCCCCAAATGTGCATTTGACATATAGATATGATCATACACACAGTCATGAAGTCTAAGGGAAGGAGGCGTAAATGAAGGATGGCAGCTAAACGTAAGTACAAATGTTTAAAGGCAAAAAGAAAATACAAATATACCAAAAGAATTAAAAAAACAGTTTTTCGTAAGAAACCCCTTTGTAAGAGGCGGTTATCAATGTGGTGTTTATTAAATAGAAGAAAGCAAAATCTTCAAGCTGCAATTGATCAGCAAGCCTTACAAGCTGCAATACAGGAAGTTAAATCCGAAATGAAGGCTGAGTTAGATAAATGGTGTGAAATGCAGAGATCCCTAAGCCAGCCAGGTATTCAAGGGATTTCAGGTCCGCAAGGGATACAAGGTATTCCGGGAGCTCGAGGAGAACGAGGGATTGATGGATCTGAGGGTCCCCCAGGAATACAAGGCCTTCCGGGATTACAAGGAATACAAGGAGAGATAGGTCCTCAAGGAATACAAGGAGAGATAGGTCCTCAAGGAATACAAGGAGAGATAGGTCCTCAAGGAATACAAGGAGAGATAGGTCCTCAAGGCCCTCCTGGACCTGTAGTAATTCCTGAAGTTACCATCTCGCCTACGACAAACCGTTATTTTTATCAACCGGAAACAGATTTGGATTTAACCATGTCGGTTACAATTCCAGCCAGTTTTTTCACCAACGATTTGGGGGCTCCAGTTGCGGATTTCTCAGCACTCGACCCCAATAGTTTTAACAATCTTTATATAAATGGAATTCTTCAGCCGGGTAATTCGTATGATGTAAACCATACCAGCTTATTATTTCCGGCACAAAGCACCATAATCTATGCGGGAACCCCTATCGTTTTAGAAGCAGTACAGCTAACGGCGAATGTTACTGTCTAGTAATTTTTAGAAGAATGCCCTCACTTCTCCCGAACCCTCTGCATTTATTGTACAAGAGGATCAGGCATGTTTTCTAAGTTTTGCTTGAAAATCTGTATGATTCTCAAGAATGAAGGGAGGCGATGAAAATGCCAATAGTACCACCGTATCAAAACAGTAGAAGATTCACTGCTACAGCGGGTGCTGGAACGGGAACAGGAACAACATTCGCGATTGCAGCAACAGCGTTTATCAATGATGCAGGAACAGCCGCCACGGTATTTCCGAGTACATTCAACTATTACAACCTTTATGTGAATGGTATAATGCAAACGGCTGACGTTTCTTCTGTTACAACAACGACGATTACCATCCCTGATGGCGACACGTTAGATCCTGGAACTCCACTTATAGTTCAATTCGTTGTCTCTTAATTCATGCTGGTTTTCAAAGAAAGACCTGCTCTGATTTTTAAACGAGCAGGTCTTTTCTCTGATTTCAAACCAAAGGGGAATTTTGATCCTTCCCGGATGACGTTGTCGGTACTACTAAATCAATGGATAACGAACATCGAACCCTGACCATAAGGCTGTTTGATGAATATGAAAATACGGAGTTAACAGGGATTGTCGTTCTGATCCACACGTTTAGACGAGAGATCAAATTGTCCATGGCTGAAGGTGAATGGCATTGGATTAAGATCGATGAAATTGAAAATAAATTACGAAGGCCCCACCTTCATTTTGAAGTGCCCCCCTTTTTGTGGACCGTTTGTCGCCTTTGACAGAAGAACAAGCTTTGAATTATTTGAAAAGCAGCACATAATGAGGTTTGGGCAACCTCTCAAAATGATGCTAAAGATCTTGCAATGAGAGCAGGACAAAGTTTCTTTACTGGACCTGAAAGTCATCGTGCAAACGGATATAATGAGACCTACTACTATTACCATTACCATGGAGGAAAAGATACTAGTCGCCAGATTGGTCATATCTTTTACGGAACAGCAGGTAGCTTGGGGCTTCAAAAAAGAAAACAAGTTAATCTACAAAGGATAAGTTCTTACTCTAGTACCTTCTTAATATTATTCAAAACACGGATTCATTAATTCTAAATAATAAGAGGTTTATAAAATGCAAATAGATATCCAAAAACTTTATGATAAGTATATGACTTTAGACATTCCCAACCCTTTTAATTTAGAACAGATCGATCAGATTCTAAAAGATAAATATTTTGCTGTAGAAACGGATCTTGAAAATTTTTCAGGACTAAGATTTGACCCTTACGAGAATTTTGATGAAGCAGTTAAAGCATATAGTTTTAGAGATAAAAGGGGTATTAAGGAACTTTTTAAACTTAATTCGGAAGAATATGATGAATCTTTAGTCC
Source organism: Paenibacillus sp. LBL (assembly GCF_029893715.1). Taxonomy (NCBI): domain Bacteria; kingdom Bacillati; phylum Bacillota; class Bacilli; order Caryophanales; family Paenibacillaceae; genus Paenibacillus; species Paenibacillus sp. LBL. Next base: position 1,063,338 of record NZ_JARXYU010000001.1, on the reverse strand, counting down.
CTAATGGAATTAACTTAACTGTGAATTCAAAAGATAATATGTATATTTCAGGTGGAACCGAGATAGGTGGCTCTAATTTGTTATCTATTGAAACAGCAATTTTTTTTGGAATTGATAAGGAAGAAATGACACTGGGCAATGAGCGATTCGAGGACTATTTGGTTGCTCTATATTTGGCTGGATATATACAATTCGAAAATGATACAATATTAGAAGATGTTTACAAGCGATATAGGGATAGCTACTTGTTAGAATATTATGGTCCTTCCAGTGGTCGTGGAGGAGAGAAATTGTATTAAAGCAATGTTAACCCATGGATATGTACAAAATTGTAGGATAGCCGATTCAAGTCAATTCAGATAATTGATTCGCGTTCATTCTTTTATCGACATAAATGCCTTTAGGTATTTGTATCTTGGTCTTTGATTACTTCTATTTCTGCTTTCATGCATCGAAGATGTCGTAACTCAGCGTTGGTTATCACACCAATAATTATGGTACCCCCGATAATGATTCCAATAAAGGTAAACATTATGCCCTATGAATAAGATCAAACAACTCGATCATTATTCTTCACCGTCTTTACCTTTTTGCCTAAGTAAGTGTACACAAATGGAACGAAGTAACCAATTGCCACTAATGTCTTTCGCAGATGCCCCTTTTACATCCCAAAATTATCTGTTATAATGGCGATAATTTCATTCCAAGAATGCGAGGTAACCCAGTCCAATGAAGTAAGACACCCTTTTCTCTAAACAACTGCATGTGGTTTTGCAGGCGTTTCTCTACGGCGGTAGAGGAGAGATTTGGTGTGTCTGAAAAATGTGACCGGGGTACCTCTTTTTGTTGTGTAGAAACGGTGCTCTTATGTAATACAATCACATATACGGAACGAACTTACAGCTTCCGCTAACGGCCCAAGTTATCGAGTTTATCTCCATAACCGTCAAGGCTGGCTTGGAATGAACAGCCGAACGTTAGTGGCTGCTTGCTGTAGATCGTCCCGTCTTCAGCTCCATCAACCTCTTTAAACATCCGCTGCAGGCTATCGCTTGCGGTTTTTTTATGTTTTCCAAGAGAGAGGATGAGGTTATATGACCATGATTTTAAAAGCAAAAGATATAAGTATGGAACTGCAAGGAAGGCCGCTGTTTGAAGGAATTCAGTTTGAGGTTGCGGAAGGCGAACGGATCGCGCTGTACGGACGGAATGGTACTGGTAAAACGACGCTGTTCTCCATCTTGGCAGGCGAGCTCGAACCGACCTCGGGCGTAGTGGAGACGATTCTGCCGAGGGAGCGCTGGGGCTGGCTCAGGCAGCAGGATGAGCCGGATGAGGGAAGCATGAGTGCAATCGATACGGTGCGAAGCCGCAGTCATGCTTCGCTATGGGAGTTGAAGCTTGGGCTTGCCGGTGTAGAGCGGCTGATGAATAGCGGGAACAATGAGAGCATGGAACAACTGCTGGAGCAGTACGGAAATCTGCTGGAGCGCTTCGAGTCCCAGAACGGGTTCCAATGGGAAACCGAGGTGGAGAAAGCTATGACGATGCTGGGAATCGGGCCAGAGGTGTGGCCTGTTCCCTACCGCGAACTCAGCGGAGGACAGAAGACGAAGGTTATGCTGTCGGCCCTGCTGGTATCCGCTCCGAAATTTCTCCTGCTCGACGAGCCGACGAACCATTTGGATAATGAAAGCCTGGTCTGGCTGGAGCAGTGGCTGGTATCGTCCTATAAGGGAACCGTGTTATTTGTGTCTCACGACAGGGAGTTTATCGACCGGGTGGCAACCTCCGTATGCGAGTTGACACCAGACGAACTCAGGCGTTACCGGGGAGGTTATACGGATTACCGCCGGGAAAAAGAACGGGAGCTGCGCGAGCAGGAGACGCTTTACCGCAAGCAGGAGCTGGCGCGCAAGGCGCTGGAGGAGTCGATCCGCAGGTACGAGGAGTGGTTCCATAAAGCGCATGATGCGGCCGGGGACGTCAGTGACGTCAAGATAACCGCCAGCTTCTACAAAGCAAAGGCGAAGAAAAACATCTCGCGATATCACGCCAAGGAGAAGGCGCTGGAACGGCTTGAAGCCGAACGGGTAGATAAGCCGCGCAGCGGTCCCAAGCTGAACATGGAGCTGGAGGGGGAAGCTTTTGGTGGTCGCACGCTTCTCCAGGTGAAGGATATAGGTTTTGGATATGGGGAAACCCGTCTTTTTGATAAGCTGACCTTCTATTTAAACCGAGGCGACCGGTTGGCCGTAAGGGGACCTAACGGAAGCGGCAAAACGACGCTGCTCAAGCTGCTGCTGGGAGAGATCGCTCCGCAGGAGGGACGGATCACACAGAATCCTTCAATCCGGATCGGCTATTTCTCACAGGAGCTTGAAGGGCTTGAGCCCGAAACCACACTGCTGGACAGCCTGCTTGTCATACCGGGCATGACGGAAAGCCGTGCACGCACGCTGCTTGGTTCGTTCCTTTTCCGAAGGGACGATGTATTTAAGAAGATGGGGCAGCTGAGCATGGGGGAGAAGTGCAGAACGGCTTTTCTCAAGTTATATTTCAGCGGAGCCCATCTGCTTGTTCTGGATGAACCCTCGAATTACTTGGATGTGGATACCCGCGAGGTAATTGAACAGGTGCTCGTGAACTTTTCGGGTGCGATTGCGCTTGTATCCCATGACCGGTATCTGGTGCGCCAAATCGCCAACCGGCTGCTGACACTGAAGCCTGGTGAAGCTCCGGTATGGTTTGAGGGGAGCGTGGACGAGGAGGAAGAGCAGGCCTCTCGCATTGGTGTCATCAAGGGGGACACAGAGAAAGATAACCGCCGTATGGCGCTTGAATACCGGGTTCAGGAATTGCTGGCCCTATCAACCGACGAGATAGAGGCGATGGAAGAGGCGAACTGGCTTGCTGAAATCAGAGCACTTCGGGCTGAGCTTACCAATCTTCAAGCGGATAAATAAGCGTTGTTGACTCAAATCGAGCCGATAGGGTTAAAATGGGGGAAATGAAACTTGCCATATCCCGCAAGGTTGCATATAATAAACCCTATATATTTGTATAAGACAAAATGCGTCGATGGAGAAAAGTAGCTAGTGCCTCTTTACAGGGAAGAGATACCATGGATTGAGAGTGTCTCTCAAAGAATCAGGCTGGCGAAGTTCGCTCCGGAGCAGTTCCTTGAACACGGCATGCTGCCGGTCAGTAGGGGATAACGGGTCCGATTCGTTACGTCGGTCAAGTGAGCATGATAAGCCATATCCAATCCAAGGGTACAATGGTCTTGGCAAGGATAGGATGGCATGTTAACAAGGGTGGTACCACGGTCTCTTCGTCCCTTTTCGGGAGGAGAGGCCTTTTTTGTTTTCAGTACAATGATGGAGTTTACAAAGGGGTGTGCGAATAGCCATGAAGGAAAAATTAGAAGCATTGAAGCAGGAAGCATTGGCGCAATTGCAGGATGTCAACGATCCGCAGCAGCTGAACGATTTACGGGTGAAATACCTTGGCAAAAAAGGTGCCCTGACTGAAATACTGCGCGGAATGGGCGCGCTGAGCGCAGAGGAGCGTCCTGTCATTGGCCAGGTGGCCAACGATGTGCGCGGTGCGATTGAGGAAGTCATCTCCAGCAAGCAGGAGGCCTTCCAGCAGCAGGAAACCGAAGAGCGTCTGCGTGCGGAGAAGGTGGATGTAACCCTTCCGGGACGCAAGCTCACCCAAGGCGCGGTTCATCCGCTCAGCAAGGTCATTCAGGATATCGAGGATATTTTCATCGGCATGGGCTACCGCGTAGCGGAAGGTCCGGAGGTGGAGACGGACTACTTCAACTTCGAGGCATTGAATCTGCCGAAGAATCATCCGGCGCGCGACATGCAGGATTCCTTCTATTTGACGGAGGATTTGCTGATGCGTACGCAGACATCCCCGGTGCAAGCCCGGACGATGCTGTCAATGCAAGGGAAGGCGCCTGTCAAAATCATCTGCCCGGGACGCGTATTCCGCCGGGACGACGATGACGCGACCCATTCATTCCAGTTCCATCAAATCGAGGGACTGGTGATCGGTGAGAACATTCGCATGAGTGACTTGAAAGGAACGCTGCTGCAATTCGTGCAGGAGATGTTCGGCGATAACACGCAGATTCGACTGCGTCCAAGCTTCTTTCCTTTCACCGAGCCGAGCGCGGAAGTGGATGTATCCTGCGTGAAATGCGGGGGCAGCGGCTGTCGCGTATGCAAGCAAACGGGCTGGCTTGAGATTTTAGGCTGCGGAATGGTTCATCCGAAGGTGCTTGAGATGGGCGGCTATGACTCTGAGAAGTACAGCGGATTTGCATTCGGTATGGGCGTTGAGCGCATTGCCATGCTGAAATACGGTGTGGATGATATCCGTCATTTCTTCAACAACGATGCAGCATTCTTGAATCAATTCACGCGGATTTAATTTAAACGATAAAGGGAAGTGAACAGACAATGAGAGTATCAACCGATTGGTTGTCCGATTATATTTCGCTCGAAGGTGTGACCTCGGAGGATTTAGCGAGCCGTATTACATCAGCCGGTATTGAAATCGATGTGATCGAGAAACGGAATCAGGGCATTAACAAAGTTGTCGTAGGCTACGTCAAGAGTAAGGAGAAGCATCCTGATGCAGATAAGCTGAATGTGTGCATCGTGGATGCCGGTCAGGAGGAAGATATCCAGATCGTTTGCGGAGCAAAAAATGTGGATGCCGGCCAGAAAGTGCCCGTAGCGCTTGTAGGCGCGAAGCTTCCCGGCGGCATGGATATCAAGAAAGCCAAGCTGCGCGGTGTTCTTTCCCAAGGTATGATCTGTTCGGCCAAGGAGCTTGGCATGAACGACAAGCTGCTGCCCAAGGAGCTGCAGGAAGGGATTCTCGTTCTTCCGGCTGAAACCGAGATCGGTAAGCCGATAGTGGACGTGCTGGGTCTGAACGATGAGATTCTGGAGCTGGATCTGACGCCGAACCGTTCCGATTGCCTGAGTATGCTGGGCGCAGCATATGAAGTGAGTGCTATTCTGGGACGTGAACTGAGCCTTCCAAACCCTGAGAAAGAAGTGATGGAAGTTCATGATACAGCTGCGGATCATATCTCGGTTACAATCGGTGCAGCTGAGCAGTGCAGCCATTATGCTGCGCGCTATATTACCGGAGTAAGAATCGCGCCTTCCCCACTGTGGATGCAGAACCGATTGATGGCAGCGGGCGTGCGGCCGATCAACAATATCGTGGATATTACAAACTATGTCATGCTTGAATATGGCCAGCCGCTGCATGCTTTTGATGCGGACCACTTGAAGGACGGCGCGGTTCATGTACGAATGGCTGAAGCCGGTGAAACGATGGTAACGCTGGACGGAGCAGAGCGTCGTCTGGAGCCGCATATGCTGGTTATTACAGCCGGTGGAAAACCTGTAGCTCTGGCAGGCGTTATGGGCGGCCTGGACTCCGAAGTAACGGACGGTACGGTGAATATTCTCCTCGAATCGGCTAAATTCGATGGCGGTACCGTTCGCAAAACATCCCGTCAGCTCGGCTTGCGTTCGGAAGCAAGCTCGCGCTTCGAGAAGGAAGTGGATCCAGCGGCGGTTATTCCTGCGCTGAACCGTGCAGCGGCGTTGATGGCGAAATATGCCGACGGTGCCGTACATCAGGGGATTGTCGAGGCAGGCAGCGCTCATGCCGAGCCGACCGTTATCACGTTGTCGCTGGAGAAGCTCAACCGTTATCTGGGCACGGAGCTGTCTCTGCTTGAGGTGAAAACCATTTTCTCGAGATTGCATTTCCCGAGCGGTGATGCAGGCCAAGGATTGGTGGATGTTCAGGTGCCGTCCCGCCGCGGCGATATCGTGCTGGATGTGGACTTGATTGAAGAGGTTGCCCGCTTGTATGGATACGACAACATTCCGACAACGGCGATTGAAGGTCCGACAACACCGGGCTCCTTGACAAAAGCGCAGGCTATTCGCCGCTCGCTTCGCCGGCTGCTGACACATAGCGGCTTCCAGGAGGTTCTGGGGTATTCATTCATTCATCCGCAGCAAGCGGAAATGTTTACTTCTCTTGCGTCAGAAGGTACGGCAGTTAAGCTTGCCATGCCGATGAGTGAGGACCGCAGCGTGCTTCGCACCAGCCTGCTGCCACAGCTGCTGGATATCGCTGTGTATAACCATAACCGCAAACAGCCGGATCTGGCCCTGTTTGAAATAGGGAACTTGTTCCATACGTTAGAGGAGACGCTGACGAAGCAGCCGCTGGAGCGTCCGGTTCTCGGCTTGCTCATGACAGGCCGCAAAGGAAACAAGCAGTGGAATGTACAGCCTGCCAAAGTGGACTTCTTCGATCTGAAGGGGGCGCTTGAGACGGTGCTTGAATACCTTGGCATACGCGTTGAGGACATCACTTACGTGGCAAATAGCCCGGAAGGATTCCATCCTGGACGCTCCGCTTCCGTATATACGGGTCAAGGCGAGAACCAGCAGCTGCTTGGTGTACTGGGACAAATTCATCCGAAGACGCAGCAAGAGCTGGATTTGGAAGATACCTATGCTGCCGAAATCCTGCTTGAGCCGTTGTATGATTTGACCAATGCCCGCGTCGCTTATCGCGATCTGCCTAGATTCCCGGGAATGGAGCGCGATCTTGCCATCGTGGTCGATGAGCAGGTTGAAGCCGGCTCCCTGATTCAAGTCATCAAGGAGAATGCAGGCGAGCTGCTGCAGCAAATTCAGGTGTTTGATGTCTTCACCGGCAGCAAGCTTGGGGAAGGCAAGAAGAGTGTTGCCATCTCCTTGACGTATCGTCATCAGGAACGGACGTTGACGGACGAAGAGGTTGCCGAGGTTACCGAAAAAGCAGTCTCAGCGCTTCAGCAAACTTTTGGCGCAGAATTAAGAAAATAGCAGGAATTGTGAACGCCCGCATCGAATCCATTACATCAGAGATTCGATGCGGGCTTTTTTGCTCTAAATGGAACTGGGATTTGCATCAGGATGCCCGCAGGGTACATAATTATAAGCACAAAACTGTGTTATCATATACCAAACTTCGGTCTGTTTTCTTGAGGTTCGTCTCCAGATGTTATCTCATATATAATGAAGAAAGAGGATAGACCATTTCAGACATCATAGAATCTACACATAATAGAAGGAGGGCACAACTGTGACTACACCGGACCGTAAAAGCGTTACCGTAGACATCTACGGAACTTCCTATAAACTTGTTGGCAATAGCAGTGATTACACTAGACAGGTAGCGAACTATGTGGATGACCGCATGCGCACCATATCCAAGGCACATTCCAGGCTCGATACCCCGCGCATTGCCGTCCTGGCCGCAGTACATATGGCTGAAGAAGCTTTACAGAAGCTGGAGTATCAGAATGAAGCCAAACAGATGACGGCCGAGCGCAATGAACTGCGTACGGAGCTTGCCAAGGTGCAAGGGCTTCAAATCGAGCAACAGGAAAGACACCGGCAGCAGCTGGAACAGCTGGAGCAAAGGCTGGCGGAGCAGTCTTCCTTAGCTGAGAAGTACAGAATTTCCACTGAGAATTTAACGAGTGAGTCAGAGCGAACCAAGGAGCTGCTCCAGAAGGAATCGAGCCGGGTGGAGGAGCTGCTGAAGGAGAAGCAGCAGCTTGAAGCACGTCTTAAGGAACAGCGGGAGAAGCTGGAGGGCGGTCATAAGCAGGCGATTGAAGATATGAAACGCCGTTATGAAGGGCAAATTTCGCAGTTGACGGGCACTCACAAGCAAGCGCTGGATAAGTTGGAGCAGACTCATCGGGCAGCAGTGAAACAGGCCGAAGAGAAGCAGGCTGAACACTTGAAGAAGCTGGAGAGCTCCCATAAACAAGAGGTGCTCCAGAAGGAGCAGCAGCACTCGAAGACCGTTCAGGATTGGGAACAGAAGTATACGAAGTCTATGCAGGATCTGAAGCAGGAGCACGCGAAAAGTGCGCAGGAGTTAGAGCAGCGGCACGGAGCAACCGTTCAGGATCTGGAGAAGCAGCTCTCGGAGCAGCGCAATCGCGGAGGGCAGCTGCAGTCGCGATTGTCGACCACGGAGAAGGAACTGACTGCCGCTAAAGCGGAATCCGTGAAACTGAAGGAAGAGCTGCAGCTGTCCAAACAGCAAGGGGATGCCTCTCAGCAGGAATTGCGATCCTTCCGGACGAAGGCGGAAGGACTCGCGAAGGAGCTTGAGGGACTGAAGCAGGAATCCGGCAAATCGGAGGAAGAGCGTCGCCGTCTCCAGAAGTTAGTGGTGGATGCGAATCAGACTTCACGCAAGCAGCAGGAAGAGCTGCAGCGTCTTAGCGGTGAGCTTCAATCCTGGCGTACCCTGGCTGATCAGCGTAAAGAGGAAACAGGCGAGCTGGAGATGAGAATTGTTGAGCTGATGGAAGCGAACGAGAGCCTGGAAGAAGGAATGAAGGGGCTTCAGGATGAAATCCACGTCATGAAGGATGAGGCTGACCGGTCTATTTCCGAGCGCAGAACGGCTCAAGAGGAACTGAAGGAGCTGCAGCTTCGCTATGAAGAGCTGGAGAAACTCAGCGAGGAAGCGGGGATTCGAGAGGAAGAGACAAGCAAACTGTACGCTATGCTGGAAGAAGAATACGATACAGTGTCGAATCAGCTCGAGGAGCTTCGCAAAAAAGCGGCTGCAAGTGAAGAGCATGGACGTGAGCTTGCAGAGCAGTTAAGAGATTCGGAGGAGCGAGCCGCGCACTGGCAGAACCAATACCAGCAATGGATGGAGGAGCGGGAGCAGCTTGCCGCTGACCGTGAGAAGCTGGCTGCAGAGCGGGATGAGTGGAGACGCACGCAGCTCTCTCTTGAAGAAGAGCTCCAGTCCTGGCAGCAGGAAATTGCCTCTGCACGTCAAGCCTGTGAACGTCTGGAAGGCGAGAAGAGTGAAGCCACGCAGCAGTATTCCGATCTTGGTGAGCAGTACGAACTGGTCATGCATCAATACCAGCTGCTGCAGGCAGAACAGGAACTGAAGGCGGAGCAGTCAGCGCTGCTTGAAGAAGAACATCGTAAATTAAAGGAAGAGTATGCTAAGCTCCAAGTTGAATATAACGAGTGGATCGAGTTGATTGAGCAGGATCAGCGTTAGGCCATGGTGAAGATTTGAACCTGAAAAAACCTCCGAATCAGCAGAGGCAACTCTGGCGATCCGGAGGTTTTATTAGGATGCTCTATTCTTCAATGATGATTTTGGAGATCATTTTGCTGTGACCGGCTCCGCACATAATGGAGCAGGAAACTTCAAATTCTCCAGCTTTGTCGGGTGTAACAACTTTGCTGTTATTGTTGCGGTCAAGCTGAAGGCCAAGCGCCGGAATCATGACGCCGTGGTTGCCGTCTTCATTCTCGTAAGAAATTTTCACGGGCACGCCCTTTTTCAGATGATATTCTTCCTGGTCGAATTGGAAGTTGGATCCCTTTATAACGAGCTCTGCTTCAGGCGCCACGCCGGTATCCGAAATTCCGGAATTTCCTTGGGTTGCCTCCTGATCTTGGCCGCAAGCAGCCAATACAAAAAGGAGCATACATGAAACAAGTAGTGCTATGCCTTTTTTCACTATAATCTCTCCTGACTATGAAATAATGGTGAATTTATTTTTTCCAATCTTTATCATAGCGCAGAAAAAGAGATTATGCACAGCGGTGTTATGAAAAATTAGTGAACGTGAAGCGTTTGCAACGAAGGTTATGGATTACGATATAATGTAGGGGAAGCCTGAGTATAGGGAGATAAGGACTTCTGCGGCCATAATGGACAACCCCCTGTTCATATAAGCAACAGGGGGTTGTTGTGGGAGATGTAGTGGAATGAGCCGCAGGAAACGATTCATTCAGGAATAAGGGACTGAGGAACAGACCTCCAACAGAGTCGGATGACTTTGCCTCTTATTCCTTGTGGCTTTTGCCTGCTTCATACGGTGTGGAAATCGGAATGAACAGATCGATGATCCCGATGACCAGTGCTGCAAGCAGCGCACCCAGTATGGAGACGGTGACGCCCCCGACAATGAACTGAGCGAGGTAAATCACAAGCGCACTGACAAGGAAGCCCACGATTCCGCGTCCAAACGGCGTGACTTTTTTGCCGAAGATGCCCTCGATAGCCCAGCCGAAGAGGGCGATGACGAGTGCAAGCAACAGGGCACTTCCGAATCCGCCGACGGAGAATTGAGGGACAATCCATCCGACAACCATAAGAACGAGCGCGGCAACGATAAATCGAACGACATGCCCGAGAAATTGCATGGTACCTGCCTCCTTAGAATAAGACTGGAATGTTACGCAGAATTTATTTTGTTCAATAGGGCCGCAGGTTATGTGTGGAAGGTTTTTGGATTCCATGGCGAATTCCCTCGGCATTCGATATAATATAGGCATTGATTGAGAGGAGTTGTGAACTTCTTGAACGACAAGATTTTGCAAACTTTAGAATACCGGAAAATTTTAAATACATTAACACAATACACGCAAACATCCATGGGGAATTTGAGGGCCGAGGCGTTAAAGCCTGAAACTGAGCTGGAAGCTGTAAAGGATCTGCTGGCGGCAACCGATCAGGCATATACGGTAGACCGGCTCAAGGGTAATCCATCTTTCCGCGGTATAACGGATATTAACGATGCCTTGAAACGCGCGAGAATTGGAGGCACGTTGAGCCCCCACGAATTGTTAGCCACATCGAACACGATTCACGGGTCACGCCGTATCAAGCGGTTTATCGCGGCCCTTCATGAGGATGAGCAGATTGAAATTCTGTTTAATCTTAGCGATCTTATCTCGGAGCAGAAGCCGCTGGAGGATGCGATTCGGCTCTGCATTGACGATGCGGCTGAGGTTCTGGATTCGGCGAGTGCAGAGCTTTCGCAGATCCGCCGTGAGCTTCGGGGCGGGGAGGTCCGGATTCGGGAGAAGCTCGAATCCATGATTCGTTCGCAATCGGTGGCCAAGATGCTGCAGGACCAGCTGATTACGATTCGCGGGGATCGTTTTGTCATACCCGTTAAAGCGGAATACCGGTCGCATTTCGGCGGAATCGTACATGATCAGTCAGGATCGGGTGCCACGCTGTTTATCGAGCCGGAGTCCATTGTGGCCATGAATAACAAGCTTCGCGAGACCCGGATGCGGGAAGAGCGGGAGATCGAAGTGATTCTGCAGAAGCTGACTGCCCAGGTGGGTGAGCAGGCTGATTTGCTGTCCATGGACTTGGATTTGATCGGACAGCTTGATTTTATATTTGCCAAGGCACGTTTGGCTCATGTGATGAGGGCGTCTCTGCCGCGAATGAATGACAGAGGGTACATTAAGCTGCGCAAGGGCCGACATCCGCTTATTCCGATGGACCAGGTTGTACCGCTTGATGTGGAATTGGGTAATACCTATACGTCCATCATTGTCACGGGTCCGAATACCGGCGGTAAGACGGTCACACTCAAAACAATCGGTTTGCTAAACCTGATGGCGATGTCCGGACTGTTTATTCCTGCCGAGGAAGGCAGCCAGATGTGTGTATTCGATGCGATTTATGCGGATATTGGCGACGAGCAGAGCATTGAGCAGAGCCTTAGTACCTTCTCGAGCCATATGACCAATATTATCCGGATACTGGGTCAGATGACGCAGAAGAGTCTGGTGCTCCTTGATGAAGTAGGAGCAGGTACGGATCCGGCTGAGGGCTCCGCCCTCGCGATTTCCATTCTGGAGCATATCCACCGCATGGGCTGCCGAATGATTGCGACCACGCACTATTCAGAGCTCAAGGCTTATGCCTACGAACGCAAAGGCGTTATTAACGCCAGCATGGAGTTCGATATCAACACCCTAAGTCCGACTTACCGGCTTCTGGTTGGTGTGCCTGGACGCAGTAATGCGTTTGCTATTGCAGAACGTCTCGGTCTGCCAGGATCCATTCTTGAGTTTGCCCGCGGTGAAGTGAAGGAAGAAGATCAACGGGTGGAGCATATGATTGCTTCCCTTGAAGAGAATCGGCACACTGCTGAAATGGAGCGTGAGAAGGCAGAGCAGGTCCGCAAGGAAATGGAGGAACTGCGTGTCCGTCATGAGCACGAGCTTCAGAAGCTGGAAGAGCAGAAGGACAAACTCGTTGATAAAGCTCGCATGGAAGCGAGACAGATCGTGGATAAGGCGCGAAGCGAGGCGGAGGAGATCATTTCGGATCTGCGCAAGATTGCTCTGGAGGAAGGGGCTTCTGTTAAAGAGCATAAGCTGATTGCGGCTAGAAAACGTCTGGATGATGCCGAGCCGCAGCAGGGCAAGAAAACAGGAGGCCAGCGCTCGGCTAAGCAGCAGCGCAGTATCGAACCTGGCGACGAGGTTCGGGTATTCAGCCTGAATCAGAAGGGCCATGTTGTGGAAATGACTGGCTCCAAGGAAGCGGTCGTACAGCTTGGCATTATGAAGATGAAGGTCGCCCTGGATGATCTGGAGTTATTGTCGAATCCGGCGGCGAATGCCAAGCAAGCACCGAAACAGCATGCGACGATCCTGAAGCGGACTCGTGATGCCAACATTCGCAATGAACTGGATCTAAGAGGAGCGAACCTGGAAGAAGCGCTGATCGAGGTTGATCGTTTTATTGATGAGGCTTTTCTCGGTAACCTTGGTCAGATTTCCATCATCCATGGCAAGGGAACCGGTATTTTGCGGACCGGAATCCAGGATTATCTGCGTAAGCATAAACATGTGAAGAGCCATCGTTTGGGCAATTACGGCGAAGGCGGCAATGGCGTAACGATTGCCGAGTTGAAATAAAGGAAGCCAGAAATCAGGAACCGTTTTCTCCTTCAGTTCGTATAACATATCATCTGGGTTTAGAACAACGGGATGCGAAAGGTGCCGCATCCCGTTTATATCGGGGAGGAACATAGGGTAATGACGGAAGCGATTGATCATTTGCTGACCCATCCGCTGGGTGTGCTAATCGGCTATTTCTCGGTTGCGATACTGGCACTTATCGTTTACTTGTATTGCTTTGAACTGGTTACGAAGTACAATTGCTGGGATGAAATACGCAAGGGAAACGTAGCTGCAGCGATGGTGACCGGCGGTAAAGTCTTTGGTATATGCAACGTTATGCGGTATAGCATCACGGCCAATACGTCCATTTACGGCATGATTAAATGGTCGTTCTTTGGGTTTATCCTGCTGTTATTGGCTTATCTGCTGCTTGAATTCTTGACGCCGGTTTTCTCGGTTGATGAAGAGATTGGCAAGGATAATCGCGCAGTAGGTTTGATCGTACTTCTTATCACCGTATCTTTATCTTACATTATTGGAGCGAGTATCACTTAAGAGCTTCGGGAGGAAAAGGACGATGAAATATTTACCGCGGATATTGTTTGCGGCCGCTTTGATTTTTTTTGTGTCAGGTATTGTATACTTAATGTCTCAATAAAAACAACTATACAGGGCCTGCAAGGCCGTTTGAATAAGAAAGGAATGAATACCTATGGAACCGACGGTTTGTCCATGGTGCCAAAGTGAGATTGTATGGGATGAGGAGATTGGTCCAGAGGAAACCTGTCCTCACTGTGCTAACGAACTGAAGGGCTACCGTACATTGAATATAGCATTGGAAGGCGAGGATGCAGAAGCCGATCAAGAGGAACTGGATGAGGATTATGAAGCAACCGAGGAGGAAGCTGTTGATCTTCAGCGTATATGGGGGTCGGAGAACGAATCGTTGTCATCGCTGCGAACTGTGGATAAATACGGGGAGGATCATGATTTGTTTGCATTCGAGGAGACCGTGGAAGCGATCCTGGATGAACAAGATGAAGTACCGGAGTGTTTGCATTGCAGAGAATACATGCTCCATGCAGGTACCCAGCACGTGAGCGGGGAAGGCTTCCAGCCGGTTAACGCGGCTTTGATCCGTGGACCTATTCTGCAGCCGCCATATGAATTGAACGTATACGTATGCCCAGGATGCTTCCATGTACAGTACAACCTGGCCGAGAACGACCGACTTCGGATGATTAAGAGCTTTATCCATAAAAAGGAATAGAGTCTGTGAATAGGCGCTGTTTGGCGTCTCACGGCAATTCAAGGGAACTGCATGCTGCAGTTTCCTTTTTTTTGTTCATGAAGTGGAGGAGTGAAGGGTAAAATACCCTGGACTTCAAGTACGAGAGCAAGGGAGGGAACTGTATATGAAGTTGACAAAGGACCCCCAGGCCATGCTTCTGCTATCGGTTCATGGTTTGTTTATTCTATCGAGTGCATTGTCGGGTACATTCCTCAATGTTTACCTCTGGAAGAGCCGTCAGGATTACACCATGCTCGGATGGTTTACTATTGCCCAGCAGGTCGCATTGGGCCTGACATTCTGGGCAGCAGGCAAGTGGGTGAAGGAACATAACAAAATGAACGCACTTCGTCTGGGGATTGCGGTGTCCGGATTATTTTATCTATGCGTGCTGTGGGCAGGCCGGGATGCGGTCCATTATATCTGGCCTCTTGGCCTGCTGTTCGGCGTATCCCTGGGCTTATTCTGGCTGGCCTTCAATGTGGTTTATTTCGAGATATCGAATGCAGAGAATCGGGATTGGTTTAATGGCTGGATCGGACTTCTTGGCTCTGTGACAGGAATCATAGGACCATGGTTGGCAGGCTGGGTGATCACATGGATGCACGGGGACGAGGGCTATCGACTTATTTTTACCGTGTCGTTGGTCATATTCGCGGCGGCTGTAGTGCTTAGCTTTTTTCTGCGAAAAAGGCCTGTACAGAATGACTATAATTGGCTGGAAGGCCTGAGACGCTTGAAGGAGGGCGGTGTGTGGAAATATGCGGTTTGGGGCTTGGCTGTACAGGGAATGCGGGAAGGCGTATTTTCCTTTCTCATCACATTGCTTGTGTTCGTGGCTACGGATCAGGAATCCAAGCTGGGTCAATTCGCATTGATCACTTCTGCGGTCTCGTTGGTGAGTTATTGGGCCTGCGGCAAATGGTTCAAGCCTCAATTCCGCAAAATCGGTATGCTGGTGGGGGCCGTACTCATGCTGCTGGTTATTCTGCCGTTATTACTGGCCGTTAATTATACTACGCTGCTGGTCCTTGGAATCGGTACCTCCTTGTTTATTCCGCTGTATATGATGCCGGCCATATCGGTTAGCTTTGATCTGATGGGATTGAATCAAGAAAATGTGGAGAAGCGGGTGGAACTGGTTGTACTGCGGGAGCTCAGTCTGACCCTGGGCAGAATTACGGGGCTGCTGGTATTTATTCTGGTGTTGTCGATCAAGCAGGACACCTTAACCATAACACTACTCTTGCTGTTCCTGGGGGCATCCCCGATCGGATCATGGCTGTTCATGCGGAGGTTATTCCCTTCCAAGGAACAAGTAACCTGATCGCTTGATCAGGGATGAGGGTGTGGGAATCCAGAACGGCACACTTCATGAACCACGCCACCACATTACACATGCGAAGAGGGTATCTCCAGGGCACGCTGGCAGGCCCTAAATGGAGTTACCCTCTTTATTCTAAATTATCTTCAGGTCAATCGGACGTGTTAAGGAGAACCATTTCAATTCCTCGGGCTCACGACCGGCAATCGTCTCAGCCAGCAAATCGGCAGCAATCATGCTGTAAACCGTTCCATTGCCTCCGTACACCTCGATAAAGTAACTGTGCGGATATTTGGGGTGCTTGCCAATCAGGGGAATGCCATCCTTGGTTGAGGCGAACACACCAGCCCAGCTGCAGGCAATTCTTAAGTCAGCCAGATGGGGAAAAAGCTGCTGTATCTCGTCCAATAGCCTCCGGCCTCTGACCTCGGCGTACTCTTCAGGCTTACCTGAAGGAGGAAGCGCTTCGTCCAAGCCCCCGGCAATGATCCGCTGATCCGGCGTTGTGCGGAAATAGAGATAGGGGCGATTCGTTTCCCACAAGAAAGATCGTTCATGCCATGAGGACAGATCGGCGACAGGTTCCGTGAGAATGGCGTAGGTGTTTAGCAGTTCAGCGTTATGATCCGGTTTCCATTCCTGAATAGTATACCCTGTGGCCCAGATTACTTTTTGGGCCAGAACGCTCCCCTGATCTGTAATTACGGTGACGTCGCTGTCCGTGTACCGGGTATCCGTCACTTCACTGTTTTCGTATATCCGAAGCCCATCCTGACTGGCATCCTGCAGAAGATGATGTCCGAGGCGGTAGGGATCTACTTCGGCGTCACCATGCGTATAGATGGCTGCTTCTTTCGAAAATGGAAAATGAGCCTTTATATCATCGCGGTTCCAATACTCCACGTCAAAGCCTCTTCGTTTCAGCAGATCATATTCATGCCGAAGCATGCCGACGTCTTGGGGAGTACTGGCATAATAGAGGCTGCTCCGGGGAATCAGGCCGGAGTCTCTGGAGAGGCTGTTTGCGATATCGGTAAGCCTGCGAACCGCATGGCTGCACATTTTGTAGAAGGAAGTGCCGCGATGGTCATCGAACTGACGAATCAGATCCGTCAGGGTACAATCGTTGGAAAATTGCAATAGCCCCGTATTGGCAGAGGTGCTGCCTCCACAGACGCGTCTTTTTTCCAGCAGAATGGTGTCCACGCCCTGCTTGTTCAGGACGTAGGCCATTAGTGCACCACTAATGCCTCCGCCAATGACGAGAACTTCACACTTCATCTGCTCGGTAAGTGGAGGGTATTTCTTTACGGGTTCGGTATTTAAAAACTTCCATGGTGTTGTTCCGCCTGTCAGCAACATGACCCTATACCT
The DNA here is from genome assembly GCF_029893715.1 of Paenibacillus sp. LBL. Taxonomy (NCBI): domain Bacteria; kingdom Bacillati; phylum Bacillota; class Bacilli; order Caryophanales; family Paenibacillaceae; genus Paenibacillus; species Paenibacillus sp. LBL. The sequence goes on along the minus strand of NZ_JARXYU010000001.1, from coordinate 1,046,531 downwards.
CCTCATTATCACAACCATTTTAATTTGGACGTTCATTCTGTATTTTTCATGACAGCTTACAACATAGATTTCTGTAAAGGTGGCATACTAGTTCCTGTGCAATCTAAATGGAAAGGGGAAATAACCGTATGACACCGAATCAACAATTACAGCCTCTAACCTCTAAAGAATTGGATTATATTGCGGACTGCATCTCCAACGAGACGATGCTGGCCAAGCATTGCGCTGCAACAGCGGCAGCCAGTCAGAATCCGGCCATTCAGCAAGCGCTCCTTGGATTCGTAAGCCGGCATGAACAGCATCTGGATACTTTGGTGAACTCTCTGCAGAGCCACATCCAAGTCGCACCGACCCAACCTCAATAAGTGATGCCCTTTGTAGCGAAGAAGTTAAATTGTTAAAGGAGGAACTACCTATGGCAACAACAAACGGATCTTCATTCCTGCCGGAACAAGATATGCTGGACCCTATCCTGGGCGAGCTGAAACGGACCGTTCGAGAGTACACGACAGCAACGACAGAGTCCTCCTGTCCTGTTGTCCGTCAGATGTTTACGGATTTAACCGCAGATACGCTGAAGCTTCAGGGTGAGTTTTATACGATGATGAAGCAGCAGAACATGTATACGTCGGGCCCATACGCATTGAAATATGATGTGGACAAGCAGCATAAGCAAGCACAGCAGTCCATACAGAAGGCCCATGATACCATTAATCAGAAGACTGCAGGCATGGGTACTTTCTCACATAGTCCCAATGTTGCCAGCCATGCAACAAACGTACCGCCTACATCTTATATGTAACCCACTATTCCATTGCTAACTCAACTATGAAGCCGATCGCATTCGCAGCACCCGCTGCAGGCATGCATCGGTTTTTTTCTTTTGCACATCCCGTGTAAGTTATTGTAATATAAGTATTAATCTCTGTTCCGAAGAACCTGAGGATGGATTATGAACGGTTATTCGGAATAAGTGCTGGAGGATACGTATATGGAAGAGCTAAGCGAATTGAAACTGAAGGTGCTTGACCTGCTGAAAGAGGACGCGAGAAGATCGCCAGCTCTGCTCTCTACTCTTCTGGGTGTAGATGAGGAAGAAGTAAAGACCTCCATTGCGGAGCTTGAACGAGATCACGTGATCGTTAAGTATGCGACCGTTGTCAATTGGGGCAAGGTTGAGGACGAGAAGGTAACGGCGCTGATCGAGGTTCAAATTACACCTGAGCGCGGCAGAGGCTTTGAAGGAATTGCAGAACGGATTTATTTGTTTCCTCAAGTGAAATCGGTCTATCTTATGTCTGGAGCCTACGATCTGCTGGTCGAGGTGGAAGGCGCGAGTTTGCGTGAAGTGGCTAATTTTGTTTCTGAGAAACTGTCGCCTATTGATTCGGTATTATCGACCAAAACGAATTTCATTTTGAAAAAATATAAACAAGACGGGATTATTTTTGAAGAACGTCAAGAAGACAATCGTCTCCTGATCTCGCCGTAAAGGAAGCGTGTGCTATGATTTTGAACGAACAGCAGCTTGCAGAAAATAACAGGAAATCGATGAGCTCCTATTTGGCGCCAAGTGTCAGGGATATTCAACCATCCGGAATTCGAAAATTTTTCGATCTTGTCAGCGGAAATAAAGATATTATTACGCTTGGAGTTGGCGAGCCTGATTTTGTAACACCGTGGCATGTAAGGGAAGCTTGCGTATACTCTCTGGAGAGAGGCTTTACAGGGTATACATCAAATGCCGGTATGCCCGAGCTGCGGGAGGCCATTGCGGAGTATCTGAATGACAGCTTCCAAGTCACTTACAATCCGGCTAATGAAATCATCGTTACCGTAGGCGGCAGTGAAGCGATCGATCTGGCCCTGCGTGCCTTGATTGTTCCCGGCGATGAAATCCTCATTCCCGAGCCTTGCTACATCTCATACTCGCCGATTGCTTCAATCGGCGGCGGGGTGCCGGTTGGCATTGAAACCACGGCCGAACATCAATTTAAGCTGACGGCAGAGGCGCTGGAAGCGCAAATCACACCCAAATCCAAGATCCTGATTCTATGTTATCCGAGCAATCCGACAGGGGCGATCATGACCTATGAGGATTGGCTTCCTATTGCGGAAGTCGTGGAAAAGCACGATTTGATTGTGATCTCCGATGAAATTTATGCTGAGCTTACGTACGAAGGCAAGCATGTCAGCTTTGCTTCTATGCCGGGCATGATGGACCGCACCATATTGGTGAGCGGCTTCTCGAAGGCATTTGCTATGACGGGCTGGCGTATGGGGTATGTGTGCGCTCATACGGATCTCATTGCCGCCATGCTGAAGATTCACCAATATACGGTGATGTGCGCACCAGCCATGGGGCAAGTCGCTGCGCTGGAAGCATTGCGTAATGGCTTGGGGGAGAAGGATCGAATGGTTGAATCGTATAACCAGCGGCGCCGGCTCGTTGTTCAGGGGCTGCGTGAGATTGGTCTCGATTGTCATGAACCCCAAGGAGCATTCTATGCATTCCCAAGCATTAAGGGAACCGGCCTGTCCTCGGATGAGTTCGCTCAGCGATTGTTGACGGATGCAAAAGTGGCTGCTGTGCCCGGTACTGCTTTCGGTCTGGGCGGTGAGGGATTTATTCGCTGTTCCTATGCTACATCCATTGCCCAACTGAATGAAGCCATCGAGAGAATGGGCAATTTTGTGGAAAAAATAAAATAGACAAGGAAATCGTTGAACAATTTCCTTGAATTAACAAAAATTTCACTTTTCATCAGTAGAAAATATGTTATAATTTTATTTTGGGGGCAGAATTTTACTTTCCAAGGAGGGATCACCAGTGTTTTGTGATTATGAATTGTCAAACTACCGTGGTGACTTTACGGCTGAAGACAATAATCACGGTAAATGGTCAATTAAATCAGCCAAATCCACTCCTCAGGAAATTACCTTGGAAGACGAAATTCACATGCTTCGCCGGAAGATGGAACAGATTTTTTTGGAAGAGCAGTCCTTTACCTCGGAGATCGTTATCGAAATCAGCAGTTTGCTGGATTTGAAGATCAATGAATATATGAAAGCTCATCCCAAAAAGAAACTATAAATGAACTATAGTCATCAAATAAAACAAGGCTGTTCCTGAGTGAAGATCCCTCAAGGAGCAGCCTTGTTTGTATATGATTCTTCTCTAAGTGATATGAGAATACTCTCCTGAAATGATGGAGGGACTTGTGCAGACGGTTTACAGTGGGAGCGCTATCCGAATTATGCTATAGTGGAGCATAAATAGGGGAACCAAGTGTTCGTTGAAGTGATAGAATGCTGAATGGAGGAAGATGTGATGAAGGTTTACACAAGAACAGGAGATGCCGGAGAGACCTCGATTATTGGCGGCCGGGTGCCCAAGGATGATCCACGTATCGAAGCTTACGGCACCATAGATGAATTAAACAGTTTTGTTGGCCAGGCCGTCTTTCTGGCGCAGGAGGTGGATTTTGATGAGCTGTATCTTCAGCTTATGCGAATTCAGCACGAACTGTTTGATTGCGGGTCCGACCTGGCGTATGCGAGACCTCGCGAGGATAAGCTTAAGGTAAGTGCAGAGCTTGTCGATAATCTGGAGACCTGGCTTGATGCATTTGAAGAAAAAAATCCACCGCTCGAACGCTTTATATTACCGGGTGGAAGTGCGCTGTCATCTTCGCTTCATGTATGCCGCACGGTATGCCGCCGTGCTGAGCGGCTGACCGTTACGCTGCAGCGAACCACCGAGATCAACCCGGAGGTCCGCCGCTACCTGAACCGGTTATCCGATTATTTCTTTGTCACTGCACGGGCAGCCAACGCGTTTTCAGGAATCAAGGATGTTGAATATGAGCGCAGCGGGAAGGTGTTCCGTTAATCCATGGATTTGTATTATCCGCCAATCAGCTATGTCGTGTCTGAACGTGAAGATGGCATGCTGCTCAAGACTATTATGCAAAAACGAATGGGGGTATCCCGCAAGCTGATTTCTCGTCTCAAGTTGACGGAGCAGGGCATTATGCTGAACGGAACCCGCGTATATATAAGTGCTAAAGTGCAGACCGGCGATATAATTGAGATTCGTATGGAGCAGGAGCGATCAGACGACATGCTGCCTCAGCCGATGGAGCTGGATATTCTGTATGAGGACGGGCATTTGCTCGTGCTGAACAAACCTGCTGGGATCATTGTTCATCCCACAAAGGGACATTACACGGATACATTGGCAAACGGAGTTGTTCACTATTGGCTGGAGCAGGGCTGGAATTATCGGTTCCGGGCTGTTCACAGGCTGGATCAGGAGACTTCAGGCGTGCTGGTTGTTGCCAAGAATCCCTATGTGCACCAGCATGTCTCAGAACAGATGATAGCTGGCACCGTAGACAAGAGGTATATTGCGCTTGTTCATGGCACGCCAGCTTCACGGTCCGGTGATATTGAGGGGCCGATTGATCGGGATCCTCTAGAGCCGCATCGCCGGATCGTCACACCTGGAGGATACCCTTCTCTTACACGGTACAAGGTGTGCGAAACCTTTAAGTCCGCCTCCATGGTTGAGTTGAAGCTGGAGACGGGAAGGACACATCAAATTCGGGTACACATGCTGAGCATAGGATGTCCCTTAATTGGAGACCGGATGTATCGACATCCGGTTTATGACACACGGGTACAGAGAAATGACCAGGTCCAAACGATTGCACCGGAGGCAGCTTTAAATGGGGTCGTCCCCCGCACAGAGCTGGAAGCTGCCTCAATTCAAGAGCTGGACAGCAGCATTGGCAGGCAGGCGCTGCACGCAGCAAGCCTGACGCTGGTTCACCCGATTGAGGGAAGAACCATGGTGTTCAGTGCACCGCTGCCAGAAGATATGAAGTCCCTTAAGGCAGGTCTTGCACAAGAAGAAACCCCGGAGGGCGCTTCAATACATCATAACAACGAAGGAGAACTTAACGTATGAGCCAACTGAAAGTATATCAGTACCCGAAATGCGGAACATGTCGTAACGCTGTGAAATGGCTGCAGAATGAGGGGCACGAGCTGGAGCTTCAGAATATTTTTGAACAACCCCCGGAGAATGAAGAATTAGCTGATCTGATCGCGAAGAGCGGCCTGGAGTTGAAGAAATTTTTCAATACGAGCGGGGAAGTGTATAAGGAAATGAACCTGAAGGACAAGCTGCCGGATCTTTCCGATGAGGAGAAGATCGAACTGTTGTCCGCAAATGGAAGGCTGATTAAGCGTCCAATCGTTACTGACGGGAGAAAGGTTACCGTCGGGTTTAAACCGGAGTTATATCAGGAGGCATGGCAGAAGTAGAGTCGCGTCCGATGGACTGCACCCGGTGCCGGATTCGTCGTCAAAAGAGTGAAAAGCGGAGCGTCCTTGCGGTCATTGGCCCAGGGGACGCTTTTTCATTTATTTTACAAGAGTGGGGCCATAGTTAATCCGCAGTATGGAGGGGTGACTGGGTGCTGTGAAGCTGTGAATGGTCTGTGACAGGAAATTCAAAGAAATCCCTGTGGCAAGCCCAAGTCCTTACATGGATATGGTATAATGGCAGGGTGTATTTTAAAGAAATACCGAGAAGTTAAAGTTAGGAGCGATCATTACCGTGATACCCAATCAACAACCATCCTTACTGCTTGTAGACGGGATGGCTTTATTGTTTCGAGCGTACTATGCAACTGCCTCCAGCGGTTATATCCGCCGTACCAAGGCAGGAATTCCAACCAACGCGATTTATGGCTTCTTGCGGTATATGTGGGATGCTATCGATAAATTTCAGCCAACCCATGTAGCATGCTGCTGGGATATGGGCTCGAAAACGTTCCGTACAGAGCAGTTCGCCTCATACAAAGGGAATCGTCCGGAGGCACCGGATGATCTGATCCCTCAGTTCTCGCTAGTTCGTGATGTGACAGAATGCCTCGGAATTCCGAACCTGGGTGTCGTGGGTTATGAAGCCGATGATTGTATCGGAACGTTGGCCAGACGATACAGTGATCATATGAATGTCATGATCCTGTCGGGTGACCACGATTTGCTGCAGCTCGTAAGCGATTCGACTTCCGTTATTATCATGAAAAAGGGTCATGGCAATTACATGCACTATACACCGGAAACGCTTTATGCTGAAAAAGGTCTTACACCAAGACAGGTCATCGATGTAAAGGGACTTATGGGAGATACCAGCGACAATTACCCTGGTGTACGCGGAATTGGCGAGAAAACAGCCCTCAAGCTGATTCAGGAGTATGAATCTGTTGAAGGGATACTTGAGAATCTGGAATCGCTGGCAAAAGGGGTCCGGACCAAGATTGAAGCCGATTTGGAAATGCTGCATCTGTCCCGGGCTTTGGCCGAAATCCATTGTGAGGTTCCAATGGAATGTGAGCTGGATTTATGCCTTTTGAATGTTGATCACGAACGTGCACTAACCAAGCTGGAAGAGCTTGAGATGAAGAGCCTTGGTCATCTGTTTGGGGTGGCGGTGGTCTCCTAGCCATGAGCGGTAGAACCATAATCGGAGGAAAAGCATGCATAACCTGGGTTCTGCTCGGGGTCATGCTCTTCTTGTCGGCATGCAGCTCGAGTCAGACTCCTTCCAAGGAAGCATCTCCAGAGCCCACAGGGGATGAGAAGAAGGTCGAGGTCATCATCTCTGCAGCAGCAAGTCTCAAAGCTAGCTTGGAAGAGGCAGGACAACGGTTTGAAGCAGAGCATCCGAATGTTACACTGCGTTACAATTTTGGCGGTTCCGGCGCTCTGGGTCAGCAAATGGAGCAGGGGGCGCCTGTCGATTTATTCGTATCCGCAGCGGCAGAGCCCATGGAGCGATTGGTTGAGAAGGGAATTGTGAAATCCGAAGCTGTTCAGTTGATGTTTCGGAATTCGCTTGTACTGGTAGTCCCTGCGGGTAATAAAAACATCAAGCAGCTAACGGATCTGCTCAAACCGGACATTCGTGTTCTGGCTATTGGACAGCCGGACACGGTACCAGCCGGCGAATACGCCAAGGAGACTCTCCAGCATGAAGGTTTATGGGAGGATCTTGAGTCCAAGGCCGTATATGCCAAGGACGTTACAGCGGTGCTGGCTTATGTGGAGTCGGGGAATGCGGATGCCGGTTTTGTATACAAAACCGATCTGAAGAATTCCGCCAAGGCCGTGCTGGCGCTTGAGGTGGATCCGGACATGCACCAACCAATCGAGTATCCGGGGGCGGTTCTAACAGATGCCAAGCATCCGCAGGAGGCCAAAGAGCTCCTAGAATTTATGAAAACTCCCGAGGTTAGGGAGATCTTCACAACGGCTGGATTCGAGGTTGTGGGGGAGTCGCCGTGACCGAAGCGGAAGTGTTCTGGATGCCGGTATGGCTGTCGATAAAAACCTCACTGCTGTCCAGCATCATTGCATTTATACTGGGATCAACGGCAGCACGCTGGATGGCCCGGCGCTCGTTTGTTGGCAAGACAGCGGTGGAAACGGTACTGATGCTTCCGCTTGTGCTCCCACCCACGGTGGTTGGCTTTCTTTTGCTGGTCTTATTGGGGAGAAATAGCTGGATCGGTGCCGCCGCAGAGTGGCTTTTTGCCAAGCCCATTATTTTTAGCTGGGGGGCTGCGGTGATTGCGGCCATTGTGGTTTCATTTCCGCTTGTATATCAGAGCATGCGGGTTGGCTTCGAATCCGTGGATCCGGAGCTTGAGGATTCTGCGCGCTCGGCTGGAGCCGGGGAATGGCAGGTACTTCGCTGGATTACGCTGCCGCTCGTCCGCAGGGCGGCGATTTCAGCGTTCATTCTTGCTTTTGCCAGGGGATTAGGCGAATTTGGCGCAACCTGGATGGTTGCTGGCAATATTCCGGGCGTTACGCAAACGCTGCCCACGGCGATCTACGTGGCGGTAAGCAATGGCGAGAGTCAGCTTGCCTGGGCGTGGACGGCCGTCATCATTTTGTTCTCCTGGCTCTTGCTCGCGGCTTCGGGAATAGGCAGAAGCCGCGAAGGAAGCGGGCGGACTTGACGGGAGCACAATGTTTACATATGCTTCGAATAGAGCTAGTCAACAACTAAACAGAGACAAGGCACAGCACATCGTGGAGAGGATGGAAGAATGCATGAGTTTACTTGGAGCAATTGAAGCAGGAGGAACCAAGTTCGTTTGCGGCGTGGGCACGGAGGATGGAACGGTAGTAGAGCGTGTGAGCTTTCCGACAACAACCCCTGAAGAAACCATGGCAAACGTCTTTAACTTTTTTGCTGACAAGGATATAGAGGCGATTGGAGTCGGTTCATTCGGACCGATTGACCCGGTGAAGGGCAGCCCGACCTATGGCTGCATTACGACAACACCGAAGCCGCATTGGAGCAATTACAATATCGTGAAGGCGTTGAAGGAACGCTTTGATGTTCCTATAGGATTCGATACAGATGTAAACGGTGCAGCTCTCGGTGAGTATACCTGGGGAGCGGCTCAGGGACTGGACAGCTGTCTTTATATTACGATTGGTACTGGAGTAGGGGCAGGCGCAGTGGTTTCAGGCGAACTGATCCATGGTCTGTCACATCCGGAGATGGGACATATTTATGTGCGCCGCCACCCGGAAGACCAGTATGAAGGAACTTGCCCTTACCATGCAGACTGTTTGGAGGGTCTTGCAGCTGGTCCATCGCTCAGCAAACGCTGGGGAGTTCCAGGGGTAGAATTGACACCGGATCATCCAGCCTGGGAGATGGAAGCCCATTATCTGGCTCAAGCGCTGATGAATTATGTGCTGATCTTGTCCCCGCAGCGAATCGTGATGGGCGGAGGCGTCATGAAGCAGGAGCAGCTGCTCCCGCTGATACGTACGAAGCTCCAGGAGCTGCTGGCGGGATATGTCCAGCATCCAAGCCTTCATGATGCCATTGATCAATTCATCGTACCGCCAATGCTGGGAGATAACGCAGGTCTTTGCGGTGCCTTGGCACTGGCCAAGCTGGCGGTGGATGAAGCGTAGAGCGTTCAAGCGTAACGCTTTATTTCTTGTAAACCATGAGTGAAAAAACCTGTTGGATTACGTTACAAAATATGGTATTATAGTTTCAACAGTATAATCGTTGGAACGGGAAGCACCTTTCTTGACGCTGCGGCGGAGGAGAGGTGCTTTTTTGCGTTGTCCTATCGTTGTGCTGAATGAGTAACGGGAGGCAGTGAGGGATGTTAATTGTGTTCATGAATCAAATGAGCGGAGCGGATGAGTCGGGTCATCTCCGTTCTGCTCAAGTATGGATCGGCGAGGATGAAGGAGTATGGCGGCTCGGTTGGCGGAATATAGAGCCGGACGGTGAGGTACTCGATGACGAATGGTATGAAGGGAACTCATGGAATGAGCTGTTATGTGTGTACCGACACCGATTGGCGATGAAGCTCGGGGAAGGATTTCGGCCGCTGATCGAGGGGATATTTCATGAACCGGGAGAGAGTGCCGGCAAGAATCTGGGCGTGCAGAAGCTGCAGTGTTACAGTGAGCTGTACGGCTCGGAGGAGCTGTATACAGAACTGTGCGCCTGGCGCAGAAGGAAGGCGGCATCCGGGAGAAAAGCACCTTACTTTATTGCTAGTAATCGGGTTTTGAGACTAATCAGTGCTTTTGTTCCCCAAACGGAGGAGGAGCTGCTGCAGCTTCCTGGAATCGGGGTTAGCAAGGCCTCGGAGCACGGAGTAGAATGGTTGGAAATGACGGCAAGAATCCAGCGCACAACAACGTTTCCGCTGAATTGGGTAGACGCGCAGCTGCAGGAAGAGGTGTTCTTATCCTGGCTGTACAAGCAGAAGGAACAGAAATATAAACAGGAGCTGGATCGCTTTCGCATTCGTCGTACCGTGCTGCTTGGCATAGCCGAGGGAGTGTCGCTAACCCAGCTGGAAGAGCGTACATCGTTATCAAGGCGGGATTTGGTCGAGGAATTGGAAGGGCTCGAGAAGGAGGGCTATGACACCGAGCAGCTGCTGCAAGTAGAATTGGATGAGATTACGGATTTGGAGCAGGAGACGGTATGGAAGGCGTTCGAGGAGCTGGGCGATACGTTTCTTAAGCCGGTATTGCAGCGCGTGTATGGACAATCTCCGAATGGTGATGAGGCTGGCGGAACGGAGCGGCTGTATGAGCGGCTTCGCCTGATGCGGATTCGCTTTCGCCGGGAAGAGCCCGGGAAGGCAAAAGTCGGCTAATAGGCATTAACGAAATCAGGACGGAATCTCCTATGAGCAAGGAGGTCCGTCCTGATTATATGAATCCTATATATCATATCCAGTCTTTTTTGCGGAACAAATAGAACATGAGAGCGCCGGCAAATACCATGATGCCGATAACAACATAATACGAATATTTCCAATGAAGTTCAGGCATATAGTCAAAGTTCATACCATAAATGCCCGTAATCAGCGTTAGTGGAATGAAGATGGTTGTAATGGCCGTGAAGACGCGCATAATTTCATTCGCCCGATTGGCGATACTGGATTGGTAAGCCTCGCGAAGGTTACCCATGAGATCCCGATAGGTCTCAAACGTTTCTGAAATTTTAACGGCATTCTCATAGATGTCACTGAAATATTTCTGCAGTTGGTCATCGATTAGCCGGAGATCCTTTTTGTTCAAGGTGTTGATAACTTCCTTCTGAGGTCCAAGGACTTTTTTTAGCCACAGGATTTCACTGCGCAGGCCGATGATTTCACTGAGATGAGATTTCTTGGTATGCATGAGGATGTCTTCCTCCAGCTTCTCGATCCGTGCTTCAATGCGGTCCCCGACAGAGAAATAATTGTCTGTGACGAGGTCGATCAACAGATAGAGGAAACGGTCAGGCGTGCTAACCTCATCCTCCCAAAGGAGCGGCTTCACCGAACGGAGTTCATGAATCTTCTGCTTGGTTACCGTAATAATAAAATGTCTGCCCAGGAAAACGTTTAATGCCCGAAGAAAAATTTCCTCGTCGTCAAACCGGATGCTGTTCACGACGATAAAATAATGGTTCTCATATATTTCGATTTTGGGACGCTGTTCCTCTTCACTGAGACAGTCCTCAACTGCAAGATCATGCAGGGAGAAGAGGGGCTGCAGCTCGGCTAAATCATCCACGTCTGCATCCAGCCAGTAGAAGCCGCTGGCCGGAGCTGTCAGCGTCATTTCGATGTCTTCAACAGGGGTAAATACACCCGAATCGACCAACCGGATTTTCATCTGATATCACTCCTTTGTCAATTACAAGCTGCTTGGTTAAGCAGTAAAGGCACAGGATATCAGCTAACCGGCGTACAGGCATAATCTAAGGAAGGGATGAATACGATAAAAGCGCATGAAAAATAACGCTGCCCTCTGCCGGTAAGCTGATCTTAATCCTATGCGGTTGTGCGTCTTGTGCATCCACTTTCTGGCTCGGGTCACCGTCCATCTTCCATGTCACCTCTTTCATACTCGGTTTCAAACAGCACTTGTCTAGTATAACGCCGGGTGTGGGACCTTTCAAGTTGAAATCCGGCGTATGCAAGACCCTAGTACAGGGTATGGGAGCCCACGGTGAAGTGTGACGGATTAAACGAAAAGGTTCTTGACGAACAATTGCGGATGATTTAAAGTAAATATCAATTACGAACCATGTTTGAAGACAATTGAATAAAGCGAAATCTTATCAAGAGCAGGTGGAGGGACTAGCCCTATGAAACCCGGCAACCGGCGGCAACATCGCACGGTGCTAATTCTTGCAGGAGATACGACGATTCTTATGAGCCGCGTATAGCCTGACAGATGAGAGAGGCGCATTGTGATACGTATATGATGACCTTTCTCTACTTGAGAAAGGTCATTCTTGCGTTTATACAGTCTAACGCTCTTTCTCACAGCTTAAATGGATGTATCATTTCACAATTTGAAGGAGTGAGCCCTTATGCCAATTAAAATTCCGGATGCCTTGCCGGCAAAGGAAGTTCTGGCTGGAGAAAACATTTTTGTAATGGATGAAAGCCATGCCTTTCACCAGGATATCCGCCCATTGCGGATAGCTATTCTGAATTTGATGCCTACCAAGGAAACCACGGAGACGCAATTGCTACGATTGATCGGTAACTCCCCTCTTCAGGTGGACGTTGTGCTTCTTCATCCCAGCTCCCACGTTTCGAAGAACACGTCGGCAGAGCATCTTGAATCCTTTTACAAAACCTTTGAGGAAGTGAAGAACCGCCGTTTTGACGGCATGATCATTACAGGAGCCCCGGTGGAGCAGTTGGAATTTGAAGAAGTAAATTACTGGAATGAGCTCACCGAGATTTTTGAATGGAGCAAGACGCATGTGACTTCCACGCTGCACATCTGCTGGGCGTCTCAGGCAGGGCTTTATTATCATTACGGTGTGCCCAAGTACAGCCTGGAGGAAAAATGCTTTGGCGTATTCCCTCATACGATTAATGAGGCGTGTACCAAGCTTCTTCGCGGCTTTGACGAATTGTTCTTTGTTCCGCACTCCCGTCATACGGAATTTCGGCGCGAGGACATTACAGGGATTGACGATCTGGTCATCCTGTCCGAGTCGGAGGAAGCAGGAATCTACTTGGTTTCAAGCCGGGACGGAAAACAGATTTTTGCCACAGGACATTCCGAGTATGATGCAGACTCTCTGAAGTGGGAATATGACCGCGATGCTGCCAAAGGATTGGACATTGCCCTGCCGCGCAATTATTACCCGAATGATGATCCAACCAGAACGCCTCCATCCATATGGCGTGCGCATGCAAATTTATTATTTACTAATTGGCTCAATTACTATGTATATCAAGAAACGCCATACGATATTGGTCCGCAAATATAGCAGCGTACAGGAGGAGAGTAAGTGATGGAGAAGAAACCATTAAGTATAGAGAGCCGGCTGGCACAGATCGGATCGGTGCAGGAGCCGGTGACAGGTGCAGTTACATTTCCGATATATCAAGCGACGGCCTACCGTCATCCGAAATTAGGGCAGAGCACGGGTTTTGATTATGCCCGCACGAAAAATCCCACCCGATCGGTATTGGAGGATGCCTGCGCAGAGCTGGAATCCGGTGATGCCGGATTTGCATGCAGCTCAGGCATGGCTGCGCTGCAGACGATATTTTCCCTTTTCGGTCAGGGGGATCATCTGATTGTTTCGCTGGATCTGTATGGAGGAACGTACCGGCTGTTAGAGCGGATTATGTCCAAGTTCGGCGTAACGGCGACCTATGTGGATACGAATGACATGGATGCACTGGAGCGGTCCAGGCAGTCAAACACGAAGGCTGTGTTTATCGAGACACCGACCAATCCGCTTATGATGATTACGGATATCGAAGCTGTCTGTACATGGGCAAGACATCATCAGCTCATCAGCATCGTGGATAATACACTGTTAACTCCATACTTCCAAAGACCGATTGAGCTTGGGGCAGATATCGTCATACATAGTGCCACCAAGTATTTGGGAGGACATAATGATGTGCTGGCCGGCATTATCGTAACGAAAGGCAAAGAGTTATCAGAGGAGATGGCTTTCCTGCACAACTCCATTGGCGCAGTATTAAGCCCGTCTGATTCCTATCAGCTGATGAGGGGAATGAAGACACTTGCGCTTCGGATGGAGCGGCATGAAAGTAATGCAACTGCGCTTGCTACATTCTTGACCACACACCCTGCGATTGGCGAAGTGTTTTATCCTGCACTGCCGGATCATCCGGGGCATGACATACAGAATCGTCAATCCAGCGGCAACACGGGCATCTTCTCGTTTAAGGTGAAAGACGCCCGCTATGTAGAGCCTGTACTAAGACATATTACACTGATTGCGTTTGCCGAAAGTCTGGGCGGTGTGGAATCGTTGATGACGTACCCGGCCGTCCAGACTCATGCGGATATCCCGATTGAGATTCGCGAGGCTATCGGTGTAGATGACCGTTTGCTGAGGTTCTCGGTTGGCATTGAGCATGCGGAGGATTTGATCGCTGATCTGGATGCTGCCCTGAACGCAGCCATGGCTGAAGTGGAAGGGAGCACCGGAGAATGAGTATCGATAAAGGTCCATCAGGATTGGAGTCACAAGTCAACGGCAACAGCGTGCCGGGAAAAAAAGGTCGCGAAGGCGATGAACTCCGATTTGAAACCAAATTGCTTCATTTCGGCGGAGAGATCGACCGGGCAACCGGTGCATCGAGTGTTCCGATATATCAAGCCTCCACGTTTCACCATGAGGATATTTTCAACCCGCCGCTGCATGATTACAGCCGTTCCGGCAATCCGACGAGACAGGCTTTGGAGGATTATATCGCCCTCCTGGAGGGAGGCGCGCGCGGCTTTGCCTACGCTTCCGGCATGGCGGCGATTTCCAGCTCATTCATGCTGTTATCTGCCGGCGATCATATGATTGTAACGGAGGATGTCTATGGCGGAACCTACCGCCTGCTGACCAGCATTCTGAGCCGTATGGGCATCGAGAGCACTTTTGTTGACATGACGGATTTGGATCAGGTGAAGGCGGCGCTCAAACCGAACACAAAAGCTGTGTATATGGAAACACCTTCGAACCCGACGCTGAAGATTACCGACATCGGTGCAGTGACGGATTGGGCGAAGGAGCATGGTCTGCTCACCCTGCTGGATAATACGTTCATGACTCCGTTTTACCAGCGTCCGATCGAGTTTGGCGTGGATATTGTCATCCACAGTGCCACCAAATTCCTTGGCGGGCACAGTGATGTGCTGGCAGGTCTCGCTGTTGCGAGAACACAGGAATTGGGAGACCAATTGAAGCAGCTGCAAAATGGTCTGGGCACCGTGCTTGGCGTTCAGGATTCCTGGCTGCTGATGCGAGGAATGAAAACCCTCAGCACGCGCATGGCTCATTCGGAGCAAAGTGCAGCCAAGCTGGCAGCCTGGCTGCAAGGCAGAAGCGACATTAAGCAAGTGTATTATCCCGGCCTGCTGAGCCATCCTGGTCGGGAAGTGCACGAGAAGCAGTCCAGCGGTTATGGCGCGGTGATCTCCTTCGATGTCGGCTCGGGCGAGCGGGCGAAGGAGGTGCTGAACCATGTGAAGCTGCCGCTTGTAGCGGTGAGTCTGGGTGCTGTGGAGAGCATCCTGTCGTACCCGACGATGATGTCCCATGCGGCCATGGGCGAGAAGGTTCGGCATGAACGCGGCATTACGGATGGTCTGCTTCGTTTCTCGGTCGGACTTGAGGATGTGGATGACCTGATCGCTGATCTGGATCGTGGTTTTGCCGCCAGTCATGAAGTTCCAAGACGAAGTGATGAACTGAATATACGCTCTGCCAAATCATAGAATTCGGCATCCTGTCACGGACGGGATGTCGTTTTTGCTGGCGGAATGTGGTAGGATGGGATAGATGAAGTTTTACTGGTGCTTTGTAATTTTGTTCTAATAGGGAGGCTGCAAGAATGAGTGCGGTAAACCGTATTTTGGATAAAGCTTTACGCGGTGATCGTTTAGATCTGGAAGATACTGTTACGCTGTTTGAGAGTGATGAGATTGAGAAGATTGGACATGCGGCGAATGTTATGACAAAGCGTCTGCATCCCGATCCCATCACAACATTTGTTATTGGCCGGAATATTAACTACACGAACATTTGTGATGTATTCTGCCGTTTTTGTGCTTTTTACCGCAGACCCGGCTCTTCAGAGGGGTATGTTCTGCCCGATGAGACCATCTTCCAGAAGATTCAGGAAACCGAGGACGTGAACGGTACTGAAATTCTGATGCAAGGCGGAGTTAACCCGGATTTGCCTTTCACTTATTATACGGATCTGCTCCGCAACATTAAGAAGCGGTTTCCTAACATTACGATGCATTCCTTCTCGCCTGCGGAAATCATGAAGATGGTTGAGATCTCCGGGCTGACGCTGGAAGAGGTTATGCGTGAGCTTCATGCGGCTGGTCTCGACTCCTTGCCTGGCGGCGGTGCAGAAATTCTGGATGATCGTATCCGCAAAAAAGTCAGCCGTCTGAAAGGCACATGGCGCCAATGGATGGATGTTATGCAAACGGCTCATAAAGTCGGCATGAATACAACGGCTACGATGGTTATCGGTCTTGGCGAATCGATGGAAGAGCGTGCGCTGCATATGCTTCGTGTACGTGATGCGCAGGATGAATGCATTCAGAACGGTTACGATTCCAAGGGCTTCCTGGCCTTCATTCCGTTTACCTTCCAACCGGACAATACGAACCTTAAGCGTGAACGTGAAACACCGGAAGCGTATTTGAAGACAGTAGCGATCGGTCGTCTGGCCATCGACAACGTACCGAATTTGCAATCGTCCTGGGTAACGATGGGTCCTGAGGTTGGTAAGCTGTCCCTTACTTATGGCTGTAATGACTTTGGCAGCACGATGATGGAGGAGAACGTCGTATCTTCCGCAGGTGCCGTATACAAGGTCAATATTGAATCCATTATTCAATTGATCCGCGAGACCGGAAATATCCCGGCTCAGCGCAACACCCGCTATGATATTCTTCGTGTTTTTGAAGATAACAGCACCGTTGAGCGCGACTTTGTTATGCAGAACTAATCTTATACTTTCTGATTTGTTTAGGGTGGGCCGAAGGATTTCGGCTCGCCTTTTTATTATGCAGACCATTTATTAGATATTCTCCGGACTTGCTTGTTTTTCCAAGCGAGAGTTCCGTATATCCCCGAGCGGGTCCCCATATACTGAAAAGGGAACTCGAAAGGAGTGATTCCATGGAACTGTTCAGCATTTCTGTCGGTACAAGGACGGAAGACGAGAAAAAGACGTTTCACCGTATATTGTCAGACAAGCAGAAAGAGCTACATAAACAATGCAAGCAGCTGAAATTCGCATTCACCGCTTCGAATGACCGCGTTATTTGGACGTGCTCCGGCAAACTTCCGCTATCCTCATGGACCGTATCTGCCGACACGCTGCGGCGGCTCACTTCCGAAGCAGTCACTGCTTATATTATGGAAGAGAAGGAGCAGGAGATTGCTGCACGGTTGATGTTCTCGGAATTCGAGTTTGATGACGAGGAAGAAGCAGGGCGGATTCTGCAGTGGTTCCTCATGCTGCTGCAGAAGGAAGAGGGCCCGTCGGGGGACTTCTGGCAGAGCCGCAGGCGCAGGCTGTCTGAGGGCATCTATCAATGCCTTAACGAGTCACCGGAGCTTAATCTGGATGGGTTCATGACCTTCCGTCTTCAGTCCTATGAACAGGAGCTCCGCGAGATGGCGGAGTATGCAGTGGATGAATTTATGCTGGATCAGCAGTACGAGGAATTTGTGAGCCTGCTGAAATATTTTGTCTATTTCCAAGAGCCGAAAATGCCGCTGGTCCATGTGATTCATAAAGGGGATGAAGATTTTCTGCTGCTGGACGGCAATCTTCGGCCGATTGAGCGTCCTCGCGATGACGGACTTGTGATGGAGAGGCTTGATCAAGAGATGGAGATTGAGGATATGGTCGTCAGTACATTGATAGCCGTGTCACCGGCTCGAATGATTATCCACACGAGACAGCCGGAGCTTCCTGTCATTGTGACACTGGCCCATATTTTTGATAACCGTGCCGAAGTATGCTGCAGCTGTCCGGAATGCAGTGCACTTCTTGGAAGTGGTCGAATGATGACTTGACGTTTCGAAGCAGTCAGGATTATAATTACTGATAAATTCACGTAAAAGCTCTGACAAAGACATGAATCAATTCGGATTAGACCGCTCAGAGAGAGGAAACCTCGGCTGCAAATTTCCTCCGGTTCACCATTGGTTTACCCCTTTGTAGCTGTGTCGTCGAACCCGCACATCAAGATCAATGCGGATGAGTAGGCTTCACCGGTTCATGACCGTTACTTCATGCTGATGAAGGATCTTCTTGATGATGTACCAGGTACATCCATTGATGGAGAGATCGAATTAGGGTGGAACCACGGGTATAACACTCGTCCCTTCGCGGGACGGGTGTTTTTTGCATGTTCCGGCGTCTGACGGAGAGTGCACGGGTTTGTGAATCCGAGCGCTTGCTTGCGGAGGGAACTGGACTAACGCGTCCTTCATATATGGAAGAAACGTGAAAACCTTTTTTGGGAGGAATACAAGGTGGCTATTAACATTAAATTGCCTGACGGCTCTGTACGCGAGTATGAGGCAGGCAGCAGTATCGAAGATGTGGCTGCATCGATCAGCAGCGGGTTAAGAAAGAATGCAGTTGCGGGCAAACTGGACGGGATTGTCGTTGATTTATCAACGCCGCTGCAAGACGGAGCCTTGATTGAGATCGTTACGCAAGATACGCCCGAAGGGCTTGAAGTGATGCGTCACAGTACAGCGCACTTGCTGGCGCAAGCAACCAAGCGGTTGTATGGAGCAAAAGAAGTCAAGCTGGGCGTGGGTCCCGTCATTGAGGATGGCTTCTATTATGACATGGATCTGGAGGAGCCGTTGAATCCGGAGGATCTGCAAAAGATTGAGAAGGAAATGGAACGCATCATCGGCGAGAATCTTCCGATTGTCCGCAAGGAAGTAAGCCGTGCAGAAGCCCTGCGCGTATTCGGCGAGCTCGGGGATCCATACAAGCTGGAGCTTATTAATGCCTTGCCTGAGGATAGTGTCATTACAATTTATGAACAGGGCGAATTCTTTGACCTTTGCCGTGGACCGCATGTTCCTTCAACCGGCAAGATCAAAGTATTTAAATTGATGAATGTGGCGGGTGCATACTGGCGCGGTGACAGCAAGAATAAAATGCTCCAGCGCGTATACGGCACAGCGTTTGTAAAAAAAGCGCAGCTGGATGAGCATCTTCACCTGCTCGAGGAAGCCAAGAAGCGGGATCACAGAAAGCTTGGCAAGGAACTGCAAATGTTTACGTTCTCGCAGCTTGTTGGACAAGGCCTGCCGATCTGGCTGCCAAACGGTGCGAAATTGCGCCGTACCCTGGAGCGTTATATCGTTGACATGGAGGAGCGTCTTGGTTACCAGCACGTATACACGCCTGTTCTCGGAAACGTGGAACTGTACAAAACCTCGGGTCACTGGGAGCACTATCAGGAGGACATGTTCCCGAAAATGGAGATGGACAACGAAGAACTGGTCCTTCGCCCTATGAACTGTCCTCACCATATGATGGTGTATAAGAGCGATATGCACAGCTACCGGGATCTGCCGATCCGCATTGCCGAGCTTGGCATGCAGCATCGTTACGAGATGTCCGGGGCACTGACCGGCCTGCATCGCGTACGTGCGATGACGTTGAACGACTCGCATATCTTCTGTCGTCCGGATCAGATCAAGGAGGAATTTGCGAGAGTCATTCAACTGATCATGACGGTTTATAAAGACTTCGGCATTCATGATTACCGTTTCCGCTTGTCGTATCGGGATCCTCAGGATACCGAGAAGTATTTCCAAAACGATGAGATGTGGGAAATGTCCCAGCGCATGCTGCGTGAAGTTGTGGAAAGCCTCGACATGCCGTTCTATGAAGCGGAAGGTGAAGCGGCCTTCTATGGTCCGAAGCTGGACGTGCAGATTCGTACGGCACTGGGCAAGGAAGAAACGCTGTCCACCGTTCAACTCGACTTCCTGCTTCCGGAGCGCTTTGAACTGGAATACGTTGGGGACGACGGTCAAAAGCACCGTCCGGTTGTTATCCACCGCGGTATTCTGGGCACCATGGAACGCTTTACGGCATTTTTGCTCGAAAATTTTGCAGGCGCACTGCCGCTGTGGCTCTCGCCTGTACAGGTTAAGGTGATTCCGGTCTCCAACGCCTTTGAAGACTACGCCAAGGAAGTGGCGGAGAAGCTTCAATTCGCAGGCATCTCGGTAGAGCCGGATCTTCGCAATGAGAAGCTGGGCTACAAGATTCGCGAAGCACAGCTTGAGAAGATTCCTTACATGTTCATCGTAGGTGAGAATGAGAAAAATGCGGGTGCCGTTTCCGTTCGCAAACGCGGCGAAGGGGATATCGGCGCGCAGTCGCTGGACGATATCATCCTCAAGCTTCGTGAAGAAATCAACACCCATGTCGTTTAAGTTGAAGTAAGAAGAGCAGCATGCAAACCTCTGCCAAGATGTATATTCTATTTGAGAAGTGGGAACCCTCGCTAGTAAGGGGGAGGTACTCACATGATCCAATGGAAAACATGGCAGAGGTTTTTTGCTGGTTTTATTTTATCAGCAGTCTTGTTTAGTGCAGGTTCTTCAACAGTAGATGCCTACAACTTGATTCTAAGCGAATCCTTCGAATCAACAGACACCAGGAATGTTTATGAACCTTACGGGGAAATTCAAGGCTCCGATTACATCGAAATGTCTCGGTTCTATGCGCTCCGAGTAGCAGGGTTCAGTGATATCAATAGATACTTGGAAATTCCCGACACAGCCAAGAGAAGTGAGCCTGACAAGAAGCGTGGATCCGTTCCTGTGCTTGCACCGAAGGATGATCAGGTGCTGCACACCGTGAAGGTAACCGCTACCGGGTACACGGCCGGTTATGAATCCACCGGGAAGAAGCCGGGACATCCGCAGTATGGAATTACCTATTCCGGTGTGAAGGTTAAGCGGGATCGAAATACGCTGTCAACGATTGCCGCAGACCCGGATGTGTTTCCAATCGGGAGCATTCTCTATGTCCCAGGCTATGGGTATGGCATTGTAGCGGATATCGGGTCTGCCATCAAAGGCCAGAAAATCGACCTTTACTTCTCCACAACCAAGCAGGTGTTTAAAGAGTGGGGTAAAAAGGACGTCGAGGTGCAGGTCATTAAGACCGGCAGCGGCAAATGTACGGAAGAAATGCTGAAGACGCTAGATAATGCAATTGAGACCTATCACTTCCTGCCTTCATCGGTGCTTGAAGAAGCAATTTAAGGCTCTTTAAGCACGCGCTCAAGGAATAAAGATTTCGGAATAATGACTGCTTGTTCTTCGCATACTACTTTTCGGGGGCAAAACCCCTGAAGAGGATGATGGTATTGCATAAGAACAGGGAGGTGAATACTGTGGCTAAGAAGAACAAGGTGCAAGAGAACTTTAAAACACCGAATGAAAAGTTTAACGCTGAGTTTGCTGAAGATACCAGCATAGCCAGCAACCCTAAAGGGAATTCCAAAGTTCAAGAGAACTTCAAAACACCGAATGAAAAGTTTAATGCTGAGTTTGCTGAAGATACCAGCATCGCCAGCAACCCAAAAGGAAATTCCAAAGTTCAAGAGAACTTCAAAAAACCGAACGAGAAGTTTGATGCTGAGTTTGGCGAACTGAACACACCAGGGGACCATTCTGCAAACCGTTAAGGTTTAGATGCCAGCGTCCGTTCGTGAAAAATAAGACCTCCGCTTTAGCGGAGGTCTTTTATTATGGTTAAATACCCATTTTTATCCACTCACTCGGTCTCAAGACGGAGATCACTTTCATTCCACCGCCGCTAACCGGTTCATTCCAATATGTTGTACACTGTAGTTAAATAAAAAAATGAATTGGAAGGCAAGGGGATGACCATGAGTAGAAAAGGATGGAGCCAGCTTAGCAGCGGATTGCTGCTCATTGGTATCGGCGTTCTGTTTCTTCTAAATCAGCTTGATCTTATAAATGTGGACCTTGGTTATATATTCTCGACCTTTTGGCCGGTGTTCCTTATCTGGTTCGGGCTGCAGAGTTTGATTTATGCCCGTGGAGGAGCCCTGTGGGGTGCTGTTGTACCCATCATTATCGGGACGTATTTTCTCGGAAGAAACCTGGATTTGGTTGATTTCTCATTTGGCGATCTTATCAAGTATGCGATTCCGATCATTTTGATTGGTTTTGGATTGCAGGTGATCTTTAAACCGAGACATCATACACCGCCACCTTCACCGCCAAGTCCGGATGATTTCAGTTCGCATCGCCGGGAGGACTATGATCTGCCTGAGCCGCCGGAAGCCCGGCCGCTCGATTCTTCCCTCGATGAAGAGTTCGAACGGAGATTCGGCAAGCCAGACAAGGCTGACAAGGCTGACAAGACCCATTCGGATCCAGAGCCAGCCTCTATGCACGATCGTGAACGAGGTAAAGGATATCGATGGGATGGACAGCAGCATGAACGCCCGCGCCAAGAGCGTGAGGATCGCAGTCGCTTTAGGGTTCATGTTGATTTTGATAATGACGGCAGAAGCTACGGTGATGGCTCCGACAATACAGATCACCATCATGACCAATCCTGGAATGGTCATGATACGGTGAACAAGTCCTCTTTTATCGGGGACGTGCATATGGGTAAGGATTATTTTCAGCTGAAGCCAACGAATATTTCGCAGTTCATTGGAGATACGGTGCTTGATCTGACGAAGGCTCAGATTCCCTATGGGGAAACGAAGATCAATATCTCGGCTTTTATCGGGGATGTCAAGGTGTTTGTTCCGAATGATTCGGATATCGGCATCCATGTCACGACCAACTCTTTCATTGGCGATATGAAGGTGCTGGAGGAAAGCCGAAGCGGGTTTATGAGCAATGCCGGATTGGAAAGCCCGCATTACAGGGAAGCGGGTAAGAAGATTCGAATTATTGTTAGCGTGTTTATCGGTGATGTCAAAGTGAACAGGGTAGGATAACTGTTATGATGGGAATTTTGAAAAATACCAAATGGGTGATTTTGTTTTACTTTTTGCTGATTGGAGCCGGGGTTGCTGTTTTCCTGTATACAGCGAACCAATCCGGCTACATACATATTGAAGATAACCGGCTGTGGGTGTATTACACGGTCGGTGTCCTTCTGTTTACGGGGATTGCGGGATACATTGCAGGACAGCGCATTCAGCGCCCGCTGGATTTGCTTCATCTGAACATGCTGCAGGTTGCCAAGGGAAATCTGAATGTGCGGCTGCCGGCCATGGAAGACGGTTCTTTTGCCAGAGTGTATGATGAATTCAATGGAATGACGGAAGCGCTGGAGAAAAAAATGAAGCTCCTGCAGCGCCTGGGCGAGCAGGATGTCATTGAGAAGGAAATCGCTGCGGAAGCGGCGGTCCTTGAAGAACGGCGCCGAATGGCAAGGGATTTGCATGATACGGTTAGCCAGCAGCTGTTCGCGATTCATATGTCGGCCTCATCCCTTCCGGCGGTTCTCAAGCGAAATCCGGAACAGGGCGATAAGGTGCTGGGGCAGTTAATCGAGATGTCTCATGTTGCACAGAAACAGATGCGGGCACTGATTGCACAGCTTCGTCCCGTGGAATTGGAAGGCAGAACCCTGGAGGAGGCACTCGAACGGTGGTTCCCGGATTACTGCCGCCAAAATGGCCTGAAGGGCATGAAGGATGTTGAAATTTACGGAGGGGTATCGGATGCGATTGAGCATCAGCTGTTCCTGATCATTCAGGAAGCGGTTGCCAACATCGTGAAGCATGCGGGTGCAAGTCTTGTCAGCATGTCCCTCCGGGAGGACCAGAAACGTGTCATTTTAAGCATCAGCGACGACGGTGTTGGATTTGACGAGGTTGCAGGCAAGCAGGGCTCATACGGGCTGTCTACCATGCGTGAGCGCGCCGAGAAGCTCGGCGGGCAGGTGGATATCATAAGCAAGAAGGGTGCAGGCACGACGGTTCGCGTGAATATTCCGCTTTTTGAAGCAGAGGGGAAACAGGGATCGACCACGGAAGAGAGCAAGGATCAGGAAGATCGAGAAGAGCTGGAAGAACTGGCTGAGCCAGTGGAATAGAGAGGGGACAACATCATTATGGGTACGATTCGGATACTGCTGGCTGATGATCATGATATGGTTCGCATGGGGTTGAAAACGTATTTGTCGCTGGACCCGGGATTTGAAGTCATCGGTGAGGCAGCGAATGGGCAAGAGGTTGTCGATATGTTGCGGAATGGAGATGAGGCATCGAGGCCTGATCTCATTCTTATGGATTTAATGATGCCGGTCATGAACGGGGCCGAGACTACACGTGCCGTCATGTCCGAATTCCCTGATCAGAAGATTGTCATTCTGACAAGCTTCCTTGAGGACGAACTTGTGGTGGAGTGCATTGAAGCGGGTGCTGTCAGTTATGTGCTGAAGACCGTATCGGCCGATGAGCTTATATATGCTCTCCAGGGGGCATTCAGAGGCATGCCGGTGATGACTAAAGACGTATCGGAAGCGCTGACTCGGGGGATTCGCCGACATATGGTGAACGGGGATGAATCCGGACTCACCGAGCGTGAGAAAGAGGTTCTGCTGCTGATTGCCGAAGGGAGAAGCAACAAGGAGATCGGGGAAGAGCTGCATATCAGCATTAAGACCGTGAAGACGCATGTCAGCAATCTGTTGATGAAGTGTGAGCTGGATGATCGCACGCAATTGGCGATTTATGCCCACCGGAAGGGCTGGGTCAAAATGTAGCGAACAACTCATATTCCGGGATGTAGCCCAGCTTTCTTTTTATCTGCCTTTTAATTGTTTTTAAGGTACTATTAAGGTTTATAGTACACAATAAGAACAGTTAATCAATTAAACCACTTGGAAGCAAGTGATTTTAAATAGGAGGTAGACCTATGGACGATCAAAGAAAGCGTTACGGGTACCCGGATGATGAGGCAAACAACAACGAGTCGAATAACAATGAATTACCGAGACGTGAGAATGAATCTTCTTCTGAGAATTCTTCTTCTTACTACTATTCTTACGGACCGTTTCAGTCCATACCCAGTGAGCGTGATGACGAGCAGACAGATCACCCATACCGCAGCAGAGAATCGCAGGAAGTGGAGGTTACCGCTCCTCAGCCTGTTAAACCGATACCATCTTCGGGCTTCTCGAATTCCTCCGGAAGCCAGGGCGGAGGTGGCGGCGGACCTGTGGATTCCATGACAAGAAATAAAGACTGGAATTATAATCAGAAGCCTAAAACTTCAGTGAAGACCGTGCTCCTGTCCTTCCTGGCAGGCGTACTCGTCATCTCAAGTTTGATGTTCGCCGCGGATCGTACGAATTTATTTACTCCGGATGCAGCGTTCTCATCTGAGCCAGCCCAAGAAACTTCGGCTAACGTGAGTGATAACGGCGGAGCAACAACGGCATCGGCGATAATTCCTTCGGGTCAGGGGGATGTATCCGCGGTTGTGGATCAGGCAAGTCCGGCTGTCGTGCTGATTGAGACACTGGTTAACAGCAATAATAGACAAAGCACGAATCCGAACATGAATGATCCGTTCTGGTACTTCTTTGGTGGCGGCCAATCAAGCCAGGAAGGAAACGGCGGGAATAGCGGTAATGGTGGAAACAGTGGAAATGGCAGCAACGGAGGACAGGAATCCCAGCTCCAGCCTTCAGGGATTGGCTCGGGTTTCATCTTTGACAAGTCCGGATATATTTTGACCAATGAGCATGTTATCCATGGTGCCGATGTGATACAGGTCACGGTACAAGGCATTAAAAAGCCTTATGAAGCGAAACTGCTCGGTTCCAGTTATGAGCTGGATTTGGCCGTTCTGAAAATCGAAGGGGCCGATTTTCCGTCGGTGGAGCTAGGTGACTCCAATTCGCTGAAGGTCGGTGAATGGCTTGTGGCTATCGGGAACCCGCATGGTTTTGAGCATACGGTAACCGCAGGCGTACTTAGCTCGAAGGAACGCGAGATCGATATTCAAGGCACGAACGGCGAAAGTGAGCGGAATTATGAGCATCTTTTGCAAACCGATGCCTCGATTAATCCGGGTAACTCAGGCGGACCGCTTCTTAACCTGAAAGGTGAAGTCATCGGGATGAACGTAGCGGTCAGCGCGGAAGCGCAAGGGATCGGGTTCGCGATTCCGTCCAACACGATTAAGGAAGTTGTGGAATACCTGAAGAATAATGAGGAAGTTCCGAAAGATCCGGTTCCGTTTATCGGGGCAAACCTGGGAACGGTCACTCCGCAAATTTCCCAGTCCCTGGGTACCGACGTGACGGAAGGCTCTTATGTTGACAGCGTTGTGTTCCGTTCGCCGGCATATGAAGCAGATTTGCGTCAATATGACATCATTGTTGGTGTGGATGGAACAAAATATCCGACTTCGTCAGATTTGGTTGACTTCATTAAAACGAAGAAAGTCGGAGACAAAATTACGCTGAACGTAGTTCGTAACGGCAAGAACATGGACCTGCCGCTGACGATCGGTGATAAGAACGAGTTCGATCTTTCCCAGCAGCAACAGCAGCAACAACCGTAACCCCGGATAGGTGTATACAACAAGCGGAAGGGATCGTTCCCTTCCGCTTGTCTTGTCCTTGAGACGACCGATATAATGGGATTGTGACGTCGTACTAAATATAACGCTATTAGATAGAGGAGATGCCGCTATGCGATCCCGGATATTAATTGTAGATGATGATGAGAAGATTATTTCCATGCTGCGCAGAGGACTTGCGTTTGAGGGCTACGATGTCCTGACCGCATCCAACGGAGCAGAAGGATTGAAAGTGATATTGAGTGAGGACCCGGATGTTGTCGTTCTGGATGTGATGATGCCCCAAGTCGATGGATTTGAAGCGTTGCGTAGACTCCGGGAAGGCGGAAGCACGACACCGGTGCTGATGCTGACGGCGAAGGACGAAGTGGAGAACCGGGTGAAGGGACTCGATACCGGAGCCGATGATTATCTCGTTAAGCCGTTTGCGCTGGAAGAGCTTCTTGCCCGCGTAAGGGCGCTGCTGCGCCGTAAAACCGGCGACGATTCGTCTAACCACCGGCTGACCTACGAGGATCTCATAATGGATACGGATGCGAGGGAAGTCATTCGCAGCGGTCAGAGACTGGAACTGACGGCGAAGGAGTTTGAGCTGCTGCATCTGTTTATGCAAAATCCGAAGCGGGTCCTGTCGCGCGATTTGATTATGGATAAAATATGGGGCTATGACTACAGCGGAGAGTCTAATGTGCTGGAGGTTTATATCGCCATGCTCCGGCAGAAGACCGAGGAACATGGAGGGAAACGGCTGATCCAGACGATCCGCGGAGCCGGCTATATTTTAAGAGGAGATAACTAGCATGTCCATTCGGTTAAGACTGACAGCGTGGTATACCGGCATCTTATTTGTGACACTGCTGATTTTCAGCTCGGCGGTGTATGGCTTTGTCCATTTGTATACGTATGAGGAGTTAAAGCAGCGTATTGAGCAGCAGGCTGACAAAATTGGTTTCACGCAAGGGGCGGTGGAGGTTCTGCCTAATAGATCCTCGGCTATCAGCTTGGAAGAAGCAGATCTGTATGTACAGACCTATACATTTTATAATGGTAAACTATGGCAATCTCAAAATATGGCTTTTAGCGGCATTCAATTTGACGTCCCTTCTGTAGAGAAGGCTTTAAATTCAAAACAAGCGTTTAAGCGTGTTACCGTGAACGGTAATTCGTTTTTGGTATTTGAAAATCGTGTTGTAGAGACAAATTCAGGGAAATTGTTTGGGTGGATACAAGTCGGTGCTAACACGCGTACCATTGAACAAACCCTGGACCGGCTCCAATCCATCCTGATCATGGGTTCGGCAGCCACACTTGTGATTGCATCAACCTTGGGACTGTTCCTGGCTCGCAAATCCATGAAACCGATCGGCAAGGTCACCGAGGCGGCGGAGCAGATCCAGAAGGGCACGGACCTTAGCGTTCGAATCGAATACGACGGGCCGCAGGACGAGATCGGGCAGCTGATTGGTACCTTTAACGGGATGCTTGAGAGGACGGAGGGGTTCTACAAAGAGCTTGAGGATGCCTACGCCGCACAGCGCCGTTTTGTATCGGATGCTTCCCATGAGCTTAGAACTCCATTGACAACCATTCGGGGGAATGTGGATCTGCTGCAAAAAATGTGGGAGGTAGCACCCGGCGAAAGAGCGGATATGGACGAAGCCACGATCAAGCAGATCTCATTCGAAGCGGTGGGAGATATATCGGATGAAGCCAAGCGGATGAGCCGGCTGGTGAACGATATGCTGTCTCTGGCAAGAGCCGATACCGGCCAGACCTTCGAGCTGGATCCCGTACCACTCCAGCCGTTGGTTGAAGAGGTCGCAAGGCGGGCTCATTTCCTGGAGAAAACGGCAGAGTGGCATGTGGGCGAACTGTCCGTTCTGAATGGTGTTTACGTGGAAGGCAACAAGGATTATTTACAGCAGATGCTGTTCATATTCATTGAGAATGCATTCAAGTACACGCCGGAGGGCGAGGTGAGCCTGGATGTTGTCCTGTACAAGGGACAGGTCGGGCTTCGAATTTCGGATACGGGAATCGGTATGGATAAGGACGAGGTTCCGTTCATATTCGAACGTTTCTACCGTGCGGATCAATCCAGAGGCATCACGAGCGGGACCGGACTTGGACTCTCCATTGCCAAGTGGATCATTGATGAGCATAAGGGGTCTGTGGAGGTTGTAACCCGAAGAGGGGAAGGCAGTACCTTTATCGTCTGGCTGCCCGTCGTATTTGCTCCTCCTCTGGAATAGGTTATAATAGACTAGATCGTTTACGTATTACAAGGGAAAGCAGGTGAGGATCATCGAAGTCTTGAGAATATCACCGAGAGGTTATTGTTATGGAGTCGTTGATGCCATGGTATTGGCACGTCAGGCGGCCCAGAATTTGGATCTTCCTCGGCCTATTTATATATTGGGCATGATTGTTCACAACAGTCATGTAACGCAATCCTTTGAGGATGAAGGCATCATTACCCTGGACGGTCCGAATCGGATGGAAATCCTGAGTCAGGTGGAGAGCGGCACCGTTATTTTTACCGCGCACGGGGTCTCTCCGGAAGTACGCAAGCTTGCACGGGACAAAGGATTAACGACACTGGACGCCACTTGTCCGGATGTTACCAAAACCCATGATTTAATCCGGGAAAAGGTAGCCGACGGGTATGAAATCATTTATATCGGCAAGAAGGGTCATCCGGAGCCGGAAGGTGCCATTGGCATCGCGCCGGATCATGTGCATCTTATCGAGAACGAGGAAGAGATCGAGCAGCTGCAGGTGAAGTCATCCCGAATCACCATTACGAATCAGACTACGATGAGCCAGTGGGATATCAAGCATATTATGAAGAGTCTGCTGGATAAATTTCCGGGAGCAGAGATTCATAACGAGATCTGTCTTGCCACGCAAGTGCGGCAGGAAGCTGTAGCCGAGCAAGCGGGACAGTCGGATTTGGTTATTGTGGTTGGAGATCCGCGGAGCAATAACTCGAACCGGCTTGCCCAGGTGTCTGAAGAGATTGCAGGCGTTCCCGCTTACCGTATCGGGGATGTGACGGAACTGAAACGCGAATGGCTTGAAGGAGTAGGCAAAGTGGCAGTTACATCAGGGGCATCAACACCGACTCCAATTACCAAGGAAGTCATCGCTTATTTGGAACAGTATGAACACGATAAGCCGGATACTTGGGAAATCAAACGCACGGTGAATATGAGCAAGCTGCTTCCCCCGGTTCGGGTGAAGAGTAAGTCATAAGAATTGCCATTTATATGCTCAATTAAGACCCATCGCAGGTACTGCTTGCGATGGGTCTTTTCATGTTTAATTTCAGAAATATTTTTTACAAATCATAGGATTAAAAGGTGGAAACTGTAATTTTTCTAAAAGCCATATCTCTCACTTTACATAAGAAAGCAATATTCCATGTTGTGTAAGCGTTTCACTTTTCGATTGAATAATATCATTTTTCGTTGAATAGGCAAATGTTTATATTTGATAGTTTAAACTACAATGTTAGACATCAGATAAACTTCATGGCATAGAACACACGGGGGGTTGGATATGGCGCAAATATCCGTAGAACAGGAACCTGTTCCAAAACGGAAGAAGGACAGCTTGTTAATTCGCTTTGCTAAACAATGGGATATTCAGTTAATGGTGCTTCCTGCACTCGCACTCATTTTTGTGTTTAGCTATATACCGATG
This sequence comes from Paenibacillus sp. LBL, assembly GCF_029893715.1. NCBI lineage: Bacteria > Bacillati > Bacillota > Bacilli > Caryophanales > Paenibacillaceae > Paenibacillus > Paenibacillus sp. LBL. The sequence continues at coordinate 1,016,593 of NZ_JARXYU010000001.1, read as the reverse complement.
TACGGTATTTTGATGGCTTTTCAGGATTTTAACATTTTTAAAGGCATGGGTGACAGCCCTTGGGCAGGATTCAAACATTTCGAAATGTTCTTTGAATCACCAGAGTTTATGACGGTCATGAGAAATACGATCGTAATCAGTTTGCTCAAGTTTCTCATTGGATTCCCTGCACCGATTCTGCTTGCACTTATGCTGAACGAAGTCCGGCATATGTTCTTCAAAAGACTCGTGCAAACGGTCAGTTATCTGCCGCACTTCCTGTCTTGGGTTATCGTTTCAGGCTTTGCGATTTCTCTCTTGTCAACGGATAACGGCAGCGTAAATATTTTGCTTCAGAAGCTGAATTTGATTGAGGAACCGCTCAACTTCCTGTCCATTCCGGAATACTTCTGGACAATTCTCGTAACGACAGGGATTTGGAAAGAAATCGGGTTCTCCTCCATCGTATACTTGGCAGCTGTGGCCGGGGTTGACCCGCATATGTACGAAGCTGCTGACATGGATGGTGCAAGCAAGTTCAGACAGATCTTTACGATTACGCTTCCCTCGATTATGCCGGTTGTAAGTATTTTCATGATTCTTGCCGTTGGTAACTTGCTTACTGCAGGTTTCGAAGAAATCTTGCTCTTGGCGAAGAACCCGGTATTGCGAGAGGTTTCCGACGTTATCGACACGTATGTTTATCGAATAGGTATTGAAAATTCCCGATTCTCATATGCAACGGCTGTAGGCTTGTTTAAAGCGGTAATCAGCGTCATGCTTCTGACGATTGCCAACTTGATCGCACGTAAATCAGGTAACAGCTTATGGTAAGAGAACATTGTGATGAAGGGAGTCGGTAGTTTTGGTACGGTTAGCATTCGGTGACAAAGTGATGATGGTTATCATATATATCTTTCTGGCATTATTGGCCTTTGTAACTTTTTATCCGTTTTGGAACGGACTTGTCATTTCATTTAACTCGGGTTCAGATACAGCAATGGGTGGCGTTACCTTTTGGCCCCGGGACTTTACATTGGAGAATTACGGGATCGTGTTTCAGGATACCAGGCTGCTGAATGGTTTCAAGATTTCGGTGCTTCGTACCGTGATCGGAACCATCTCCTCCATACTCGTAACATCCATCTTTGCTTACGGGATGACCAAGAGCGAATTGATTGGCCGCAAGTACTACATGATTATGTGTATCATTACGATGTATTTTGGCGGCGGCTTGATCCCAACCTTTATGCTCGTTCGTGGTTTGGGTCTGATGGACTCCTTCTGGGTGTTCATTATTCCGGGCTTGGTAAGCGTGTGGAACATGATCATCTTCCGGACTTTCTTCAACGGTCTTCCGAATGGTCTTGAGGAATCCGCCAAGATTGATGGCTGCGGCAACTGGGGTATTTTCTTCAAAATCATTCTCCCGCTGTCCGGTCCGGTTATCGCAACATTATCGTTATTTACGGCAGTTTCCCATTGGAATGAATGGTTCTTGCCAAGTATTTATATCAATAACGAGAACCTGCTGCCCATTCAGACCATGCTTCGCCAAATATTGAGTTCTAATATTATGTCTGAACAGATGAGCAACCTGGATTCGGCTTCTCAAGCCGTTCTCTCGCGGATGCAGAGTGTAACTTCTAAATCGCTGTCCATGGCAACTATGATGGTGGCAACGCTTCCGATTATTATGGTGTATCCATTTGTCCAGAAGCACTTCGTTAAGGGTGTTCTGGTAGGTTCCCTGAAAGAGTAGGAAGAGATAACGCGTGTTGTTTGAAGCATGAGCTTTGGACATAAATATCAAGTGTAAAGACGAAAGGGGAAATTAGAGAATGAGGTTGAGAAAGAAATCGCTGACCACATCGATGACGGCCTTGCTGACTGCAGCGCTCATGCTTTCGGCATGCGGCGGCGGAGCGAAAACTGCTGACCCAGCTCCTGCGGACAAAGGTGGAACTAGCACGCCTCCAACAGAAGAAGCAGGCAAGTTTGTACTTGGCGAAACTCCACTGGAGTTCAGTTTCTACGGTCATTATAACGAGTATACCATGCCTCCATGGGGGCAAGACGAATCTTCGAAATGGATTAAAGAGAATAAGAAAGTAACCGTAAACGCCATTCATTCGCAAGGTAACGCGCAGCAAAAATTCAACACCATGATTGCTTCCACTCAGCTTCCGGATGTCATGTGGATGGACCGTGGACCGGATGTAGAGAAGCTGCGTCAAGCTGACATGCTTGTGCCTTATGATGAATATCTCGATAAATATCCTAACCTGAAAGAATGGATGGGTGAAGAAGGTCTGAACATGCTTCGTTCCCCTGACGGTAAACTGTATCAGTTCCCGAACTGGTATACAAACCAGCCGAATGGTAATGCAGGGTATGTTATTAATAAACAAATTTACACAGAGCTGGGTTCTCCTAAACTGGAAACCACAGATGATTTGTATGAATACCTGAAAGCAGTAAAAGCCAAGTATGGCGATAAAGTTGTTCCGTTTGAACCACACGTTCAAGGTCAAGGCATTGAAGTTCTGTATTCCGCTTTTGCTGAAAATGCTCTAACTCGCTGGATCAGCATCCGCGGCGTACCTAACGGCGATAAGCTGACTTCTATCTTTACGGATCCAATCTTCCGTGAGTCGATGCAGTATTCTGCGAAGCTGTTCCGTGAGAAATTGATTTCTCAGGATGCTATGACTCAAACGGTTGACCAGGTTAAAGAGAAAGTGAACACTGGACGCGTTGCAGTATACGCTGCATCAAGCCCGACTGAAAATGCAATGAACGCTCATGCAGAGTTGGCAGCAAAAGATCCAAACGGAGGATACTTCATGATCTGGCCGATTCACAAAGAAGGCCTCGACAAGAACAAAATCTTCCCTGGTACTTATACTCAATTGGGTTGGAACGTAAGCGTAATTACGAAGTCCGCTAAAGATCCAGAAGCTATCTTTGCTTTCCTGGATTGGTACACAGGTCCTGAAGGACAAAGCGTTTTGATGTGGGGCCCTCCAGGAGGATATTGGGATGGCTTTGAAGAAGACGGCGTGACACCTAAATTCACGGAGAAATATGTATCTGATGCAGCCGGTCTTAACAAACTTCAAGCAATCACAACGAACCTGCACTGGAATGGTAACACGGTCTTTATTGATACAGCAAAAGCAAAATACGAGAGTACATTGCCAGAAGAGCAGCGCAACTGGTCCACTCGTTGGCAGTATGAAATCACTTGGAAAACCCAAGCGAATGCTACGGAATACATCAACCTCGATCCGGCTCCGGACAGCGAGGAAGGAATTATCCGTCAGCGTGTAGAAGATATCTTTACAGAATCCAGAGCGAAAGCCCTGTATGCGAAGGATGATGCAGAAGTATTGGCTATCCTCGACAAGGCTGAAGCGGATGCACAATCTGCTGGATACGATAAACTTCTTGCATTCAAAACAACGAAATGGCAAGAAAACGTTACAAAAATGAAAGGCCAATAATAATCTTTACTTAAACCAAGAAGGGTATGCTGCTGATGCAGTATACCCTTATCGGAATTTATAGGGGAGATGGTAACCTGTGTATAAAGTGCTGCTGGCAGACGATGAAATACTGGACCTAGAGGGCATGAAGAGCTTTATTCCATGGGAGAATCTCGGAATGAAAGTGATAGACTCGGTCAATAATGGCTTCGCCGCCTATGAGGTTCTCGAGAGGGAGAAGATCGACATCCTCGTTACCGATGTCCGCATGCCCAATATGACTGGGCTGGAGCTTGCACAGCGGGCGCTGAAATTGCAGGAGGAACTTCGGATTATCTTCGTAAGCGGTTACCAGGACTTTGGTTACGTGAAGCAGGCTATCGCTTTGAACGCGTGCAGTTATGTTTTGAAGCCGATGGAAGATCAGGAACTGATCGATGCCCTGACAAAAGTGAAACTTGAGCTCGATCGCCTTCATGAACGCAAGGAGACGGAGCAGGCCTATCAGCAGATGATCCCTATCCTCAAAAATCAATACTTGCTGCAAATTCTTCAGAAGCCTTACGATGGCGCGATACTGGATATCATCAAGCGGGAGTACCGTTTTACAGAGCTTCATTGGCCGGTGTGCGTCATTTTGCTGGAACTTGATAATGTAAGTACATGGCGCAACAGCTCGCTCGATTCCGAGGAAAAGCTTAGTGTTGTGGAGAACTACTTTGCAAGATTACATAAACTTCTCGACGCGAACGGCTTTGAGCATATATGCAAGGTGAACGATCAGCGGACAGCCGTGCTGCTTAGCGGTGGCCGAGGCAAAGCGGAGATTCAGTCCCTTCTGGAAGAATTGAAGCAAGAATGCGCCTATACCATGACTGTAGGGGAAGGTAAGGCCGTCCACAAGCTGGAGGATCTCCATACATCCTATCAGGAGGCTTTAGCTGCCCTGGACTATAAGATGTTTCGGGGCAAAGGCAGATGGATTCTGTACAGCGAGGTGCCTACCGAAGATCGTGAAGATGTAAAAAGTCTCGATATCCGCTTCGATGCATTGTTTACAGCCATGACAGAGTATGATATTGTTCGTATCTATGATGAGTTGGAAGCGATTCAATTACTTGCTTCCAATATACGTTCCAAGTTCACGATACGCAATTTAGCTGTGTATATCATGGTAAAGCTGGAAGGTCATCTTCAGACGATTAATGAAGAATTGTACCGAATGGCAGGCTTGGAGCTCAAGAATTTTGATATTTTGCTGCACTTTGAAACGATGGATGATATTTTCTCATGGCTGCGCATGAAGGCAATGGAAATATCGGAAATGCTCAAAAACCGAAAATCAACCAAGAATGGACGCTTGGTCGAAGAGATTATTGAGAATATTCAGGCGCGCATGCATGAGAACATTACACTGCGAGATATGGCAAACCGTTTTTCTTTCTCACCGAATTATCTCGGGGTACTCTTCAAAGAAGAAACCGGGCATAACTTCAGCGATTATGTGATTAAACTCCGCATGGAGCGTGCGAGAGACCTGCTCAAGACAACTAAGCTGAAAATATACGAAATTGCGTCACAGACCGGGTATCAATATTTACCTTATTTCAGTCGGCAGTTTAAGGAAATGTACGGAATGACACCCTTGGAATACCGGCGCAAGCACTCTTAACTTGCAAAATACAGATTAGATGTGGGGTCATGCATGTTATGGCGGGGAAATTCGAACGAATACGGGTCAAGATACCATTCGGTTACAAGTTGATGATTTCGTACTGTGTGTTCATCATTATACCGGTATTGCTTGTGGGTCAAATCGCGAATCAAGTCTTCGTTAAGTCAACTCGTGAGCAGACGTACAACAACATCCAGGGAACACTTCATCAAATGAGCGAGAATATTTCTTACAAGATGGAGGATATGATTCGAATATCAGACATGCTGTATTTCGATACGACCTTTAACAGCCGGCTGCGATATACAGAAAGCGCCTGGGTAAGCTACGATACAACGATCAATGTGCTCATTCCGAAGCTGGAGACAGCGGTGAGCACAGCGAATCGGAGGATTTGGCTGTCGATCTATCTGCGCAATGACGATCTTAGGGAGATCTATGACAGTTACGCGTATTCGGATCCGCTCGACTCTAACAAACGTCTATTCGATATTTATCAATATGAGCGGCTTGAGAACAGGACCTGGTATAAATTATATCCCAAGGAAGAGAATTACGGAGTGACACTCCAGTGGAAACAGATTGAGGATGATGCGAGCAACGGCCGTATCTCATTGCTGCGGAGACTGGTCGATATCAGTACGACCATTAAACCGCAGGAGATCGGATTCATGCGGATTAATGTCAGCATGACAGATTTGTTCGAAAGCATGGATTACAACAAGATCGGCGATGGCACAGCGTTGTATTTATCGGATTCCCAAGGACGCGTGGTCCTGTCATCGGGCGGCAAGCAGACCAACGTCTTTAGAGAGAAGGAGCTCCGTAAGAACGGGGATTTGCTTATCCGCAAGCCGATTCCTCAGCTGGGCTGGGATCTCATTGCCGTGGTTCCTGCCCAAATTGTGGAGAAAGATACCGTAAAGATACGTAATCTAACCTATCTGATCTGTCTCATTTGCATTGGTATCTTTTTTGTTGTCAGCATCGTGGTCTCAAGATATTTCAGTCGAAGGGTGTCCAAAATCGTATCGGTGCTTGATTCATTTCAGGAAGGTGAATTCCATAAACGGGTGTCTTTTAAAGGAAATGATGAGTTCACCCACATCTCCTCTGCTCTGAACGATATGGGCAGCAATATCGGTAAACTGATCAATGAGGTGTATCTCGCCGATCTGCAGAAAAAAGAAGCGGAGCTGGAGTCGCTTCATGCGCAGATTAATCCGCATTTCCTATACAATACGCTATCTTCCATCAGCCGCTTGGCACGGTTCGGGATGCTGGATAAACTTCAGCGCATGGTGATGGATTTGGCGAAGTTTTACCGTCTGTCGCTGAATGATGGCCGTAATATCATCTCGGTGAAGAATGAATTGGAACAGGCTCAGGCGTATGTTGATATTCAAAAGATCAAATACGATGAGCGGATGCAGGTTACCTATGATTATGCGCCTGAGGTGGTACGGTATGAAACGGTGAAATTGATACTGCAGCCGTTTATCGAGAATGTGCTGGAGCATGCATGGACCGGGGAGTATATTCATATCCGAATTACGGCCACAGTGCTGGAAGTGGAAGATGTGCTGGAATTCAAAATCATTGATAACGGCGTGGGCTTCCCTCCCGGCAGAGTTCTTGATAATACAGCTGGTCAGGATCTGACCAATGCCGGATACGGCATTCGGAATGTAGACCAACGGATCAAGCTTCACTACGGTAATGAATATGGGGTCACTTTGTTCAGCCGTGCTGGCATCGGGACAACCGTAAGAATTGTCATACCGCTGGTTAAGCGAAAAGTGGCAGAAGGACGTAATAAAACGTTATTGTAAAACGGAAAGAGCAGATCTCCCGATCATGAAGGCTTGAAGAATGGGCTTGACGACGGGAGATTTTTTTTGTATATTTACTTTATCAGTTAAAAGCATAAAAGCTTAAAAGCGAACAAGCGCGAAAGTGAGCATCAACTCATTCACAAACAAGAATATATTCAGAAAGAAGGTTATATAATGATCGTTATCACTTCAAATCAAATATTAGAGGAACAAGTACAGCATATCGTAGGGGAAATTGAGAAGGAAGGACTGCAGGCTCATGTATCCCGAGGGGCGGATCGGACGGTAATCGGTCTTATCGGCAGCGTGAATCCGAAACTTGCGGAGCATCTTCGTCAAATGAAAGGTGTAGAGAACGTAGTCAAGATCTCCAAGTCCTACAAGCTGGCGAGCCGTGATTTCCATCCGGATGATACCGTTATCGATATTAAGGGCACCAGGATTGGCGGCGGCAACCTGGTTGTCATGGGGGGACCGTGCGCAGTGGAATCTGCGCAGCAGATTGACGAGATTGCACAGCTGGTCAAGGCAGCAGGTGGGCAAGTGCTCAGAGGAGGCGCATTTAAGCCTCGTACGGGTCCATACAGCTTCCAGGGTGTTGGCGTCGAGGGTTTGATCATGATGGCTGAAGCGGGCCAAAAACATGGCCTGCTGACGATAACAGAGGTTATGACCCCCGAATACGTTGATATTTGCGCCGAGTATGCCGATATTCTTCAAGTAGGTACCCGAAATATGCAGAATTTCGATTTGCTTCGCAAACTGGGCACCTGCGGCAAGCCGGTTTTGCTCAAGAGAGGCTTTAGCGCCACCTATGATGAGTTACTGAATGCAGCGGAATATATTCTTGCCGGCGGCAATCCGAATGTTATGCTCTGTGAACGCGGAATCCGAACATTCGAAACGTATACCCGAAATACATTGGATTTATCTGCCATCCCGGTTCTGCAAGGGTTGAGCCATCTTCCGGTGATCTCGGACCCAAGTCACGGAACGGGCCGGCGCGAGCTCGTAGAACCGATGTCCAAGGCTTCTGTAGCGGCTGGAGCAGACGGTCTTATCATTGAGATGCATACGGATCCTGACAATTCCATGACGGGAGATGGCGTTCAATCGCTGTTCCCGGATCAATTCGCCGCGCTGCTGAAAGACTTGGAGCAACTGGCTCCATTGGTAGGTAAAAGCTTTGCCACTTCAAAAGCACCTGCCTCTGAATTTGTGCGCGTATAATAATCGATATAGGTGAATTTGATAGACTTAAGCATATCGTTCGCTATATGAGGATAGCTGGGCCAGTCCCTTATTTATAGTAGTAGACACTTGCAGCAAGCTCGCAGGTGTCTTTTTGCTTCGTTTACATTAACTGGTTTTCAATGTCAGTATATATAACATCATTTTTAAAAATACCTTACATAGGTATTGACGTCAGGTTATCTCCCGGCATATAATGACGAAAAGAAATCGAAAGATTATGAACATTGTTAAGCTGTTTTAGTCTTAATGTTCGGAAATTGGGAGGAAGAGACATGTCGGTAGAGAAAGTATTGCAAACCATTAAAGAGAACAATATTGAGTGGGTCGATTTTCGTTTTGTGGACTTGTCGGGACGGGCGCATCACATTACCTTGCCGGCTTCAGAGGTAGATGAAGAAACATTCGTGAACGGGGTAGCGTTTGATGGATCTTCTATTCCAGGATTCCGCGGCATTGAAGAATCAGATATGGTAATGATGCCAGATCCGGAATCTTGCTATATCGATCCATTTACAGCACATCCTACACTTAACATTATGAGCAACATCTTTACACCGGAGGGCGATGCTTACGAGCGTGATCCACGCGGTATCGCAGCTCGCGCTGAGCAATATCTTCAAGAGGCGGGAATCGGTACAGCAGCATTCTTCGCACCTGAATCCGAGTTTTTCCTGTTCGATGATGTTCGCTACGAAAGCTCCATGAACAGCTCCAGCTACTTTGTAGACTCCGAGGAAGCAAACTGGAATACCAACCGCAAGGAAGAAGGCGGCAACCTTGGTTTCAAAGTTGGCGTTAAGGGCGGATACGTTCCAGTGGCACCTATTGATACACAGCAGGACATTCGCAGCGAAATGTGCCGTTTGCTTGAGGAGGCAGGACTGCGGGTTGAGCGTCATCACCATGAGGTAGCAACGGCAGGGCAGGCTGAAATCAACTTCCGTTTTGACACATTAAAGAAAACAGCTGACAATTTGTTGATCTATAAATACATCGTGCATAACACGGCTCGCCAATATGGCAAAACGGCTACATTCATGCCGAAGCCACTGTTCGGAGATAACGGAAGCGGCATGCACGTTCACCAATCCATTTTCGATGGCGATACCCCTTTGTTCTACGAAAAAGGAGCTTATGCTAACCTGAGCGAAACGGCTATCCACTACATTGGCGGTATTCTGTACCATGCACCGGCATTGATTGCTTTGACAAATCCGAGCACAAACTCCTTCAAACGTCTGGTTCCAGGCTATGAAGCACCGGTTAACCTCGTGTACTCCAAAGGCAATCGTTCCGCAGCAGTTCGGATTCCGGTTGCAGCTGTAACACCTAAAGGCTGCCGCATTGAGTTCCGTACACCGGACTCCACGGCGAATCCTTACCTTGCATTCTCGGCCATGCTGATGGCTGGCCTGGATGGCATCAAGCGCAAAATCGATCCGACGGCACTGGGCTACGGACCATTCGATAAGAACATCTACGAACTGTCTGATGCTGAGAAGAGAGAAATCCGCAGCGTACCAGGTTCCCTGGATGAGGCTTTGGATGCTCTTCAAGCAGACAGCGAATTCTTGACTGAGGGCGGCGTGTTTACGCAGGAATTCCTCGATAACTTCATTGAGCTCAAGCGCTCTGAAGCTAAAGCGGTTAACATCCGTGTTCATCCGCATGAGTACTCCCTGTACTACGACCTCTAATACTCATATTAAAAAAAGCTTAGGGCCTGTGGCTCTAAGCTTTTTTTAGTATGTAGATGGATGGAAAGTAGATAGTGCTGTCCAAGCGAGCAGAAGGGCGGCCTTCCGGGTGAGGAAGGTGAGGAAGGTGAGGAAGACCGTCGGTCCAATTGGACAAGCAATCAGAAGTAACCGAAGTGATGTGTCTTGCTCCCGCAAGATTCGCGTACGATAAGCTCAGGCTCAACAACAAACGAGCTGACCGGTGATTGCTTATTGATCAGGTCGTAGAGCATAAGTGCGGCCAATCGGCCGATCTTGTCTTTGTTTTGACGAATGGTCGTTAACTTGGGTGTAGTATATTTACATGCTTCAATATCGTCACAGCCAATGATCGAAACATTGTCTGGCACATTCAGGCCTTGCTCCTGAAGCGCCTGGATGGCCCCAATGGCAATCTGATCGGAGGCTGCAAAGATGGCACGGGGCAGCGATCCTGCCTGGATCAACCGTGTCATGGCCTTATATCCGCTTGCTTCGTAAAAGTCATCCCCGTTCAGAAACCACTCCGTACGGGCAGGAAGCCCGAAGCTCTCCATAGCGTTGCGATAACCGGCCTCACGCATGTTGGAGATTTCAGATTCCTTGCTGCCCCCAATGAATCCTAAGTCTCTGAAGCCTTGGAGGTAGAAATGTTCAACGACCTTCGAGGACATTTTATAGTTGTCCGACATAATGTGCCCCGACATTTCGCCGATCAGCTCAATGTCGACCCCAATACACGGAATGTCGCTCTCATCAAGCTCCTTAATGGAGGGCTCGATTTCTTCCCCGGATATAATGACACAGCCGTCCACCTGATAATGACGACATCTTCCGAGATAGTCGGCATCATCACCCTGGAATTTTTCATTCGAAAAAAACAGAAGGTCGTAACCGAGGACACCCATTTGTTTCTTGAACGAATTCAGAACCTCAACGAAAAAAGGATGGGTAAAATCCACATTCAATTTCCCGGCAAAAATAACGCCTATTAAATTGGATTTTTTCGTGGCTAATGTTTTCGCGGAGTTGGAGGGGGTATATCCGGTTTCTTTCATGATTTCCAGCACACGAGCTTTGGTCTCCTCGGATACATCACTATAGTTGTTAATAATCTTGGAGACGGTGGAAACGGATACCCCCGCCATTTTAGCGATTGTTTTAATATTCAACCCCATACTAAACGCCCCTTATTTGTTTATCAAGTCACCCCGAAATTTTCGTGGATTTTCGTTATAATTGTTAAAAAAACCTAAATATCAGCATAAAAAATGCCGCTTTCAACTTGTTTTTACGTTTAAGATGATTCGTTCGAAACTTTTTATAATTCTCTATTCGAAACTGTTTCGTAAAAATAGTGTATCCGCTTTAGTACTTTAAGTCAATGGAAGGAAGCGGCTATATAGCTGGAGTATCAAGGGGAAATAACGGAATGATAACGAGACGAAAAATTGTATTGAATGAGGTTAAAAAAAGCTTTGACAAACAAAATGTTATGAGTAATAATAGGCCTTACGAAACCGCTTTCGGTATAATTCGCTGAATTACGAAATGGATTACTGAAATTTTCGTAGCATCAAGACTATACTGGACGAAAAGAAGCGGAATAATGAATCCGGTTTCATAAATGAATTGCAAATTAATTTCAGGGGGTAAAGAAATGATTAAGAAATTATCAGCAGTACTTCTGGCGGGTGCTTTGACTTTCTCGCTAACGGCTTGCGGAGGAAGCAGTGATTCGGCCGATAAAGAAACACCGGCTAAAGGCGATAAGAAGGTCATCAAAATTTTACACTGGAAACAGGATAACATCAATAAAGCAGTTGAAGAGATCAACAAGAAATTTGAAGAGAAGTACCCTGAGTATAAGGTGGAATATACCACTACAGGACCGGATGATGAATTTAAGCAGGCGCAGAGAGCGAGAATCACGGCAAACGATGTGGACGTTCTGGCTGATTTGTCCGGGATGAGACTTTCTCCGCAGGAATGGACGCCAGGTGCTAAGGTGCCCGATTGGCAGCAGTGGATTGATACAGGACTGATCGCAGATTTATCGGACCAAGCCTTCATTAAGAATTATAATGCTAACGATATCGAAAAAGCCGGAACTTATAACGATAAAGTCTATGCAGTTCCAACAGGCAAGGTAGCCATGTCCGGCCTTTTCTATAATAAAGAGATTTTCGAGCAAAATGGTCTGAGCGTTCCAAAAACGTGGTCGGAGTTCATCATGCTTAATGATGATCTGAAAGCCAAAGGCATTACCCCGATTGTTGTTGCAGGTAAAGACGTATGGCCTTTGAAACTCCCTGTATTCGCTCTGCAAGCCAAAATTCTGGGTGGCGGAGATCAACAGAAATGGATTGAGGGTGTTTGGAAAGGCGAGACGGCTTATAACGATGAAGAGGCAGTCGAAGTATTGGAAAAAATGAAGACGCTTCAAGACAATTACATGATTGACGGATTCATGGGGATTGATTATGCAACAGCGCCTTCTTATTTTGCAACAGGCAAAGCGGCGATGCTGGCTGATGGATCCTGGGATGCTCCAACCATTGCAGCTGCCAACCCAGAGCTGAAGTTCGGATACTTCCCGCTTCCTGCAACAGAAGATGCGGCGAAGAATGCATCCTTTGTCGGCAAGTATGATGTAACCTGGTATGCTGCCGAGAAAGGACCGAACAAAGAGGGAGCATTGAAATGGCTTGAGTTCTTCTCCGAACCGGAGAACTACACGACATTTGTAAAGGCTGCCGGTTTCATTCCAACACAGGATAACATTCAAACCGAAAGCGATTTTATCGACAACGAACTTACTCCGTATCTGGGGGACTTTGAATTGGCGTACGAAATCATGATGATCAACCGTCAGAATATCGGCGAGCATCTGGCTGCTGAGGGTGTTCATACTGAATTCCTGGCTCCGGGCGGTCTTTACAAAACAGCGAAGGAATTGGCTGACATTCAGCAAAAAGAATGGGAAGCCGCAGCTCCTAAATAAAGATTTCTTCTACTATAAAGAGACCTATATAGAATGAACCATACTGTAATCGGGGTCTGTGCAACAGGCCCCGACATTTATTGAATCGGGATTTGCGAGGTGAGAGAGATGTATCCATTTGGAAAAGGGTTTAATCGCTTCATACCATTATTGCTGCTGCTGATACCCATGGCATTATACATTGTTTTTTATTTTGGACCTTCGATATTGACGGTCATTTACTCCTTTACCGACGTTAAAAACCTCCCCGGCAGCACCTATCAATTTGTCGGGCTTGATAATTACAAGGATTTATTCTTCTCGGGAAATTCAGGCGAACGCTGGCGCTCCATTATAAATACCCTGATCTTCATGTTCGTTGTTACGATTGTACAAAATGGAGTTGCTCTATTTATTGCCGTGATCATCAATCAACGCCTTAAAGGAGATTATTTCTATCGTGCGGTGTTTTTCTTGCCGGTTGTACTAGGCGTAGCTGTGGTTGCCCTAATCTGGGGGATGATGTTTGATCCGTTAAACGGACCGGTCAACCGCCTCTACGATGTTCTTTTCGGATATCAGGATATGTTCTTCGGAAGTTTCACCCATGCGTTCGGCTATATTATATTCGTACAGATTTGGATGTACATGGGATACTCCATGTTGATCTTTCTGGCAGGACTGCAGTCGGTTCCAAAAGATTTATATGAGGCTGGTCATATTGACGGCACTAGCAAATGGCAATCCTTCCGTCATATTACCTTCCCTCTCATCGCACCGTCTTTCACGGTGAATATGCTGCTGTCTATTATTGGGGCTATGTCGACGTTTGATATCATTTTGGCAACAACAGACGGTCGATTTAATACCAGAACGATGGCATATGACGTGTACAAGGAAACATTCCGCGGCAGCTTGGAAATGGGTCTTCCTTCTGCGCTTTCCGTGATACAGTTCTTGATTATTCTCCTCTTTGTTGTTGTTGCCGTCAGACAAACGCGTAAGAGAGAGGTGGAATATTGATGCAGAATTCCAAAACAACTCAAATTCTTTCTTACGGCGTCGTATTTCTGCTTCTGATTCTGTATGTCGTGCCGCTTCTGCTGGTGTTCAACATTTCGCTTAAATCCTTTAATGAATATTTGCTCAATCCCATTGGGATCGTCCAGAACATTGAATGGGGCAACTACACGCAAGCATGGTCTGAGGGCAATTTTGCCGGTTATTTCACCAACAGTCTGATTTACACGGTGGCGGCAACGGGGCTTACCATCATTGTTTCGTTGTTTGCCGCTTTTCCGGTTGCGCGCGGATATGTCATGTGGAGCGGATTCATTTATATGTTCTTCTTGCTGTCCCAGTTCCTTCCGAACCCGATGGTAGCCCAATATAAATTAATGCTGTCCTTTAAAGAGAGTGTTTCATTTTTCGGTTACGATACCAAGCTCGGTTATATTTTACTGAAAACGACGGGCACAGGCGTTGTATTCATGATGTTTGTGGGCTATATCAAATCGATCAGCAGAGATCTGGATGAAGCCGCAGGGATGGACGGTTCCGGATATATTCGTTACTTGTTCCAAATTATTCTGCCCCTTATGAAACCTGTGATAGCAACAGGTGTCATTCTGACCGCGATTGGGGTGTGGAATGACTTTGTAGGTCCGATCATGTATCTTCCAAGTCCGGCTAATTATCCGATCACGTTTGGCCTAAAAGAGTTCAGAGGGCAGTACGGGAATAACTGGCCGCTGCTTGCATGCGGAATAACGATCGTGGCTGCACCATTGATCATTCTGTACACGTTCATACAGAAATACCTTGTGGATGGCGCTCTTGCAGGAGCGGTTAAATCCTAATGGCATAAAGGGGAAGAGAACGATATGAAATCGACAGGATGGAAGTTTCAGGGGAACCAGGGCGTGTTTTCATTGAACATGCCTGAACATAACAGCTATTTATATTTTCCGTTAGTTAATGAAGCCGGCATGATGTCAGCCATAACGCCGAATCTTCATGGAGAAATCACAAGCAGTCACAATACTTTTTTGATGTCACCCGTATCGGTAGAGGATCTGCATAATTCTAAATCTGCACGTAATTTCTGGGTGTATATCGATGGGTACGGGGCATGGTCCGCAACTGGCAATTCCGCCAGGCAGAATGCAAACCGATTCATGCAGCAGGAGGAAGAGAGCGAATTAGAAGCAGGGTTTCTATGGCATAAGCTGAAGCGGATTAACCGGGAAACGGGACTGCAAGCGGAAGTGACGAGTTTCGTTCCTGTAACGGATGACAAAATTGAATTGATGAAAGTGAAACTGACAAACACAAGCGATCAGCCGCTGAAGCTGACGCCTACCGCAGCCATCCCGCTGTACGGACGCTCGGCAGATGATCTGCGGGATCATCGTCATGTGACTTCACTGCTGCATCGGATCTTTGTTCATCGTAAGGGGATCGAGGTGCAGCCTGTTCTGTCGTTTGACGAGCGCGGTCACCGTATCAATCAGGTGTGCTACAGCGTGCTGGGTGCAGAGGCAGATGGTGCGGAACCAGCCGGTTATGATCCGGTACTCGAGGAATTTATCGGGGAAGGCAGCGCACTGGATTGGCCCGAGGCTGTAGTTGCCAACAAGAAAGCGGGTGCAGCGGCTGGTGATACGCTGGAGGGCTACGAAGCGATTGGGGCTCTCCGGTTTCATGAGCTTCAATTGCTGCCAGGCCAATCCAGAGCTTATGTGATCGCAATGGTCATTTCAGAGGATCGCATAGAATCCGGCAGGCTGGACGAAACGTATTTATCGGAGAAGAGTTTTGATGATCTGCTTAAGCAGAACGAGAACTATTGGAATGACAAGCTGGCAACCGTGTCCTTTCATACTGGAGATCAACAGCAGGATATGTGGATGAAATGGGTAACGCTGCAGCCTATATTGCGCCGTTTATACGGGAACTCCTTCCTCCCCTATCATGACTATGGCCGTGGAGGCCGCGGATGGCGTGACCTGTGGCAGGATTGCCTTGCACTGATGATTATGGAGCCATCTGAGGTTCGATACCTTCTGCTCAATAATTACGCAGGTGTGCGAATGGACGGAAGCAATGCAACAATTATCGGAACCAAGCCGGGTGAGTTTATCGCGGACCGGAACAATATTCCTCGCGTATGGATGGATCATGGTGCCTGGCCGTTAATGACCACCCTGCTTTATATCAATCAGAGCGGGGATCTGGATTTCCTGAAGCAGCCTCAAACGTATTTCCGTGATGTGTTTGTGAAACGGTGTCAGGAGAAGGACAGCCACTGGTTGCCGGAGAATGGGAGTAAGCTCTTAACCGTGAATGGCAGGGTATATGAGGGAACGATACTTGAGCATATTTTGCTGCAGAATCTGGTTCCGTTCTTTAATGTAGGCGAGCACAATAACATCAAGCTGGAGGGAGCAGACTGGAATGATGGTCTGGACCTAGCGCCAGGCAGAGGCGAGAGTGTAGCATTTACTGCGTTTTATGCGAGCAACTTGATGCAGCTTGCTGATGTATTGCTGGCATGGCAGGAGAACCACGGTGTCGATTTCATTGAAATTGCAGAGGAAATGGCTGTTTTGCTCGATTCGTTAACGACTCCCGCTTCCTATGAGGATGTTAAAGGGAAACTCGAACTGCTGGATAGGTATTACGAATCAGTAAAAGTCTCTGTGACCGGAAACAAACTGAAATTAAGTTTAGCGGATGTTGTACAGGATTTGAAACTGAAAGCGGAATGGATCATCCAGCATTTGCGCCGCAACGAATGGATCACAAACGAAGAAGGGTATGCGTGGTTCAACGGATATTACAATAATGATGGAGAACGCGTGGAAGGCGATTTTCCCCATGGTGTGCGCATCACGCTTACAGGTCAGGTCTTTGCTGTCATGGGCGGAATTGCTGACGATGATCAGGTAAGCCGGATTACGAAGGCTGTGGATCGTTATCTGAAAGACCCTAACATCGGTTACCGCCTCAACTCGAATTTTGGCGAGATTCAACAAAATCTTGGACGTGCGTTCGGATTTGCGTTCGGGCATAAAGAGAATGGCGCCATGTTTAGCCATATGAGTGTCATGTATGCGAATGCTCTGTATAAAAGAGGTTTTGTCCAAGAAGGATATGAGGTGCTGCAGTCGATTTATGATCTGAGCAATGACTTTGATCGCAGTCGCATGTATCCTGGTATTCCTGAATACATCAATGAGAAGGGAAGAGGCATGTATCCCTATCTCACCGGATCAGCAAGCTGGCTTCTGCTTACGATGCTGACCGAGGTATTTGGCGTGAAAGGTAATCTGGGACATCTTCGCTTGGAACCGAAATTACGTTCCTCTCAATTTGGAGCTGATGGCAACGCAGTTGTAGATACAAGGTTTGCTGATCAACAGCTTCAGATTGTATACAGCAATCCAAGTGGATTGGATTATGGAAGTTATGGGATTCAATCGATTACACTGAACGGCGAGAAGGTTCAGCTGCGCAGTATCACCCGAGGGGCAGCTGAAGTGGATCGTTATACGTTGACTGCGTTATCCATGAATGAATCTCATATCATTCTTGTCGAGCTCGCCTAACATAAGAACATGCAAATTGACGGAAGCCCTGGCAGACAAGTGACCGGGGCTTCTTCATCATGAATGGAAAGGGAGCGATTAGCATGAGCCATCTATTAACGAACGGACAACTAGCCGTAGATATAGCGGATATTGATAGTTACCAAGGCACACGTTTTGATCGGACCGGATTCATTACACAGGTCAGGCTCGTGGGGAGCGGTCATACGTTCTGTGTTCATGAGTATGCAGAGGGATTTAACCCTGCCGGCGGATCAGGATTATGCAATGAATTTGGTCTTCACGACGGAATGGGGTACTCGGAAACCAGGGTAGGCGAGTGGTTTCCTAAACTAGGGGTGGGCCTTCTTAAGCGGGTTAATGAAGACGGTTATAACTTTCAGTATACGTATCCGCTGGAACCTTTCGATGTGGATATCACGGCGGACGATTTAAACATCACGTATGTGGTTCATGCAAGGAACACAAAGGGATATGCAGCCAGGCTGGTTAAGAAGATCTCCATCCAAGGTACCTCGTTGACCATGGATTATGAGCTCTGCAACGAAGGTAGCCGAAGGATTGATACGGAGGAATATATCCATAATTTCATAGGTATAAACGATCAGGACGCAGGACCAGAATACAAGCTGCGGCTGCCTGTACCTGTCCGATTTACGGAGGTTGAATCTGACTATACCTCCGGCTTGCTGTCTGTCCAGGGTTGCGAGGTGAACTGGAACGCCAAGCCGAGCAAGCCCTTTTATGGAAAGCTGGAAGGTTTCAACGGCAGTGACCATTCTTATTCATGGGAGCTCACGCATAAAGCCAGCAGGGCGGGAGTAAGGGAGAGCAGTGATTTTCCAGTCGCTTACATGGCGCTATGGGGTACTGGCCACGTGATTTCTCCCGAGGTGTTTATTCGTCTGAGTCTGGCTCCGGGAGAACAGAAATGCTGGAGAAGGCAGTTCCAATTCTTCAGTTGGTAAACAAAAGGGTGTCCCTTTTGGGTCTTCGCAGGTTCGAATTGTAGGATTTATCCGTTTTTGATGGAGAATAAAAAATTGTATAAAATGCACTTGATGGACCTTCGCTTTGTTGCTATGATTAGCTTTAAATCTATAAAGCGATAAAGGGAACAAGGAGAAAGGGTGGAGAGTCTTTTGAGCAAGAGAGCATACAATTTTAATGCAGGGCCTGCTGCGCTGCCGCTTGAAGTGTTGGAGCGCGCTCAGGCTGAATTCGTCAATTACGGGGATACGGGCATGTCGATCATGGAAATGTCGCATCGCGGTGCCGTCTATGAAGCAGTTCATAATGAAGCGCAGGAACGCCTGCTGTCCCTGCTGGGAAATCCGTCCGGGTACAAGGTGTTATTCATTCAAGGTGGTGCCAGCACGCAATTTGCGATGATTCCGATGAACTTTTTGGGACAAGGCCAGGTTGCAAATTATGTGATGACAGGCAGCTGGGCCGAGAAGGCGATTAAGGAAGCCAGGCTGATTGGCGAAACCCATGTTGCCGCCTCATCGGAAGCGAGCAAATACATGGCTTTGCCTGAGCTTCAAGATATCAAGCTATCCGATCATGCAGCTTATCTTCATCTGACTTCCAATGAAACCATTGAAGGCACACAGTTTAAGGAATTCCCGGATACCGGATCCGTACCGCTGATCTGCGATATGTCGAGTGATATCCTGAGCCGTCCTTTTGATCTAAGCCAATTTGCCATGGTATATGCCGGTGCGCAGAAGAACCTTGGACCATCCGGCGTGGCCGTTGTGATTGTCAGAGAGGATATGATTACAGATTCTCCTAAACATCTGCCAAGTATGCTCCGTTATGATACTTATTTGAAAAACAATTCGCTCTACAATACGCCGCCGTCCTTTGGCATATATATGATTAACGAGGTTCTCAAATGGATTCAGGAGAAGGGGGGCCTTGAAGGCGTTCAGGAGCTGAACCGCAAGAAAGCCGCACTCATCTATGATGCCATCGATAGCAGCGGCGGTTTCTATCGCGGCTGCGTGAACGCAGAAGTGCGTTCGGATATGAATATTACGTTCCGTCTGGGCACGGAAGAGCTGGAGAAGGAATTTGTGAAGGCTTCGGAGCAAGAAGGCTTTGTCGGTCTAAAAGGCCATCGCAGCGTCGGCGGTTTGCGCGCTTCGGTGTATAATGCCCTTCCGTACGAGAGCGCTCAGGCGCTTGTACAATTTATGCAGCAGTTCCAGAACAGCCGCAGCTAATACATCATCGAAGATGAACAGAAATAACCTTCCGCCCATCAGCGGAAGGTTATTTCTGGATACCCCGGGAATTCGGGATGGAATCGGTTATAATAGAAGAAAACAGAAGAAAAGGTGGACTTTATCAACATGGCATTACACATCGTACTAGTCGAACCGGAAATCCCCGCCAATACGGGCAATATCGCCAGAACCTGCGCCGCAACAGGCACTCATCTGCATCTGGTCCGTCCGCTCGGCTTTAATACAGATGACAAAACATTGAAGCGGGCAGGGCTGGATTACTGGTATGCCGTACATATTGAATACCACGATTCCTTTGAGGAATTAAAGGCACTGTATCCGGACGGACGTTATTTCTATGCCACGACGAAGGCAACCAAGCGTTACATGGATATCGAGTATCAGGATGGCGATTTTCTGGTTTTTGGCAAAGAGACCAAGGGCCTGCCTCCAGAGCTGCTTGCTGCAAATAGCGAGCATTGCATACGGATGCCGATGACAGATAAGGTCCGCTCGCTGAATTTGTCCAATTCGGCTGCGATTATGGTATACGAGGCATTACGCCAGCTGAATTTCCCGGGTATGGATTAAAAGCTGCAAAACTTCGAGTTTTTAGGGAAAAATCATCCAGTATACCTATTTGATATTGAAAAAAACTAAGAAATTCTTAATATCCAGCAGGATTCGACAACTTTTTATCGAACTATTATACTAGGCCCTTATTATCAGTTCTGTAATTGTGGTGTCAGAAATCACTTGTTGAAAATGAAAGAGGTGTACAATCGTTATGAAACCTGCTGGTGTTGTTCGTAAGGTCGATCAGCTGGGAAGAATCGTTCTGCCTAAGTCTCTGCGGAAGAGATATCAAATGAACGAGGGGGATCCCGTAGAAATTCTTGTACAGGGGGACCATATTATATTAGAGCGCTATCGTCCGAAGTGTGTCTTCTGTGGTTCTATGGATGGTGTAAGCGAGTTTAAAGAGCGCTACATCTGCTCGCAATGCATGTCCGAAATGCAACAGCTTCCGAAACATGCCTAGTTGCCTAATATGAATTACCTTTTGAGCATCGCTAAAGAGCGGTGCCTTTTTTGTTTCGCAATAAAATAAAAACTCCCCCGTATTTCGGGGGAGTTTATGCCTTACAGGCCTTTGGTTTTATCATCATTGTATGACGAGGTCCAAATGCCGACCATGTAAAGGGCAAACACGAGCATGACGATCCAAAAGGTTAATGAGAAAGACATCCTTGCCACCTCCTGCTAAGCTATTCTTATTATAACCACCTTGGGCGAAAAAATAAATGAGAATATGAAGCCGATTCCATTACTCGAAAAATAGGAAGTGTGTTGGCACGGGCCGCAGACTTCCGTCTGATGGCTTGTTCACGACACGACCGTTCAGGACAAGGGAGGCCGAGCCGCCGCCATCCAGATTATAAGCGTCGATGACGCCCAATTTTTTCAGCTTGTTTTGCAGTTCCTGCAGTGTAGCGCCGGATTTACCCTTCTCATCGTATCCTTCGGTTACGAGAATGAGCAGCTGATCATCCTTGTAATTGCCGATGACCGTGCGAGGTGCCCGTCCAGGGGCCGTTCGCCACTTCTCGGGAATGGTGGTTTTGTAGCCGTTTTGGAGCAGCACGGGCACAAAGGTAGCACCGAATACCGGATCCAGGCGATCAAGATCGCTCTGATTGTAGAATTTTCCACCGATCAGCTTGCCGGATTTGCTCATGCCAACAAAGGAAAGATCCTTAAAGCTCGGTTGAAATCCTGAAACGTACTTGCCCTTATAAAAGGTTGTGCTTAGCGGATGCCTGCCCCCGTTGCCATCCGCGTATCCGCCGGCATTAATGCCGGCAACCGCGCCATGCCGACTTACCGCACGCATGGTCGTTTCGACGGACCCGGGTCTGCCGCTTTCACTGCCCAGTGACATACTCATGGCGGAGGGGTCCTTCAGCTTGACCTTCATCGCGTAACCGTGATAGGTACCCGGATTGATCTTATATAACTCGATTCGAATCCGGTCGCTGTTAACCGTCTCGATCGGGACCCCCAGTTTGCTTGTGATCCGGCGGTTATAGATTTGCTCCGGGCGTGCAGCCTGGGATTCCGCGGTTCGCAGAATCGTTCCTACCGAGGCTGTCGTCTGCTGATAGAGCTTGGCTGTTTTTTCAATAGAAGATATCGTTTGCTCCGCAGTGACGGCCGCTTGATCCAATTCTTGCATGATGACGGCGGACTGTTCCGATATGCTGCTGGAAGGTATGTACTCAGCGGTTTCGTGTGATAGGTGCGGCGGCTTGGTTATCAACCACATACACAGCAGCAATCCGATAAAAGGAGCGATGGCTAGCATAAACGTGCGGTTGAGCTGCTTGGGACGAATATATCTCAGCCTGGTCACTTGAGCAGCTCCATCTTGCGTTCCAGCTCCTTCAGCTGTTTCTCTACCTGGCTTAACTGACTATACAGCTTATTGCTGTTGTCCGTCTTGCCGCTAGCCTGATCCTTGGTAAAGGTCAGCAGTTCATTAAAGGACTGAACCTTGCTCTGCATCTCATCCATTTCCTGAACCAGCTCATTAAACCTTTGGTCATACTCCGCTTTGAACGATGCCATCTCCTTGCGCGTATCCTGCTGCAACTGCACAACGACCTGCTCTTTTAAATGATTGCTATATAGGTAGGCTGCGGTCGTCCCCAGCCCGATCAGAACAATCCAAAATACCCAGAACCATTTGGTAGACGGCTCTTTTTGATGCACTTCCTCACGGGATTTATAGGGGGCATTGTTTTCCGGCTCTAACATTGGCATATCATCACCCCTCAAAAACTATCATTTTTTCCAGATATCATTCTATCATGTCAGGATTACTTTCGCAAAGACGAACAAAAAGCGCGCGTTTTTTATGAAAAATAGATTGCCTAGAAAGTTAGAGTGGGATACAATCTGTATAGATTTGATTATCAAATAGGATACATATAAGACATTCGCCATACATATCGTCAAAGGCCCTGCGTCTATAGGATTAATTAACCTTTTTTCTATACGGATAACAGGATGGAATTGTATCAATCCATAGCCGCAAACAACGAGAAATCGCATGCCGGGTATGTAAGGAAATGACGGCGCTTACTTAATAGAGATGATAGAGATTCAAGTTCGTTGAAACAGGAGGTCTATTAGAAAATGAATCAGGTTTGGCGGGTAGTTATAGTTGGCAGTCAACCTACAAGCATGCTGGGAACAAAATTGATTTTGGAAGAGCAGCAGGATCTGCTCGTTGAGGGAATGACATCCTCAGATTCAGAAGGGCTTCGATTGGTCGGGGATTTGCTTCCTGACTTGGTTCTATTGGATTATCACCTGCAGGAACACACGTCTGAAGCCGTGCTGGAGCAGATGAAGCAGCTGTCTCCGAGGACCCATGTTGTCATCATGACCGATAACGATGGTCTTCCCTTGCTGCAATCCTTGATCAGCCGCGGCGCAAGCGGGCTGTTATCCAAACAGGCATCCACCTTTCAGCTTATACATATGATTACCGGCCTGCGGGAAGGTGTTGCATCACTGCCGCTCGAGTGGGTAAGGCAAGGAATATGGCCGCTAACGGCCTTTGCCATGAATGAAGGTGGACTTCAGCTCTCCGAGACGGAGGCCTTTATTATGGAACGGATTGTCCAAGGCATCACCTACGATAAAATTGCCATGGAAATTCAAGTAAGCCGCCGCTCCATTGATAATTACCTCCGCAAAATATACGTGAAGCTTGGGGTCTCGACCCGTGCGCAAGCGATCGAAAAGTACGCACTGTATACCCGCCAAGGCAGGCAAATATATGCGTGATGTGGTTCATAAGGTATAATATATAAACATCAGGAATACCTTTTAGAGGTTGTTAAGAGGCTCCTGAATACAAAACCGAGGTTTTGATAACGGTTAGAGGAGGGACTTCCATGCAGTATTCCTTTGCTTCCCGTGCACAGACCCTTTTGTCATCCCCGCTGCGCGATATCAGGGAACTTGCGAAGCGGGATTCTTTTATTTCCTTGGCAGAAGAGCTTCCGGCCGAAGAGTTATTCCCTCTGCATTCTCTGGCAGAGGCAGCGACATCGGTCCTGTCTGAGGATCCGCTAGCGCTGCAGTATGGTGAGGCGGAAGGATACGGGCCGCTCCGCGAATGGCTGAGCCAGGATTTTTCCCGGCGAAAGGGGCTTAGCGTTCAGCCCCAGCATATTTTACTGACAACCGGTACGCAGCAGGCCATTGACTTGCTGGTCAGGGTGTATGTGGACCCGGGTGACCCGGTGCTGGTCGAGAATCCAACCTCGCCTGGACTGCTTCAGGTGCTGCGTCTACAGGGCGCCCTCATTGTGCCTGTTGAGGGAGATCAGAACGGGATGCTGCCAGAGCATCTCGAAGCGATGATCCGGCAGCACAAGCCGAAGCTGCTGATGGCTGCGCCCAATTTTACCAATCCGACAGGCGTGATGTGGAGTTTGGAGCGGCGCAAGCAGGTGCTGGAGCTGTGTGTTCAGCATGGGCTTCTCATTGTGGAGGATGATTCTTACGGCGATCTTTATTTTGCGGATGCCAAGAATCAGGGGACAAGAATTCCTTCAATATTCTCACTGGAGGAACCCCAGGGTAAGCATGTTCTATATGTTGGCTCCTTCAGCAAAACGGTTGCACCGGCGCTTCGTACAGGATGGGCCGCAGGAAATCGGCGCGTCATTGAGATGATGACGGCGGTGAAGCAAATGGCCGATTGGCAATCCAGTATGCTGAATCAGCGGATGCTGCACAATCTGCTGGAATCCAAGCATTTTCAGCTGGAGGATCACATCGGCATGCTGAACCGGGAGTACGCAACGAGGCTTAAACTGATGGTAGAGCTGCTGAAGCGCAGCGCATGGAAGGATTCGACGTATGCGGTACCTTCCGGCGGGATGTTTCTCTGGGTGCAGCTGCCACCTGGCTTGAATGGCGATGCGCTGCTGAGAGCTTCTTTACTCAAAGGTGCGGCTTTCCTGCCAGGCTCGATGTGTTCCGCCGAAGATCATACCCGTGAATGCATCCGGCTGAATTTTACGCATCCGGGCCGGGATGAGCTGCTGCTGGGCATGAATCTGATCAGCGAAGCGGTGCTGGAATTTACTGCCCGTAATTAGACATGGAAGGCTGCTTCTTTAAGTATCGTTAATAACATAGGGTAGGCTGCTGATTGGACCTGTTATCAGGTCTGGAGTAGAATCAGCAGCCTTTTTTTGCATCACGGGATTTGCCGGTTTTCGGGCTGATGAATGTACATTTTATGATTTTAACACGGTGGCGTAGTCTGCCAGGGCTTGGATACCGGCAGGCGTCAGCACGTAGCGTCCGCGGCTCACCCGGCGGAACCAGCCATAATAATTGCGCTGCAGGATATCAGCAGCCGATCCTACGCCGCTTCGATCACGCACAGCCGCGGGGGAAATGCCGGGCAGCGCAGCGGCTGCACGCCCTGCTTGAAGCCCGTGCTCCTGCTCCTGCAGTTCATGCAAGCTGCGCTGCTCCGCTTCCGCGGAATTCATGGCTGCAGCTACACGCAGCGTTTTCTCGCGATATGCGGTAACCAGCTTGGCTCTTGTTATGCCGCCCGTGTTGTAATCGCCGCTGCGCTCCCGAAACTCATACAACAGGCGCTCCTTCCGTCTGATGGCCGTTCGGCCCGTCTGTACGGCCATCTCCGGCTCACAGAGCACTTCCACAAAAGGCGCTTTGGTTTTGTAGAAGGTTACCGTGATAAGTCCCAGACCCAGGCGCCCGCATAACCCTGAGAGCTCGTTCCAGCGCTGATTGACCGCTCCTTTTTTCGCACGGCTCTTCTCGACCGCCAGATAAACGTACGGAGTCAGCTTCAGTCTCTCGATGCCCTGGAGCAGCAGCGCAAGATTAAATGTTTTTTTTAACTCCACAATAAGCGGCTCCTCGAGGCCTTCCTTCATACCGACAAGATCACAATGGCGAACCTCACCTTTTACTTCATATCCATTCATTTCAAAAAAGGCTTTTAAGGGAGCGTACAGCTCGGCTTCATGCTTTATCGCCATGGTTACTCTCCTTTTGATCCGAAACATGTTTGATGTCACGTTAATGTAATTTCAGTATAGCATGGGGACTGCTTTCATGCGTATCCGGGTGTAGACTGCTCGGAGAGTTCATCAAAAAAGCACTTGCTTGACTTCGAAAATAAGGTCAACTATTCCAAGTAAGCCGCATAGGTATGTAATACACTTTTTTCGAAAATGGAATGTTTTCTAATGACGCTGTGGAATGGAAGCCAATCCCCATAAACAGACTCATAGGAGGTAGCGATATGGATATTTTCGAACGCATAGCATCGTATCGGGCTGAAGGCGACCGTTTGGCGTGGAGCGGCACATTCAGGGAATACATCGAATTGCTGAAGAAGGACCCCTCTCCAGCCATGACGGCACATGCCCGTGTATATGACATGATCGAATCCTACGGTTTTGAGGAGATCGGGGGTCAGAAAAAATATAAGTTTTTTGAACAGGAAATTTTCGGTCTCGACCGTGCGGTTGAGAAACTCGTAGAGGAATATTTCCATTCCGCGGCCCGCAGGCTCGATGTACGCAAACGCATACTGCTGCTTATGGGGCCGGTCAGCGGCGGTAAATCGACCTTGGTTACGCTGCTGAAGAGGGGCCTGGAGAAGCATTCCCGTACCGACCGGGGAGCGGTGTATGCGATCTCCGGCTGCCCGATGCAGGAGGAACCGCTGCATTTGATTCCTCTTGAGCTCAGACCGGAAATCGAGAAGGAGCTTGGCGTTCGAATTGAGGGGAATTTGTGCCCGGCCTGCCAGTTGAGACTCAAAACCGAATACGGCGGAGATATCGAGCAGGTTGAAGTCCAGCGGGTGCTCATCTCCGAGGAGAGCAGAGTCGGCATTGGGACATTCAGCCCTTCCGACCCTAAATCCCAGGACATTGCGGACTTAACCGGCAGCATCGATTTTTCCACCATCACGGAATATGGCTCAGAATCCGATCCTCGTGCGTACCGTTTTGACGGCGAGTTGAACAAGGCAAACCGCGGTCTGATGGAATTTCAGGAGATGCTGAAATGCGATGAGAAGTTTCTGTGGAATTTATTGTCCCTGACCCAGGAAGGAAACTTTAAAGCAGGCCGCTTTGCGCTGATCAGCGCGGATGAGCTGATTGTGGCCCATACCAACGAATCCGAGTACAAAGCGTTTATAGCGAACAAGAAAAATGAGGCGCTGCAGTCCCGGATGATTGTGATGCCGATTCCCTATAATCTGAGAGTCAGTGATGAGGAGAAAATCTACTCAAAGCTGATTGGCCAAAGTGATATGAAGCATATCCATGTGGCGCCGCATGCCCTTCGTTCAGCCGCCATATTCTCCGTATTGACGCGCCTGAAGGAAACGAAGAAGCAGGGCATGGACTTGATCAAAAAAATGCGCATGTACGATGGTGTGGAAGTAGAGGGCTATAAAGAAGCGGATTTAAAAGAGATGCAGAATGAATACCTGGAAGAGGGGATGTCCGGTATTGACCCGCGTTATGTCATCAACCGGATTTCAAGTGCTCTTATTAAGCAAGATCTTCAGTGCATTAACGCGCTGGATATGCTGCGGGCGATCAAGGACGGTCTGGATCAGCATGCTTCCATCACGAAGGACGAACGGGAGCGTTATCTGAACTTCATCGCCGCCGCACGTAAGGAATATGATGACTTGGCCAAGAAGGAGGTGCAGAAGGCTTTTGTGTATTCCTTCGAAGAGTCCGCCAAGACGCT
This sequence comes from Paenibacillus sp. LBL, assembly GCF_029893715.1. NCBI lineage: Bacteria > Bacillati > Bacillota > Bacilli > Caryophanales > Paenibacillaceae > Paenibacillus > Paenibacillus sp. LBL. The sequence goes on along the minus strand of NZ_JARXYU010000001.1, from coordinate 988,978 downwards.
GTTTGAGAATTATCTGGATAATATCGAGGCGTTCTGCAACTGGACGAAAATCCGCGATCCGCTGACCGATGAGGAGATGGATCCGGATGAAAGACTGATGCGCTCGATCGAGGAGCAGATCGGAGTCTCGGAAAATGCGAAGAAGGCTTTCCGGGAAGAGATTATGATTCGCATCTCAGCCTACTCGCGCAAGGGCAAAAAATTCGAGTACCACAATCATGAGCGCCTGCGCGAAGCGATTGAGAAGAAGCTGTTCACCGATCTCAAGGATATCGTCAAGATTACAACCTCGACCAAAACACCGGATGCCGTGCAGTTGAAACGGATCAACGAGGTCAGCTCCAGATTGATTGAGGAGCATGGATATTGCCCGGTATGTGCCAACGAGCTGCTGCGCTATGTGGGCAGTCTGTTGAACCGGTAATGTCGAAGCTGTATGTTGAAGTTGTAATCTAGAACAAAGTGATTAACGTGAGAGACCACTCTATGGATTCGGGGTGGTTTCTCACGGTTTATAAAGGAGTTATCCTGGTTATGATTGGTGCAAACCTGCGTGTAATTAGGACTTTAGGATTATGTCCAGGTGGTAAATATAGGCTATAATGGACCCTAAGTACTTGAACCTGTGATATGGATCACGCTATTTAGGAGTGGATTTTTCGAAATGATTGATGTTTCCCCAAAAAGACGTCAACAGCTGGAGTTTATCGGATTGGATGAGCACGGGTTGGCGCTGTTAGCCAACCATCGTGATGTGTTTGAGAAGGTCGTGGAAGAGGTCGTTAACCGGTTTTACGCGCAGATCGGCACACAGCCGCAGCTGATGCAGATTATTGATCGTACCTCGACCATGGAGCGGCTGAAGGAGACCCAGCGGGTGTATTGGTTGTCACTCGCAGCTGGCAGAGTGGATGAGTCTTACATTTCCGACCGAATCAAGATCGGACAGGTTCATTCCAGAATTGGCCTGACAACGGACTATTATCTCGGAAGCTACATGGTGTATCTTGATATTGCAGCCGATTTGCTGAAACAAATCGTGCCGGATCAGTGGACTCAAGTGGTGCATGCGCTTAGCAAAATGTTTAATTTGGATTCCCAGCTCGTACTGGAAGCTTACGAAATGAAAGAGAAAGAGAAGATTAACCGATTGGTCACGGATCAGCAAAAAATGTTGGAAGCGATTACAGAAGCAGTCCAGGAATTGACCGCCATGATTGTGGAGCTGGATCAAAGTGCAGCGCTTATGGCCGACAATGCCATGAAGACAGCAGAAGCGCAGGATAAAGCGCATACACTAACTTCGGAGCTTGGCAATGAAATCCTGCACATCGAACAGATGGGGAGTTTGATCCGGGAAATTTCGGATCAGAGCCACTTGCTCGGCCTGAATGCCGCGATTGAAGCAGCTCATGCTGGCGAGTTAGGCCGAGGTTTCGAAGTTGTTGCTGGCGAAGTGCGAAAGCTTGCCACCCATTCCAAGAAGGCGATGGACGAAATTCAGGACAAGGTCAGCGGCATCATCCGCAAGCTGGGGCTCGTTGAACAGGAATCGGAGAAAACGTCAATTAATGCCCGCAATCAGGCGGCAAGCTCGCAGGAACTGGCTGCCTTCGTGAAGATGATGGAGAAGCTGGCTGATGATTTGGAATCGCTTCAACATGAGTATGATGTTCAGAAGCATGATACCCATGTCGAAACCTTGAAGCAAGCTGAGAAGGTGACCGTCTAGGTCAAGCAGCCTACGCATGGATCGTTGAATATCGGTAAACAAAGCACCCGCGATGAGGGATTCACTCACTCGCGGGTGCTGTTGTTGTAAGCAGATATATCCATGCATCAAGCACTGTTAAATAAATCGCCGATGAAGTTTCTTGCCGTCATAGGAGAACAGAATCGGTTTGCCTTCGATCATGCTGTGCAGATGCACAGGTTTGCCCCAGAGCCGGTAAACATAAGGGATGGTGCGTTCCATGTATTTAAGGTCAAGCTCAATCCCTTCGTATAAATGCTTGATCATCATCTCACCGGAACGGAGATGATCGCCATCGGTAATGACGAGAAACGGGGAACCTCCGTTCACACGGGAAACGACCAGCTGGTCGCGGATATTCTCCCATGCTTTGTCGGTGATTTTCCACTCCGGCCCCTTTTTCTCAAAAACGTAGAGATCCAGATCCTCCACTAATTCCTTTGTCAAATAATTGCGCAGGAATGAGATGTCCGAATCATATTCGCGTACATCAAACATCTTCTCCCGGTCCCAGCGGCGTTCGATATCCTCGAAAATCTTAAGCCCGAGGTAATAAGGGTTCAGGCTGTGGCGTGACGGCTGTACGACCGAGGCGTTAAGCTTGGCGAATTCCACGGTTTCCTCGCTGGTCAGATCCATTTCCCGCAGGATGCGCTGATGCCAGTACGAAGCCCAGCCTTCGTTCATGATCTTCGTTTCCATCTGCGGCCAGAAGTACAGCATCTCCTCTCGCAGCATGCTCATGATATCCCGCTGCCAATCCTCCAGAATATCGGAGTGTTCCTGAATAAACCACATGATGTCTTTCTCCGGTTCCGGCGGGAAGCGCTTTGGTGTCGGGGTTGAATTCTCGGCTTTCTCTTGCTTTTCTTCATCGATGTCCCACAAATCGTCGTACCGGCCAGGGGGCTTATGCCGTTTGGCTTCCTCCTTGCGCTCCAGTACCCGGCGAGCATTGTAACGCTGCTTGTCGAGTTTATCCGGTCTAATAATATGAGGATCTACATGCTCCTGAATCGCAAGCACAGCATCGATAAACTGCTCAACCGCTTCGGTCCCGTGCTCAATCTCATAGCGGGAGATACGCTCGGCCGTTGCCGACATGCTCTCGACCATATTGCGGTTGGAGACGGAGAAGCGGGCGTTGTTCTTGAAGAAATCACAGTGTGCCAGCACATGGGCCACAATGAGTTTGTTCTGGATCAGGGAATTGCCGTCCAGGAGAAACGCGTAGCACGGATTGGAGTTGATGACGAGTTCGTATATTTTGCTAAGGCCGAAGTCGTATTGCAACTTCATTTTATTAAAGGTTTTTCCAAAGCTCCAATGGCTGAACCGGGTGGGCATGCCGTAGGCGCCGAAGGTGTATATGATGTCTGCCGGGCAGATCTCATATCGCATAGGGTAAAAATCAAGGCCAAAGCCTGTAGCGATTTCGGTAATCTCCGCAATAGAACGTTCCAGTTCCGCGATCTCGTCTTGGTGCACGAGGATCCCCCCTTCGTCATGAAAAACATGGCTCTTATCATTTATATGGCAACTCGCTGCAGATATGCGGGCTGAAGAGGGGAGGGCGTGAATATGTACAGGCCGCTTCTAGAAACTGGGCTTTCAGCTCAGTCTGAAGATGTAGGAAGCGTCCGGTCTATGTAATGATGTTCTGTATGAAACTTTGCGTTATAATGGGAGTAATCCAGCGGATTGGAAGACTTGCCCATTTATTAACCGATGGACAATAATATGAAGTAGGGAGGCATATGGATGATTGAATTTCCCAAACCCGATGTAGAACAGTTTTTTCAAACGTACAGTATTCGTACTTTTGGAATCAGTGCAGACGAGTCACGGCTTGTGTTCAGCAGCAGTCTGAACGGAAAGTTTAATTTATGGGCGATGGATTTAGCAGGGGATACAGCTTACCCTTACCCGCTTACATACAATGATCAGATCAGCAGCTTTATCAAGCTCGACCCGGAAGGACGACATATTTTAACAGCCTTTGACCGTGATGGGAATGAGAACTATCAATTCCACGCGCTGCGCTGGAACGGCGGGGAGCCGATTCCTCTGTTTGAAGGAGCGTCAGGGGATGACAAGCATTATTTTGTACATCTGTCAGAGGACGGCAGACGCTTATACTATGTAACTTCGAAAGACAATCCATCCTTCCTGAACTCGCGCGTGTTTCATCTGGACACCAAAGAGGATCAACTTCTGCTTGAGGGCAAGGATACGTCAACCGAAATGTGTGCAGTAAGTCCCGATGAGAAGACCATCGCATACACCAAAATGTATGCCAACACCTACTATGTGAGTTATGTGCAGCGTGAAGGCGAAGAGCCGTTGTGCCTGACCCCTTCTCCTGAGCAGGTGCATATATCGGGCGATGCGCTGTTTATTGACAACGATCAAGTCATTTTTGCTACGGATTATGAATCGGAATTTTCCTACGTTGCCCGCTACGATATTCCTCAGCAGAAGTTTGAGCCCTTGTGCCGTATCGATCGGGAAAGCATCCAGCTCCTGCGCTATCATAAGGATTCGCAGACGCTGTACATCGTTACGGAGAAAGGGGTGGGGGATCGGCTGTATGCCTATTCGCTCGATAGCGGCGAGTTAACGCCCATACCGCTTCCTTCCGACATTGTGGAGCAGCTGAATGTGACAAAGTCGGGCCATCTGTACCTGCTCGCCCGTGGTGCCGTGAAGCCGCTTAACATTTACCGCTATGCGGACGGCAAGTGGAGCATGATAACCAAGAACGTTCTGACAGGATTAACCGATGAGGATTTGGTGGCGCCGGATGTCGTGACCTATAACTCTTTTGACGGCATGGAGATCGAGGCGCTCTTGTTCCGTGCCCAATCCCATGTTGCGAACGGTTATACGGTATTTTGGCCGCATGGAGGTCCGCAAGCCTCGGAGCGCAAGCAGTTCCGCTCCATGTTCCAGTATATTCTAGCCAAGGGATACAACATCTTCTGTCCAAACTTCCGCGGCAGTACGGGTTATGGCAGCTCCTTCGTGAAATTGGTGGAACAGGATTGGGGCGAGGGACCGCGCAAGGACTGTCTGGCAGGGATGGATTGGCTGTTTGAGCAAGGTATTTCAAGCCGGGAGAAACTCTTTGTCATGGGTGGAAGTTATGGCGGTTATATGACCTTGCTGCTGGCAGGGCGCAATCCGGAGTATTTCAAGGCTGCTGTCGATATCGTCGGGGTCAGCAATCTGTTTACCTTCTACAACTCGGTACCGGAGCATTGGAAACCGATTATGGAGCGCTGGATTGGCGATCCGGAGCGGGATAAGGAAAGATTCATTAAGGATTCGCCGATTACGTATCTGGATGACATGGTGAATCCGATGCTGATCATTCAAGGGGCTAACGATCCGCGTGTCGTTAAGGAGGAATCCGACCAAATCGTCGAGGCGCTCCGGGCTAAAGGCCGGGATGTGGAATACCTTGTGTTTGACGATGAGGGCCATGGCATCACCAAAAAGGCCAATGAAAAAATCGCTTACGCGCGCATGGATGAGTTTCTTAAACGCAATCATTAATCATTAGGGCAAAAAAAGAAGAGGCATCCCTCGGGTCCATCAGACCTTGAAGGTTGCCTCTTTCCGTTTATTGATCCAGATCCTCGCGAGGATTCCACAGCTTGATTCCGTCGTCTTCCAGGATACCCAGAGTTACATCCGAGATATTCGGATCCTGTGTCAGTATGGCGTTGATTCTCATTTTGGTATGGCTGGCTTCGGCAAGCGACATCCCTTTTTTCAGTTCGATATACGCCTCCACGTGATAGTTGCGGCCCTCTTGCAGAATACGCAGACGGTTGATATCCCGCACGTCCGGGTCGTTAAGAATGAGATTGGAGATTTTCTCCTCGACATCCTTAGGCGCGGCAACTCCGATCAAGCCCACCATGTTGTCATATCCAACTTTAAAGGCAACGCCGACCATCAGGCAGCCGATCAGAATCGTAGCAATTCCGTCCAGGATGAGGAAATCCATGAAATGCGCAAACACGATGGCAATGAGAGCGAAGAGGGCGCCAAGCGTGGCAACAATGTCTTCATAGAACACCAGCCTTGTTGGCGGAGCAGCGCGACCGGCATTTTTGAATGCGGCAGGCAGCAAGGCAAAACCGGTTGCTTGAACGCGGGTTTCCTTCATAATCTCTTTCATGGCTTTCATCAGAATGGAGCCGTCTATAATGACAGCGATGACCAGTACGATAAAATTGAGCCAGAAATTCGTAGCTTCTTCAGGGTGCTTTAATAACTTGAACCCTTTGAGTATCGTTTCATACGCCATGATGGTCACCACGATAACAGCAACCATGCAGACCAGATTAATAACCCTGCCGAATCCGGTCGGGAACTTCTTGGTCGGCTTTCGCTCTGCCAGTACGCTGCCCACAAATACAAATCCCTGGTTCACGGCGTCAGCCACCGAGTGCATGGCGGATGCAAACATCGTTCCGCTGCCGCTGATGGAGGCGGCAATTGCCTTAATAATAGACAATCCGGTGTTGCCCAAAGCCGCAATCGCTGAAGAGGTGTTTCCTTTCTTAATGAGCTGCCAAGTGTTCTTCAATCCAAACCCTCCGTCTAAAATGTCAATTTCTATTTAATCTGAAGTATATATTATCATACCATTCCAAAATAAGGGTATCCTCATTCTCGGCAAGAATGGTAATTATCACGAAATTTACTTACCATGTTTTTTAATACATTAAACATGATTGACTCATATCTTCATTTCTTACCCAATACATTAAGAATATAGTGGAAAATAAAGGGATGAGTAAGCAGAGGAGAATTGAATTCGGCCCCTTAACGAGCAAGCAACTGCCTTGCAGCAAAGTCAATAAACATAAGGAGGAAATGTTATGAAAGCGTTAACAAGTCCGGAGGCAGTAAAGGGTAATGGGAACGAGGAATGGGGGCTTATTATTTGCTCCAGATGCGATGAAATGGTGGACACGATTCCTACCGACGGCGTAAAGATCATCTACGGATATTGCGGCAAAGGAGAATGCAAAGGCACCGGGCCCAAGGATGGATCATCATAACGATTAGCTAAAATGAAAACGAAAGCATGCTTAAGGGACGTCTGTTCCGAGGGCATGCTTTTTTATTGAATTATAAGCTTTTTTGATGGGAACCAAAAAAAATATTGATACCCAATAAAGCAAATTTAGACGAAAATATGTTGCATATATAATATATATGACGTATTATATCGGCAAGTAGAGGAAATGCATGCAGGAGGGATCACTATCGAACTGACGACAAGGCAGCAGGATATCGTCGATATCGTAAAAAAACACGCACCCATTACAGGAGATCAGATTGCGGAGATGCTGAATGTCAGCCGAGCTACGCTTCGCACCGATTTATCCAAGCTTGTGGTGTTGGATTATATCGATGCCAAACCCAAGGTAGGGTATTTTCTGGGGAAGCGGGGAACTCCTGACCGGGAGGAGAAGTTCCGCCTTCTCAAAATGAAGGTTGGCGACCTGCACGGCGTTCCGGTAATTGTACGCGAGACAACGACGATTCACGAGGCCGTTGTATCCTTGTTTCTGGAGAATGTAGGGAATCTGATCGTTACCGACGCCGATGGTCATCTCGCGGGCATTGTGTCCCGCAAGGATCTGCTCAAGGTGACGCTTGGAAATCCGACGGCGTCCTCCATGCCGGTAAGCCTGATTATGACCCGCCAGGCGAATGTGACAACTGTTCAGCCGGAAGATACGGTACTGGACGCCGCACGTAAAATCATCAATCATCAAATCGACAGCTTGCCGGTTGTTGTGCCATCCACCACGGGGAATCCGGGGGAGCACTGGAAGGTCGTGGGCCGGATCACGAAGACAAATATCATCAAAATGCTGCTCGACATGGTAGCCGAGGAATAGTGGGAGGAATCGGATGAATCAGGCAATAACTCATTTCATAGCAATCTGTTCAGACTCCATCGGGGAGACGGCCGAAGCGGTTGTCCAAGCTACATTGCGCCAGTTCGAGCTCCCGAATACAGAGATTAAGCGATATATGAATGTACGGGAAGAAGATGAATTGACCGAGCTGATGGAGGAGGTGGCACGGCGCGGAGGTTTTGTGGCTTACACGCTCGTGCAGCCGGAGCTTCGCGAGGTCATTCGAGAGGAAGCCGTGCGGCTCAATATTCGTACAGTGGATATTATGGGTCCGATGATGCAGGCGTTCGCCGATACGTTTAACGACTATCCCAAACGGCTGCCGGGGCTGCTGCACCGGCTCGACGACAGCTACTTCCGGCGTGTGGAAGCGATGGAATTTGCTGTTCAGTATGACGATGGCAAAGATGTGAGTGCCATCTTGAAGGCGGATATCATCCTGCTGGGCGTATCCAGAATCTCGAAGACGCCGCTATCGATGTTTCTCGCTCATAAAGGCTACAAGACGGTGAATTTTCCGATTGTGCCGGAGATGTCACCCCCATCCCAGCTCAGAGAAGTAACGAATGGGAACATCATTGGACTTACGATAGAGCCGGAGCATCTTCTCAAAATCCGCAGCGAGCGTTTAAAAGTAATGGGGCTCCCGCATCAGGTACAGTACGCATCCCTTGAGAGGATTCAAGAGGAGCTGGATTATGCCTTGTCGCTGTATACAGAACTGGGATGCCCTGTCATCGATGTCACCGACAAGGCCATAGAGGAATCCGCAGGTCTGATTATGAATTTCTTGAAGTAAGCAGGCAGGAATGGGTATGGAAAAAAGCAGAAGGAGGGGATTCATAATGGAGAGTTCATTAGCATTGGAGCTTGTAAGAGTGACGGAGGAAGCGGCATTGCAATCCGCCCGGTGGACAGGAAGAGGAGACAAGAACAGTGCTGATGAAGCCGCTACGGTCGCCATGCGCAAGCATTTTGATTCCGCAGCGATGGATGGGGTTGTTGTCATTGGGGAAGGCGAGATGGATGAAGCGCCCATGCTGTATATTGGAGAGCGCGTAGGGAACGGCAAAGGTCCGAAGATGGATGTGGCCGTCGATCCTCTCGAAGGAACCGAAACGGTAGCAAACGGGCTGAATAACGCCCTGTCTGTGATTGCAGCCGCTCCTCAGGGAACCCTTCTGCATGCGCCTGATATCTATATGCATAAGCTTGCGGTAGGACCTGAGCTTGCAGGCAAGCTGAGTTTGGACGATCCCATTGCGGTTACGCTTCAAAAGGCATCTGAGCTGTTATCAAAACCGCTGTCGGAGATGACGGTCTCCATTCTGGATCGTGAGCGTCACAGCTCCATGATTCGAGACTTGAGGGAGTCCGGGGTAAGAATCAAGCTGCTGAGTCATGGCGATGTCATGGGTGCGATCGAGACCTGCACCGACAGCGAGGTGGATCTCTATGTGGGTTCCGGAGGAGCACCGGAAGGTGTGCTTGCCGCTGCTGCCCTGAAATGTCTGGGCGGAGAAATCCAGGGGCGGCTTATACCGGAGACACCGGAGGATTATGTAAGATGTCAGGCTATGGGCTTGAAACATCCGGAGCAGCTGCTGTCGATGGAGGATATGGTAGGGCGGGAAGGCGTACTGTTTGTAGCTACCGGCGTTACGGCCGGGGATTTCCTGCGCGGCGTTAAATATATGGGTCAGCGTGCCGAAACGCATTCGGTCATGATGTATTCCGGCACAAGAACCGTTCGTTATATCCGCAGTGTTCATCATCTGTTTCAGAGTAATGAAACCTTAGCAGTGGCAGCGTCTTCATAATCACTCAAGGCTGAATAGACCAAGGGCACTCGAAGGGATTTAACCTTTCGACGTGCCCTTTTCTGTTTGTTTATGAGTGGTACATGCAGATCCGACTCGATTTATCCGTGTCTCTTCCGTCCGAGAATCAGCCAAGTTCCTCCCAGCACAAGCAGCACGGCAATGACAGGCTGAACGAATGACAAGTAATTCAAGATCGGCCCGATGGAGAATACAACGAAGAACAGCAGCGACAAGACAGTGAGAATGTTGATGGGGATTAGCAGCCACTTGTTGCGCGACCCGAACCAGTAGAACTCGAACAGCCCGGCGGCTACGGCGAGGATGAACCCAGGCCACATGGTTTGCCATGAGTCGAACAAGGAAGCGATCTGGCTGACAATGCCGGCTGTGAGGAGGATGCCGCCCGGGATCAGCAGCCCGATGCCCTGTCTTCCTACCAGAGAGAAGTACATCCAGTGAAAAAACAGTCCTAATGGTATGACAAACATGGTGGGCCAGAATGTGGCGAAGATGGAACCGGCGCCTACCGAACCGCCTTGGTTCAAGAGTAAGTAGGCGCCGAGCAGAATTAGCAGCGGTGCCAAGATTGTACGTTTCGTCATACAAACTTCGTTCCTTTCCTATGTAAAATGATTAATCCAAGAATACCATGCGAAGGATCAGGATGTCCTCGGTCCGGGGGGAATGTTTCACCTAGACTTTAGTCTAGGATGTAGGGTTTGGCCGGAGGACATGCCGTTTAATAAGGACATAAGCTGCCGTTAGCCATGGAAAACAAGAAAAGACAGTCCCGCAGCTAAAGCAACACAGCAGAACTGTCTTATGATGAACAAAATGTTATTTAAGAAGGCTTCTTCGTATACATGAGTCCGACGGTTTGAGGACCGCAGTGGCTGCAAATGACACAACCGGCTGTAGAAATGCTGACTTGCCTAGCTCCGGTGTTCTCCTGCAGTTTTTTCTGAATGAAGCGGGCTTCCTCTTCAGCCATGGTATGTACAATAACAATCAGATCGTTGTCCATGTTATCCACTTGAGCGAGGGCATTCTGGATCATCTGGTCCAGCGCCTTCTCTTTCTTGCCGCGAACCTTGTAAGCAGGCGTCATGCTGCCGTCCACGACTTTGATAACCGGACGGATTTTCAGCAGACTGCCAATGATATTTTGCATGCCGGAGCAGCGTCCGCCTTTGTGCAAATATTCCAGTGTATCAACAACGAATTCGCATTCAACTTCGTTCACGGTGCGGTTTAACAGCGCAACGATTTCTGGAATGGACAAGCCTTCACTCGCTGCATGTACAGCTTTCATGACAAGCAGTCCAATGCCGGATGACAGATTGCGTGAATCGAAGACCGTTACCCGGCCTTCCGGCAATTCGTCTGCGGCTATCAACGCATTTTGGTAAGTGGAAGAAAGCTCGGATGAAATGCTAAGGAACAGGATATCTTCGCCTTGCTCTATGGAAGGTGTGAAGGCAGCAATGAAATCGGATGGAGAGGGCGCCGCAGTTTTGGGCAGGCTGCCAATCTGATCTACCCTGGCATATAATTGTTCAGGAGTAATGTCCACTCCGTCGCGCAGGGATTCTTCTCCAAACACAACATAGAGCGGGATAATGCCGATATTATATTCTTTTATCCACGAGGGTGGTAAGTCGCAGGTACTGTCAGCAAAAATTCTAATTTTTCCAGGCATGAACATCTCCCTTTATCAACTATTTGAATCTGTACTACTAGAATAACCTGTTTAATGAGAAAAGGGAATGCTCTTGCCATATTGGGCGCGAATTGGACGCGTAAAGACCAATTGTGAATCGATAAAGCCGCAAAAAAAGCTCCCGCTGTTTGGCTCGCAAGGCCAAGCAGCGGGAGCTTCCCTAGTTTATACATCAGGAATGGGCCAAACCCGATGGTTATTTGGACGACTCCAGATATTGCTTAATGAAGAGCTGGGCGTTTGCATCGCGTTCCGTGCCTTCACGAATCCCGGCAAACATGTCTTTCTTCAGAACAGGGAGCTCCTCGCTCATGGTGCTGCCTAAAATATCGACGGCATACACATGCTCCGAGCCGTCTTCCTCATTCGTACCCTTCACGAGTTGTTCCGGGGTCAACAGATCCTTCCATACGCCTTCCACCTCGGCTTCAAGCGGTCGCACCATTCCTTGATTACCCACCCAATCATAGGCGGTTTGATCCATGATGTACAGGTCCGGCCGCTCGGTGGACAACACAAGCAGAGCCTTCTGCAGCATGGCTGCATCCTGTGGGTTGTTGGAATCCAGAGGAGGGACGTAATTCATGGTAACGGTTACGCGTTTCCATTCGGGAAATTGTGCCAGAATCGCATCTTCAATCGGTGTGAGGTCCTGTCCGCCATCCTTGTTCATATAAGAACCGAGGAACATAACTTCCAGGTCAACCGGCGGCAGGCTGGCCAGCCGTTCTTTCTCGGCCTGATGGTTGAAAATACTAATGACGATATAAATGAGTACTCCGATCAGAGCAATGCCGCCGAGTACATGAAATTTATAATAACGGAAGAAATGATCGGTTTTCTCCGCTGTCCCGGCAAATTTCTTATATTTACCATATCGTTTCTGGTTCATCTCTTCCAAAGATTTGCGGGTCTCTTCTTCAAGGATGAACTTGTAGGCTTTGGTGATTTCCGAAAATTCGGCTTCGATCTCCTCCGCTCGGTCGGGCTCCCGCCTTTGATGTGAACGGGTTTGGCGCATGAGCAGGGTATACCGGTCGTCGAGCTGCTCCTTGGTAGCATCCTCAGGCAAACCCATTCGCTCATAGGCTTCTTTCATTTGGTCCATTCATGTCACCTCTTCTATACTGTGAGAGTTTCCTAGTTACCAGTATATAGTGTAAAGGCTATCGGTTACAAACGTTTACGTGATGTTCAAATGATTGCCGGCTTACGATTAAGAACATAATCACCAATAACAAAATAAACGGCCAGGATCTACCATCAGGCAAGGTGAACGATTGAAACTTTTGATGAATGTTTTTGAATGATTTTGAAATGTTGTGATTGTTTTTTGTGCTGATTATGTTACTATAGGTTCTAAAGGGGTGGATTCATTATGCTGACGGAAGAAAGATACCGGATCATATTAGAACGCTTACAAGAGCGCGGTGTTGTGAAACTGCAGGAATTGGTGGAACTTCTTGAAGCTTCTGAATCAACGGTAAGACGGGATCTGATCGATCTGGAAGAACGACAATTATTAAAGCGCATTCATGGGGGAGCTGCTCTGCCAAGTCCCAAAATGCAAGAACCCGGCATCGAGGAGAAAACCTTCAGAAACATTCAACAGAAAAATGCCGTTGCCCGGTTGGCGGCAGCCCAAGTGGTGGATGGAGAAAGCATATATATCGATGCGGGAACGACTACGCTGGCGATGATACCGTTCATTGAAGCGAAGGACGTAACCGTGGTTACGAATGGCTTATCCCATATCGAAGCATTGGTAAGCAAGCGAATCAAGAGCTATCTTCTGGGCGGAATGATGAAAATTCATACCAAGGCCGTCATCGGAAGCATCGCTCTTCAAAACATGGACAACTTTCGCTTTGACCGGTGCTTTCTGGGCACGAACGGCGTGGATGTTGAGATGGGTTACACCACGCCTGATCCGGAGGAAGCCTTGATTAAGCGTCGAGCGCATCAGCTGTCCGCGTCAAGTTATGTCCTGGCGGATTCCAGCAAATTAGGCGAGGTCTCCTTCGCCAAATTGTTGGACCTGAACGAAGCGACGTTGATTACGGAATCCTTGACTCCATCTTGGCGGAAGTCCATTTCACAGAAAACCAACATAATTGAGGGATCATAATGATATATACGGTAACGCTGAATCCTTCCATCGACTACATCGTGGAAGTTGAGTTTATAGAGCTGGGCGGTTTGAACAGAATGACTCGGGATATGAAGTTTCCGGGCGGCAAAGGAATTAATGTATCGCGGGTGCTCAACCAGCTTGGAGCTGAAAATACTGCCATCGGCTTCCTGGGTGGCTTCACCGGACGATATATCGACGAGACGCTGAGTAGGGAAGGGATCCGCACTGATTTTGTAAATATCGCGGATGATACCCGGATCAACGTGAAACTTAAGCACGGTGACGAGACGGAGATCAACGGCCTTGGACCCGTCATCCGTCCAGAAGAAACGGACGCGCTGCTTCATAAACTGTCACAGCTTCAGGCGGGAGATATCGTTGTGTTGTCCGGCAGTGTTCCACCATCGCTGGGACCTGGCTTCTATGAGCGTCTGATCGGAGCGTGCCGCAAGAGCAGTGCCGAATTCGTAATGGATACAACGGGGGAGGCCCTGATGAAGGCGTTGGTCCACAGGCCGCTTCTTGTTAAACCGAATCATCACGAACTTGCGGAATTGTTCGGCGTGGTTATCGACTCGAACGAGCTGCTTGTGACCTACGGCCGGAAGCTGCTTGAGGAAGGCGCCCAGCATGTGCTGATCTCCATGGCCGGAGAAGGTGCACTGTTGATTACAGCTGATCAGGTTTATCACGCCAATGTACCGTCAGGCACAGTCCGAAACTCGGTCGGAGCTGGCGATTCGATGATTGCGGGTTTTGTCGGCACGCTTGCTCTTGGCAAGGATTTATTGGAGGCGTTCCGAACCGGGGTTGCATCCGGCAGCGCAACCGCGTTCTCTGACGACCTGGCTGTTAAGGAAGCCATTGATCGGCTTATTCCGCAAGTTAACATCACGAAGTGGTGAGCCGCTGTATATCTGAAGAAGGCAGCCTGCGGAAACTTGTGCCCCAGCAATAGTCACGATTGAAATCAAGGGAGTGATCCAATATGAGAATTACAGATTTGATGATCCAGGATACGATGATCATGGATCTGAAGGCAGTCACGAAGGAGGCGGCCATCGACGAACTGATCGCCAGTTTGGCCGCTAGCGGGCGAATCAATGACCCGGTCCTGTTCAAAGAGATGATTCTGAAGCGTGAAGCTGAATCGAGTACCGGCATCGGAGGCGGCATTGCGATGCCCCACGCAAAAACGAAAGCGGTTAATGAACCGACCGTTGTGTTTGCCAAGAGCAGCAAGGGCGTGGAGTTCGAAGCGCTGGATGGTGAGGCAGCTTATGTATTCTTCATGATCGCTGCGCCTGAGGGAGCCGGGAATACGCATCTCCGTACGCTTGCCGCGCTTTCACGGCTGCTGATTGATGCCGAATTTATCGGGAAATTGATGGACACGAAGACGCCCGAAGAGGTAACGGAGTTATTTGATACCAAACAGGCTGAAGAGGAAGCGGTTAAGGCAGAGAAGGAAGCAGCCCGGATCCGGGAAGAGGCTAATAAGGAAACGGAAAAGCACGAGGAATCCGGCAGCCATTCCGAGGCAGCCATTTCGACAGGTGCTGACGGAAACGAGAATGCTTTTGTTGTGGCTGTAACAGCGTGTCCTACCGGTATTGCTCATACCTTTATGGCTGAAGATGCGCTTAAGAAGAAGGCCCAGGAAATGGGCGTTGAAATCCGGGTGGAGACCAATGGCTCGGAAGGTGCGCAAAACGTGTTGACGGAGGAAGAAATCCGAAGAGCGGCCGGTGTCATCATTGCCGCAGACAAAAATGTGGAGATGGCCCGTTTCAACGGAAAGTCTGTGCTGCAGCGGCCTGTAAGCGATGGCATCCGCAAATCGGAGGAGTTGATCCGCAAGGCGGTAAGCGGTGATGCGCCGATCTACCGAAGCGAAGGCGGAGCTGCTGCAACTCAACCGAAAGACGCAGAAAAAGGCGGCATCGGCAAAAAAGTATACAAAGATCTGATGAATGGTATTTCTCATATGCTGCCTTTTGTTGTGGGTGGCGGGATTCTTCTGGCTATCTCCTTCCTCATCGAGCAGCTTGCCGGAGAGGACCATCCGCTATTCCAGCTGCTGCAGACGATTGGCGGCGGAGACGGTGCTTTCCACTTCCTGATACCGGTCCTTGCGGGATTTATTGCGCTCAGCATAGGCGACCGTCCGGCTTTAATGCCCGGCATGGTCGGAGGTCTCATGGCATTGAATTCAAATTCGGGGTTCCTTGGTGGTCTGGCGGCAGGATTCTTGGCGGGTTATGTTGTCATCCTGCTGAGGAAAGCGTTTGCCGGTCTTCCGCGAACGCTGGACGGCTTAAAGCCAATTCTGCTGTATCCGGTTGTGGGCCTTCTTATCACCGGTACGGTCATGTTCTACCTGTTCGATCCGTTCTTCAGCTGGATCAATCTCGGTCTGGTTGATATTCTTAACAATTTGGGTACCGGAAATGCGGTAATTCTAGGTCTTATCTTAGGCGGGATGATGTCCATTGATATGGGCGGTCCCTTCAATAAAGCAGCCTATGCATTTGCGATCGGCGTATTTACGTCCAGCGGCAATACGAACGGAGCCATGATGGCTGCGGTCATGGCCGGAGGAATGGTTCCTCCACTCGCTATTGCACTGGCCACAACATTGTTCAAGCACAAATTCACGGAGCAGGAACGAAAGTCCGGTCTGACCAACTATGTGATGGGTCTTTCCTTCATAACGGAGGGCGCGATTCCGTTTGCTGCCGCTGATCCGCTGCGCGTGCTGACTTCCTGTATTCTCGGTTCGGCGGTTGCCGGTGGATTGACGCAGCTGTGGAGCATTAACGTTCCTGCACCTCACGGAGGGATATTTGTTGCCGCGCTTGCCAATCATGCGCTTCTGTTCCTGCTGGCAGTTGTAATCGGTGCGGTGCTGTCAGGCATGCTGCTGGGAATGTGGAAGAAGCCCCTTGAGCGTAAATAGATTTCAAGTTAAACATGACTATACGGGTTGGGACGGGCATCTTTAGATGCTCGATTCCAGCCCGTTTTGTCCTCGTGGGCTTCCACAGCGGCTGCCGTCGGGATAAACAGTGACACATTCTCAGCTCTGCAGCATGTTATAATCGAATGAAATACGGATAACGGAAGGAGAGATCGAGGGATGAAGGAGCTTGGACAAGGTAAGGATAGGAGCCCGGAACAAATCATAGAGGAAATCAATCAGACTTCCACCTCTTACGGGATGGCGGCGGTTTGGTTTCTGGGACAAGAGAGCGTTGTCATCAAGGGTGGCGAGGTCGTCATTTACATTGATCCTTATATGTCGGATGAACTTGAGCGCAGGGGCGGATTCCAGCGAGCATTTCCCGCGCCGCTGCAGCCGGAGCATATTCGGAACGCGAATATCGTGCTGATTACCCATGAGCATGATGATCATATGGATCTTGCCACCATCTCGGTGATAGCCAGGCAGAACCCGGACACATGGTTTGTTGCACCGGCTCGATGTCATGAAGCGATGCAGGGGGCTGGTGTAGCGCCTGAAAGGCTGGTTGCAGCGGTATGCGATGAGTGGCAGCAGCTCGACGGTGTACGCCTGATGGCGATTCCCGCTGCCCATGAAACCTTGGATGAAGACGAAGTGTACGGACATCGTTTTGTCGGATATTTGATGGATATCCAGGGCGTTCTCATCTACCATGCGGGAGATACCGTAGTATATCCAGGCTTGGTCGAGAGGCTGCAGGCACATTCGATTGATATCGGTATGGTGCCGATCAACGGGGGAGATGCGTTCCGCCGGAAGGACGGAATTGTAGGGAATATGGGCTTCCGGGAGGCAGCCGAGCTTGCAGCAGCGTCGGATTTCGAGCTGACCATTCCGATGCACTACGATATTTTCCCTTGGAATGGGGAGAAACCGGGTTACTTTGTTGATTACTGCTATGAGAATTATCCCTATATGAAAACCAAGGTAATGGCAAGAACAGAACGCATGTTTTATGTAAAAGGTTAGGCATCTTCCAAGCATCAGAAATGTTGGAGTGGAATTTTTTTTCAAATGTGGGACAACGAGTTCGCAATTTTTCGGAATGACAAGCATATGAATTAGACATGCCCTTATAGATGGAGATGTCGGAAATGGTGTCATTTCGAAAACATGTCATAATCGTGATCGGCAGCTTTCTGATCGCGATGGGGACGAACTTTTTCCTTGTCCCGCATAAAGTTCTGGACGGTGGAGTCATCGGCATTGCGTTAATTGCCAACTATGTGTTTGATCTACATATTGGATTTGTCATCATTCTGTGCAGTATCCCCATGTTTATTGCAGCCTGGATACTAAATCGTGAAATATTTTACAATAGTTTGTCAGGCATGCTGATCTCTTCTTTTGTCATTGACCTGCTATCACCACTGCGAGCTGATTTTTTGCAATTATTTGCCCCGAATGTGATCTTTAGTGCAGCCATTGGCGGGGCGCTAATTGGGACTGGCCTTGGATTGATGCTGAGAAACAATGCAAGCACAGGGGGAACGGATCTGCTGGCACATTTCTTGGCAAGGTACCTGCCGCTTAATGTAGGGGTCATTATTCTGCTAATGGATGCCATCATCATTGGGGTGGGCGGACTCCTGCTGTCTGGAAGTACATTCGTTTATTCCGTGCTGACGATTATCTCGGGCGGCTTTACCACAGGGATGTGTACGCAGCGGCGGTGGGCGAGGAGAAAACGAAATAAATAACAGGCCTAACAAGAATTGATTCTTGTTAGGCCTGCTGTCATGATAATGAAATTATGACGGGGAGTGGGCTTTTTTGAAGGCATTCATGTAAGCGCGCGCCTTCTCCGTAATGAGGTTATAATCCCCGCTCTTGAGTGCGTCCTTGGTCAGATCGGATCCGATTCCGACAGCAAATGCTCCGGCCTTAATCCATTCGTGAAGGTTGTCCAGGTTCACGCCGCCGGTCGGCATAATGTTGGCTTGCGGAAGCGGGCCCTTCATGGATGGAATAACCGATGGAGAGTACAGGTTCCCCGGGAAGAGTTTAATGACATCGACACCGAGCTCTAGCGCGGCGATCATATCATGAACGGTGACAGCGCCCGGCATGACCGGTATCCGGTAGCGATTGCAGAGCATAATGGTATCCCGGTCGAGGCTTGGGGACACAACGAACTCAGCGCCAGCCAGTATGGTGATTCGGGCCGTTTCGGAATCGAGGACGGTGCCGGCACCGATGATGGCATAATCATCAGCTTGCGGATCCTTGGAAGAGTACATTTTGGATAGCGTTGTAATGGCTTCCGTAGCAAAAGGTACGGTCATCGTGACCTCGATCACTTTAATGCCGCCTTCAATGGCACGCTTGGCGATTTCCACTACTTCTTCTGGAGAATCTCCGCGCAAGACAGCTACAACACCGGCTTGATGAATCTGTTCAATCAGTCTTAGTTTTTTCATGCTACACAGCTCCTTGTCGTATGATGAATGAATTAGGGATTATAGCTTATGAAAAGGTCTAGCGCTCGATATGAGCCGAATGGCCGCGCCGCTGCTGAACCTCATCCCATGTCGGAAGCGCTTCCCAATCACCGGGAGCTTGGATAACCAGCGAGCCGGTTAAACCACCCAGGGATAAAGCCTCTTCCGGTGTCCAGCCTTTGGCAATACCGGCAAGGAAACCGGCACAGAAACCATCGCCTGCCCCCACGGTATCCACCACTTGCTCTACGCGTTCAAACGGAAGGGAGTAGGTTACATCCTGGTGAACCATTACGTTGTTTCCGTTGAAACTCTTGATAATGGACATTCCAGGCAGCTGCCGCAGACGGTTGATGATGACCTGCTCATCCTCGGTTTCAAATAAAAGCTTGCATTCATCGTAGCCGGGGAGGAAATAATCGCAGGCTCCGGCAAGCTCCAGCAGAACAGGGCGGGCTTCCTCTATATTCCATAACTTGAGCCTTAGGTTGGGATCAAAGCTGATCAGAACGCCATGCTCCTTGCACACAGAAATCACATGCCGAATCGTATCCAGGCAGCTGCTGCTCAGCGCTGCCGTAATGCCGGTGAAATGAAGAATACGGGCATTAGCTATGTATTCGGAATCCACGAGATCCGGCGTCATTTGACTGGCCGCTGAGCCTTTGCGGTAGTAGTACACGGAGGACTGACCGCGTACATTCTGTCTTAGCATAAGGCCGGTCGGCGCGGCATCGGTTTGCCTGGCGCGTGAAACATCGACCCCTTCTCCGCGAAGCGTTTTCAAAATACCGGTTCCGAGCGGATCGCTGCCCAGTTGACCAAACCAGCCGCTGAAGCAGCCTAGCCTGGCCAGGCCAATGGCCAGATTGCTCTCGGCTCCGCCGAAGGATTGCGCCAAACTTCCGCCTTGACCAATTCCCCGTGTGCCTTCCGGATATAACAATCCCATGGACTCGCCGAATGTGATGACATCCATGGACTGCGTACCATTCTTCATAGAATCTACCTCCTTGTAGTCCGCCTTTTGTTATTACCACTTTACCCTGATGTAGAGCATAACTCAATAACAATTCACACAATATAAATAACCTCCTACCAGGGAATGATAGGAGGCGAACTTGGGTTTTACTCGCAGTTAGAACAAAAGTGCAACGAATATTAGAAGCCTTTATACTGAGGCTCTTCCTGTTCAAGCTGCTGGACTCGCTGTGCCACTTGGTCTACGACTTGTTGTGTCTGTTGTGCGGCAGTGGTAAACAGAGTTTTAGCATTTTGGTCTTGTGTAGACAACGCAAATTGCTCAAGGCTGGCCTGAGCGCTTTTCAAGGATGAGAGACATGTTTTTACATCGGATGCTACAGTCATTTTTATCACTCCTTTCATGCATCATAATGTACTCATTTTCTCTCAGATCATGCATGATGGGGGAACAGGAAAATAATGGTGTAATTTCTATGCGTAAATTTGACAATAATCTATAAGGTGATCATTGAACAAAAAGATGGAGGAGGGTCATTTATGCCGCAATGGCTTGAAATTGTACTTCGTACATTATGTGCCGTAATTGTGCTGTTTCTGATGACAAAATTGCTTGGAAAACGTCAGGTCACACAATTGTCTTTTTTCGAATATTTGACCGGAATTACCATTGGTAGCTTGGCTGCCTACATATCCATGGATTTAAATACGAACTGGTATTTGGGACTGATCGCGTTGGGGGTATGGGTCTTATGCTCTCTTGCTATCGAGTTTTTGCAGATCAAGAGCAAGAAGGCACGTGATTTCATAGACTTTAAACCAACCGTGCTCATACAGGGTGGAAAGATTCTTGAGGAAAATATGAAAAAAGAGCGCCTGTCCACTGATGAGATCATGCAGCAGCTTCGAAAAAAAGATATTTTTCAACTGGCTGATGTGGAGTTTGCCATTATGGAATCCAGTGGGGAGATCAATATCCTGCAGAAGCGGGAGAATCTCCCGTTAACCCCTAAGCATTTAGGCATTACGGTGGCTCCGGAGAAACCGCCGCAGGTTGTTGTTATGGACGGGAATATCATGGATGAGCCCCTGCGAGTTATGGGTTTTGGCCAGAATTGGCTGCTGGATGAGCTGGATAAAATAGGAGCCAAGTTGAAGGATGTTTATTTTGCCCAGGTTGATACGTACGGCACACTTACCGTGGATTTGTATGACGATCAGATTCAGGTTCCCCAGAATGAGGAGCGCAAGCTGTTGTATGCAAATTTAAAAAAATGCCAAGCAGATTTAGAGCTGTTCAGCCTTAGTACCAAAAGTAAAAAGGCGAAAAAAATGTATGAAGAGAGTTCAAAGCAGATCGAGCAGATTTTAGCTCAAGTGACGCCGATTCTTAATACTTAGTTGCATCCCAGAGTCATATTTGCGTAAAAATCGGAATAGGATATTTTGTGTATCACAAAAGGAGCCGGTTGCCGCCGACTCCTGATACAGCGGACTGTTGCATGCAGGGCGGATGATTGCTTGCTCCAACCAGACGTAAGAAATAGATTCATCTGTACAAGGGACGGGTCTATTTCTTATTATGGAAAGCAAGGATCGAAACGACCAGAGTGGCGAACGAAATCATCAAAGCCAATGCCTCATTCACGCCCATGCCTATCACCTCCTAGATGCCACCCTTGCCAGCTGGTCTACTGTACTATATAATATGCCAATTGCTTACAATAAAAGAACCTTTTGTAGGAAGCGCTTTCACAAAATTTGGTTTTTTGTTGGAAACTTTGATAATAAAGCTGAAAACAGATCTTCTCAGAAAATGGTTGACATGTATTGGATGGGAATATATTATCAAATACACAACAACAAGACGTGAAATTCAGTAGTTCATACGAATAAAGGGTATTCGGGAATCGACTGGGCCTCCGGAGATTCAACGGATTTAGCAAATCAGCTAAACCGTTGGATCTTTTTTTATTCCCTAAACACCTACTATTCACATGAGAATTATGAAATTTGATGAATGGAGTGGATGCTCATACGCGTTCTGGGACAACCGTTCGACTCAGCACTATGCTGTAAATGACTATTATCCGAACCGCAGGGTGGCTGAGCGGGTATCGATTATCGGCGACCGGCCTTATTAAAATCGTGTTTCATGGAATGAAAACTATAAATAAGGAGTGCAGAGTCTATGAGTATTGGGGTTAAACAAGAAACAGATACATTAGAGGTACGGCCGATTGGCGGCCGCGTTGGAGCCGAAGTGAAGGGGATCACACTGGGTGGAGATCTGGATCAGGCTGCGGTCCAGTCTATTCGAGCGGCCCTTCTTAAACACAAGGTGCTGTTCTTCCGAAATCAACAGCATCTGGATGATGAGGGACAAGAAGTCTTCGCGGATCTGCTCGGTGAGCCCTTCGCACATCCTACGGTGAAGACCAAAGAGGGAAGCCGTTATATCTTGGAGATCGATTCGCATCATGGCGGACGCGCCAATGCATGGCACACGGATATTACATTTATCGATGCATATCCCAGCATTTCTGTACTTCGTTCAGTCGTAGTGCCTTCTTCCGGTGGAGATACCGTATGGTCCAATACCGCAGCTGCCTATGACAGTCTGCCGCAAGAGCTGAAGGAGCTGGCAGAGAAGCTGTGGGCGGTTCACACGAATCTGTATGATTATGCCGCAAGACGTCCGGAAGCCTCGGAGGACAGCGTGAAGGAGTATCAGCGCACATTTGCATCCACCGTCTATGAGACCGAGCACCCCATCGTTCGCGTTCACCCGGAGACCCGGGAGAAATCGCTTCTACTAGGGAGTTTTGTCAAGCGATTGCTTGGAGTATCCGCAGCGGAATCGTCCCGATTATATGAGCTGTTTCAAGGCCACATCACCAGCCTGGAAAATACGGTGCGTTGGCACTGGGCAGCAGGGGATGTAGCCATCTGGGATAATCGCTCGACCCAGCATATCGCTGTTAATGACTATGGTGAACAGCACCGCATCGTTCGCCGCGTTACGCTTGCCGGAGAAGTGCCGTACAGCGTGGACGGCCGGCAGAGCAAGACCTATCTGAAAACGCCTAACATCCAGGCTCAGTAGAAGCAAACGTCCAGCTGGATATAAACAAGGAGAGAAGCAGCCATGGTCCTGATGAAGTCATCACACTTTAAGTTCATGATAGTCCTCTTATTCATGCTGACACTGCTGATATTTGCAACAGGGTGCAGCAGCAAAGCCTCGGAGGCGGGGGAGGGGGAGAAGGAACCGATCGTTGTCCAGCTGGCGATTAATGGGGGAACCAATTTATTTACGGTCATCAAGGAGAAGGGCTGGCTTGAAGAGAGCTTCAAGGCTCATCACGCAACCGTGAAATGGAGCGAATTCCAGAGCGGTCCGCCGCTGCTGGAGTCACTGGCAGCCGATCGAGTGGATATTTCACTTCTTGGTGACGGAGCAGCTCTGCAAGGCCAATCCGCAGGCCTTCCTTTTGTTAATATTGGATTGATCAGTAATGGAGCGAGACTGAATGCCATACTGGTGCCAGCGAATTCGCCGGTGCAGCGTGTGGAGGATCTGAAGGGCAGAAGAATTGCCCTAGCCAAAGGGACGACCTCCCATGTGTATCTTCTGAAGGTATTAGCCAAGTATGGATTATCCGAGCAGGATCTGGAGATTGTCAATTTACAGTTTACCGACGCACTGCCCGCTTTCACTACGGGGAAAGTAGATGCATGGGTTGCTATTGATCCGTTTACGACTCAGCTGACACGGCAAAAAACAGCTGCTATTGTGGCGGGTCCCGAACAGGGAATTCTCGCGCCGGTCGCGCTGATTGCACGTACCGGTTTTGCGAAGGAGCACCCGGAGCTTGTGACGGAGTTTCTTCGGGTGTATAAGGAGGCGATTGTCTGGCAGAATGAGCATTTTGATGAAATGGCCCAGATGTTTGCCGATGAGAAGAAGATACCGGTCGAAATCCTGAAGGAGGTATTCAGCAACCAAAATGCGGAGCTTACACCGATCACGCGGGATGCTATTGCAACCCAGCAGGCTTCGGTCGAGATTTTGGAGGCAAGCGGATTCCTGAAACAGCCGATTCAATATGAAAAGTATGTTGATAACTCGTATATAGAGAGGCTGGGGCCTTGACAGGTCATATTAAGGAAGGAGAGAGCGGCATGATTGCCGCTCTCTTTTATGTTTCATTGCCAAGCAGGGACTACGGATTGTCGAGCAGTAGTTTTAAGCAGGCTTTTGTTTCTGTCTGGGCTTCTGTCTAGCCTTATGTTTATGTCCACGTCTGCGAAACAGGGAGGCTATCCAGTAGAAAATGGGGATGAACTCCATCAAAATAAAGAACACCGCCATCCCGAAGGAATTGAAATCCCCCATAAATCGGATCGGATTCTGCGAATACTGATATGCGATTACGATAGCGGTTCCCCCGATGATGGCAATCAAGGGACCGTCCATATGGTTTAATTGAAACAGCTTGGCAAGACATCTTGCACTGATATGGATTAAAAAAGCGCTGTGCAGGAACATGGAGCTGCTCCACAGACCGATCATCAGCGGATCCGAATTTCCGAGGAATCCACTGGCTGCCCGCATTAATTCAACGAGCGGATACTGAAGCTCACGGCCCAGATAAGGGCCGAAATTCAACAGCGTGGATGCCCATTGGAGCAGCATGCCGATGGTTACCAGCAGCCCGGCTGCCGCCAGGTTTCGAAACGATCTTCGATCAAACTTGAGGTAGGGCGCGAGAAAGAGGAATACGATCCATTCCGCAAAAAAGGAGAGGCAGAACAGGGCATCCTTAATCGTTGATCCGTAATTGTGATGTCTGACCATCGCAATGGCCATATCGAAATGAGCTTCCTTGAAGAAAAACATATTCATAAACACAATGGCAATCACAATCACGATAAACAACCCATCGGATATATAGATCATGGTTTCCAGGCCCCAGCGTGCGGATATGGTTACGACCAGGCCCACGATAAGGAGGACAAACCATTGCGGGGTTTCACGCATGTAATTGGTGTCAAAGAATAACGTGAAACCTTCTATATCCATCCCGATATAATTAATGGCCCAGAACATTACCAGGAAAACAATCGGAAAGTGAATCCACTTGCTAACCAGCTGGCTGCCGAAGTCGAGCCATGGCTTATGCGGATCCCAGAGCCCGACCTTTACGGTAAACCACAGCAGAATCAAACTCAAGGCATAGCCCCCCAGTATGGAAGCCCAACCTAAATAGGCTGAATTCCACAGTATGGGACTGATCAGAAAGCCAGTGGGTATGGCGTTGAGATAAACAAATCCGAATCGGAACAGCTGCCAGGGAGTATTACGCATGAGGATTCTTACATCCTTTCCGTTTTTTCTTATAACTTATCAAGCCAGCCAAATAACCAGATGATCAGATGGTTTGGGGTTAGCCATTCGTGAAAATAGAGGGCGATTACGTTCCAGGTCGTAAAGGCCGCAATAAGAACAAGCATCGTCCATTTTTCACGGGGGGCTTTTACTTTATTCTTCGCAATGAACCATTCAACCAGGGCATAAGCTAAGAATAAGAGTGCCAGCATTCGGACGTGCCTCCTTATTTCGGTTTCATTTTGAGCGTTGTACCGAAGTTGCGGACCCGAATGTCCGTGACGACCTGGATCTCAACCTCGTTCTTGTAGTAATTCGCCCATTCGGAGCGAACCTTTTCCCAATGGTCAGGATAGTTCCAGTCTACCAGCATGCCTAACTGCAGAATATCGGAGCCCACCCTTTGCGAAGTCCTGAGCGCTTTTTGCAATTCGCTTTTGACCATGTCATTGAGCTCTCGCTCGATAATTCGTTTGGCTTCCAACGTGTCCAACTGCTTCTGGTTCCGCTTGTAGATGACATCTCCGATTCCCAGCAGCTTAATCGTGAATACCGGATGACCAGAGACCATGCGGACGGATTTCTTGGAGTTTGTCGAGATGAGAAATACGCTGGCTCTTCCGGCTCCTTCATCCCAGGAAACGGTATACAGCGGCCCTTTCACTTCGTTTACGGCCCAACTGACAGCCAAGGACTCCTGCATGGGGAGTGTGGTGAGAAGCTTGTGGTTATGAAAAATGGCTGTGCCTTGAATCCCGGTCCAGGGCTCCAGCTTTTCCTGGTCGGCCACCATCGGTTTTTTTTGCGCTGCCAAATAGGTCAAGGCATATCCCTGGTTAGCGGATTCAGCATACAGGCAATCCTTCAAGGTTGTATTGATCATGTTATGTTGAGTAGCAAACCGGATGAGCACTTCGGAAGGCATTTGCTCAAACACCGGTGTCAGCTCCGCGACTTTTTTAGCATCGCCGGGTGCAACCATTAAGTATGTACGCAGGTTTGTTGTTGGTTCCCGCTGAAGCCAGTCCATCAGATCCTCAAGTCCCGCCTCGGCATAACTTTTGCCAACGACAACCACTTTGGTGTGACTGAAGTCAAACCGGCGGGAGAGATCCCGTTGAATAAGATGCAGGGTATCCTGCACGGTGGTGGACGTTTTGGTTACCATGGCATAAGGATCTCCACCGCCATGTCCTCCCGCTTGTCGACCGGATGTGAGACGGTTCGGCAGGGGGGCGCTGATGGTCACCTCAACGGTTCCCTTTTGCTTGCCCTCATTGATGTACATGGCAAATACGAAGGTTTGTTCATTGATTTCAACCTTGGACAGGCTGAAGCCGCAGCCTGTCAGCAGAATGAGGGGAAGCAGAATTTTGAACAATTTGAGTAGAGGCATGCTCACTTTCGTCTCCTTAAATTGTTGGATGATGCATAGGCCTTTGGCCTGTTCTTCATCAGCATGGATGGTGCCCGCAAGAAGGTATCCTTCCATTCGGATATTACGAGTGGCGCCACTGGCTGCAGATACGGCGTGTTAAACGACTTCAGCGAAGCCATGTGTCCATACACGAGAAAGGCGGCGGCAAATACACCGATGAGGCCGAGGGTTCCCCCAAGAATCAGTATCGGAAAGCGCAGCAAGCGAAATGCTAGCCCAAGCTCGAAGTGCGGGATAATATAAGAAGCGATGCCCGTTATCGATACCACGATGACCATCGGATTGGATACGATACCTGCTTCAACCGCAGCTTGTCCAATGACGATGGCGCCGATAATGGATATGGTCTGTCCAACAGGCTTGGGAATCCGTGTTCCGGCTTCTCGCAGCGCTTCAAACGTCAGTTCCATGATCAGCGCTTCGGCCAGCGCGGAGAACGGGATATTCTCACGGGATGCCGCAATGGTAATCAGCAGATCGGTTGGTATGATGGATGGCTGAAACGTCGTGATCGCGACATACAGAGAGGGCATTAGCAATGATATAACGGCGAACATGAACCGGATAATCCGTATCCAGCTGGAAGAGAAGAAGCTGTGGTAGTAGTCCTCAGACGACTGCAGCAGCGAAAACAGCGTCACGGGCACGATGAGTGCCGAGGGTGTCCCGTCCTGCATGATGCCAACTCTTCCTTCAAGCAGGGAGGCAGCTACGGAATCCGGTCGTTCCGTATATTGAAACTGCGGGAAGGGGGATTTCACGCCTTCTTTCATCTGCTCCGACAAGGTGCTGATCCCGAAAGTCCCGTCAATGGATATGCTTTTCAACTGACGATCTACCTGGGATACGATTTCGGGTTTGCATAAACCGTCCACGTATACCATATATACGGCTGTCTTTGAGTAATCGCCGATTTGATAACGGATGGTTTTTAAATCGGTATGCTTGATTTTGTGCCGCAGCAGCGATAAGTTCGTGCCGATATCTTCAATAAAAGCTTCCTGCGGGCCATTCACCACCAGTTCGTTCTGCGATTCCGAAACCGCTCGTTTCTGATACAAAACAATATCAAACAAATAGCTCTCGGTCAGCCTCTCGACAATCAGTACGGCTCTGCCTTCTACAATCATGTTGGCAATGTACTCGGCCGAGGCTGAGCGCTCAAAAGGAACCGAAAGTGTATCTCCGCGATCCATACAGTCAATGAAGTTATCGAAATTATGCTGTACCTGCGCGGCTTCCTTGATAAGGGGTTTAACAATATGTTCGTGCAAGGTGCTGATGTCCACAATCGATTCAATATAGATGATGGTGCATGTCGATCCATGGATGCGTAAGGATTGATAGATGACATCTTCGCAATTCTCAAGACGGTTCTTGACGTTAAGAAGGAGTTCGTCCTGTACTTTCGATTTCATCCGTGCTTTCCTCCCTTGCTGGTAAGTAGTGAAGGCTCATCCTCTTTAGAATGCCGTACTCTTAGCAACTTATACCGAAATTTCCAGAGAATTTGTCAAGGGGGCTGGATTTGGTCAAGGCACAAACAAGGGGATTTCTATATAAAAAAGCGCCGGAGTGGAGTTCCGGGCGCTTATACATGAAGGGTTCATCTTATAATTTTGGATTTACCTTTTCGAATGGATTGCTTGATTTTCTGAAGCAGGGGTTTGCGGTAAACCGAGAGCATGATGCGCAGCAGAATATAGAGGATCAACGTAGACAGGACGCTGTTGAT
This sequence comes from Paenibacillus sp. LBL, assembly GCF_029893715.1. NCBI lineage: Bacteria > Bacillati > Bacillota > Bacilli > Caryophanales > Paenibacillaceae > Paenibacillus > Paenibacillus sp. LBL. Next base: position 960,588 of record NZ_JARXYU010000001.1, on the reverse strand, counting down.
GAGGGCGCCTACAAGGAAGTTAACACCCATATGCCCTAATCTGCCAAAATGATCGGTCTCGATAATATAATCCGTTTCAGGTACCGGAACCGTAAGGGCATCTTCAATTTCAAATGTTTTGGGAAATGTGGTGAACAGATGCACCAAGACCCCGACTCTGTAGTTTAAATAGAACAGGATGGGCCATAGAACGGACCCGGCCGTGGCTGCAAGGAAGGCCGAGGGGATATTACCCCGTACCAGACGAGCGAGCAGCGGGGCCAGCAGCAGATCAATGCCAAAAGTTGGATACCAGCAAGGAAAGAAGCCAACGGCAAAGCCGAGGGCAATCCGATGATCGCTATTTTGCATGCGGAGGGTTCGGAGTATATAGTATTTCAGTCGTCGAATGTATTTAAGAAGCACAACCGTCTCCTCCTGCAGATACTGATACGATAAAGAAGTGTTTCGATATCATATATAGCATGGAATGGATTCTATTTATAATAGGAAGAACTTTCATGAATTATATAGCAGGTGCTTGTAAATCGTCAATCTGTAGAGCATTCATTCCGTCTATATACATGTGTGGAATATTACTTTGACACGCATAGTAATATGCGTTATACTATACCTATTCCGCCAGTGGGAGGTTCAGGAGCTTGATGGAGTCATTACATAACAGTGATTTGATACGAGGAAATATTGATACATTTATTCTGTGCGTGTTGTTGGACGGAGATAATTACGGCTATCAGATCATCAAGGAAATCTTATTGCGAAGCGGGAACCGGTTTGAGCTCAAGGAACCCACCTTGTATTCCAGTCTGAGAAGGCTGGAGAAGCAGGGCTTGATACGTTCCTATTGGGGGGAAGAAACCCAGGGGGGAAGGCGTAAATATTACAATCTTAGTCAGGATGGACAGGAGCGTTTAACACAAAATCAGGAAGAGTGGAAGGCTGCACGGGAAGTAATCGATGTTCTGATCGGTAACGGAAGGGAGCTGAGACAGCAATGACAAACCGGCATGATCTTGAGATCTTTGTCGACCGCCTATTTGCGAATCAACGTAGAACCAAAGAGGTTGTAGAGCTGAAGAATGAGGTTCTCAGCAATTTAGAGGCACGGGTGACAGATTACATGGAGAATGGTATGAATTATCAATCAGCTATCAGCCTGGCTATTGACAACATTGAGGATATTGAGTTCTTAATTGACGATAATCAGAAGATATACAGCTACCGCTACCGTTACGATTTGGTTCAGAGCGCCTTGATTTATTCCTTGCTGGCCTGGATTGCAAGCATCCCTGCCCGGATTCTGCCGAGTGGTATAGCGGTGAATGGATTACTGCTTTGTCTTGTTGTGCTGAGTGGGGTGGTTTATCTCTCCATGTCACGACATTTGAAAGTATATGAGAAGCAGACGGCGGTCATTAACGCAGGCAAGCTGTTCAAATGGAGCAAGGCAGCGTGGGGACTGTGGGGGATTTTTGTCATCGTGGTTTCGGCTTATTCCTTTGCGATGCAATTCGGAAGTGATGTATGGTTTGGAAGGGAATTGCGGATAGACGGCCCGTATTCTTTTTACGTTACTGTTCTGCAATATGCGATTCCATTAACGTCGATTTTCATTCCACTGCTGATCCATAAAGCCTGTAAGCTGACGATTAAACATGAGGTGAATGTGCAATGAGTAGAAAGAATATGCTGATTATTGTATTGCTGCTTATTGGCATAGGGGGCATGATTGCGCTGGAAGGATATATCAAGCCTCGGGCGCATGCCCAGGCCATCCAGTACGAAGCAGAACAGAATGATCCGATGACGCATGATATTCGTAATTCATTAAGTTTTGCCAGTCCCTATATGGGGAATGCAGGGAATTTCATAAATCTGAATGCTTCGCTTCCGTTGCGCGAGATTGGGCGCACCTTCCAGCTGTACCCGGAGGAACGGACGGCAGAGCTGCGTTTTCAAGCAGGTGCCAGAGCTCTGAAGGAGGAGAAGCTGAAGGAGTTTCTCCTGTATAACTCCACTGCAAATTTTGTGATGATTGATAATCTGGAGAAGCTGATTTTCGCATTCGAGGACCAAGTCTTCAGCATTTCCAGGGATAAAGTAGAGACATGGTATGGCAGCACGGGAAGTCTTGCTTCATTAAGGGATGCTAAGACGTGGGAGACGGAGGTGCAATCTCGTCTGCAGGATGCAGAGTATGTCAGCGATTACGTAGAGAAGCTGGTCGAGCAGCAGGAAGCATTGTAAGAGATCGGATGAGTGAGTTGAGGGGCAGAGGAGCTTATGATGGATTCAACATTATGGCTCCTTTGCGTTTGAGGCGGACCTTAGCCGTTTATGGAGCGTGTTGTACCGCTTCTCCAGCAGCGCTGGTGTTTGCGGGAATTGTCTTTGGAGCGGACGGTAAGGAGACATCCCAGATTGATCTGGCCGAGAATCCAACATGAAAAATAATTGACGACAAAAATAGACGATGCTATAATCCTACTTAACATATCGGAAATAATATAATTAAGGAATTCTTCATCTACCGGACAACCGGAGATGCATCCTTGGATCATCATGATCCAAGGTGTGTCTCCGGTTGTTTTTGTATACCAGACAATACAAGGAGGCTGTAACTATGCAGTACAGGACGTTTGGCAGAACGGGAGTGAAAGTGTCGGAGGTTAGTCTCGGGACCATGGCGTTCGGCCGACGGATCGATGAAAGGGCCTCGGCTGCCGTTTTGGATCAGGTACTCGGGATCATAAACCGAGGTTTGTCGACCAGATCACTGGAGGCACGGCAGGTGGCGCTGTGCCTCTTTGTTGTTTTTCCATAGATGAAGGCCATGGAGTCTTGCCAGGGCTCCGCATCATAGGAAACATTTTTTGTGACGGGAGGGATATCAGGTGAAGGAAATGGCCTTTGAGTATGTCGACATGAAGTACTGCATTCCTTCAGATATGGAGAGAAAGAGCGGAATATGGATCCTCCGCACGGGTCGGAGCATTGCCAAATCCCATTATTATGTTGGTCCCAAGGTATCGGAGAACTATTCGCTGCATTTTGTTCTAAATGGAAAGGTCTCACTGGTCTATGGGGAGGAGGAGGTTACCTTGTCAGAAGGGGACGCCTTTTGTTTGTTCCCTCATATCAGGTACAGCTACTGGGAATCGAATCATCATCCGGAATTTCCGCTCCGTACACATTCGGTCACACTCAACGGAGAGTTTGCGGTCAGCGCTTTGAACCGAATTGGTCTGCATCCGCATAAGCCCTTTATTCGCAACGCGATGAAGGCAGAGCTGCCGGGGGTGTTGAATCAAATCTACGAATGTGTGGATGACGATACGCTTGGCAGCGAGTTTGCACGCCAGAAATGGGTGTATCATCTGTTTGAACTGCTGTCTGGCGCCCCGGCCAAAAAGGGGACCAGATCGAACTGGCTTGAGCAGAGTCTGCATTATATGGATTCCCATTACATGGAGGGCATTGCGGTTACGGATGTTGTTGATCATGCGGGCGTACACCGAACGCATCTCTATTGTGAATTCATCCGGGTACACGGCATCAGTCCAAGTCATTATCTAATGAAGCTGCGGATGGAGCGGGCGGCGGCGCTGCTGACAGAAACGGATGTATCCGTCACCGAGGCGGCTTTTTCGCTGGGATACTCCAATCTGCATACGTTCTCGAGAGCGTTCGCTAAATACCATCACACGTCACCAACGGCTTATCGGCAGCAATATGTTCTGGTGCCAACCTAGATATGCTTCTTGAGGTGGCTGTATAAGGCTGTGACAGGGGGGATCAAGCGACCTGTGGCAGCCCTTTTTCGCATGTCTGACTGAGGATAACCGTTAAATAGTGCAGTATTATCATTGAAATGGCTAGGATTTACTAAATATTTACATGTAGGATAAAGATGAACAACCAATAAGTTACACCCATATCAACTATTTTAACGAAAGGGGGCCTGTTTTCCTTCAAGATTCCCGGAAGCATAGAAGCATCGTACTTGTATTCTATTCATTACATTTCAAGGAAGAGGTGTTGTTCATGAACATGCTAATGAATTTCAGAAGGAACATGACGGCCGTGCTTACGGCAGGTACCCTGTTATGCGGATTGCTGTTACCTATTCAAGCGTCGGCTGCAGATGTGGCTTTTAACGAACCGCTGAATGGAACGAACCCTAACCTGTTCTATACCTCCGATGGATGGGGAAATGGCCCGGATTTCGGTGTCGGCTGGAAAGCGGCTAACCAGGAATTCTCGAATGGCATTATGGCTCTGCGACTCGACAAGGCAGGCTGTCCTGCCAGCTGCTCAGGGAAAAATTATGCTTCCGCCGAGTACGCAACAAACGTCAAGTATGACTATGGCCGGGTCGAAGCGCGGCTGAAAGCAGCCAAGGGAACGGGACTCGTCACGAGCCTCTTCACGTATTCCGGACCAGGGACCGGCACGTCCAACGACGAAATCGACATTGAAATCCTGGGGAAAGACACCACGAAGATGGAAACCAATTATTTTACGAATGGCGTAGGTCAGCATAGCACCATTATCAACCTGGGATTTGATGCCTCCCTCGATTTTCATAACTATGCGTTCGAATGGTCGCCAACGTCCATTAAGTGGTATGTAGACGGCCAATTGGTACACACGGAGAACGGCTCGCGCGGTGCGCTGCCGACAAGCCCGGGCCATATTATGGTCAACTTATGGTCAGGTGCGGGGCCAGCTGAAATATGGACGGGGAAATTCAATTACCCGGGCACTCCGGTACGCGCTTACTACGATTGGATTAAATTCACCCCGGCAAACTAACGTTCCGCAGATGGGGGACGATGAAAGCTAACTCGGAAGTTTTTGGTGTCAATAAGCTGTTCCTTGTCAGGAATGACATTCGGGACAGCTTTTTTTATTTACAACTATGGAATGTGGATGATAGAGTCTTTGACAAACAATGTATGTGTGCAGCGCTTACATAAATAAACGATTGCGGAGGGGTTTAGGATGCCGTCTATCATGCGGGAAGAAGCGATTCCAAAAGAAAAAGTAAAATTAGCTAAGAATTATCCGATTTTTGTCGTCGATACGATTGGCGTGACGAGCCCCTATCAGAAGCTTCATTGGCATAATGTTCTGGAGATTAATTATATTAAAGCCGGGACGGGCTACTACATCATCAACGGGCAGAAATTTGAGTTTCAGCAGGGCGACGTGCTGCTTATCAACTCCAATGACCTTCACTGCGCCTATGAGACCCAGGATCTTGTCATCACGGTCATTACGTTCGATTCGACCTGGTTTATCCATAACCTCCGGTTCGACCCGGAGCTGTTCAGTCCGTTCCGCGAGATGGGCAAGCATTACACGAATCTGATCCACCGCGACCATCCGGCCATGGACAAGCTGCATGCACTTCTGTTTCAGCTCCAGGAGGAGCATGAGAGGGAGCAGCGTTCCTATGCTACGGTTGTTTACGCGCTTCTGCTGCAGTTTCTGGCTACCGTAAACCGGGAATGCCGGCAGGTGGGGGACAACGGAGGCGAGCCCAGCATCAGCGAGCGCCAGCTTGAGAAGATGCGCCAGGTCATCATGGTCATGGAACAAAATTTCGCGCATCCCTGGACACTGGAGGAGCTGGCATCACTCGTCTACCTCAGCCCTTCCAGGTTCAGCGAAATATTCAAACGCGCGGTTGGCATGCCGCCGCTGCTGTACCTCATCCATATTCGGCTGGAGCAAGCCGTCATGATGCTGGAGGCAGGTCATATGAAAGTAATGGATGTTGCCCTGGAATGCGGCTTCCGCACGCTGACCAATTTTAATCGGCTGTTCAAAAAGCACATCGGCATGACGCCGAAGGCTTCACAAAAGCAAAATTCCTAAAAACCAGTGATATAGTGCTGGTTTTTACTCGTTTTAGCAGAGAAATGAGCCTGGTGCAGGCGATACAATGAAGTGGCAAGCATCTCAGAGTTATGTCAATAAATCTAACACAAAGTTAAAAGGGGGAGATGCCCATGCCGCAAGCCGAGATCCATCGCAAGGCAGAGCCGCACAGGAAGAAGGGCCGCCTGCACCGCTTCCTGAAGCAATGGGATATTCAGCTCATGGTGCTTCCGGCTATGATGTTCATTCTTGTCTTCAGTTATATTCCGATGTATGGCGTGCTCATGGCATTTCAGGATTACAGTTTGTTCAAGGGATTTTTGAATAGTCCCTGGGTGGGCTTCAAGCATTTTGACATGTTTTTCGGAGCGCCGGAGTTTTGGACCATTATGCGGAATACCCTCGTTATTAGTGTGCTCAAGCTGTGCATCGGGTTTCCGGCGCCGATTCTGCTCGCGCTGATGCTGAACGAAGTCGGGAGACGGTCCTTCAAAAGAATCGTCCAGACCATCAGCTATCTGCCTCACTTCCTGTCGTGGGTCATCGTATCGGGCTTTGCGATCTCCATCCTGTCTACGGATAACGGCAGCCTGAACATCCTGCTGCAGAGTCTGAATCTGATCGACGACCCGATTAACTTTCTGTCGGAGCCGAAATATTTCTGGAGCATCTTAACCGTGACCAACGTGTGGAAGGAGATCGGTTTCTCATCCATCGTGTATTTAGCGGCTATCGCGGGCATCAATCCCCAACTGTATGAGGCAGCCTCGATTGACGGTGCAAGCCGATTGAAGCAGATCTTCTCCATTACGATTCCGTCCATTATGCCGATCATCGTTGTATTCTCGATTCTGGCCATTGGCAATTTCCTGAATGCAGGCTTTGAGGATATCTTGCTGCTGGCGGGCAATCCGGTATTGCGGGATGTCAGCGATGTGCTGGACACGTATGTGTACCGGATTGGCATTCAGAACAGCCGATTCTCCTACGCGACCGCGGCAGGCCTGTTCAAGGCCATCATCAGCGTAGTGTTACTGGCCGGGGCCAATTACTGGGCCCGCCGATCGGGGAACAGCCTATGGTAGGGAAGAAGGGGGAGAGATTCATATGAGGCTGTCGAACGGAGATCGGTTGTTCGTTGGCATCGTCTACGGCTCGCTGGCTTTGCTTGCATTTATTGCGCTGTATCCATTCTGGAACGCCGCCGTCATCTCGTTTAACTCGGGGACCGATACGATGCAGGGCGGGATTACATTCTGGCCGCGCGAATTCACGCTTGAGAATTATCGTGTGGTGTTTAAGGATGAGCGGCTGATTGACGGGTTCATCATCTCGGTGTTTCGCACGGTAACGGGCACCCTGCTCTCCATTGTGGCAACCGCCATATTTGCCTACGGCATTTCGAAGCGTGAATTAATGGGACGCAGCTTCTATATGGTAACGTGCATCGTGACTATGTATTTCAGCGGCGGTCTCATTCCGAACTACCTGCTCATTCGGGAGCTGGGTCTGATGAACTCGTTCTGGGTTATGGTCATACCCGGCATCATCAGCGTATGGAATATGATCATCTTCCGGACGTTCTTTAAGGGCATCCCGCCCGGACTCGAGGAGTCGGCTCATATCGACGGTTCATCGAACTGGGGGGTATTCTTCCGAATTGTGCTGCCGCTCTCAGGTCCGGTCATTGCGACGCTGTCGCTGTTTACGGCTGTATACCACTGGAATGACTGGTTCGCTCCCAGCATTTATATATCCAATGCGGATCTGCTGCCGATCCAGACGAAGCTCCAGCAGATACTCAATGCCAATATCATGATGGAGCAGATGCAGAATATGGACGCTGCTGCGCAAGGCCGAATGAGCGCAATGAAGGCCGTGACCACCAAGTCGTTGTCCATGGCTACCATGATGGTGGCAACCGTTCCGATCCTGTGCGTATACCCGTTCGTTCAGAAGTATTTTGTTAAGGGCGTATTGATCGGTTCTTTGAAGGAGTAGTTCAAGCCAGCCAACAGGAGGGTTTAAAGCGACAGCTTTGACCATAGATGAATCGTGAAGGGAGCACTGGGAATGAAAAAAGGGGAAAAGAAGCTTCTGTCTGCCTTGTCAGTCACACTTGTCATCGTCATGGCTCTAATGGGATGCTCGGGTTCAGGTGGCAATACCGCAAGCCCGAAGAGTGATAGCCCAAGCTCGCAAAACAATGAAACACCAAGCACGGGGGATGCCTTTGTGCTGGGGGAGAAGCCGCTCGAGTTCTCGTTCTACGGCCATTATGACTGGTATACGATGCCGGATTGGGGTGCAGATCTTGCCACGAAGTGGATCCAGGAGAATAAAAAGGTCAACGTCGTGCCTGTCAGCTCCGGTGGTGTTGCCAAGAACAAACTCAGCACCATGATTGTGTCCGGGGAATTGCCGGATGTCATCTGGATGGAACCGGGAGCGGAGGTCGAGAAGCTGCGTTCCGAGGGAATGCTGGTGCCGTTCGATGATTATTTGGATAAATATCCAAACTTAAAAAAATGGGCCGGAGAGTCCACCCTCGAATTGCTTCGTTCTCCGGACGGGAAGCTGTATCAGTTCCCGAACTGGTATACAACGCAGCCCAACGGCAACGCCGGTTATCTCGTCAATAAGAAGATTTACGAGGAGCTGGGCTCGCCAAGCCTGGAAACGCCGGATGATCTGTATGCTTATCTGAAGCAAGTGAAGGCAAAATATCCGGATGTTGTGCCGCTGGAGGTCGGTCAAGCGGCCGCGGGTGTGGACATCATGGTTTCCGCATTCGCAGAGAATCGTCCTTATACGTTCAACAGCATGATTGCCGTACCGCAAGGGGATCAACTCGTATCCTTGTTCACGGACCCGGTCTATCGGGAGCTGCTGCAGTATATGGGCCGTCTGTACCGTGAGAAGCTGGTCACACAGGACGCCTTCACACAGAAGCTGGAGCAGGTTGAGCAGAAGATTCTGAATGGCAAAGTGGCGGTTTATGTGGCATCCAGCCCGACGGAGTTCGGCTCCAAGGGCAATAATCTGCTGAAAGCGCAGGACCCGGATGCAGGTTACATTATGGTATGGCCTGTACACAAAGCGGAACTGGATCGCAATAAAATTTACCCGGGCGATTACAAGCAGCTCGGCTGGAATGTCAGCGTCATTACGAAAGCGGCCAAAGATCCTGAGGCGATCTTCGCGTTCCTGGACTGGTTCACAGGTCCGGAAGGCCAGCGTACGATCATGTGGGGGCCTGAAGGGCTGTACTGGGATGGAACGGATGAAGAGGATATGCCGCTCTTCACCGATAAATTCACCAGCGATGCGAAAGGCCGCGATGAGCTGATGAATGCCACTGTCAACTTCCAATGGAGCGGCAACACGGTGTACGTGGACAACTCCAAGATGAAATTCGAGTCCACGCTGCCGCCGGAGAAACGGAACTTTGAGACGTATTGGCAATCCGAGATTACCTGGAAGACGCAGATGAATACAACGGAATACGTCAACCTTGATCCTGCAGGCGATTCGGAGGAAGGCATCATTGCACAGCGTGTGTTCGAAATATATGAGCAGGCCAGAGCAAAAGCGATTAGCTCAACGTCCTCTGATCAGGAAGTGCTCTCGCTTCTGGACAAGGCAGAGGCGGATGCACAGAAGGCGGGTTACGACAAGCTGTTGAAGTACAAAACAGCGAAATGGCAAGAGAACAAAGAGAAGATGGCAGTATCGAAATAAACGTCATGGCAGGAAGCCGCCTGATTTGAAGGATCCCAGGTTGACGGCCGGGAGGCTTGGCGGGACGGCTTCCTCAGCCTGGCAGCATAGGAGAGATCATACTTGAACTATTACTTGGGAGTCGATGGCGGAGGGAGCAAGACCCTGGCTGTCGTGGCGGACGAAACGGGACGAATTGCAGGGAGGGGCATCAGCGGCTGCGGCAATCATCAGCTTGGCGCCGCCCTCGCGGAGCGAAGTATAAGACAAGCCGTGGATGAAGCACTCGCACAGGCGGAGCTGGAAAGAGAGAGCATTACCTGTGCCTCCTTCGGGCTGGCAGGAGCCGACCGCGAGACGGATTTCCGCATCCTGCGGCCTATGATCAGTGGCATGGGTTTCAAGAAACATCAGATCGTATGCGATACCGTCATTGCGATGAGAGCCGGCACGAGACAGACGGACGGGGTCGTTCTTATATGCGGAAGCGGGACGAACGGTTATGGTGTGAATGCGGCGGGAGAGGAGATACAGATTGGAGGATTCGGTTATGCATTCGGCGATTTCGGCGGAGGCGGTGATCTGGCCGTCGAGGTGTTTCGCACAGTCGTTCGTTCATGGGAAGGCCGGGAGAAGCCGACTTCATTGACTTCGCTCACGCTGGATGAACTTAGCTTCGGCAGCGTGGAGGAGATGTTCCACCGCTTTTTGGACGAGGGCAGAAGGGCGCCGCACACGCTGGCAAAGCTGTTGTTTCAGGCGGCGCCGGCAGATGAAGCCGCCAGAAAGATACTGGCGAGGCAAGGGCTGGAGCTGGGAAAGGTCGCAAGTGCAGTTATTCACAAGCTGGGCATGCGCCATGATGCCTTCGACGTTGTGCTGGCAGGCAGTGTGCTGACCCGCGGCGAAGGGGATTATGTCGTTCCGTATATCGAGGCCCAGGTGAGTGCAGCCGCACCGAAGAGCCGATTGCGCATATTGACCCTTGAGCCCGCTGCGGGTGCCGTTCTGCTCGCAATGGATGGGAACGGCGTCGTACCGGACGCCGCCGTATATGAGCGATTGCATCACGAACTTGCTGTAAAGGGGAGGAATATGGAATGGGCACTGGATTGAAAGTGGCTGTTATTGGGGGAGGCTCGTCCTATACGCCTGAGCTGATCGAAGGTTTCATTCAGCATTACGAGTCGTTTCCGGTGACGGATATCGTGTTGGTGGATATACCGGTGGGTCATCATAAACTCGCCATTGTTGGCGGGCTGGCCCAGCGGATGGTTGAGCGAAGCGGACTGCCGATTAACGTTTCCTTAACCCTGGATCGCAAGGAAGCGCTCAAGGATGCGCATTACGTGTCGACCCAGATGCGTGTAGGGCTGCTCGAGGCAAGAGGCTGGGATGAGAAAATCCCGTTAAAATACGGAATGCTCGGGCAGGAAACGACCGGAGCCGGCGGCATGATGAAGGCTCTGCGTACGATCCCGGTGCTCCTGGATATATGCAGGGACATGGAGGCATTGTGTCCAGACGCTTGGCTGCTTAATTTTACGAATCCGGCCGGTATGGTTACGGAAGCAATCATGAAGCATTCGAGCATCCGCTCCATCGGATTATGCAATTCCCCGATCGCCGCTTACAAATGGCTGTCTGGACTGTATCAGGTGCCTGCCGAACGCATCTACTGTGAGTTTGCCGGATTAAATCATCTGCACTGGATCAGCCGGATCGAGATTGATGGAGAGTCGAAGCTGGAGGAGCTGTTGGAGGCAGGAGGAAGCTATTCAGCGAGCAATGTACCGCAGCTTGCCTGGAATGATACACTCATTCGGGCAATCGGCGCGATTCCGTCCTATTATCTGAAATATTATTATCTCCACCGTGAGATGCTCGGGGAGCAGCAGGCTACCGCGGCCAGAGGTGAGACAAGAGCCGAGACGGTCAAGCGTCTTGAGGATGAGCTGTTCGAGATTTACAAGCGTCCGGAGCTTGCGGAGAAGCCGAAGCAGCTGGAGCAGCGCGGCGGTGCTTACTACTCTGAGGCCGCTGTCAATTTGATGAAGGCTATTCATACGGACAGCGGCGAAATTCAGACGCTGAACGTTATGAACGGCGATACGCTGGAATTTTTGCCTGCGGATGCCAGCATTGAAGTGAACTGTGTTGTCACGAAGAGCGGTGCCGTTCCGGTCCCGATTAAGCGAGTGCCCGCTGCTGCCGTCGGCCTGATTCAAGCGGTGAAGACCTACGAAAGCCTGGCCATTGAAGCGGCAGTGACGGGAAGCAGGGAGAAGGCGCTGCTTGCGCTAAGCAGTCATCCCCTTATCGATTCCGTTAGTGAAGCGGAATGGATGCTGAATGAAATGCTGGAGCGGAACCGTTTGTATTTGCCGCAGTTTTTCAAGGTATAGAAGGCGAGTGCGCAGTAAATTGTGGATTCTTAATGTGACTCCGAAGTAAATATTCGCAAGAAAAGAGCCTGGAACTTCGCATCCAGGCTTTGTTTATTGTCCGGCAACCCTAGTCGGTTGTCGCGTTTCGAATGACGGAAATGCTGGATTCCCTCACGATGAGCCGCGGTTCGAATTGCACACGCTCGTATTGGCCGGACTTTTGCTCGCGAAGGCGCTTGAGGAGCAGTTCCGTAGCCAGACGCGCAACTTCGTCCCCCATGATGGAAACCGAACTGATCTGCGGATTGGTAACGGTTGTCCAAGCATTGTTATCGATGCCTACGACCGCCACATCTTCGGGAATCCGTATATGCAGCTCCTTAAAGCGATTGACAATGCCGATGGCGACCATGTCGTTAACCGCATAGATGGCGTCCGGCATATGCTTCAGTCCATAAAAATAGTCTGCTGCACGAACCCCCGTTTCAAATGAGAAATCCTCCCCGAAATAAACGAGGGACGGATCGACCTGCTTCAGCGACTGCTCATATGCCCAATACCGCTCTTCGATTTTATCTTTGGGGGCTCCGGCATAGGCGATTCGGGTTCGTCCGATTTTCAGCAGATGCTCCATGACAAGTCTGCCCTCCTGGCGGGCAAGTCCGACAATATCGGCCTTATACTCCTCGCCTAACTGCTTCCCGTAATTAATGATGGAGACGGGCAGGCTGGATTTATTGATTTGCTCGCCCAGTGTTTTGGGATAGGCCAGCGGCATAATAATCAGACCATCCACGTGCAGCTTCTTGATATCCCTCACAATTTCAAGCTCGTTGCGGGCGTTGCCAGCTGTATTGATCTGAACGACACGATATCCATGCTGCTTGGCGGTCTGTTCGACCGACCAGGCGATTTCCGGGATAATGGCATTCCGGATGTCCGGCACGGCCAAGGCAATTTGATTCGTCTGGCGAACCTTCAGGCTTTGAGCTGATGTATCCGGACTAAATCCGATTTCCTCGATCACTTGCAGGATCCGTGCTTTTGTTGCGGGACTGATTCCCTTGCTGTTGTTGATCGCTCTGGACACAGTGGCAATACCGACGCCCGCTTTTTTAGCGACATCTTCAATTGTCACTTTTTTGGGGTTCACCATATTCGAAAAAGTCCTCTCTATATCGGAAACGTTTCCTGTTCTGAATGTAATTTGGAGAATAAATCGAGCCATATCTATATTATAACATTAAGAATGTACTTAAATCATGGTACTCATGTAAGACGAAGAATACCGAGATTGTTTCATCGGAACAGTTAGCTTTATCGCCTTGTAAAATAAAGAGTAAGCACAATCGTAAGTTGTCCATGACTTTTCATACATTTGGGGCTGCGGGGTTTGACAGAATGTCAAAACTGTGACATATTTGATTTCGGAAACGTTTCCTATTTCATTCTTATTTTTTCGAACTCATAAGGAGATGAAGACAATGCAAGCATTGCGCTGGCATGGCGTGAAGGATCTGCGTTTGGAGACGATAGCGGAGCCTCAAGCAACGAATGGAAAAGTGAAAATCAAGGTTGAATGGTGCGGCATTTGTGGCAGTGATCTCCATGAATACGTGGCCGGGCCTATATTTATACCTGAGAATACACCTCATACGCTTACAGGAGAACAGGCTCCCGTCGTTATGGGCCATGAATTTTCCGGCCAGGTGGTAGAGGTTGGCGAAGGCGTTACGAAATTCAAGGCTGATGACCGAGTGGTCGTTGAGCCTGTATTTTCATGCGGAACATGCGACGCTTGCCGACAAGGGAAATATAATCTATGCGAAGAAATGGGCTTTCTTGGGCTTGCCGGCGGTGGCGGCGGATTCTCCGAATATGTGGCAGCCGATGAGCATATGGTTCATAAAATTCCAGACGGTGTCTCTTATGAACAGGGAGCCTTGGTAGAACCTGCGGCGGTCGCGCTGTATGCCGTGCGCCAAAGTCAGCTGAAAGCCGGGGATCGAGCTGTGGTCTTCGGAGCCGGGCCAATCGGTCTGCTTGTGATCGAAGCATTGAAGGCAGCAGGCGCTTCTGAAATCTACGCGGTGGAACTGTCCCCGGAGCGGAAACAGAAAGCCGAGGAGTTGGGTGCCATTGTGTTGGATCCGAAAGCCCACGCTGTGGTGGATGAGCTTCATCGCCGCACCGGTGGTGGAGTCGATGTGGCATTCGAGGTTACGGGTGTCCCTCCTGTACTGAGCCAAGCGATCAACTCCACGAAGATCGGCGGACAGATTATGATTGTTAGCATCTTCGAAACCTCCGCGCCCATCGTGCCGAATGATGTCGTGATGAAGGAGCGGAATATTACCGGAATCATCGGTTATCGCGACGTATTCCCGGCTGTCATTAGCCTGATGGAAAAAGGATTCTTCCCTGCGGATAAGCTGGTAACCCAGCGGATCAAACTGGACGAGGTGATTGACCGGGGCTTTGAGGCCCTGCTCAAAGAGAAGAACCAGGTGAAAATCCTGGTAAGTGCTCACTAAACGCAGTACTGCCTTTGTACATGCTTTAGCGCATGACACAAAAGAACGGTGATTTCCTCCTGTAATACCGGGAGGTAATGGCCGTTCTTTTGTTATACCCGTACAACTTCATCCTTGATCAGCAAATAGATAAAGTAGGGCGCTCCGAAGCAGGAGACGACCAACCCAACCGAAATCTCGGAGGGGCCATCAAGTTGACATCGGAAGGGGAAATTGCGTAATATAATAATTAGAATTCTAACTATAAGATCGAGGCGATGCCGTAATGAAGCTCGAAACACAGCAACATGAATGGAAGTGGGATCAAGGGCCGATCGGCCGTTTGGTCAAAAACAGTTATATTACGCTTCGGCGTGAAATGGAGAAAGAGTTGAAAGCGACAGGGCTTACCCATACGCAGTGGAGCGCACTTGGGGCAATCCGCCATTTTCCGGGTATTACCTCTTCCGAGCTGGAGCTGGTTCTGATGATTGAACGACCTAGTGTGACCAGCCTGATCAACGGTTTGGCCGCCAAAGGACTGGTTATCCGCAAAGATCATCCGGAGGATGGGCGCTATAAACGGATATTTCTAACGGATGAAGGCTTGCGGTTAGCGGAGGAGACCCAGCATCTGGCGGCAGATGTAGACCACCATGTCAGGGAAGGGATGACGGAGGAAGAATTTGAGACTTTGAAGAAGCTGCTTGTGAAAATGGTCGGTCTGTTTGAAAAAGAGTGAGGAAGGTGCTCTTTTTTTGAGAAAATAGTTAGAATTCTAATTACTTGTAGAGGAGCAATCGTAATGAACAAATGGCTGATTGTTATCGGCTGGACTGTCGTTTGGGGTACCGCTTTGTTTTTTGCTCAGAACGGCATTCAGAAGTTGATGGGGACGGGGCGAATGGTTGAGATGTTTCATGAATTAGGTTATCCGGCATGGTCAAGGATCGCGGTGGGAGTGCTTGAGGTTGTGGGCGCCATTCTGCTGGTCATTCCTCGAACAACATCCTATGCAGCGGCGGGCTTGACCTTGCTAATGGCGGGAGCGGTTCTATCAGAGTGGAAGGTAGGCCAAACTTTTGAAGCATTGCTGGCTGGCCAGTGGCTCGTCATATTCATTTTAATGTTGTTGTTCCGTTATCGATTCGTCTATAAATCCAACAAAAAGGAGCTGGATATGCCATGAGTCGTCCGTCTGAGAATATTGCGTATGAAGAGTTGCAATGGCAGGGGATCCATCACATCGCTTTGGTTACTCGTGATTTAGAGGCCACGCTTGATTTTTATGTGAACTTGCTTGGCATGCAGGCAGGGGAAATATTTCCGGCCGTTAAAGGCCGGGGTAGACATTGTTTTGTGAAGCCCGGAGACACGAAGACGTGGGGGGTACACTTTTTCGAATACAAGGAGGCGCAAATATTCCAAAGCGCAGAGACGTTAAAGCGATTATCAAAGGAGCCGATATCTGAGGATTTATACCGTTTCTTACCGGGGGCGCTCCAGCATATCGCGTTCGCCCTGCCGTCGGAGGACAATGCACTGGCTTTGCGGGATAACCTCCGTCTACACGGTGTTGTTATGACTGATATTTATAATCTGGGCAGCATCCGCAATTATATATTCATCGATAATAACGGCATTCAACTAGAGGCAGCTTGGCCTAGCAATCAAACCGGGTAGCACAATGTAAAAGAGGAAAACAACGGCTCCCATAGAACTAGTTAGCGAGGTGGGAACCAATATGTCAGAACATAAGTTGGATCTATCCGATTTACAAACTAAGCTGCACCGATACTGAGCGATGGTTGTTATATTGCTTGCAGATGTATTTGATTTCAGAGCGAGGGAAATCGCTGAATTTCTATCGATGACGGAAGGAGCCGAGGACACAAACATGGAAAAAACGATTCTTGTGTAGGCATCTTTGTTCCGGTAAGTAATTTGAAGCGATCTACGGACTGGTATATCGATAAGCTAGGATTTGAGATTACACATCGAGACGAACCGGAAGCAATCGTTATGAAACTGAACGACGAGAAGGTGATGTTTGTCTCGTTCGGTCCGATGAAGTGACGCAGCCTAAGTTTCCCAAAAATAATTATGGAGTGGGACAGTATTTCAACATTCATACGACAGATATCCAACGCATTTTATGACCGGCTGAAGAAGAAGGGAGCAGATGTCGGGGAAATCGAGCAATTCGATGGATTCCAAGGTTTCGCGCTGATCGATCCGGATGGTAATCATTTCGGTGTGACAGAATAGGAGCCCAAAGATATGCAAAAACACACACCCTAGGAAAAGCAGGTGTGTGTTTTTTGATGCCGACCAAGGAACGGCAGAGGTTCATCCGTCAATCCTGGTCCCTGCAATGCTCTTCTGCAGCCGATGTAAACTCCTCTTCGTTCTCTGAAGCGAACTTGTCGCCATATTGATCCAGACGCTCCGGATTGCTGGATGGACCATCGTTCTTCGGTTTGCTGTTTCTGCCTGTCAAAGTGTATCCCTCCTTTTAGTCATTTAATGTTGTTCCTGATTCGGCAGCGGTTTATTCATGAAATCTTGTCCGTTAACCTATCACGTGCTACCATTATAGAATTTAGTAGCTTACGAATCATTATGGAGGTTTATGAGTATGAAGCTGGTATCATGGAATGTCAACGGCCTGCGGGCCTGCGTAACAAAGGGTTTTAACGATTATTTTCAACAGGCGGATGCCGATATATTTTGCGTGCAAGAAACGAAGCTGCAAGCCGGACAGATTGAACTGGATCTGGGGCCTGAATATCAGCAGTATTGGAACTATGCCGAGAAGAAAGGGTACTCGGGGACAGCGGTATTTACGAGAATTGCCCCTTTGTCTGTACGATATGGCTTGGAGGAGGACAGCGAACCGGAGGGGAGAGTGATTACGCTGGAGTTTGAGGGCTTCTATCTGGTGAACGTGTATACACCGAATGCCAAGCGGGACCTGAGCAGGCTTCCTTATCGATTGGAATGGGAAGAGCGGTTCCGCCATTATCTGCTTCAGCTTGATGAACGCAAACCCGTCATCGTATGCGGAGATTTGAATGTGGCCCATCAGGAGATCGACCTGAAAAATGCCAAATCCAATCACGGCAACTCCGGCTTCACGCTGGAAGAACGCGGCAAAATGACCGATCTGTTGGCAGCGGGCTTCATCGATTCCTTTCGATTCTTCTATCCGGACCGGACAGATGTATACAGCTGGTGGTCGTATATGGCTAAGGTCAGAGAGCGGAATATCGGCTGGCGCATCGACTATTTTCTGGTGTCTGCCCGTTTGTCCGAAAAGCTCAAGGATGCCGAGATTGACTGCCATGTGATGGGAAGTGACCATTGTCCGGTGAGTTTGACACTTAGCGAGTCATTACGTTAATACAGATTTTTCTGAAAAAGCCAACCGGAAGCAGGGGACTGGATAACGGTCACGACCCTACTTGTCGGTTGGCTTTTATATTTGGGAGCAAAGGCTGCGTTCATCCTATCTGATGCTTCAGCTTGTCCAGAAAGATCGAGGCTGGCTTTGACAGATGGTGGGTTCCGGGCTGCACCCAGCCGAATGAAGAAGCAGCGTGGCCGGGGGGCATCTCCAGCTCCAGCGTGACGATGTTTCCCGAAGGTATGGGAGTGAAGCTGGAGAAGGACAAATCAACCCCCACCGTAACCGCTACATTCTCTTCGACGACCTTCTGTATGACCCTCGTCTGGTTGGTTGAGAAGAGCAGATCCATTTGCCCGTATTGTTCCTGGAACTGATCCATAAGCTTCAAGAGCTGATCATCCTTATAGAGGACGAGCGGATATTTGCACAGCTCCTCAGGCGTAATGGACTGCCTCATTGCAAGCGGGGATTGACGGCTGACCCCCACGACGAATTTACTTACCAGCAGCTTGCCGAAATGCAGTCCGCGGTGTTGATGGATGATAGCGTCATCGACAAAAATCAAGCCGATATCGGCCTGGTTGTGTTTGATATCCTCAATAATATCAAGTGTCGCTTTCTCCGTGATTTCGAGTTGGATCTGGGGAAAATCTTTCTTGAACTGAATAATCGCATCAATGGATAGTGTTAACGGTACGGGTACGGTGGCAATCCGAAGAGATCCGCTCAGCAGGTTGGAATATCCTTCCGCCTCTGATTTCAGATCCTGAAATTGTTCCAAAATGGCATAGGCTTTCTGGAGGATTCGCTGGCCCTCGGCTGTAGGTACGGCGCCAAGCCGTGAGCGGGTGAACAAGGAGAATCCGAACTCGGATTCCAGACTGGACACCGCTTGACTGACGGCTGACAGGGTAACGTTGCAGTTTTGGGCCGCCTTCGTTAATGATCCTGTCTTGGCGGTTTCCACGATATATTCCAATTGCTCCAGATTCATGTGATCGCATCCTTAATTTGAATTTAAGTAATATTAATTATGTTTAAATTTACTTAAATATAACGCATCGTTACAATGAACACAAGGACATGGACACACAATATTCAAGAAATAATGCTATTTTACCCTAGGAGGTCATTGATAATGTCAGAACAACGCGTAGCGGTAATTACCGGTGGAGCGAGCGGCATCGGCCGTCAGGTTTCTCTTAAATTTGCTAGAAAGGGCGACCGTGTTGTTGTTGCCGATTTTAACGAGGCTGCCGGACAAGAGACGGTGGATATGATCCAACAAGAAGGCGGCGAAGCGTCTTTTGTACAGGTTGATGTTTCCAAACCGGAAAGCGTTGAAGCGCTTGTTGATAAAGCGGTTGAGTTATATGGCCGTATTGATGTCATGCACAACAATGCAGGCATTGGCGGAGCTGGACCGGTCCTTGAGCAGAACATGGATCTCTATCACCGTACCATTAACGTGAATCAACACGGGGTAGCTTACGGCATTATCGCAGCAGGCAGAAAAATGAAGGAGCTTGGCATTAAAGGGGTTATCATCAATACGGCATCCGTATTCGGATTCCTGGCTTCGCCGGGTACGTTTGCCTATCATGCCACAAAAGGTGCGGTCATCATGATGAGTAAATCTGCCGCCCTTGAACTTGCACCTTATGGCATCCGTGTTGTGGCTGTTGCTCCTGGCGCAGTAGACACACCGATTATCCAGGGCTATAAAGATTCAGGGCTGCTGGATTCCATGCGAGCCAAAGTCATGGGCGGGGAATTAACCCAGCCTGAAGTTGTCGCAGATACGGTTTACCTGGTATCCCTAGACGAAGCAGCCGCCATTACAGGCAGTGTGGTCATGGCTGACCAAGGCTATGCTTCATTTAAATAATGCGGCGGCTATAGAATCGAATCCGAATAGATGACAAGAAGAACCTCTCTTTTAATTGGATGGAAGGCGATGCCCTCCGTTATTTAGAAGGGAGGTTTTATTGGTTCTTCAGTCAAAAGATTTCCTCTCTCCATGAAAAACAGTTAAAATAGAAAGGAATTCAAAAGACCATACATATGGTGTCAGACGACGAATACTGGAAGAGAGGTATATAAATATGATTATTAAACCTAGAACCCGAGGATTTATTTGTACCACATCCCATCCTGTAGGATGCGAAGCACAAGTACAGGAGCAGATCGATTATGTATTGAAGCAGCCTGGAATCGAAGGTCCGCGTAATGTGCTGGTCATCGGCGCCTCGACAGGGTATGGTTTGTCGGCAAGAATTGCTGCGGCATTTGGCTCCCGGGCGAATACCGTGGGAGTTTACCGTCCCAGCCAGGCCACCGAGAAGCGGACGGCTTCCGCGGGCTGGTATAATTCAGCTGCATTTGAGAAGGCGGCAGACGCGGCAGGCTTGAAATCGTTCAGCGTGACAGGGGATGCTTATACACAAGAGACAAAAGCCAAGACGGTTGAGCTTATCCGCAAGGAACTGGGCCAAGTTGACCTTGTGGTGTACAGTGTTGCCTCGGCGCGCCGCACCCTGCCTGAAACCGGCGAAACGGTCAATTCCGTATTGAAGCCGATCGGACCTGCCTACACCAACAAAACGGTGAATTTCCATACCGGTGAAGTAACGGAGGTTACGATCGAGCCCGCTACGGAAGAGGAAGTGAAGAACACCGTTGAGGTGATGGGCGGCGATGATTGGGAGCTGTGGATGAATGAGCTGGCTGAAGGCGGCGTACTGGCTGAAAAAGTCACAACGATTGCGTTCTCCTACATCGGCTCCGAGATCACCAAGGCCATTTATCGGGATGGATCCATCGGACAAGCCAAGGATCATCTGGAGGCAACTGCGCTGAAGCTGAACGAGAGGCTTGCAGATGGAGGCGGACGTGCTTACGTGACTGTCAGCAAAGCGTTGGTTACCCAGTCCAGCTCGGCGATCCCGGTTGTTCCGCTGTACGTATCGGCGCTGTACAAAGTTATGAAGGAAAAAGGACTCCACGAGGGCTGCATTGAGCAGATTTACCGTCTCTTCGCGGATCGTCTCTATAACGGACAAGAAACGCCCGTGGATGAGAAGGGCCGTATCCGGATTGACGATTGGGAGCTTCGCGAGGATGTGCAGTCTGAAGTTGCGGAATTATGGAGCAAGGTTACAAGCGAGAACATCGAAGAATTGACCGACCTTGCAGGGTATCGCCGCGAGTTCTTCCAGCTGTTCGGCTTTGAAACCGACGGCGTGGATTATGATGCGGATGTAAACCCTGTGGTAGACAATCCGAAAGCCATTTAATAATGGAGCCCCGGCCAACGTGAGCCGGGGCTTGTTTTTTAACTTCGGAAGGAGCGTTGACGTTTCGCTTCTCCTCTGTATCGATCGGGAGTCGGCGGACCGTATAGCCACAATTTGTGCATGAAACCGTGTTTTGGAGCAAGAAGCGGACTCAGGAGACGTTATCTGCTTAAAAACATCCGTTTTTTGCAAGGATTCCTATACTTAGCGTCTCCTGAGTCCGTTAACCTCCTAAATAGCCGGATATATCAAAAATAAGGCCTGTGGAGTCCGCTGCTCGTATACACTGTCGATTAGTTCGCTTGAACGCAGTGTAAGTGGGCAAGCATTGAATGAAGTACTGATTCTGGCTGTAAGCCTATTTTATACGGTTAGAGGAACGTAAATTTGAGCCAAAGAAGCATGAACGGAGGCTCTCAGCTCCAGGCAGTAGCGTGTCGGGTTCGGCGTAAGACCGCGTTGTTTCAGCTGCTGGAGAACATAAGCATAGGATTGATCAGTATCCTCCCTGTTGGAATGCCCTTCATGCGTATACATTGCATACTCCTGCGTTGGCAGGGTTAGACTCACCATCCGTTCTGGCATATCACGGATCGTTGTTACCTCCATCCCGGCCACATAATGATAGATCTGCTGCCGGTTTAATACAGCGGCGACATATTGGGGTTTCGATGTTCTCCGCAAATATGGAATTTCAGCCTTACGCTGCTCAAGCTCTTGCCACAGCTTGGGTTTGAGGGCATGCGACATATAATAAGCCGTGAAAGGGATTTTCATTTCCAGGCCAACAATCAGGGTCTGCGGCTTGATAATCCGCTGAATGGACTCCCCCGTTTGCTCCGTGCGCGCTCGCTGCTGGCGTGTGTTCAGGATCGAATAACCACCGTTCTTTCCCTCATGGGCATACAGGGGAACACCCAGATGGGACAGCTCATGAAGGTAGCGGAGCATTGTCCGATACGAAACCGAGAATTCCCCAGCTAACTCGCCTACCGTGAAGTTTTGCCGTTCATATACCCGCTGCATGACCTTAAGGATTCGTTCGGTTTTTGGCATGACCCTGCTCCTTTGATTATTTTTTATACTGTGACAGTTTTTGACATAGTTCAAGTATATAATGAATTTAAAAAATATGAAAAAGGAGCATATCCCCATGACAATCAATCAACGAAACGAAGCAAAAATCATGAGCAAGGAAGCCTTCCAAGCAGTTGGACTGAAGTGGGAAGGGACGTTTGCCGAGGCCGGTGCCGGGGGGATTCGCGCGATTCATCGGATGCTGCAAGAGAGGCTGCCGGAGATCCCTTATGCGATACATACCGATACGCTGTTGGGGCTGTCGTATCATGCGTTTCCTGATGGAGAAGGATTTATCCATTATGGGGTCGTCGAAGTGGAACGGATCGAGGTAATTCCGGCAGGAATGGTTTCATTGTCCGTACCTGCACTTACCTATGCAGCCTGTGAGCACAGCAGGCAGCACAGCATAGAGCAATCCTATAATAATATTTACAGCTGGATTCACGAGCAAGGCTATACGGAATATAATCCGGATCATTTAACCCACTTCGAAAAATATCCGATGAGTCAGGATCCGTATGCGGATAACCCTGAATTTATCATTATGATTCCCGTCCAAACCGATCAGGGGAAATAACAAGTATCCTGGAGCCGCTCTGATAGTGAGCGGTTTTTTTCTTGGACAGATGAACTTTGTCTACTTGATTGACCGGTTGACGAAATTGAAGCTTTATAGCTCAGATTATGGAATGGTAGAATAGTACAGAAATGATGGATTAACACGTCTGGGCCATGCCATCAGGTTAAGTCCCAACGTCAAATTCGAGGTGATACGGAGGCGTATGATGATAAATGGGACTGAACTCGGTGCACAAGAGCCGCTGCTGCACTCGAAATTAACCGTTCCAAGAACGGTATCCACCTTGATTCCCCGGCCGCGTCTAAGTGAACGGCTGATGGATGCCATGTCGGGCAATGTGACACTGATCTGCGCTCCGGCGGGATTCGGGAAAACGACGCTTGTCAGCGAGTGGCTGCTGCAGCATGGGAAACAGGCCGCCTGGGTGTCGCTGGATTCCGGGGATAATCAAGGCTCCCGCTTTTGGAGGTACATATCGGCTGCGATAGCAGAAGTGTTTCCCGCTTACTGGGAAGAGGTCAAACCTGTGCTGCCGCTGCTGCATACGGAAGGTTATGAGCAGGGGCTCATCGTGTGCTTGAATACGCTAGGCAGGCTGAACGAGGAGCTAATCCTCGTGCTGGACGATTTCCATGTGATTCAGAACGAAATACTATCAGCTTCATTTTCGTATTTTGTCGACCATTTGCCAAGGGGCATCCATGTTTGCCTGATCAGTCGTACAGAACCTGGTTTCTCTGTAGCCCGTATGGAAGCAAGACAGCTCGCCAGCAGACTCCATACCGAGGACATGCGGTTTACAGAGAAGGAGGGTGCGCAGTTCTTCCAGAGCACCGAGCTATTGCTGAACGAAGAGCTGTCCTCCGCACTCGTCAGAAAAACAGAGGGCTGGATTACCGGCCTCAAACTTGCATCTATTGCCATGCGGCGGCAGGAGAATAAAGAACCGTTTATCCGCCATTTTGCAGGGGACAGCCGCGAGGTGAAGCAATATTTGTTCGAAGAGGTGTTCTCGGTTCAGAACGATCGGATGAAGCATTTTCTGCTAACCAACTCGATCCTGAAGCGGTGGAATGTATCCCTGTGTATGGCTGTGTCTGGGTTTGAGGATAGCCGGGAACTAGTCGAATTGATAGAGCGTTCCCACCTATTCGTAGTGGCACTGGATGATAAGGGAGAGTGGTTCCGATTTCATCATTTATTCTCGGAATTTTTGCAGAGACGACTGGAACAGGAGAAGGATATTCATAAGGAATTGCTATACAAGGCAGCCGGTGATTGGTGCAGTGAACAACGCCTTGCGGAGGAAGCCGTTGAGTATTACTTGCAAGGTCAATATTATGAGCAGGCCGTGTTGCTGCTGCGCGAGATGACTTCCCGCGTCGTGGATTGGGAATGGTCGAATCTGCAAAAATGGTTATCCGTGATTCCCAGCGATATTTTGCTTCAGCACCCGGTTCTCTTTTTCTCCTATGCCAACTCGCTCATTGCCGAGGAGTCGGGGGATATTACGGAGGGAGAGGAGCTGCTGCATCAAGCGGATGCCTGGTATGCCGAATTCTCTGGAGCAT
This sequence comes from Paenibacillus sp. LBL, assembly GCF_029893715.1. NCBI lineage: Bacteria > Bacillati > Bacillota > Bacilli > Caryophanales > Paenibacillaceae > Paenibacillus > Paenibacillus sp. LBL. The sequence continues at coordinate 936,146 of NZ_JARXYU010000001.1, read as the reverse complement.
TGAGCGAGGTGCTGCGCCATGAATATTTGGCAATGCTTCACTATGTGCGCGGGACGTTAATGGTGTTTGGGCGGAATGATCTGAAGCTCGCCAAGGAGGAATACGAGCAGGTTGTGCGATATGCCCCGAATGGGATCAAAATGTTGTTCGGCCAACCGGAGAAACCGCTGCAGCCGATCACGGTAAAAACTTATAAAATCGGCCGCGGTCATGCCTCAAAGGCCATTGCAGCACCGTACACCATGCAGATGGCAGAGGTGTACCAGGCCGTGAATCCGATTTTTCTGGGAAAATTATTCCTTAATCACGCGGAAGTGCTCTACTACTGGAATGATCTATCGGCGGCAGCCGATTATGTTTCCAAGGCGATGACGTGGATCGGACAAAATCCAAACCGGCCCGAGCATGACCTTGTGGCGAGCTGGATTCTGCAAGCGAAACTCAAGGCCGCCGAGGGTCATATGCTCGAAGCTCTGGAACTGCTTGAAGGCGGGCAGCGGCGGATGAAGTGGATGGATATTCCCCGGGGGATGGAAATTTTACACCTGGAGGGCATACGTCTCCAATTGCAATACGGCGATCCGGCGGCTGCACTGGCTTGGGGCGAACAGTGCCAATTATCGAGCCGGGACAGGGTGTCTGTCTTCGAATTATTTGATTATCAGCTGTTTGCCCGCGTTCTTGTTCTGCAGGGCAGATGGGATGAAGCCGAAGAGCTGTTGGATCGGCTGCTGTACCTTGCGGAGAGTGAGATGAGACCGATCGATGCTGCTGAAATATTATGCATTACGGCCGTCATGTTACAGTCCAGGGAGGAGCATCGGAAGGCGCTGATCCAGCTTGAAGAGGCGCTGCAGGTATCGGAGGCCAATGATTTTACCCGGATTTTTCTCGATGAAGGAGCTCCGGTTATAGAGCTCCTGCACGAACTGATCCGCGCGAAGCAGCAGGGGCGATATCGGGGGAAGGATTCCGCATCCCTTTCTTTTATCAGATCGATTCTTGCCTCAGTGGACGGAATGGCCGAATCGGTGAATTCCCCGCTGGAGGCTCTGCTCACGTCAAGGGAGATGGATGTTTTTCAGGGATTGCTGGACCATCTGAGCGGAAGGGAAATTGCGGAGAAACTGAATGTTACCTACGAAACGGTGAAGACGCACAGGAAACGGATCTATAGCAAACTGAATGCAGCCAATCTCAGTGAGGCGATTGCGCAGGCCGAGAGGCTGAGCGATCCCAAGAAAACGAATAGACCCTGAACTTGATACGATTCATCATTTTATCACCCCTCATCTATCCCCCTTCAGGGGGATTTTTTGTGCTACGTGTTGTCTTACAATGAATTCGGAGCGCACAAATAAAAAGGCAGGTCTATTTAGTGAATGGGAGGTTAGAAGTTGAAGTCGATGTTCAGGAGAAATTTTATGAGTATTCCAAACGGCTATAAATTCATGATGATACTGCTATGCAGTCTTTTGCTGCTGCCGCCGAGTGCCTATGCGGCTGTACCGGACTATGAGAATAAATCCGAGATCGCCCAGCTTAGCGGTAAGGTGGTAGATTTAAAATCGGGTGATTTCAACCAAGACGGCCATTTGGATTTTGCGGCCATAACGGATGATGGGAGTGTCCATGTATTCTATGGCCAGGGGGATGGAACATTTGATCCTCTCCCACAAAGCCTGCAGGTTCTGGGGGTGCCGCATACACTAGAAATCGATGATTACGATCAGGACGATCACTTGGACTTACTGATCGGAACGCAAATCGGAACGTTTTTATGGTACGGGGAAGGTGACGGTACCTTTCGTGATACGAGGCTGCTTTCATTGCTGCCTTCTCAGGATATCGTAGCTGCGGACTTTGATTTGGATGGTAAGAGAGACATTATGATTATTAATTTCAATCAGGTTACCATTGTTCACGTTGCCGCAGATAGAACTTTTACAATGCTCCCCATCACTTTGACACCAGGCGGCAATAGAGCGACAACCATCACGAATGGAGCCATAGGCACGGTAGATTTGGTTGTGGCCAGTCCGATGCTGGGTCTGCAGCGGTATAAGGGAAATGATTATACGCGGAGCGAGATCTTTCATATGGTACCAGGCAATACCGTGGATCTCATATCCAGGGATATTGATGGTGACGGACATATCGATATTATGGCGCTGAATGATATATTAGGCGTTTTCTTCTATATGAATTTTGGGGACAATACGTATAATCTTCAGCAGCAGCCCCTGGTCACGGTTCCTCAAAAAGTATATGCAGAGGATGTAAACGGGGATGGCCAATCGGAAATAATCGTTGCGACGGGAAAAGGCGTTGATTTGTATTCCAAGGAGTATGCGTCAGGCCAACTGAATTTACTGTGGCAAACGGAATTGGTCACTCAGGGAAATGGAACGCACCGGGCGCTTGTCGGGGACTATGCCGAGGACGGAACGCCGGACCTTATTGTATCTTCTAATCAAGCCCTGTATATCTACAAGGCTATTGTTGTGCAACCCGAACCGGGAACGATAAGGCTGGAGGCGGCTGATTACGCGGTTTCGGAAGACGGGGCCGAGGTACGGGTGAAGGTGATGCGTGAAGGAGGCAGCCACGGTGCTGTCGCTGTCACTTATCATACTGCGGATGGAAGCGCTAAGGCTGACAAGCATTATAAGCCAACTTCAGGGACGCTCTCTTTTGCCGATGGAGAGCTTGAGAAATGGATTGAGATCGAAATTCTAAATGATGATATCCATGAAGATGACCGTGAGTTTTATTTGAATATTGCTGCAGTGCCAGGTACAGTCGTTGGCAGCCCAATCCAGGCGGTTATCACGATAACAGAGGATGACCCGCAGCCAGACACGGAAGGGCCGTTATGGCCTGCGGCTGCGGAGCTGCTTGCATCCGACATATCCACCGACTCCCTCAAGCTGTCTTGGCCTGAAGCCACGGACAATGACGAGGTTGCGGAATATCGCATTTTTAATGGGAATGATGCCACGCCGGCAGCAACCGTGACGGGTGCCACCTATTCCTACGAGATGAACGGTTTGGCGGCCGACACATCGTATACGCTTAGCGTCCGTGCCTATGATCGGGCCGGCAATGCGAGCGTTCCGCTCCAGACGACGGTTCAGACGCTGGAAGATCCGAATTCAGGCCCTGATCCGGATCAGGAAGCTCCGGTATGGCCTGATCTCGGACAACTGACGATATCTGACATCAGCACAACCTCGATGAGATTATCCTGGCCGCAAGCGTCGGATCATGAAGAGGTTTCAGCATATCGGATATACCGCGTAGATACCGCAGATACTCTGGTAGCAACGGTAACCGGCAGCACGTATTCCTACACGATGGACGGTTTATCCCCGAATACGTCCTACACGTTTCGGGTAAAGGCATATGACCCTGCCGGAAACGGTAGCACACCGCTCGAGGCAACAGCGAAGACACTTCAGCTCCCTGCGCCTCCAGCTCCAAATCCGGGAGGCAATCCAGATCCGGGACCGGCGAACCCGATCCCGTCTACACCCACGATTCCTTCGGATAATGCCTTGCTTCATACATTCTCTATTGGAGCTGGGGAAGCCGGGAATGCGTTGAAGCTGAGTCCCGACTTCTCGCCGAACGTGTTCGCGTATCGTGCCGAGACCGAGGCATCAGAGATCCAATTCGATCTCACTGCCGCCCATAACAAAGCAAGCATTACGGGACCCTGGGACAAAGACGGAAGGATCACATTAAAACCTGGGGAGAATGTCATAGAGATTAAGGTAAGCGCTGAAAGCGGCAAGGTGAATACGTATACCCTAACCATTGTCCGCACTGTGCCAAATCCTGAGCCGCCGATGAGACCTGAGCCACCTCAGGCTGCGGAAGCTTTTCGTGATACGGAAGGACACTGGGCGCAGGCAGCGATTGACGAACTGGCAAGCCGAGGGATCGTCAAGGGTTATGCTAACGGATCGTTTAAACCGGATTCCTTAATTAGACGAGATGAATTCACGGTTTTGCTGGTTAGAGCGCAGGGGCTGCAAGGTGAAGGCCAATATCCATTTAAAGACGAATCCGACATCCCGGAATGGTCAAGGGAAGCGGTAGGGCTTGCAGTAGAGGCCGGGATGATTCAGGGATATCAGGATGGGCGATTCCAGCCTGCAGGTGTGATCACAAGAGCGGAGTTAACTGTCATGCTGGCCAAAGCGTTAGGTTTAGAACCGCTTCAAGGTGACCCTGCCAAGTTTGCAGACTTGGCGAGTTTTCCAGCCTGGGCAAAAGGTTATATCGCCGCCGCATATGCAGAAGGACTGGTTAGCGGTCGGAGCGGCGGGAAGTTCGAGCCGGATGCCCCGGCCACCCGGGCAGAGGCTGTGGTTATGCTGCTGCGTTTGCTGAACAAGTAACATCCACGACCTGGTCGGTTAGGGTTAAAGACATGAATTTCGATATAAAAGCCGCAAGCTTGTGATATCACAGAGCTTGCGGCTTTTATCGGCTGGATCATGATGTTGACGGAATGGCTGGAATGTCCGCTGAACCATCGGCATGGATATACTGCTCATTGGTTTTGCATTATGGGTCGGTAGGCGGGGAGCCCTGGTTAAGCCTTTCTAATGACAGGAATCCATAACTCATTCTTGTTCTCATCCGGTGGAAGGTAGCATTCAATAGCAGGTATCGGTGCGAGATCATACGCATGGGATGGAACCCATTCGGTATATAGACGCTTCCACATATTCGCTATCCCGCTCGGGTCGCCCTCCATTTCGAAGACGGCCCAAGTGGCTGCGGGAACATGCCGCCGCACCATCGGATCCGGGGGCGTGTGCTGGGAGACCACGGACATGATGTAATCAAAATCTTCGTTTTTCCCATAGTCGCCGTCCGCGCAAACCCCTAGTATCCCCCGAATCGGATGGTCATCCTGACGATAGTTCCACAGCTTATCGAATATTCCTTCCGCATGGGCGTCCTTCCAGAGGAGGGGGACGTCTTCATAAGCTTGCTGTGTTCGAATTTGCTTCTGGAAGCCAACAATGGAGAAACCCTTCATTTCCTCAATTCTATAATTCATTTCTGCAGCTCCTCGCATGGAAAATTGAAAGAAGATGCGGGGATAGGCCTTCAGCTTCGTACCGGCTTGGCGAGCTGCCGTTGGCGTTGTGCCATGCATATTCTGGAACGCGCGCGCGAACGCCTCCGGCGATTCATAGCCATATTTGAGTGCAAGGCTGATGACTTTGATATCGCTGTTCTGCAACTCGTAAGCAGCCAAGGTCAGCCGTCGTCTCCGTATGTATTCAGATAGCGAAACATCCGTAATGTACGGGAACATGCGCTGAAAATGGTACACGGAGCAGCATGCAATCCGTGCAGCTTCCGCGCAATCAATCTCCTCGGTCAGGTGCGCTTCCATATAGCCTATGGCCTCATTCATTCGCTGAATCCAATCCATCCGGTCATCATCCTTTCTAAAATCAATATAAAGAAGCTGTGATCGATAAGCCTAGCCGTTGCTGCACGGATCCGGCTAGCCTGGTTATTTCCAGGTGAACGATCAACCGATCAACTGTACTGGGGCAGGAATGCGGCCTAGCGGCTTGAAGTATTCGGATTCGGATATCCATACTTTACGAGCACGTGCCACAGCTGTTTGAGATGCTGAAAGGTTTCATCATAGGTTCCCCAATCGCTCCAATGGTCTGGTTGATGATACAGCTGTGCTGCTGCTTTGCCGATAACAGCGGCGTCCAGCACGCCTTGCGAATCCGCAAATTGCCGGTCGATCCTCTGGGCCAGCGGCGGCATGGCGGGTCCCCGAAAGTCATCGGGTACATCCTGTACAGCAAGGCAGAACCCGGGATGCCAGGATAGGGTAAGGTTATATCGTTCACACAATTCTTGAAACAGCTGACCGGTTCGGGTATTCCGGTAAGATGGATCGGCAACAAGCGCTTCCACATCGCTGGACAAATCGATAACGTCATGAATCTGCGCTTCAATATAATTATCCAGGCTGCGACCAACAGGTCCGGAGTGACTGGTATAGGATGAAGGCAGGTGAACAAGCTGCTCCACCATAGATGGAATATTCATGTGGGGGGTGCCCAGGGCTGACCCCGTGGACTCGATTTCAAGCAGAAGGGCTGCAAGAACGGAATCCCATTGCTTTATGGTACCTGTAAATTCAGGTCCTGCATGACTGTCCCCGAAAGTAAACGTGCAGCGGCTCAATATGGCCGGAGACAATACAAAAAAACAAGAGCCAAACCGGGGAGAGGCGCCGTCCGCATAGTTCATGAGATTAAGGGCCCCGTATTTGGGCCGCTCCTCATTATGAACGCCAGGCTCTTGGTAGGCTCCGCCAAACAGAAGCTGTTCCCAGCGGTCACGCTCACCGCCCGGATAGGCGGTACGGCTTCCATTCGTCACGCTTGTGATGAACTGGTTATGGTAACGGCCCTCTGTCAGAAGGCTTTCTATTACAGCGCGGTTGGTGGTGGGCAGTACCCGGTCAGGATGGAAATTCAACGTGACTCGGGCATTCTTTCGGATACAGGTTAATAGCGAGTGGATTGTCACAGCGCCTAAGCCGTTACGTTCTAAAATGCGCTCTATGATGTCTATGGCATGCTGTTGTGCCCGTTTCGCCGATGAGCCGACATGAAGAATCGCCTGCTGTTGTGCTTCGGATAACCATTCGCTCATATCGTAACTCCTTCCTCCATAATTCCTTTATGCTTCCTTCATGCTTTCATGACGGTGCTGCTTTCTCATCATTTCTAGCCGAGAGGCCATGACTCCTCCATTGCGTTTCGGTAAATTTCCTTTCCGGTTCTAGGGTTCCAGCCTCCTGCCGGACTTCAAATGATCTGGTAAAGATTGCCTCGGCTTTACCGCCATGATTTAATGTAACTACATATACGAATAAAAATCATGGAGGTTTTACATATGCAGCCTAATTTCAGTATTGAGGGTAAGGTCGCCATTGTAACCGGCGCAAGCAAAGGCATCGGGTATGGTTTGGCCCAATCGCTTGCAGCGGCAGGGGCTAAGGTGGCGGTCATGGCACGGAGCAAGGAGGTGCTGGATCGATTAGTTGAGGACATATCCCAAGCGGGAGGTCAGGCCAAGGCCTATGAACTGGACGTCCGGAACGTGGAACAGATCCGTGCTGCTTTTGCTCAGGTTGCCAAGAATTATGGCAGACTGGATATCGTGGTCAATAACGCTGGCTTGGGAGAGGGGATGCTGGCCGAAGACATCACAGAGGACTACTGGGATGAAATGATGGATGTTAATTTGAAGGGCGTATTTTTCTGCTGTCAGGCCGCCGGCCGCATCATGCTGGAGCAGGGTTATGGCAAAATCATTAACGTCAGCTCACAGGTCAGTGTCGTTGGCATTACCGAAGGTGCAGCTTATTGCGCCTCCAAGGGAGGCGTGAATCAGTTGACGAAGGTGCTGGCGCTGGAGTGGTCCAGTCGCGGTGTAAATATCAATGCGGTGGGCCCGACATTCATTCATACGCCTGGAACGGCCGAGCGTCTGGACTCGCCGGATTTTCGAGATGGCGTATTGGCGCGTATTCCGGCAGGAAGGATCGGCACCATTGGAGACGTGGCGGGAGCCGTCATTTATTTGGCCTCACCGGCGTCCGATCTTGTTACAGGTACTTTGCTGCTTGTGGATGGCGGCTGGACAGCACAGTAGTGCTGCATTCATTAGAAGATTCTATCGCTTATATACTAGGAGGCTTTCAAAGGTCCTCTCTGTAACTCCTTAAATCTAGCAATGCATAAGAAAGATAGCATGAGGCCTTTTGCTAAACTGTATTGTGATTGATGAGGTGAAGCCAATCAGGACTGCACCTAGATAAAGGAGGAGAAAACGATGATTACGTCTGCTATTCAAGTTACTATTTTCGTGAGAGATCTTGACGAAGCCAAAGCCTACTATACGGAGAAGCTGGGGTTTCATGTTGTAGCAGAGGAGGAGTTTGCACCGGGTTGGCGCTACCTGACCGTTGCACCCCAGAAGCACAATGAGTTGGTTCTGGAGTTAACTGAAGCGGATACGCCAGAACGAGAGGAACTTATAGGTAAACAAGCAGCCGATCAAGTTCTTATCATGTTTGCATCGAATGATATCGACCAAGATTATCAGGATTTGAAAGCAAGAGGCGTCGTATTCCACGGAGAACCGAAGCCTGTTCCAGGTGGCAGAGGCGTAGGTTTTGAGGATTTATACGGTAATCAGTTCGACTTATATCAAGTTCTCCGATAATGCTTGGGGCACCTGCCGATTCCTAAATTTCTTGGGTTAAATACTTCAGTTATACTTCAGTTTATATGGAAATTGTTCGATATAAATCATAGAAAGCAGTTGCAAGAAAATTATTTCTCAGATGTAAAATATATGATACTATTGAGAAATCGTCGTCTAAAAACGACATAAACCGAAGCGAAATGTGAAGTCAGGAAGTCGGAGGTGCCTGTTCAGGCATGTTGTTTAATTCTTATCCTTTTATTTTTGTGTTTCTGCCGATTACGGTGCTTGTTTATTTTATGCTGAACCGGCTTCGTTACGGATTGGCCGCTAAATGCTGGCTGGCATTATCCTCGCTATTCTTCTACAGCTGGTGGAATATCAGTTATTTACCTCTTCTTCTCGGCTCCATTGCCTTCAATTATGCCGTGGGACGGCTGCTCCAGGCACGTCAAGCTCATTCCCTAGATCAAACCGCTTCCCGGCGCGGTGCAAAAGGCATATTAATCGCCGGCATATCAGGGAATGTATTGCTGTTAATCTATTACAAATACGCTGATTTCTTCATCGTTAATATTGGAGCAGCGACAGGGTGGGAAGTGCCCCTTCTCAATCTGGTGCTGCCGCTCGGAATCAGCTTTTTTACCTTCACCCAAATCGCCTATCTGGTGGATGCGTACAAGGGGAAGGCTCGCGAATACAATCTGGTCAATTATGTGCTGTTCGTGACTTTCTATCCGCATCTGATCGCGGGTCCGATCCTGCATCATGGCGAGATGATGCCGCAGTTTGATCGGGTTCGGGGCAAGCTGTGGGATTGGGGGAACGCCGCAAACGGCATTTTTATATTCTGCATCGGTTTGTTTAAGAAGGTAGTCATCGCGGATACGCTGGCGGTTTATGCCAATACAGGTTTTGATACTGCTTCGGGCTTTGTTGATTCCTGGGTAGCTGCGCTATCTTATACGTTCCAGCTTTATTTTGACTTCAGCGGTTATACCGACATGGCTATCGGTGCTGCGCTTCTGTTCAATATCCGGCTGCCGCAGAATTTCAACTCACCTTATAAGGCGGTGAATATTCAAGACTTCTGGCGGCGCTGGCATATGACACTGAGCCGATTTTTACGGGACTACATTTATATTCCGCTGGGAGGCAACCGCCGTGGTGAAGCGATCATGCTGCGGAATCTGGTGCTGACCTTCCTGATCGGCGGACTGTGGCATGGCGCAGGCTGGACGTTTCTGTTCTGGGGCCTCCTGCACGGTGTCGGACAGGTCATTCAACGGTTATGGGGGAAGCTGGGCATTACGATGCCCCGTGTGCTCGCTTGGGCGATCACCTTCGTTTTTATAACGGTGACCTGGGTCTTTTTCCGAGCGGAAAGCTGGGCTGATGCCATGCGGCTGATGAAGGGAATGAGCGGTCTATCGGGTATTCATCTGAATTTGGACACTGCCCTGTTAGAGCCGGTCGCGATCATGATCCTCATCGCCCCGATCGTGTTCTTCTGTCGGAATTCCTCGGAGCTGTCCGTATCCTTCCGGCCAAACTTCAGACAGGCAGTAGTATGTGCGGTACTGTTTGTGATCTCTTTGATGTACATTACTCGCATTAGCGAATTTCTGTATTTTAATTTTTAGGAAGGGCGGCTAATGAACATGCCATCCACATCAACAGCCGCGAAGTCGGCGCCATCCAAGAGGCATGCCGTGGCAGGTCCCCAACCTGCGCGAGCTTCTCGGAGAGCCGGAAAAAGGATGCTGATTCAGTTTGCTCTCGTTTCCATCGCAGCTGCGCTGCTGATCAGTTGTATGACATTTGTGCTGGACCCTTTTCAGTTCTACCGCAAGGCAACCTGGTATTCTCCTGTATTCACCGGCGAGCAGCGATACCAGAACCCTGGTCTGGCCCGCAATTATCCCTATGATACGATTATTCTGGGTACATCCATGACGGAGAATTTCCTGCCGTCTGAAGTGGGGGAGGCCCTGGGAGGTCAAGCTCTCAAGCTGTCCATGCGAGGATCAACAGCGGATGAGCAGTTTAAGATTGCATCGCTGGCGCTTGAGACTGGGAAGGTGAAGAGAGTCCTGTGGGGACTGGACTATTTTGCACTCAAGAATCCGGATGAGGGCACAGATGCTAATTTTCCTGATTACCTTTATGATGACATCTGGTGGAACGATTACAAGTATTGGTTCAATTACTCCGCTTATGAAAACTTTGCAAGAGGGATTGCCAAGTCGCTCCTGGGTGGAACACCCCAAAATATCGAGTATCTGTATAACTGGAACGATGAAGCGTCCTATGGAAGTGATCAGGTGATGAATGCCTACGATCGCGCAAGAAACACGGAACATTATTTTGGCGTGAATGAAGAGCCGCTCGAAGAGGTGCAGCATCATTTCAACACGTATGTCTTGTCTTTGGTCGAGGCATATCCCGAAGTTGAATTTATCGTTTATTCTCCGCCATACAGCATTCTGCGGCAGAAGCTTTGGCAGGATTCAAACCCGGCCCGTTACAGCAACCAGTTGGAAATGAAGACCTGGATGTTCCAGCAGTTCAACCGCTATCGCAACACGCAGGTATATGACTTCCAGGCTGAAGCGGACTGGACCTACGATTTCTCGTTATTCAAGGATCTGTCGCATCATTCACAGGACATAAACTCCCGTATAACTTGGGCAATCAGTGAAGGGGATGTCCGCTATAAGGTGACGCCGGATAATGTTGAGGCATTCACGGAACGGCTATCCAGACAGGTCGACACCGTGCTTATTACGGGGAAGGAAGCCAGAAATGTCGAGGTCTTGATAGACGGGAATGGGGAGCCCATCTCTTTTACAAGCCGGAAGATGCCCGACGAGACGGAATTGATGGTGCCTGTGAAGGAAGCGGTTGAAGCACTGGGGATATCGGCTGCGTATGATGCGGGGATCGTGATATTATCAGGCCGAGGTCCCGCAGTCGAGCTGAAGGTGGATTCAACACAGGCATGGGAGTCCAGAAGCAAAGAGGACAGGAAGAATGGAGTGGCCAAAAGCGAGGTTACACTTCGACATGCTCCTTATGTTTCGGGCGGGAAGACCATGGTTCCCCTTCTGCAAACCGCCGAGTTATTGGGCTATAACGTAGTCATTGAGAAGCCGGATTACTATACGCTTCGTTATGTACTCGATCGGCCTGCTTCATAACATCGACGGAGTTCAATGAAAGAACCCACCAAACATTCAAAAGAACCCCGATTCTTGTTTTTTGCAAGATGGGGGTTCTTTTTTGGGTTTGTTTGAATCCGGGTTATTTTAACGGGACCTGCTTGGACAATGCCTCAAATTGCAACAGATGAGGATTTATTTTGTTTTGTATGCTCTTTAAATATTTTTTCGCGGCATCATTTTGACGTTGTTCTGCAGCCGTGCTGGCCGGAAAGATCGAATAGGATTTGTTGACGGAGCCGTTTTTGTATTGGACACTGAACATGGAGGCAGCTGCCCAGGCTTTTTTCATGTTTTGGTTGCTTCCCATAATCGTCAGCAATTCCTTGCCATTCTTGTAAGTGAAGCTGTAATCCGGGTCCGCTACGGCATGAATGACATCGTAGCCGCTTTGGAATACGCCTGCCTTGAATGTCCCCTTCCGGAGCTGGTTCCATCTGACGGTCCCGTCGGGGAGCGTGACTTTGTGTGTCTGGAGGCCTTCGCCATCCATCTTATCGTCCGTCCAGGAGCCGTTGTACACCACTTTATGTTCTTCATCATCTGCTTGGTATTGGTTCATGTATTTACCGGTGCCCGTGCGTTTTCCGTTTACGAAATCGCCGGAATACTGTTTGTCTTCACCCCATTTGATAGTGCCTCGCCCGTGGGGCTGGCCATGGGCTGTCTCACCGTAATAAGATGTCCGTGCGGATATTTGGATCCATTCCTTGGCGGAGGCGGCATTGGCATCTGCTGATGCTGGTGCTGGAACGAGAGAAGATGCAAAGAGCGATAAAGCACAAGCAAGAGTTATGGATAACAGCTTTATTTTTTGCATGATAACATGTCTCCTTTTCTCGGGTGATCTTAATATTTACTTCTCTTAAGCTTCCATAAATCCTCTTATGGCTGCAAAATTATGGGTCCTTCGTGTTGAAATAGCAAGAACGAAGTCAGAATACCGGGGCTACGTTTCACAAGACAACAGGCAAGATTATTGTGGATAAAATATGAACGAAACAGATAGAAAGGATTTCCTCTCAACATAAAATAGTTTACATTTGTTGTGATGTCTATATACTTATACTTTAAAGCAGTACATAAACATCATGCCAATGGAAGTATGGTCTGGCAAAGGGAGGATAAACATTGAACGCATCTATTAAAGTAGGAATCGTAGGTTATGGTAACTTGGGTAAAGGGGTACAGAAAGCGATCGGACAGAATCCGGATCTGGAGCTGGTGGCTATCTTCACGCGCAGAGACCCGCAGCAAATGCCGGCAAATTCCGGTGCACGCTTCGAGCATATATCAGCGGCAGAGCAATATATCGGCAAGATTGATGTCATGATCCTCTGTGGCGGTTCGGCTACGGATTTGCCTGAGCAAACTCCACAGCTTGCCAGTATGTTCAATACGGTAGACAGCTTTGACACACACGCGAAAATCCCTGAGTTTTTCCAGGAAGTTAACAAAGCAGCGATGGGCGGAGGTCATGTGAGCGTGATCTCGACAGGCTGGGATCCGGGGCTGTTCTCCATGAACCGTCTCCTCGCCGAAGCGATTCTGCCTGAAGGAAAAGACTACACGTTCTGGGGCAAGGGCGTAAGCCAAGGCCACTCGGATGCGATCCGTCGAGTACCCGGGGTGAAAGCGGGCGTTCAATACACGGTTCCGGTAGAAGAGGTTATCGACCAGATCCGTTCCGGAGAAACGCCGGAGCTATCTACTCGCGAGAAGCATCGGAGAGATTGCTTTGTTGTAGCGGAAGAAGGAGCGGACCAAGAACAAATCCGCCAAACCATTGTGTCGATGCCTAACTATTTTGCGGATTACGATACAACCGTTACCTTTATTACGCAAGAAGAGCTTGAGGCTGAGCATGCCGGGATGCCTCACGGCGGATTTGTCATCCGCAGCGGGATCACCGGAAACGGAAGCAAGCAAATTGTTGAATTCGGGCTGAAACTCGACAGCAACCCTGAATTTACGGCGAGCGTGCTCGTGTCTTATGCAAGAGCGGCCATTCGCTTGAGCAGAGAGGGACAGCAAGGCGCCAAGACGGTATTTGATATCCCGCTCGGATACCTGTCGCCAAAATCAGCCGAAGAGCTCCGCAGCGAGCTGCTGTAAGCTGTAAGAAGCCCTGCCGCATATGCGGCAGGGCTTCTTTTTTTCTGTATATTATACGATACCTTGGGCGATCATGGCATCGGCCACTTTGATGAAACCTGCGATGTTGGCGCCAGCCACAAGATTGCCGGCCACACCATACTCTTCAGCAGCATCTACGGCACTGCTGTAGATGTTTTTCATAATCTGATGGAGCTTCGCATCCACCTCTTCAAAGGTCCATGACATTCTCATGCTGTTTTGGCTCATCTCCAGAGCGGATACGGCAACTCCGCCTGCATTGGCGGCTTTAGCCGGTCCAAACAACACGCCGCTGCTAATGAACAGCTCCATGGCCTCCAATGTTGAAGGCATATTGGCTCCCTCGCCGATAGCCTTCACTCCGTTTGCGATGAGTGTTTTGGCAGCGTCGGCGTCGAGCTCATTCTGCGTGGCACAAGGAAGTGCGATATCGCATGGAAGGTTCCAGATTCCCGAGCAGCCTTCGGTATACTCGGCATGCGGGTGGATCTTGACGTATTCGCTGATCCGCAGGCGATCCCGCTCCTTCAGCAGCTTGACGGTTTCAAGGTTGATTCCGTCCGGATCATGCAGGTATCCGTTGGAATCACTGCAAGCAATGACATGCGCGCCGAGCTGCTGCGCTTTCTCGATGGCGTAAATGGAGACGTTGCCCGAGCCGGAAACCACGACGCGGCGGTCTTTGAAATCAAGGCCTTGCGCAGCCAGCATTTCCTGTACGAAGTAAACGCAGCCATAACCGGTTGCTTCCGTCCGAGCCAGGCTTCCGCCATATATGACGCCTTTGCCTGTCAGCACTCCGGCTTCATGTCCTCCGCGGATACGCTTGTATTGACCGAACATATAACCGATCTCGCGAGCACCGACACCGATATCCCCAGCAGGCACATCGGAATCAGGTCCGATATGGCGGTACAGCTCGGTCATGAAGCTCTGGGTAAAACGCATCACTTCCTGATCGGACTTGCCTTTCGGATCGAAATCCGAACCACCCTTGCCGCCGCCGATCGGCTGGCCCGTGAGCGAGTTTTTAAAGATTTGCTCAAAACCAAGGAATTTGACAATGCCGGCATAAACCGACGGATGGAACCGGATGCCGCCTTTGTACGGACCCAGTGCGCTGTTAAACTGGACGCGGAACCCGCGGTTCACTTGAGTTCTGCCTTGGTCGTCCATCCAAGGAACGCGGAAGGTGATCATACGCTCCGGCTCGACAAGGCGCTCCAAGATACCAAGCTCACGATACTTCGGATGCTGGGCTAACACAGGGACGAGGGAATCCACAAATTCCCGGACGGCTTGATGAAATTCGGACTCATGCGGATCTCGCGCTACAACCTGGTTATAGATGGATTCCACATAATCTTGCGCGGCAGTAAGGGGTGAGGATACAGAAATATTCGTAGTCACTTTTGCGATGCACTCCTTCAAATCGTTAAAGTAGTATTGCGTGAAAAATCGTCTGTTCTGCAGAAAGAGGGGCCTGTCTTGGACAATTTGTACTAAAACATTAAAAGTTTGCACTCTGCATTTTTAAGTTAAAAAGAATTTTATAGAATCTTGGCTCGCATTACCAATAAAATGTTTTTTACGAACTCATTAAATATTTCTATAAACCTGTCATTAGGTGTTAATTCGCTGGCAGTTTCGCCGTGTTTCGTGTAGTTAAAATGCAAAAAATAAGCTGAATTTGTCATGGAAATACACAACGAAACCGGTCGCGAAGTTAAATTTTTTGGGTGTGTTTTACGTTTAGGGTAATGGAATACATGGAATATTATTACAGGAGCTGAAGGAGCCATCTTCCGGCGGAGACGCTTCTGGTCATCCAGCCAGCAGATCCGAAGCAGGCCGGGGCGGAAGGAGAGAATGTACCTCTGCTGTCCGTGTCGGATGATGCGATAACGAATCTCGGATTGGAGTACGGAAGATATATGTCTCCGATTAAGCTGTTTAATATAGCCGAACATGTACACAAAAAAAAGATCGAACCCAGTCCGTGTGCTGAGTTTCGATCTATTTTGTTATTACAATAAGAATAAGTGCGTTTTATTTGGATATATCAATGAATCCCTCGCCAAACACATCGCGTACATCGTGGATCGTGACAAAGGCATTTTTGTCCTCTGCGCGCACGATTTTTTTGAGCATGGATACTTCTTGTTTGCTAATGACGATGTAAAGCACATCTTTCGTTTGACCGGTGTAGTATCCGTAACCCCGCAATACGGTTACCCCGCGATCCATGATCTCCGTCACCCGTATGGCGATGCGATCATGATGGGTTGAGATGATGGTAACGGCTTTTTTGGGATTCAGCCCCTCGATAATAAACTCCATGGCTTTGGTCCCGATATAGAGGATCACCACCGTGAACATCACCTTCTCGATACCGATAACAAAGACGGACAGTCCAGCCACGATCAGGTCGAAGAACAGCAGTGCGTAGCTGATATTCCAATCCCAATATTTGTTGGCCAGACGTGCGAGTATGACTGTGCCTGCCGTTGTGCCGCCCACCCGGACGATGAGTCCGATTCCGACGCCGGCAAACAGTCCGGCGAAGATGGCGTTGATCACCGGCTCATTCGAAGCGATACGCCAGTTCTCTGTCAGATGCAGGAAGATGGAGTTAAAGGCAACCGCAATAATGGTATACACCGTTGTTCTTCTATCCAGCAGCCTGTAGCCGATAATGAGTAAAATCCCGTTAATAACGATACCGACCAGTGCCGGGGACCATTGCAGTGCGTAATACAGAATGATGGATACCCCGGTAACGCCGCCTTCGCCAAAATCGTTGGGAATCACAAATAAATTGACGGCCAGCGCAAAAATAAATGCCCCGATGAGCAGCATGATCATATCAAATGCTCTTTTTTTCATACGTACCTACCTCCATGACTTTCAACAAGCTCACAAAAAAAGCGATTAAAGGAAAAAATCATCCTTTAATCGCTTTATGCAAACATAGGTTGCGCAGCTCTTTTGATATTCTCATTATAAAGAGCATTATATGGAATGTAAATGATTTTTAATTTTCAGAAAAGGAATGTCCGAATAGGTGAGCAACATTTCGAAACGGACCCTGTGATAAAACTGAAAGTGAAAGAAGAAGAGGAGATGATGAGATCATGACTGCATTGAATGGGAAGATAGCCCTGGTTACGGGTTCCAGTCGAGGAATTGGGCGCGCCGTAGCCATGCGTCTAGCAAAGGAAGGGGCCTTGGTAGCTGTTCACTATGGCAAGAACCGCGATACGGCGGAAGAGGTCGTACGGGAGATAACACAGGGCGGAGGCGACGCTTTTCTGATTGGGGCAGATCTTGGCGACAGGGATGGAGTAAGAAAGCTGTACAAAACGCTGGATGACATGTTGAGAGCACGGACCGATGATACGCGTTTCGATATTCTGGTCAATAACGCAGGAGTCGGCTTGATGGCAACAATCGAGGAGACAAGAGAAGAGAGCTTTGACGATATCATGCGAGTCAATGTGAAGGCACCGTTCTTCCTGATTCAGCAAGCCCTTCCGCGCCTTCGGGACGAGGGGCGCATTATTAATCTATCGTCTGCCGTAACCCGGATTTCCTTGCCCAATATTCCGGCGTACACCATGACGAAGGGGGCCATCAATGCGTTGACGCTCTCCTTGTCAAGCCAGCTTGGCTCCCGTGGGATTACGGTCAATGCGATTCAACCCGGATTCATTAACACGGACATGAATGCCCCGATGCTTCAGGATCCTGCTTCGTTTCAATTCGGCGCCGACTATTCGGTCTTCGGAAGGTGGGGAGAGCCTGGCGATATCGCAGATATCGCAGCATTTCTGGCTTCTTCGGAGAGCCGCTGGATCACGGGTCAGAGCATCGATGCAAGCGGAGGCTCTCACTTGTAAGAGCTTGCTTCTTGAAGCAAGAGAAGAACACGTATTCATGAGAAGAACCGTGCCATGCACGGTTTTTTGCATGTTCTGTAACAGGCCGACATACCATAAAGCCCGCGCGCAGTGCGCAGGCTTCTTATGGTAGGAAGCTAACCCAGCCGTTACCTCATGCGGCATGATAGTTATGCAAGTACTTCTACTGTAAAGCCTCCTGGAGCCTTGACATAGAAAGTCCAGCCGTGGGCCCTTTGGGGAGGAGGGACATCATACCCATCCTCCCTCAGACGTTGATGGATTTCATTTACCTTCTCTTCGCTTTCCTGTATAAAGCCGATATGAAAAGTCTTGGGATAGTTCACCTCGGTCCCCCGCATTAAGGTCAGCACCATCCCTTCATCGTCAAACAACGCTGCAAATGACTGACCGCGCTCACCGCCGATTTTGAGTCCGAAATAAGTTTGCAGAAATTCCTTGGCTGCGGTTACATCAGTTACCGTGAGATTAAGATGATTCAGTATCATTGTGTACACACTTCCTTTTTAGTGGAATGAGGGATTCTTAATTCAAGCGTAGCACATATATGCAAGTACCAGGCTTATGGTCGTTTTAGACTGTAGTTGATGATGAAAGCCGTCATATAAGTTGAAGGTTTTTGAACGGGCTTTGCTTTGTCAGTTCATAAAAATGCATAGCTGCTGAGAATGGATTTATCCTAACAGATGAGACAGCGCATCTGTTATACTTAATTGATAATGATTATCATAATCAAGGGGAGGTTCTATGTTAACTCCAAAGGCCACCTTTTCCATGTACTCTTTTCATATCCCCATTCGTTTAATCGGATTGGAGAAAGGGATTCCAAGCACCATCGGGGACAGTCAGGAGGCGGATTACATAGTACTGATTATTCAGGACGGAGCCGGTATGCTGCACCAGGATGATCGTTCATTCCCGGTTTCCAGGGGAAGCGTATTTGTCTCTGGCAGCACCATTCCGGATTTAAGGCTGGAATCGAACAGAGTTACCCCGTTGCGGGGGATTTATATAGAATACCGGTGTTTATCTATAGCTGGCAGCACATCTTATGGTCTTGATTGCTCTGCGCCGTTTCATGCCATCTCGCCCGAGACTCTGCGATTGGCCGGAGAGTTTGAGAGCTTGTGGAGAGGTCAGAACTCAGATGAGCCCTTTCACATGCAGCTTCTGTTTATTAAACTGCTGCAGGAGATCCATGCGGAGATGGAAATCAGGGCTTCTTCATCAACAAAACAATCTTGGGTGGAGCAAGCTCTTGAGTATATAGAAAAGAACTACCATCAAGATGTAACACGTGAGCATATGACTGCTCTGTCGGGTGTCAGTCCTGAGCATTTCTCACGCATGTTCCGCAAGCATACCGGACGTACCTTTAATGCTTACCTGACGCTGCTTCGAATTCGCAAAGCGCAGGAACGAGTATTGACCGGATCGCAGGATCTGAATGCTCTGGCGCAGGAGGTAGGGTATAAGGAGGGCTTGTACTTAAGCCGTAAATTCAAAGAATCCGTCGGTGTATCGCCTACGGTATACAAACGCAAGACTAAACGTATCACGGCGTTGAATCTTAACCATACCGCATCGTTGTTGGCACTTGGCATTATTCCAGAGCTTGGTGTGTATACTCCCTGGCTGCTGCAGACTCAATATAACAAGAACTTGAGTACAGGACGTTATTTCGATCCCTATACGCTTGCCACTGATGGATACTATGAAGCAGTGGCTTCATCCAGTCCCGATTTGATTATTAGCTACAATTCTGCGGCTGAGAATAAGAGGATGCTCTCTTTGGCCCCTGTTCTGGAGCTGCCATTCAAGACGATGAGCTGGCGTGAACAGTTTCGTTTCATTGCTTGCACGATGAACAAACAAACGGCAGCAGAGGATTGGCTGTCCCGTTATGACGAACTTGCCGATCGTGTGAATGGTGAGCTGAACCATGTGCTTGGTGAGCGGGGCACCGCCGTTGTCTGGGAAATATGCTCGGACAAGGCCTATTGCATTAGCGGCAGCTTCGGCAGAGGCAGTCAGATTTTATATGATGATATCGGATTCCGTCCACCTGAACGGCTGATAGAGGAGGGTTTGTTTCGTGATGGGTTTGTCGAAGTCGATATTGGAGAGATCGCTTCTTATGCAGCAGATCATATTTTTATCACGTCACTCCCAAGTGATCCATCTGGTCAGGAACGTGTCAATGTATTGTTTCGTTCGGAGGAATGGATGAATTTGGATGCAGTCCGGCGCAATCAAGTCTATGTGCTGAATCAGCCGGAATTATTCTTCGGGTATGATCCCATCTCTTCGGAAGCACAGCTGCACGAATTGATGAAGGTGCTGAGACGACATCACAAATTTGCATGAATGGACATCATTATAAGGCATAGCCATTTGAAGGGACAGGGGGTAAAGTTTATTTGAGAATGATTATCGTTATCGATAAATAAGGGGGATTCAAATTGCTTTTTTCAGATTATTTGAGCAGACGAAGGCTTACATTGATTGTCATGGTCCTTATAACGGCACTTATGATCAGTGCGTGTGGAGCAGCAGATACGGGTAACGGCAATAGCAACACGGAGACAGTACAGACTGCAGCGTCGGATCCGTCGAAAGCGGTTGAGACGAATTCGGAGGGAGATTCCAAAGTGAAAACGATCTCCACTGTCCATGGAGACATTGAAGTTCCGGTGCATCCGCAGCGAATTGTTGCTGAAGAATACTTGGGAAGTCTCATTGCGCTTGATGTGATTCCGGTCGGAGCGCCAGGATTAACCATCAAGAACTACTACTTTAAAGAATCTTTGGAAGGAATCGAGGATATTGGGGATTACGGAAAGCCGTCAGTCGAGAAAATCGTGGCATTGAATCCGGATCTCATCATCACCGGCAATGCTGAAAAAACGTATGAACAGCTCAGTAAAATTGCACCTACTATCGTCATTCCGTGCGGGGATTTAAAAAACGCCCACGAAGAGTTGACTTATTTCGGCGAACTGTTTGGTAAGGAAGAAGAAGCTAAAACCTGGCTGGAGGAATATGACCGGCGCATTGCGGCCGCCAAGGCTAAAGTCGATGCAGCAATTCCCACTGACGCCACCTTCAGTATTATGGAGGACGGCGAGAAGTCAACCTGGGTATACGGTGATAATTTCGGGCGTGGCGGTCAGGCTGTCTATCAGGCTTTGGGAAGGAAACCTCCCAGCGGGGTGGCCGAGGAAATATTAGAGAAGCAGTGGGCTGAGTTAACGGCTGAAATGGTGAGCAAATATGCGGGTGATTATATTATTATGACCTCCAATTCCAGTACGATGGAGGATTATAAAGCAGACCCGATCTGGGGCAGCCTCCCGGCAGTCAATAAGGGACAGATGTACGTCTGGCCTGAGGAACGCTCCTGGTATTATGATCCGCTTGCCGTTCTTGCTCAAACAGAAGAATTGGCGGATTGGCTCTCCAAACAGGATAGATAGTTGATGTGGTTCTCTCCGTCGTCGACGATGAGCACGCTCGCAAATGATATGACGTGTTGGCTTACTGGAAAAATAGATAAAGAGTGTGCAATTTCTGCACACTCTTTTTTGTTGTATTGAATTCAATCTATGAGGAACCAGCCTAATACTTG
The DNA here is from genome assembly GCF_029893715.1 of Paenibacillus sp. LBL. Taxonomy (NCBI): domain Bacteria; kingdom Bacillati; phylum Bacillota; class Bacilli; order Caryophanales; family Paenibacillaceae; genus Paenibacillus; species Paenibacillus sp. LBL. The sequence goes on along the minus strand of NZ_JARXYU010000001.1, from coordinate 914,970 downwards.
AGAGGTTATGGTGTAATGGAGGGAGCAGGATTATACAACAGGCATCGTAGTGTTTTTTCAGGATAACGAAGCTCTGCATCATAAGTGCTGCCATCTTCCAAAGTAATTAGAATGTTAACCATTCCACGTTTATCGTTAACTGGATTCTTCACATATTTTGCGCTCTTGATTGCTCGGGTTTCGCCAAGCTTCTTAGTCACAATCTGCCTAGCTGCTACCACCCAGCTTGCATCCTTGCTTATTTTTAGACTTGCTGAGGAACTAATAGGTGTTCTTTTGTATGATAAATCAGTAACCGTTGTATCTATCACCGTACCTGTTGTTGAATCCAGGATGACAATATAAGTTAAATAGGCTTGTCCATTGGCTCGTAAAGTATCTGCTTTATATGGCTGAAAGAGAATACTCCATGTTTTCTGTTGTTCGGAATATAAGGTATGCAAAGAGGCAGAAACCTCCAGCTTGGAAACATCGACGTCAAATATTTTCTTTACACTTGCTGCTGCAAATTTGACAGCTTCTGACTCTTTGATGTCGGTGATTTCCTGTTGTTCGGGATCAACTCGTTTGGATAATACATAGTTGATCCGGTAGTACCAGTCGATATGTTGCAGCAGCTCTTGATCTGTCATAGGTCTCTTGGGGTAGAAGAAGATGTCTTTGTCCATATCGAGATAAAAATCATAAGGTCCTGGCTCTAAGGGTAGTGGGCTCGTTGGTCGCAGTCCATCATATACATATTGATCGCCCAGCTTTAGAAGACGGTTACTTTCCTCTTCTGTAAGCTCTCTGCTTAGCTCGGTGGTTTCTTTTTTATTTTCATCGAAATAGTTATTAATTAATTGTATTTCTTCATCTGTTATGGTCTGCTCTAGATAGCTCTCAACTGTTGATACAGGAGCTGTGGCTTCAATTTTCATAACAGGCACCGTGCTGCTAACAGAGCTTACGGTTGATATGTTCTGTTGCAAGGACGCCTTTTGTGCTACAACTGTTTGATTTACGACACTTGGAACCATGACTGCATTTAATGCCAGAAGTCCCCCCGAAATAACAAATACTGTTGCTGCCATCGTGAATAATTTTTTCTTGTTTTTCATTGTTATACCCTCCATTTAATAAGCTTTTGTCTTGGTTTACTTTAATATAGCGTTATTATGGAGTCGTACTGGAGTTGTTATGGAGTTGTAAAATAAGATGGACACTCGTTCCTGAATGCTGCTTAGACTGCAGTGATAGACGAGCATCGTGTGCTTCGGCAATTTGACGGCACAAGGATAAGCCGAGCCCTGCCCCTCCATGTTCTCTGGAACGGGCACTGTCAGCTCGGTAAAAGGGTTCAAAAGCCCGTGCCACCTGCTGTGCAGTCATTCCAATACCGAAATCGCGTACTTCCAGAACGGCTTCTTCGTCAAGTTCATAAGCCATTAGCCTAATTTCGCCTCCTTCAACGGAAGCATGAATTGAATTCTCAAGGCAGTTTACTAGGAAAGTGGCGAGTAAATCAAAGTCCCCATATACATAATCGATATCCCGATGGACAATAAGCTTGATTCGAGAATCCCTCATGTTTTTCATTTCAGTCTGTTGGACAGAATTGAATAACTCTTCAACAGGGATTCGTTGCAGTTCCAGCGGTTTACGACCGACAACCGAAAGGTCTAGCAGCTTAAAGGCCAGGCTTTTTAATCGCATGGTTTCGGTCCATATATAGTGGGTGGCGGTGCCGCGTTCTTCTTCCCCAATGTTAGCGGATCTCAAGTATTCTGCGAAGCCTTGCATACTTGTAAGTGGTGTTCGCAATTCGTGTGCAAGATTATCAACGATTCGTTGTTTTTCTTCTGCCATTTCTGACAACTCATGCATACGCTGTTCTATCGCTTCAGCCATGCGGTTGAAATTCTGCGACAATTCGCCGAACTCATCCTTGTTGTATAACAGGACCCGTTCTGAATAATCGCCTTCGGCAATATGTTTGGTTGTCTTCGATAATAACCTAAGTGGTTTAGTCAACTGCCTGATGAATAGAAACAGGAGAATCATAAGCGCAGGGCTGATCGTAAAGTTGATAGTTACAAAAAAACGATTCAGCTCTCGCTGATTGTCATACAATTCCTCAATATCTCGTGTGTAAACAAGCAGTAGATGATCATAAGGGGGAGGAAGTTTATGAGAGAATTGTATATAATGAATTCCTTGTTCTTCAATTTGTTCGAATGGAATGTCGGGTTTTATTAGATGGTTCATATCTTTTGGATATAATAGCTGTTCTTGATTCCAGAGCTGTAAGGTAACACCCTGTTGTAAATAATTTTTGGCATAAGAATAGGTAACATTGTGCAGGATTTCATCGTCTACACTCGATCCTCGTGACATGATCGACGTTAAATTCTCATAGATGTTATTAGCAATGAGCGCTTGTTCACTTGAGGCTCTTTGGATTTCTCGCTCTGTATTAAGAGACCAGCTTTTATTCATAATCATGACAACACTGATATCAAGTGCCACAACGAAAAGAACTAATACCACGAGTAGTGTCTTCAGCCAGAATTTCAATGGGTTCTATACCTCCGCATTCAGCCTATAGCCCAGCTTAAAGATAGTGACGATCCGTTCTTCCCATCCTAGCTTTTTACGCAGCTGTCTAATATGGACGTCTACCGTGCGGGTTTCACCGAGGAAATCATAACCCCAGACAAGTTCCAGCAGTTTCTCTCTGGATAACGCAATATTGCGATTACGGATTAATACCTCAAGTAGATCGAATTCTCGTGCAGTCAATTCTACAGGTTGGTCGTTTTTTAATACTTGCCGTTCCAGCAATTTGACTTCTGCTTCACCTAAGACAAAGAGGTCATCGGATGGCTTCGCACGGCGAAGCACGACATTTATGCGAGCAAGAAGCTCTAAAATTTCAAATGGTTTGATGATATAATCCTCAGCTCCAAGTTCAAATCCGGTGATGCGGTCGGACAAGGATTCCTTCGCTGTAAGAAAAATAACCGGTATGTTATATGCTCGTATATGTTGCATTAGTTCAAAACCATCCATACCAGGCAGCATTATATCTAGGAGAATCAGATCAAATTTCTCCTGTTTAAGAAATTGAATGACGTCTGTTCCGTTGTAAGATTTACAGAAATGATGTCCTACCAGTTTTAAATTCATTGTAATTAAATCGTTTATCGATTTTTCATCTTCAACGACTAATATATTGGCCACAATCGAGTCCTCCGTTTGCTAAAATCCGTTATTCACTGCGATAAGCAGGGCGTTTTTTAAGTCAAAGCCCGTGTTTTACGATAGTTTCTCTTTGAAAGTACTTTAGCACGAGTTGTCGTTTCAGCGATACATAGATTCATGAAAGATAGTTAACAAGAGCGATCATATAAAAAAAGAACCCGCCGACTAACGGGTTCTTGCACTTTACTCGTCTCCCGTCGCAACCGGGTTGTCCTCGTAACTGATCCAGTCGCTCCAGCTGCCTGCATACAGCTTCACATGGCCGTAACCGGTTTCCTCCAGAGCAAGCACGTTGGGGCAGGCAGTTACGCCGGAGCCGCAGTATACAATGATCTCGGTATCTTGCGGAATGTCCGAGAAGTGCTCACGAAGTGCTCCTGGAGCCTTCCAATGTCCGGAAGGCTCCAGAACACCCTTCCAGAAGTAGTTCTTTGCACCCGGAATATGTCCGGCCTTGGCATCCAAGGGCTCCTCCAATCCGGCATATCTGCGCGGCTCGCGGGAATCCAGAAGCATGCTGATACCCTGTTGAGAAGCCTGGCGTACGTCATGTACGCTGACGAGTTTATGGGGCTGCAGCTTCATTTCGTATGTAACGGGAATGACAATCGGCTGTTCATCCGTAACCGGATAAGAAGCGCTCTTCCAGGCTGAATAGCCTTCGGCCATTACATAGGCTTGTTCGTGCCCCGTATATTTCAGCAGCCACCATAAACGGCTGGCCATGGCCCCGCCCTGGTCATCATAGATGACGACACGGCTGCCTTGATGAATACCGGATTGGCCAAGACGCTTTGCCAATGTATCCAAGTCTGGCAGCGGATGGCGTCCGCCATGTTCCGTAATGGGGGAGGAGAGGTCCTTCTCCAGATCGAGATAAACCGCACGCGGGATATGCGACTCCTCGTAACTGGCCTGGCCGCTTTCCGGCTTGCCAAGAGCAAAACGGCAGTCTACGATGACCAGATCCGATTCGTAGAGTCTGGCCAGCAGCCATTTCATCGTCACGATATTGTTCATATATCAGGACACCGCCTTCTATGGGAAATAATGATATAAGGTAATCGAATTATATCATATTGCTGCTTGCCATTACGTATATAAGTAAAAAGTCGACCTGTCCCATAAAATTATGAGAGCAGGTCGACATTAGTAAGAATGGAATATGGCAAGAATCGGATAATGCTTATTTCTTGATAGATTGAAGCAGCATCGAGGTGTAGGCAGCGGCACCTTCCGGTTCCAGGTGAACGCTGTCGGATCGGAAATATTCAGGATGATCCTTGCTCGCCGAGTACCAATCCACGAGTGTAACCTTCGGGTTCTCGGCAGCCGCTTTTGCCAGCATGTCGTTTACGTTCTGTTCCCAATCACGAGGAACCCGTGTATTGACAAGTACAATTTGCTTAGCGGAATCCAGCGGGCGCAGAAGCGAATCGAGGTCTTTTTTCGAGAAAGCTCCGTTGGTTCCCAGTCCGATAATGATGATGCCGCCATCGATACGGTTTTGAGCTTTCAATGCTGGGACAAGATCATCAGCCTGGCGCATTTGGCGTCCAATCACCGCATCGATATGAATGCCGGGCAGTGATTTCTCCAGATAAGGGGAGACACCGAGCATGACCGAATCTCCGATGGCCGTGATTGTGGATTTAGACGATGGACGAGCTTGCGGATCCTTATTCACCGGCTTGGTATGGTTAGGGTCCTTGCCATCAGCAGAACCGTCTGAAGAATCCTTGGATTGAGGAGGATTTTCAGACTTTATTTCCTTACCAGTCTTATCATTGTTGCCGGAATCCGTTGTCTCTGAGCTCCCATCCACTTTGTTTGTCTGATGGCTCGCGGTGCCATCTCCGGCTGGAAGTGCATTGCCCGAATCTTCATTCACGATTGAATCGTTATTCCCTGGAACGGCTTCTGTATCCGGGAGGGAATCCTTCTTCGTGTCATCCCCGGAGCTTGGCTCCCTCGTCGCTTCAGGCTGCATCGAAGACACGTCCGCAGGCGGAGTAATGTTTCCAATCGTTCCTACCGGATTTCGCTGCTGTCCTTGCGGAGGAACGTCTGGGGAGGACTCCTCTGTTTGAGACGGCTCGGGTTCTTCCAGAACCGTGTTCTCGATGTTCAGCATTGCTGCGATATCGCCAACTGTTCTTGCATCGGATACGCTGCTCATCATGCCGGTACAGAAAATACCAATTAAGATAAGCGAGCTTAGCGACACGATCCAGCCTCTTAACGATATCGAAGCCGGACGGCGGCGAACGGAACGGACCTTAAGCCATAACTTCTTCAAACCGCCGTGTCGTATTGGCTCTTCTACATACTTCCAGGATAGTGCTGCCAGTATGACACTTGCCGTAATCTGCAATACAACCTGTGGCAGGCTCAGATCTCCTGAACCGGAAGCAGGCGAGGTGAGTATCATCACAGGGTAATGCCACAAATAGATGCCATAGGAACGTACGCCTACCCATAACAGCGGTTTCCAGCTTAACAAGCGACTGATTGATGCCGCGGGATGGGCGAGTACCGCAACGAGTACGGCAGCAGCCATAGAGAAGAGGAACATGCCTCCGCGATACAGGAACGGATCGTACCGGTCCACCTGCCACATCATGAAGAGGATGATGAGCAATGCTGCAGCACCTGTCAGGTTAAGTCTGCGCCGGACGGCAGTGGATACTTGAAGGGATAACTTCCAGCTGGGCCATACGATGGCCAGCCCTGCTCCGATCAGCAGACCGAACGCCCGGGTATCCGTTCCATAGTAGACTCGGCTGGGATCTTCTCCCGGCTGGTAGATGAGCGCCATGACCAGAGCCGAGGCTGCTGCTCCGGCGGCGATAAAGCTGAACAGCTGTCCTCTGCGGGGGAACAGCTTGAGTCCCGCCAGCATGATGAGCGGCCACAGCAAGTAGAACTGCTCTTCCACGGCCAGCGACCAGAAATGCCCTAGTGGAGACGGCGGGCCAAATGATTCGAAATAGGATTGCTGCTGATAAATAAACTGCCAGTTGCTTATGTACGTAACGGCTCCCAGTACTTCGCCCCGAAGAGTGAGCAGCCGGGATCGGTCGAACAGTGTAACCCATACGACCAGGATGAACAGCATGAGCAGCATGGCCGGCAGAAGGCGCCGGAACCTTCGTATCCAGAAATCCTTCAGGTCGATCCGCCGTTGATGATGCCATTGGGATGCCAGAATATCGGTTATGAGATAACCGGATAGTACAAAGAATAAACTGACCCCGAGAAAACCACCGCCTGCAAAACCAAAATTCCAGTGGTATCCCATAACCCCGATCAAGGCGAGGGCTCTTAGCCCATCCAGACCAGGCATGTAACGCGAATGTGGTTTATCCGATATCGGCACTGGAGATCACTCCTTTCGAAGGATCTGCACTGATGCCGCCCTGCAACAGCCGCTGCGATAATATGTAGGACATATTCTCAAACGTCTGGGTGCTGAATAGTCGATGTGTCATTTGGAACATGGTAAACCTTCCCTTTCCTTTATAGGAGGATATTTCATATTAAGGAGACCTGTATCGAAACCTGTAATATCCTGCAACTTGATGTCATAGTTAAATACTAGCATCCCAAGAAAAACAGAAGGTGACAAAAAAATGAACCTACGGCTACATTGTGATGTCAATAATAAGACAGATTTTTCATTTGAAATTACAAGCTATTATGCTTGGTATGTGCACTCTTCGATAACAGCCTGTTAGCCGTATCGCTTCAGACCATAAGAAAGAGGAGGTCCCTGCCTCCCCTAACGTCAAGATGATGAATCAGCTCACATCTTCCTTCATTCTTTTTTGCGTACGGATTATATAGCGGCTCCTTCACGTTTGCGAAAAAAGGTTTTCAGTGCGTCGTACACTTCCCCTTTATCTTTGATCACATGGTACATGAATTGGTCCAGCTTGATATTCTTATAGGCCGACATCAGCGTGCTGCTGCGATTGTATTGATTGACCTCGCCGTAACCGAACATATTGCTTACCTTCAGCAGCTCGCCGATGAGTTTGACGCAGCGTTCATTGTCGGAAGTGAGATTATCGCCGTCCGAGAAATGGAATGGATAAATGTTGTATTGGGAAGGGGGATAACGGTGATTGATAATATCCAGCGCTTTCTGATAAGCGGATGAACATATGGTTCCGCCGCTTTCACCGCGTGTGAAGAATTCCTCCTCGGTTACTTCCTTCGCTTCGGTATGGTGGGCGATAAACACAATTTCAACCTTTTCGTACTGTTTGCGAAGGAAACGGGTCATCCAGAAGAAAAAGCTGCGTGCGCAGTATTTTTCAAAAGAGCCCATGGACCCTGAAGTATCCATCATCGCAATAATGACCGCGCTCGATTCCGGAATGACGGTATCGTCCCAGGTCTTGTAACGAAGATCGTCCGGGCTGATGCCGTGGATGCCGGGATTGCCGTCTCTGGCATTGCGTCGCAAATTCTCCAGAATGGTGCGTTTCTTGTCAATGTTGGACATGATGCCTTTTTTGCGGATGTCGTTGAACACGATGGACTGCGTCTCGATCTGCTCTTTATCCTTGGGCTGAAGCAGCGGAAGTTCCAGCTCCTCAAACAGCATGTTCTCCAATTCCTCCAGACTGACCTCGGTCTCCACGATGTCCTGGCCTGCCTGATCGCCCGCGGATTCTCCCTTTCCGGGCTGGGCCGACGAAGGGTCTCGACCGAGGACGTCACCAACCTGACTGTCGCCATCGCCTTGGCCGACATGCTTTTGCTTCTGATAGTTATAGATGAAACGGTATTCGTCAAGGCTTCGGATCGGAACCTTAATGATCTGTTTCCCGTCGGAGAGGATAATGTTTTCTTCGGTAATAAGGTCAGGCAGGTTGCGCTTGATCACTTCGCGAATTTTATGCTGATGACGTACCTGATCCTGATAGCCTTTGCGGTGCAGCGACCAGTCTTCACGGGATACGACAAACGAAAGGGCATCTTCATTTTGCACGGACAGTCACCTCCCAAGTGTAGCTTTGACACTGTTGCCGTCGTTTTGGCTGTAGTATTTCATTATATTCGGGAGAAAGAGCGATATGTGAGTGTGAATCCGTGTTTGCCGTGAAAAAGGACACTTCACCTGAAAATGATCAGGCAAGTGTCCCACCATGATAATGCTTAGCCGTTTAGTACGAATAGGAACAGGGCGCCGATGGTGACGATAACCACGCTGTTGACGATGGTTGCAATGACGGCAACCGCACGCTTGCGCGTTTTGGAGAAGCAGCCTACAACGCCGAGCACCAGCCCGACGATATTTACGATCATCACAAGGATGAACACAGCGGCAAGCGTCGTCATCGCTTCCATCGTTTCCTGCGTCGGCTCCAGGATCGGGCCATTTTCCGTCATATAAGGTTCAATCATCGTTGTGCCGAGTGCGCCGAGCAAAATATAACCGAGCAGCGTAACGATAGACAGTATGAAGGATGCTATGCCGAATCGGGAGTGCTTTCTGTCCTCAGGGGGGATAAATGTGGTTTTAGGTTTCTGGGGTGAAGCTTGGTCCTCGGATGGGGAGGAAGGTGTTTGCTGATCCATGTACTTAATCGCTCCTAACTTGGGATACATTCTTTAATAGTCCATGCGGGTTATTCAAAAAAAAAGACATCCTTATTAATCTTTCACAAAATGGCCCTGAAATCAAGTCCAGAGCGCTTTCATGCAGGTGGAAAAGCTGTGGCGAATCCGTTAAACTTAACATGATTACATAAGGACACGGTGTGTCCGTTGACAAAAGGGGTTGAAACGGCTTGAGTCGAACATTCATCGCATGGGGCTCGATCCTGATGGCGCTGTCTGTGGCCATCGGTGCTTTCGGTGCCCATATGTTAGAAGGCATGATTACGGCAGACGAGCTTGCCATTTATGAGACGGGAGTCCAATATCATATGATGCATGGACTTGCGGTCCTGATTACAGGTATTCTGGCAAAGGTACTGGGCGAATCCCGCAAGCTGTTCTGGGCGGGAGCTTTATTCATTGCAGGCACCATCATCTTCTCCGGCAGTCTCTATGTGTTAAGTATATCAGGTATAAAGTGGCTTGGGGCCATCACGCCGATTGGCGGCGTATCCTTCATCGTGGGCTGGCTGATGCTGATGTCCTCGGCGCTGTCTCGAAGAAACGCCTGATTCTCCTGAAAAACGGCTTCGCCGATCCCTTGTTGCAGGGGCGGCGAAGCCGTTTTTTAGTGGAATCCGGTTAAATGTATACCCTGTTAACTGACACTGAATTCGTCTATTTCATTAAGCTTGAAGGTATAAACCTGTTTCTCATCCACATGATAGACGTTGACCAGAAAATTGCTTTCATCATAGTTGAGAATCCGGCAGGGAAGACTTGTCTGCTTGCCGTGGCGGTTGGTTGTCAAGCGAACAAGGCGATTCTCCTTACTATATACTTTAATCCATTCAAAGGGATCGTTTCCGGTGAGTGGAGTTTGAACAGAAGGCACGCTGGCAGCGACCTTCTTTTTTTCCGGCAAGGATGTCGCAGGGGGCGGAGCGGGCTTTTCCTTATTCTGAGAAGTTGCAGAAGCCATCTTCTGAGAGGCTTTGCTGATAACGGATTTTTTCTTGGCTTGAACCAAAGTGTTGATAATCTCTCCAAGCTCCATCCCGGATTTAACCCGGAAATCGACGACCTCAGCCTTGTCGTTCAGCATTTCCAGCAAATATTGCAAAGCCAGTGCGTTGGAGGGACTCTTGACCAGAATATCAACGTTGAATAAAAAGCCGTTATCATCGGTGACAGGAATTGTGTTCATAGCTTTTATTATTCACCAGCTTTCACATTGTTTCTACTGAATCAAATATACCATAATTTTCAGATTTTCATAGTCCTAATGTCATGCGTATTTCATGATTGTTCTATTGATCTAGAGACATTCGTACCACTTGTATGCAGGAGAAGGCCCAGATATCAGAGACATTCGCACCATGTCGGTTCATGGAGAATAAACATAATTCTAAGCCGATGTGAGGGGAGGTTTGTTTATATTGGTGACTTTACTGCCAATCGAAATTGAAGGACATACCGTTATGGGGGTTGAGGTTAAGCTGCCCAAAACTACGCTGCTGGCCGTATATACTTCCCGCGGCTATATTATGTGTGGTGCGCTGGATGTTGGTCTTCTGAACGAACAGCTTGCGGACCGCAAGATCATTGCCGCAAGAGCCGTTGGGGTACGCACACTCGAGCAGCTGCTGGAAGCACCGCTCGAATCCGTAACCTTGGAAGCGGAGAAATGGGGTATCCATCCAGGCTTGGCTGGCAAGGACGCAATTCTTCGGATGTTATAGGGCCTGTTTCTGGGGCTGAGGAGTGGTCCAAGCGGATCGCTCTTTTTTATATGAAATAGTTAGTAAGCTGCATTGAAGCAGCTTTGACAAGAAAAAAACGGACAATCGGGTTTTTCAACCGGTTGTCCGTTTTAGTTGAAGTGACTTGCATTTGCAGCGACAGGACTATTCAAACAAACTTTTCAAGCTCTCGTGATAAGGAGCCTGTACGACGCCTTTTTCGGTAATAATTGCTGTGACATATTCATTCGGTGTGATGTCGAAGGCCGGGTTATATACTTTTACGCCTTGCGGAGCCGTGCGTTTGCCAAAACCTTCTGTGATTTCCTCGGCAGGACGCTCCTCAATCGGAATATCCGAGCCTGTCTTCGTGTTCAGATCAATCGTAGACAGCGGACAAGCCACGTAAAAAGGAATGCCGTGGGCTTTCGCCAGAACGGCTACCCCATACGTTCCGATTTTGTTGGCGACATCGCCATTTGCGGCTACACGGTCTGTACCGACGATGACTGCCTGGATCCAGCCTTTGGACATAACCATGGCGGCCATATTGTCTGCCAGCAGCGTAACGTCGATACCGGCCTGCTGAAGCTCAAAAGCGGTTAGTCGGGCGCCTTGCAGTACAGGTCTTGTCTCATCGGCGAACACCTTGATGTTCAAGCCTTGCTCATGAGCCAGATACATCGGTGCCAGGGCTGTGCCGTATTTGGCAGTTGCCAATCCGCCCGCATTGCAGTGGGTAAGGACGCCCATGCCATCCTTGAAGAAAGGCAGTGCATTTTCCCCGATCCGGCGGCATACCTCTTCATCCTCGGAACGAATGGCCTCAGCCTCAGCGAGCAATGCTGCATTTAGCGCGGCTGTATCAAGCTTATCTGCTGCGAGTTTCTCTGCAGCCAGCTTCATACGGTCCAGTGCCCAGAACAGATTGACAGCCGTCGGTCTGGAAGTGGCGAGATAAGCGCAGGTCTTTACAACTTGCTGAAGCCATCCCTCGCTGTCGTCAGCTTCGTACAGCATGCCTCCCAGCACGGCGCCGAATGCTGCCGCGATTCCAATGGCCGGTGCGCCGCGGACCTTCATGGAATGAATGCCTTCCCACACCTCCTCCGGTGTTGAAAGCTTGAGATACACGATTTCTTCCGGGAGCAATCTCTGATCAAGCAGGACCAGATGGTCCCCGCCCCAGTATACGGAGCTTAGCGGCTCATAGGTGCTGGAGTTGCCGGTAGTTATACCGCTCATATCGATACCTCATTTCCTTTAGTTGCTTGTTGAATCAAAGTCAGGATATCCTCGAAGGATTTGATGCTGCGATGATGGCGAACAAGATTCTTGCCGATCGCCAGTGCTTTGCGCTGCGCCGCTTCTCTGGCGGTATCGTCGGCAATGGTATCGATATCCGCAACGTGGGACAGCCCAACAATGCGCCGGATCATCTTGCAGCCGGCAAATCCTGCGGTGTCCTTCAATATCTGCGATACGTAGTAGTCCTGATATCCAGGCGTACGAGACATTTCATCCAACAGGTCATCATTCCACAGCATGCGGAAGTTGCTCTCGAAGTGATTCCACACGTCGCTTGCCATTTCGAGGAGCCTTGCCTCCCGGGTCGCTTGCGTGTACTCGTCCTGGCTCCAGCCCGGCTGAGCGGCATAGTTGAGCAGCAGGTTGCCAATCACGGCGCCGATATCAAAGCCCATCGGCCCGAAATATGCAAATTCCGGGTCAATCACCTTGGTTGATTCCGGCGTGACGAAGATGCTGCCTGTGTGCAGATCCCCGTGCAGCAGGGCTTGGGCGTGAGTCAGGAACTTCTCGCGAAGCAGAGCCACTTCGAAGTGGAGAGGCAGATCCGTACGAAGCGCCTCCGCCTCATCGGCAATATGGTCCGGATAGTTATTATTGGAGGATTCGCGGTATGGATCTTCGAAGATCAGATCTTCGGTGATTTTGCATAAATCCGGATTCACAAAACGGCCGGCAAGTACTTTCTTCTCCTGTTGGTTCATCCCGAGATCCGATGTATAGAACAGCGTTCTGGCCATGAATTCGCCAATGTGCTCGGCAAACTTCGGATAGGCGATGCCCTCAATAAGGCCTTTGCGCATGATGGTATACTCGCTCAAGTCCTCCATCACGGTGTAGGCGAGCTCATCCGAATAGCCGTATACTTTCGGTACGAGGTTCGGGCAAAGGGAGTACTGCGTCTCCAGCGCCACACGTTCAATACGGGCACGGTCGAGCGACAGCGGCCAGGATTCACCTACAACTTTTGCATAAGGAACGGCTTGCTTGATAATGATACTATCAGCCGTATTTTTGGCGGTGACATGAAACACCAGATTCAGATTGCCGTCGCCGATTTCGCGGCATTCGAGTTCGGCATGGTCCGGGAACCGGCCCGGTATACTTTTTGCTAACTGTATAGCTTCTTCCGCGTTCAGCGGATGGTATGCAGACATGGATGATCACCCCCAAATAGAATAGAAGAAAAACAAAGCCAACTTTTTTGCTTGGTATTACCTAGTATAACGTTTTTTCGCGAATTTTGTATAACTTTTTGGCAACCCTTAAGTTTGGTGAATCTGATTCGCTTCGAAGCCGTAAGGGTAAACTACAAATAGACGCCCAAGCTCAGGATGTACTTATATATTAATGAAGGAATGGCATTAGCAGAAGGTTCCAGTTACAATGGGTATACACCGATCTGCAGCATATTCCTTTGTCGCAGTACAGGGTGCATTTCATATAGAAAAGGAAGGGATTAACCATGGCAAAAACTACATCAGGCAAATCTGCAGGAAAAACAAAAAACTCCAGCTTAGAGCAGCTGTTGAACCAACAGGTCGCGAATTTCAACGTGCTCTATGTCAAACTTCATAATTATCATTGGTATGTAACAGGAGAGCAATTCTTCTCCCTTCATGTCAAGTTCGAGGAACTGTACGATGAAGTTACACTTAAAATGGATGAGGTTGCGGAGCGCCTGCTGTCGATCAAAGGCAAGCCTGCAGCAACCATGAAAGAATATTTGGAACTTGCAACGGTTCAGGAAGCTTCCGGCAACGAGGATACTCGCGGAATGGTACAAGCCCTGATTGAGGACTTTGCTACCGTATCGGAAGAGCTGACAGAAGGTATCGAAATGGCTGAGGAAGCCGGAGATGCGCCTACAGCGGATATGTTTACAGGCTTCAAGGCTGATCTTGAGAAGCATATGTGGATGCTGCGTTCTTTCCTTGGATAATTCGTGAATAATAATGTAGCGATGCCATGTTCATGACTTGTATTTGCAGAGCTTTAGGGTGCTCGTCCAACATGCGCCTGTACAGCTCAACATGATGATGACTATAACACCGTTTGTCAACGAGCGTTAACGCGGTGACGGATGCCGTGACGACACTAGAAGCATCAGCAACTACAGGATGAGCAGAGCAGATTAAAACAGGCTTGGCCGGTCTATCGGTCAAGCCTGTTTTTTAAGTGTTTTGGTTGTCCGAATGTTGTCTCTAAAACGCTTGTCCGGTTGAAATACGTCATATTTTATTATAAAATGGCTTGAGAATCATTGATAATCAGTTTAGAATGATTATAAATAAATAATTATTTTTTATTTATGAAATCAGGGCGTCCAAATCCTGTTATCATATAGGACAAAAATACACTACCTATCTAACGGAGGGAATCTAATATGTCAACCAAGTTTGTCATTGAAGGATTGAAAGCAACAATCGAAGGCAAGGAGATCCTTAAGGGAATCAACCTTGAGATGAAGGGCGGAGAAATTCATGCCATCATGGGACCAAACGGCACAGGCAAAAGTACGTTGGCTTCCGCTTTAATGGGTCATCCTAAATATGAAGTTACAGACGGTAAAGTTTTGTTGAATGATGAAGATGTGCTGGATATGGAAGTTGATGAGCGCGCACTCGCCGGTCTGTTCCTGGCTATGCAATATCCTAGCGAAATCGCTGGTGTTACGAACTCCGACTTCCTGCGCAGCTCCATCAACGCGCGCCGCGGCGAAGGTAACGAAATCTCGTTGATCAAATTCATCCGTCAAATGGAAGGCAAAATGAAAGAGCTCGAGATGAACCCTGAGTTTGCCCATCGTTACCTGAACGAAGGCTTCTCCGGCGGTGAGAAGAAGCGTAACGAAATCCTGCAAATGATGATGCTGGATCCGAAAATTGTGATTCTTGACGAAATCGACTCCGGTCTTGATATCGATGCTTTGAGAATTGTAGCGAACGGCGTGAATGCCATGAAATCGGAAGAACGCGGTTTCTTGATTATTACCCACTACCAGCGTTTGCTTAACTATATCACGCCAGATTATGTACATGTTATGATGCAAGGCCGCATCGTGAAATCCGGCGGTCCTGAACTGGCGGAGCGTCTGGAAGCTGAGGGTTACGACTGGATTAAAGAAGAGCTGGGCATTACTGATGAAACTGTAGGTCAAGACGCGTAAATAGACGGGAGGAGGAAACGATATGACTACACAAACCATTCTTCCGGTCAACGCTGAGGCTCTGAAGGCATTGTCCGAAAGTAAACAGGAGCCGACTTGGCTGACAGACAGCCGTCTGGCTTCTCTGGAACTGGCTGGCCAGTTGGAACTGCCCAAGCTGGAGAAACAGCGTATTGAACGCTGGAACATTCAAAGCTACGGTGAATATAAAGAGAGCAAGAAACTTGCTTCCCTTGATGATCTGCCTGAACAAGTTGCTAAACTTGTAGAAGGTTCAAGAGAAGGCGGTCTGGTTATTCAACGCAACTCGGGAACTGTGCATGTAAGCTTGGCACCGGAACTTGCTGCAAAAGGCGTTATCTTTACCGATCTGGAAACAGCGGTTAAAGAGCATGCGGATTTGGTTAAACCTTATCTGCACCAAGCGCTTAAGAACGATGAGCATTCGATGGCTGCTCTGCATGCTGCGGTATGGAACGGCGGGGTGTTCCTCTATGTTCCCAAAAACGTAGAGGTGGATGTTCCGCTTCAGGCCGTTATGCTGAGTGATGATGCCGAAGCGACATTTGCTCCGCATGTTCTGGTCGTAGCGGAAGCGAACAGTCAGATTACGTATGTGGATAACTACGTATCGGATTCCCTGACTGGGCCGGTAACGCACAACGGAGCGGTGGAAGTATTCGTTAAAAATGGCGCGAAGGTTCGGTATGCTTCCGTACACCAATTGACCGGCGAGGTAACGGATGTTACATTCCGCCGCGCGGTGCTGGAGAATGATGCCTCCATCGAATGGATCGTCGGCGAGATGAATGATGGGGATACAGCAAGTGACACCATGAGTATTCTGAAGGGCAATGGCTCAACCTCCGATGCAAAAATCATTGCGGTTGGTTCCGGCTCCCAGAAGATTAACTACACGACGCAAGCGAAGCATTTTGGCAAGAGCTCTGAATCCCAGATGATTACTCGCGCGGTCATGCGTGAAGAAGCCCAGGCCATCATCAACGGAATCACCAAGATCGAGAAGGGTGCAACGAAGGCGGACGGACAACAAACCGAGCGCGTTCTGATGCTCAGCCCGAAAGCCCGCGGCGACGCGAACCCGATCCTGTTGATTGACGAGGACGATGTAACGGCAGGACACGCAGCGTCCGTCGGACAAGTGAACCGGGAGCAAGTCTATTACCTGATGTCCCGCGGTATCTCGCGTACAGTGGCTGAATCCTTGATTATTTATGGCTTCTTGGCTCCGGTTGTAAGTGAAATCCCGCTTGAGGGACTTCGCGATCAGCTGCAGGGGCTTGTTGAAAGGAAGCTGGGACAATGATAGCCTCCGTCCGTGAGCAATTTCCCATCCTTCATCAGGAGATTAACGGACATCCGCTGGTATATCTCGACAATGCCGCGACATCTCAAAAGCCGCAGGTAGTCATAGATGCTGTCAAGCGGTACTACGAGTGGGAGAACTCCAATGTGCACCGCGGGGTTCATACGCTCGGCAGCCGTGCTACCGACGCTTATGAAGGAGCCAGGGAGAAGGTTGCCCGTTTCATTAATGCCGAGAGTTCGGAACAGATTATTTTTACCCGCGGTACAACGACGGCACTGAATCTGGTTGCTTCGTCGTACGCACGCTCTGTATGCGGTCCCGAGGATGAAATTGTCCTGACGGAAATGGAGCATCATAGTAATCTCATTCCGTGGCAGCAAGCGGCCCTGGCCGTTGGCGCTACGCTGAAATATATTCCTCTGCAGCCTGACGGCTCGATCAGGGTCGAGGATGTAGAGGCCATCGTTACCGAACGGACGAAGGTCGTTGCGATTGCTTACGTATCCAATGTCATGGGCATTGTGCATCCTGTAAAACAAATCGCGGAAATCGCCCATCGCCACGGTGCAGTTGTTGTGGTTGACGGCGCTCAAAGCACACCGCACATGAAGGTGGACGTTCAGGACTTGGATTGCGATTTCTACGCCTTGTCCGGCCACAAGATGTGTGCTCCAACAGGCATCGGCGCATTATACGGCAAGAAGGCGCTGCTGGAATCAATGGAGCCGATCGAATTCGGCGGCGAGATGATCAATGATGTTGGATTGTACGAATCGAATTGGAAGGAGCTCCCTTGGAAGTTTGAGGGGGGCACGCCTATCATTGCAGGGGCTGTCGGTCTTGGCGCCGCTATCGATTTCCTGGAGGAAATCGGAATGGACGCGATCGAACAGCATGAGACTCAGCTTGCGGCTTACGCTATGAACCGCATGTCCGAGATTGAAGGGATTACGATATACGGTCCACGCGAACGCAAGGTCGGTCTCGTTACATTCAATCTTGGAGACGTTCACCCGCATGATGTAGCCACGGTACTTGATGCACAAGGAATTGCGATTCGAGCAGGACATCATTGTTGTCAGCCGCTTATGCGTTGGTTAAAAGTATCATCTACGGCACGTGCGAGCTTTTATCTGTATAATACAGAGGAGGACGTTGATCGGTTAGTTAGCGCCTTAATCCAGACAAAGGAGTATTTCGGCGATGCAACTTGACGATTTGTATAGACGTGTCATCATGGATCATTATAAGAACCCCCGCAACCGCGGAAAGTTTGATGAAGATGTGGTAACCATCGATTTGAACAATCCGACTTGCGGAGATCGAATTTCCTTGCAGCTGAAGGTGGAGAACGGCGTTGTTGCCGATGCCAAATATACAGGCGAAGGCTGTTCCATCAGCATGTCTTCCGCTTCGATGATGACCGATGCTGTAAAGGGCAAGTCGCTTGATGAAGCAATTAGTCTTGCGAACCGCTTCTCCTCCCTTATGAAAGGTGAGGCCGTGGAATTTGAAGAGTACGAGGACATTGAAGCCCTATCCGGTGTTAATAAATTTCCTGCCCGCATTAAGTGTGCAACACTTGCGTGGAACGCACTCCGAAAAGGAATAGACGCGAAGTAAGCGAACGATAATAGATCGATAGGGAGGTAAGTTAAATGGCTAAAAAAGCACCAGAAATGGAAGAGTATAAATATGGTTTCCGCGATGAGCACAAAGCTATTTTTCAAACCGGTAAAGGTTTGACACGTGAAGTCGTTATGGAAATTTCCAAAATCAAGAACGAGCCGGAATGGATGCTGGAATTTCGCCTGAAATCACTGGAGCAGTTCGAGAAAATGCAAATGCCTCGCTGGGGCGGCGACCTCGACGAGCTCGATTTCAACGATATCCAGTATTATGTAAGACCTTCTGATAAGCAAGGGAAGACTTGGGAGGAAGTACCTACCGAGATCAAAGAAACCTTTGACAAATTAGGAATTCCGGAAGCAGAGCAGAAGTTCCTGGCCGGTGTATCCGCACAGTACGAATCCGAGGTTGTTTATCACAACATGCAGAAGGATCTTGAGGA
The DNA here is from genome assembly GCF_029893715.1 of Paenibacillus sp. LBL. Lineage (NCBI taxonomy): Bacteria > Bacillati > Bacillota > Bacilli > Caryophanales > Paenibacillaceae > Paenibacillus > Paenibacillus sp. LBL. Next base: position 896,497 of record NZ_JARXYU010000001.1, on the reverse strand, counting down.
TCAAGGTGTCATCTTCATGGATACCGACACGGCGCTCAGAGAGCATCCGGAAATTTTGAGAGAATACTTTGCAACGGTGGTACCTCCAACGGATAACAAATTTGCTGCACTTAACAGTGCCGTATGGTCCGGCGGAAGCTTTATCTATGTTCCAAAAGGTGTAAAATGCGAAATTCCGCTGCAAGCATATTTCCGCATCAACTCCGAGAACATGGGACAGTTTGAGCGTACCCTGATCATTGCGGACGAAGATAGCTTTGTTCACTACGTAGAGGGCTGTACAGCTCCAATCTACAGCACGAACTCGCTTCACAGCGCGGTAGTTGAGATCATCTGTAAAAAGAACGCTCGCGTTCGTTATACAACGATCCAGAACTGGGCACCTAATATCTACAACCTCGTTACGAAGCGTGCGGTTGCTGAAGAGAATGCAACGATGGAATGGGTTGATGGCAACATCGGCTCCAAACTTACAATGAAATACCCAGCTGTTATTCTGAAAGGCCGCGGCGCTAAAGGGATGGTATTGTCCATCGCTGTAGCAGGTAAAGGCCAACATCAGGATGCAGGGGCTAAAATGATTCACCTGGCACCGGATACAACGTCTACCATTGTATCCAAATCCATCAGCAAGCACGGCGGTAAAGTAACGTACCGCGGACTTGCCTCCTTCGGCCGCAACGCGGAAGGCGCCAAAGCCAACATTAAGTGTGACACACTCATATTGGATAACGAATCTACATCCGATACGATTCCTTACAATGAAATCAAGAACGATAATATCGTGCTGGAGCATGAAGCGACCGTATCCAAGGTTTCCGAGGATCAATTGTTCTACCTTATGAGCCGTGGTCTCAGTGAAGCTGAAGCTACACAAATGATCGTTATGGGCTTCATCGAACCGTTCACCAAAGAACTCCCAATGGAGTATGCGGTAGAGATGAATCGTCTTATCAAGTTCGAGATGGAAGGTTCCATCGGTTAAATCCTAAACACAGGGGCAAATCACTCACATGCGAGTGGTTTGCCCCTTTTTTTGCTTATTCCCGATTATTATAGCCCACAGAGAAGGGGAAAGCATGGTGTCCTTCTCCATTCATTTTGACAGGAACGGTCCCATGATGTATCTAGTGTGACTTTTATACTTGCGTGCTCAGGTTATCGGGATACGTCTTATATTCTGCCAGAAACCAGGAGGGATCGGATGTGAGAAATATCACACCTTCCCTTGAAAATATGAAAAGGTTCCCCGGTGGTGAATCTCTCATCCAGCCGGGGAACCTTTATTTCAAATGTATGTATCGAAATGAATTCGAAAAGGACGTAACCATAGAAAAACGCGGTTTACAGATTACAGGAGGATCTCCAGAATCGCCGTATTGTATTCCTTGGAAAGATCGATGAACCGGTCGTCGGTTTTCACCAACGGACGGAAGTAATCCGAGGGATTGTTCATCACAATAATGCCCGATTCACCGGTTGTCAGCTGAACTTTTTTGCCAATAAAGTTCGGAAGCATTTGCTGGATGAAGGCGTGTGTAGGCTTGCCGTTCAGCTTTCCGAAACTGAGGCTGTAGAGCTCCCGAAGAACGGTTAACAGCTGCTGCTTGGACTGATACACCCGGTTCGTTGTCATCGCGCTATATACATCCGCGACAGCACATATTTGGGCATATGGATGGATCTGATCTTCACGGAGTGCTCTGGGATAACCGGAGCCATCGTCCCGCTCATGGTGCTGCAGGGCAACCATTGCGGTAACCTTATCATTCATGGATTCCGAGATCATCTCGTAACCATAGATGGTGTGCAGCTTCACTTCCTCAAACTCTTCAGGGGTGAGCTTGCCAGGCTTGTCCAGTATATCTCTTGAAATCTTGCTCTTGCCAATGTCGTGGAGATAACCGGCTTTGCCAATATCGTAAGCTTCCTTTTGGGAATATCCCATCCAATCCGCTATATAGTACGATAACATTCCTACTTGAATGGAGTGCCGGTAGGTGTAATCATCTTTACCGTTAAAGAGGAGGAGGAGGGATACGACATCCGTATGCTCATCCAGAGAGCCGACCAAAGGTTTGAAGACATCGTCTACAACGGATTCATTGAACTTTCCGGACTGAGATGCTTCCGTGAACAGGGTGGAGCATCCGTTGAATGCGAGATTGAATTGTGGTTTCACCTTGTTGAATGAATCTGAAATTTCAGATAATGGATCGAGGGATACAGTCAATGCCCGTGGCTCTATTTCAATGTAATCGATGCCGTGCTGCAGCAGCTTGGATATATCCTCTATTCGAAGTGTTGCTCCTTTTTGTAGAACATGAACGCCGTTACTGTTGTAAGCATCATGCTGCATTTGATCACCGGGTATCAGGTCCGTGACATGTACTCTCAAATCATTGCACCTCTTGCCCTTATAGTAAGTAAAAAGATCAAAACTATCTTAGCAAGAAAATTATGGTTTTACAATGATATAATCACGACTTATTGCCTAATCATTGGGTCCCAGGGTCCAGTCTGCGGTCCTTTCCACTCCGACCCATCGTCCCATATCTCCTTCTTCCATATCGGGACGGAGCGCTTCAGCTGTTCGATGGCGTAGCGACTGGCATCATAACAGGATGCCCGATGGGGAGAGGACACGGCAATGACCACACTGGTTTCACCTATGCCGACGGTACCGATTCGATGAGAGATCGCGCATTGCGTACCAGGCCATTGTGAGAGAATGTCTGCACAGATTTGCTGCATTTCTTTTAATGCCATCGGAATGTAGGCCTCATATTCCAACGTAACCGTACGCATCTCGCCGGTCATTTCCCTGGTAGTTCCTATAAATGAAAGTGTAGCTCCATGATTTGCATCATGGACTTTGGCTACAGCCTCTTCTACAGACAGCTTGTCGGAAGTGATAAGGCAATTCCCATCCGTGGAGGACTTCGAGTCAGGGGCATCCCCCTCTGTTCCATCACCGCCGGATACAGGCGGAATGAGAGCAACCTCATCGCCAATCTGAATAAGCTGATCCGATAGGGCATATTCTTGATTGACCGCTACAAAAGCGGTGGCAATCTGGGATTTGGCATGAGGATAAGCTTCGCTGAGAAGCGACTTTAATTCGCCGGCTGTAAGCGGGAGGCCCGGTACGTTGAAGGCAAGCGAACCGGTGCCGATTCGATCAGCTAGTCCGGCGAATAGCAGTAAAGGAATGGTTGTCGACATCTTTATCACCTCGTAATTCTTATGGGCTACAATATACCATATTCTTCGCTAAAATGTTATGCTTGTAAGACCGGAAATTATCGTAAAACGAACATAGGGAGGGGGGCCGCCAGATGGGGATACAAGGCAATAAACAGACGCTTACCATACTGTATACCAACGATATACACAGCCATTTTGAAATGATGAGTAAGGTGGCGGCACTTATTTCCCGGGAAAAGACGGCTGCCGGCGATTCTGCTATCGTACTGGATATCGGTGATCATATGGACCGGGCTTCGGTGGAAACGGAAGGCTCCATGGGCCAAGCCAATGTGGATGTCATTAATCTGACAGGATACGACGCGATTACAATTGGCAATAATGAAGGGTTGACCATACCCTATGACATCTTGGAGAGTGTTTACGCCGGACTGCTATGTCCTGTCGTCTGCTGCAACATTCATGAGACGATAAGCGGCGCTCCTCCTTCATGGATGAAACAGCATGTCATCCTTGAGCGGGAAGGCATCCGAATCGGGCTGACTGGCGCAACCGCTGCTTTTGCAGGATTTTATCAATTGTTAGGCTGGGAAGCTGAGGATCCTGTGCAGGCCATTGCTGAACAAGTAGAGGCACTTCAGGACAAGTGCGACATCGTTATTGTTCTATCCCATTTAGGTCTAACGATTGATAAAAGATTGGCAGAGACTATCGAAGGCATTGATGTCATTCTTGGCGGTCATACCCATCATATTTTAGAGGAACCGCTGATGATCGGAAATACCGCCGTATGCGGTGCAGGCAAATTCGGACAATATGTTGGTCGAATCGTTATGCAGCGCAGCCATGTGGAGGAGCGGTTTACTTGTATTGAGGGCAGCCTTCTGCCCGTTGACAAGAGCGTGATGGAGCCGATCGTCGAACAAGCGATCATGAGGCATCATGAGTTGGCAAGGGAGCGATTAACGGAGTCTGTTGCCGTTATAGATCGGAGTCTGCCGATCCATTATGAAGAGGAGTCGCCGTTTGCAAACCTGCTGGCTCAGGCCGTGCTTCAGCACACAGGGGCAGAACTTGCCATCGTTAACTCGGGACAGCTGCTCGGTCCATTGCCGGAGGGCGAGATCAGTACGGGAATGCTCCATGGTTTGTGTCCTTCCCCCATTAACCCCTGTGTAGTGAAGCTGCTTGGGGAACATATCTATCAGGCGCTTGAAGAGAGTCTACTCCAGGAGTTTAGCAGCAAGAAAATACTCGGTTTCGGCTTTCGCGGCTATATATTAGGCGGGCTTGCCGTAGACGGATTAAGCATTCACTACGATAAGCAGGGAGAGCCGTATCACAAGATCACCGATATCTCCATCCAGGGACAGCCGCTGGATCGACAACGTGAATATGAAGTGGGGACGCTGGACATGTTCACTTTCAAAATCGGATACGAGACGCTGGCACTTGGCAAGGATACGGTTTACATGCTGCCGGAGTTTATCCGAGATTTGCTGAGAAAAGAACTTTCGCGCCCCGGCTCGCTTGAAGAGACCTTGATTTCACGCTGGATATCCTGACAACCCCCGACTAACTTCCTTTGGCCGAGCATACATATGAGGACAAAGGTTAGGGAGGGGATGGACATGGATTTTATAACAGCTATTATACTGGGGATTGTGGAAGGATTAACGGAATTCATTCCGGTGTCTTCCACAGGCCACATGATTTTGACAGCCAAGGTGTTAGGGTACGATGATCAAACAGCGATCATGAAGACATTTGAAATTGTTATTCAGCTTGGCGCTATTTTGGCGATTGCGATTGTTTACTGGAATCGTATTCTGAACCTGCTGGGCTGGAGTCGAAGTGAATCTTTGAACAAAAAGGCGCCGCGCAAAAAACTGAATCTGATTCATGTATTTTTGGGCATTGCTCCAGCGCTGCTGGTAGCGTTTTTTGCGAGGGATTTCATCAAGAGCCTCTTTCATGCCCAAACTGTATTATTTGCACTTGTTGCGGGCGGTATTTTCATGATATTTGCAGAATGGTACAACAAAAATAAAGTCCAAGTGACTTCACACGATCTGGACGAATTGACATACAAGCAGGCACTTCTGATTGGTGTCTATCAGATCATATCGGTATTATGGCCGGGCTTTTCCCGTTCGGGCTCGACCATCTCCGGCGGCATGCTCAGCGGAGTGAGTTACAAGGCATCGGCCGATTTCTCTTTTCTTATCGCAATTCCTATTATGTGTGCTGCATCCGGTTATGAATTGCTGGATTCTTATCCATATTTTACTTCAGATACGATTGGTGTATTTCTCGCCGGATTTATCGTTTCGTTTGTTGTCGCTTATTTTGTCGTCTTGGCCTTCATGAAGCTTATACAGAAGATACGTCTCACTCATTTCGCGATCTACCGTTTTGTTCTCGCCGCTGTTTTCTGGCTGTTTATTATGCACTAGAGATCGTAGGCACAAGAGGTGGTCCGGCTTCTTCGTATAGTGATCGACTGAAGACTAGACGCTATATCCCACACAAGTTTGAGAATAGCAGAGGAAGTGACGGATTTGCGTCTTATACCTATCCATGCGTTGAGGCCGGGAATGGTACTTGGTAAAAGAATATACAATAGCGACGGTTTGGTCCTGCTTGCTGAAGGTGTTGAACTGACGACTGGACTGATCCGCCGACTTGGCACATTAGAATTGGGATATGTATATATCGAGGATGCGGTGACAGAGGATATCGTGGTTCCGGAGTTATTGACGGAAGAAACACGGCTTCAGGCGATTCGGTCGATTCGAACCAGCTTCAAGAACCTGGAGAGTCAAGCGAGTCTGAAAGGCAGCTTTCTTCATTTGGGCAAGACATTTTCGGGAATGATGGAATCGATCATGGATGAAATATCGGGACATGATGAGTGCATGGTGCTGCTGACCGATATGAATACGAATGATTACAATCTGTACCGCCATTCCTTAAACGTATGTTTATATTCAACGGTTCTTGGCGTGTCCTACGGATATAACCGGGAGGAGCTTCGAGTTCTCGGTCTGGGGGCTCTGCTCCATGATATTGGAAAGACCAGGATTTCCCAGAAGCTTCTGCAGCATCCCGGGCGGCTTAGCGAGGATGAATTTCGCGAGATCCAGAAGCATACCGAAATCGGGTTCAAAATATTAAAGGACGAGCCCAATATTCCGCTGTTATCGGCTCATTGCGCGTTATCGCATCATGAGCGTCTGGACGGCAGCGGTTATCCAAGAGCATTGAAAGGCCCTGACATCCATGAATATGCCAAATGGATTGCCATTACGGATTCTTACGATGCGATGACAACGCAGCGGGTGTACAAGCCTGCCTTACTGCCGCATGAAGCGGTAGAAGTCATGTATGCCGGGTCGGGAACGCTGTATGAACAGCAATTTCTGGCCATGTTCCGCGACCGCGTAGCAATATATCCTCCAGGGATAACGGTGAAGCTGCACACGGGTGAAAGCGGGGTTGTATCCAAAATCCACGCGCATGTGCCCCATCGGCCGGTGGTTCGTGTCTTAACGGATGGGGACGGAACGCCGCTCTCGGCTCCGTACGAATTGGATTTATCCGAAACCTTGGCGATCATGATTGCCGGAATCGGACAGAGCACCATAGATCAAACTTGACTATAAGGAGGTTGACTCGTGAAACGTAACGGCCGTACAACATTGCTGCATACATGGGGGCGACAGATATATCGCTACCGTAAAGCCGTTGTTGTAACTTGGCTTATTTTGTTTTGCGGGCTGCTTCCTTTTGCGTTTAAACTTCCCTCCATATTGCAGCATAACGGATTTACACCGGAGGATAGTCCCGCCCAGATCGGGATTGAAAAGCTGGAAGAAGGGTTGGGGCTTTCGGCAGCCTCGCTGGATATTGTCGTGGTCAGCAACAGTGATGAGAACCTGACAACAGGCATGGCGCAGAGGCGTATTCTAACGGAGCTGGAGCCTTTGCGTTCCCGTCCTTACGTGAGAGATATCTATATGAATTTGGCAGCTCATAGAGCCGGTCAGGACCATATCGTATCGGTGACGGTGCTGCTGGACCTGGACTCCTCGGAAGCCCTGTTACAGTTTGATGAGATTAGGGAATCGGTCCCTGCCATTACGGGAGCGGATACTTACATAACCGGAAATACGGCCATATTCGCCGATATGAATGAAGCTGTCAAAAGCGACATAATCCAAGCCGAGATGATTGGCATACCTGCAGCTTTGATCATTTTGGCCGTGGTCTTCGGCACATTGACCGCGGCGATCCTTCCGCTGATCGCAGGCGTGGTCAGCGTGGTTGTTACGATGGGGCTCCTGTATTTTGTTGCCATGGCTGACGGTTCGATCAGTAATTTTCTTCCGAATGTTGTCACGATGCTGGGTCTGGCTGTAGGTATTGATTATGCTCTGATCGTAGTAAGCCGATTCAAAGAAGAGATGCAAGCGCGCAGCGGAGACGTGGAAAGTGCCTTGGCCGTCACTTGTGCAACAGCCGGCAAAGCGGTCATGTTCTCCGGAGCCGCTGTATTGATCGGTTTTGTGGCCATGGGTTTTATCAATCTGCCGATTTTCCGTTCCTTTAGCCTTGGCGGCATTACGGTGGTGCTGTTATCGGTTCTGGCAGGCAACACGCTTCTTCCCGCACTGTTGGGGCTACTGGGACCCCGCATTCATACACTCCCTCTATTCCCGGCCAAATTCCGGCACTTCCGTGCACAGCAGACTTCAGGCATGTGGAGAAAACTATCCAGGTTTGTCATGGCTCATCCTGTGACGATCTCGATAGCTGTGATCGGTGCGCTTCTGCTGGCCATTTATCCGGTACGAAACATGAACATCGAGATCCCGGCTGCCGAGGTTCTGCCTCCAGCCTATGAATCCCGTTATGGTCATGACCTGCTTGCACAGGCTTATGATGAGCGTGAACTAAACTCCATCGTTGTTGCTGTGGAGCTGCCTGCCTCTTATGAGGATTTGCGCAGCATCGAGCAGATGAAGGCATATACGGATGAAATCAGGATCATGCCGGGCGTGAAGCGGGTGGAGAGCTATCTGAGCATCGGGCGGGGGTCCATCGATGAAGTGTCCAAGTATTTGTCTCGTGCAGATATCCGCCAGCAGCTGGAACAGCATCGTTTCGTAAGGGGAGAGATGGCCGCAGTAGCTGTGATTCCGGAATACGGTGAATCTCATGCGTTAACAACGCAGCTTGTCCGGGATTTGAGAACGATGGATGCGTTGGGCCTGACAACCTATGTAACAGGTAGCCCTGCTTATAAACTGGACATCATTGACGTTATTCATCAGAATATTCTGTTTGTCCTTACCTTTGTATTTGTAGTGACTTACGTCATTCTCCTTATAGCGTTCCGATCGATGGTGCTCCCGTTAAAAGCGAGTGTGATGAACCTGCTCAGCCTTGGTGCGGGACTCGGGATCGTTGTGTGGGTATTTCAAGAGGGGATAGGCGCAGAATGGCTGGGCGTGTCCTCAACAGGATCCATTTTTGCACTATTGCCGATACTGATATTCTGTGTTGTGTTTGGCATATCCATGGACTATGAAGTCATGATGCTCTCTCGGATTATGGAGAACTATGAGCGGACGGGGGATAATGAATACAGCACAGCCGAAGGTCTGGAGAGCACGGGTGGGCTGATCACAAGTGCTGCCCTGATTCTGGCTGTCGTTGTGGGTGCCTTTGTATTTACGGATAATGAAGTCATGAAAGCAATCGGTTTAGGTTTAACTGCGGCTGTTCTTCTGGATGCTACGGTGATTCGTGTTTTGCTTGTTCCTGCATTCATGAAAATGCTGGGCAGAGCCAATTGGTGGAGTCCAAACTGGATGTTTCCTCGATATAAGCCTGCTGCCAGGGATACGCCTGATCGCGGAAGGGAAACCGGCTGATATTCTCTAAGAATGAAACACAAGCCTTCTGTACGGGTATGTTATAATCATATAATGGGCATGATCAACAACCGTAAGTACATCCATGTAAGTTGTACTGATAGAATCGGTAATTCAAAGAAGTAAGGTGAGTGAACCATGAGTAATACAGCACAGCCATTTCCATCAGCCTTGAGGCCCATTTCGCCGAGTTATGATCCGTGGGATCCGATAACTTCATTGCGTGAGCATGGCCGCCATGTGCTGACCAGCGTGGAAATGACAGTGACGCATCTTTGTAATATGCGCTGTGAACATTGCGCTGTTGGCGATATGCTTGTCATGAAGGAAGCTCCGATGCTGCCACTTGATACCATGCTGAGGCGGCTCGACGAGGTAGAGCATCTGCAGACGATCAGTTTGACCGGTGGGGAACCGGCATTTCTCGGCAAGACGGTGGACAACGTGATTGTTCCCCTTCTTAAGTATGCCAGGGATCGGGGAATTCGGACTCAGATCAACTCTAATTTGACGCTCGATATCAGCCGTTACGAGAAGATGCTGCCCTATCTGGATGTTATGCATATCTCCTTTAATTATTTGAACGGGGACGACTTCTATGAAGTCGGATTTGCGAATAGTGCGCGTCCTGTTTCTAAGGAAACAGCATACAAGATGTATGATACGATGCTTCTCAATTCGGAAAAATTGAGTGCGGCGGGAATGTACATCTCCGCTGAATCCATGATTAACTACCGAACGCATACCAAATTGGGAGGCATTCACAGGTTGATTAAGGACATGGGCGCCAAGCGGCATGAAGTCCATCCGATGTATGCATCGAACTTTGCTTCTGCTCTGCCTGTGTTGTCCTTAGCGGATACGAAGGCCGCCATTCAGCATTTGCTGGATGTGCGCGACCCTGAGATGTGGATGCTGTTCGGAACGCTACCTTTTTATGCGTGCAGCTTCGATGCTCACGATCAGGAGATCATCCGCCGCCTGCGGCAAGAGCCTAATGTAACGGTTCGCAATGATCCGGATGGTCGCAACCGGGTGAATGTGAATTTATTCTCGGGTGACGTGTATGTTACGGATTTTGCTGATATCCCGGCTTTTGGTAATATTAAGGAACAGAAGCTGGACGATATTTTTGACGAATGGTCGACCGGCCACCCGTTAAATCAAACCGTCAACTGTCATTGTGATGCAGTAAGCTGCTGCGGCCCGAATTTGTTGGTAGCTGACATGTACTATCGGGGTGTGGATTTCAAGTCAAGAAAAGCACAGACAAACTAGAACCCTAGAAAGAAGGCGTGTCATCATGGCAGAGGAATTTGAGGTCGGGCAACTGATTTTGAATTTACTCTTGGTTTTCCTGCTCGTTTTGTTGAACGGTGTGTTTGTAGCTGCGGAGTTTTCACTTGTGAAGATGCGTCAATCCCGGTTGACCCAGCTCGTTAGTGAAGGCAACCGGCTTGCAGGTATTGCGCTGAAAGTTAACCAAAAGCTGGATGCGTATTTATCCGCGACTCAGCTTGGAATCACCTTGACTTCACTGGGTTTGGGCTGGATTGGGGAACCTGCAATTTCGGATTTGCTGGTAGCGCCGATTATGCACAGTATTGGCTTTACGGATGAGCGATTGATCAGCACAATCTCCGTTGCAGTCGGCTTCTGTATTATCACCTTCCTGCATATTGTATTAGGGGAGCTTGCCCCTAAATCAATTGCGATTCAGCGAACGGAGGGGACGGCACTGATCCTGTCGGCTCCGCTGCTCTGGTTTTACCGCATTTTTCTGCCGGTGATCTGGATACTCAATGCGTCCGCAAACCGTATCCTCAAGCTGGCCGGTATTCAGCCGGTAAGCGAAGCTGAGGCGGCCCACTCGGAAGAAGAGATTCGAATTCTGATGAACGAGAGTGCAAAGAGCGGGGTCATCGATGAGAATGAGATGAAGCTGATGGACAACCTGTTCGATTTCTCCGACTTGCGAGCCAGGGAAATCATGCTGCCGAGAACCGATATGGACGTTCTGTTCACGAATCTTACGTTGGAAGAGAACTTGCGGATTGTCAGCGAGACGAAGCATTCCCGTTATCCGGTTGCAACGGACAACAAGGACCGCATCATCGGATTTGTTCATATTACGGATCTTTTACTCGCCGATCCTGAGAAACAGCGTGATCTGGCCAGCTTGGTCAGACCGATTATGGACGTATCGGAATCGACGGAGATCAGCAAGGTGCTTCGTCAGATGCAAGCGAAGCATGAGCAGCTTGCTCTTGTGATAGATGAGTATGGGGGAACTGCCGGCATACTCACAGCCGAGAAGATTCTGGAAGAGATCGTCGGTGACTTGTACGATGAATTTGAAGATGAACGTCCGGAAATGGAAGTGTACGATGAGTACTTTTCGGTGGATGGGCGAATGCTCATTGAAGAAGTGAATGATTTAACCGGATTAATGATTGAGGAGCATAATGTTGATTCCATTGGCGGCTGGTTATTCAAGGAACTTGAAGGTAATCCGGCAGTCGGGAAGAAAACAACATTCGATGGAGTGGTCTTCGAGGTGGAGGAGTCAACCCGTTTTCGTGTAAACCGCGTCATGATTCATCAGAAGCTGGATAGCAGCTTCACTTAGAACTAGCAAGACTCTATTTGTTAGGAAGTGGATTATGTCGATTAAGCAGCTGATATTTATCGGCCTGGGGCTCTTCTTGCTGTACGGAATGTTTACGGTGGGAGCTCCCTTCTTGTTGGCCATTGTCATTGCTATTGCACTGGAGCCGTTAAATCGGCTCTTAATGAAAAGGCTGCGGCTCAATCGGATCGCGGCGGCCACCGCTACAAGCACACTGTTCCTTCTCTTGCTGCTGCTGTTAGCCTATTTAATCGGCCTGCAGGTGTTTAACCAGCTGGTTGAGTACTGGAGCCGGGCTCCGCAATATTTTGAAGGGGCTAACGAATTCCTTCAGCATACGATTATACAAGCTCAAGACATGCTGAACGGCATTTCGCCGGGACTTGCAGACAGTCTGACCGAGTTTATGTCGAATATTTCTTCCTATGTGCAGTCACTTGTCAATTCGGTATCATCGACATTCCTGTCCTTTGCCAAAACATTGCCTAACCTGTTTGTAACCTTCATCGTGTTCTGCGTGGCCGTGTACTTATTTGCCTTCAGCCTGGATACGATGCGAGAAAGAGTGCTCTCCCTGTTTGATGAGACATCGCAGTCGCAGGTGAATGAAGTGCTGCTCAGCCTGAAAAAATCAATTTTCGGATTTTTACGGGCACAGCTGATACTCAGTCTGTTTACATATGTGATCACACTGCTGGGCTTGCTGATATTAGGGATTAACTACCCGCTGGCAATCGCTCTGCTTGTTACGATTGTCGACATTCTTCCGATTCTGGGTGTAGGGTCCGTATTGGTGCCATGGTCGGTGTATCTGCTTGCAACAGGTGATGTTTTCACAGGGCTCGGCTTGATCTTCCTGTTCATTCTGATTACGGTGATCCGCCGTGTATTGGAACCGAAGGTCATCGGTGATGCTGTTGGTATAGGCGCATTACCTGCTCTGGTCAGCATGTATGTCGGATTTAAGCTGGTTGGCGTCATCGGATTTTTTATCGGTCCATTAGTCGTCATTATCTACTCAGCGATGCGCAAAGCAGGCTTGTTCCAAATCAAAATTAAATTTTAAGGACAACTTGAAAAGAACCCTTTTCACGGAAATATTCCAGGGATGAGGGTTTTTTTGTCAATTTGGAGTTCATTTTCTGGGCGAAGGACATATGTTAATTACGAAGAGTCCTTGATATTACGGATAGTAAAACATAAGGAGGAATACCCTTGAAGGAGAATCCAGAGGTACGTGTCTACCCGGTTTTTCATTCCCCGTTTGATCCTTGCCCTCCCAAACTCTACAGATCGTACGTTGTCCCTGTTAACCAGTATATCGTATTTCAACCGGCTGGACTGCCACAATTCAGCCCTGCCGAAGCGTTGAGATACGGAACGTTGTGGCCATCCTTATATAGTCCGTATACCTCGCGAAAATTTAAAGGAGAGTGAGCGGCGTGAATGAAGCCAAACCCCAGGTTGGTGATCTGAAGTATTACGAATTGCTGGAGCAGCTGCAGGCATTGGATTTTGTCCTGGTGGAGCTGAATCTGTTTTTGGATACTCATCCGGATGACCTGAAGAGTATTGAGCAGTTTAACAAGCTGACACAGGAAAGAACGGTACTTGCGAAGCAATTTCAAGAGCTGTATGGACCCCTGCAAAATTTTGGCCGTGCATTTTCTAAATATCCCTTTGAATGGGCTCAAGGCCCCTGGCCTTGGCAGGTTTAATGGTGCCGTCACTCGGGCTGCAACTTCCTTCACGAACGGCATGCAGCCCTCAAGATTAGGAAAAGCGAGAACAAGGAGGCGGAAGAGCCCATGTGGGTATATGAAAAGAAGCTTCAATATCCGGTCCGTGTAAGTAAATGTGATCCAAGAATGGCGAAGTTCTTGATTGAGCAGTACGGAGGTGCCGATGGCGAGCTGGCGGCAGCGCTCCGCTACCTGAATCAGCGATATACCATTCCTGACAAGGTCATTGGGCTGCTTAATGATATCGGGACTGAAGAATTCGCACATCTTGAGATGATTGCCACCATGGTATTTAAATTAACGAAGGATGCAACGGTGTCGGAGATGGAAGCTGCAGGACTCGGTGCTCACTACGTGAATCACGACCATGCGCTGTATTATGAGAATGCCGGAGGTGTACCATGGACGGCAGCCTATATACAGGCCAAAGGCGATCCTATCGCGGATTTGTATGAGGACATTGCCGCAGAAGAGAAAGCGCGGGCTACATACCAGTGGTTGATCGATATGACGGATGATGTGGATTTGCAGGACGGTCTTAAATTTTTACGGGAACGTGAAATCATTCATGCCATCCGTTTCCGGGAGGCGGTAGAGATTATTAAGGATGATCGGGCGACAAAGAAGGTTTTTTAAATAGGGAATACATAAAGTCCCACCGGCAGCCTGCCGGTGGGACTTTATGTATCTTACTGCATCTGTAGGCTGAACTGAGGTTCCGTTCGGAGGTAGTAGTTGCCCCTAACCTCCGCAGTCCAGTTGGCAAAGACCTCTCTCCATTGCACGCTGCCAAAAAATTCATCCACGGTCTGATTGTCGGAGTCCCATTCCACGAAAATGTTCAGCGGCGTGATGCCGCCTGCCCAGATCCCATTGGTGGTATCGGTCCCCCGTTCCCTGACCAACAAGATCGGAAGGCCAAATTGGAAAGCCATCGACGGTTCGATCTGTGAAAAGGTAGAGCCCTGCCAAAACGGCGTGGTTGTTGGCGGCTGCCCGACGTTAGCTTCCAGGATCTGCACAAAAAATCTTCGGAAGTTGATAGCCAGCATACCGTAGCTGGAGATGACCAGACGACGGATGTTGGTCAGCACCGTCTCGGGATACTGCTCACTCTGCGGCAGGGTGCGTGGAAATAACAAAGCGTCCTCAATTTCCAAAACCAGCCGGTTGAAAAATTGCTGCTGCACGTTGTTCAACGAATTGGCCGTGCTCAAAAAGATTGGAATCCGAAAAGCCCGATCGATGCATTCGTTGTATGCGGCGCTCACTTGTTGGGCAGCGGGGGCGTTTGCTTGACTCGTAGAAGAAGATGCGTGATGAATGCGCACAGTGGGAAACTCCTGGATCCGGGCGAGCGGGGGAAGTTTTTTTAAGGGGATGTGCTTGGGTTTGGCTTTCGCTTTTGCATGATTCATGGTTTTCTGGCTCCTTCATCGGCAAAATCAAATATATCCCAGTCTATGTACGTTCGCCTAGTTTAGACACAGGCTGGACTGGCTGACGGAGGAAAATAATCGACAATGACTCTGTCCGATTTGCTTTTTGCTTACGCAATGAACAAATAAGGCCAGGCTA
The DNA here is from genome assembly GCF_029893715.1 of Paenibacillus sp. LBL. Lineage (NCBI taxonomy): Bacteria > Bacillati > Bacillota > Bacilli > Caryophanales > Paenibacillaceae > Paenibacillus > Paenibacillus sp. LBL. The sequence goes on along the minus strand of NZ_JARXYU010000001.1, from coordinate 881,402 downwards.
ATATCTGCCAGACTGTCCTGTATATGATGGAGCTTCGGCGGTTGCCTTTGCCTAGTGATTCAGTCAGTAAGTACCTGCCGGGATGGCGCCGTCTAACGGTGGCAGTCGGTATTGTGCGCAGCTACGCTGTTCATCTGGCGCACGTGTCCGAAGTAACCAGGTCGAAGATTACCTTTCAACGGCCAGCGATACCCAGACAATCAGAATATAGAATAGCAGAGGGATCGTGATTCCCATCGCCATGAGGAGCCACACCAGCGGCGTTCTGATCATCTCCTTAACAATCACGATCGGGCTGCGGACATACCTCCCTCTTTTTAGACGGCTGACTATTCGCTTAAGAATGGCAGCCTGTTCGTCTGAATTATATCGATTGAGCTCTGTCGCCAGTTCGGCTTCCAGTTGCTCGATTTGCTGCGCAGCGGCGGATTCCTGAGTTCCCGGCACGTCGATCATCCTTTCACATTAACTCACTATCTTTATAACAACGATTAAGCTCCCCTGGTTACGCATACTTTATAGGCTGAAGTCCAAAAGTATATAGGAATTGGGGTTTGCAGTTGTGATATGGTTCCTATATGATGAGGGGAGATTAGACTAAAATCAGATTATACGGAGCGAAGGGAAGGACCAAATTGGAAAACACAGCAACTTTGATCAAGCCGGAAGCAATGATATTTGACATGGATGGAACGCTGTTTCAGACGGAAACCTTGCTGCTGCCTGCCTATCACAAACTGTTCGACATTTTGCGTGAAGAGGGGCATTATCAAGGGGAAACACCGGATGAGGAGCTGATGCTTGGATGTTTGGGAATGCTGCTCGATGACATCTGGAAGAAGGTCATACCGAATGGAACGCCTGCTGCCCATCGCAGGGCAGATGAGCTGCTGCTGCAGCTGGAGCTTGAGGGATTGAACAATAAAACAGGCATATTGTATCCTGAGGTGAAGGAAACGTTAGAGGAGCTTCATCAGCGCGGTGTCCGTTTGTTTGTTGCCAGCAACGGTCTGGAGCATTACGTTAAGGGCATTGCTGATGCGAGAGGAATCATGTCGCTCTTTGACGGAGTCTACAGTGCTGGAGAGCATGGAACGGCTTCGAAGGTAGATCTGGTACGGTTACTGCTGGATCAGCATAATATCCAGAATGCCTGGATGGTAGGTGACCGGTCGTCGGATGTGGAGGCAGGCAAAGAGAATGGACAGACCGTCATCGGATGTCAGTACGCTGGCTTTGGCGGGGAGCAGGAGCTGAAGGGTTCGGACGTTGTCATTCATTCTTTTTCACAGCTGTTGAAGCTTCATGATCAAGCGGAATAGATAGATAGGAGTCACAAAGGCTGTTCCCAAGGGTAGGAACCAACTTGGGAACAGCCTTTGTGTGTTCTTCTGAATTCTGAGATACGGCATTCGTAAGCTTCGATTAAGCATTTTTTGCGGATTTTTTTTGACTGTATACCCACATTGCATACTCTAGAGGCCTTACCATGGATTCCCTGTAAGCCGTCATATCGCCGATTTGCGAGAAGACTTCCCGCGATGGCTTCGGATTAACCTCGATAATGAGGATTCTCCCGGATTTATCAACGGCCAAATCCAGGGCGAGTTCGCACAAGCCCCCGTACTGTTCATCAAGAAACTTAGCGACATCCACGCCGAGAGCGTCGGCTTCCTCGCGGATGCTGGCACGCCTTGCCGGATCCGCAATCCATTTGCTCAGCAGCTCTTCCATCCTTGTTGCACGTCCGCCGCCATGCAGATTGGAGGTGACGCTTTTGGGTGCTCCAACGCGTCCTACGCAGCCCGTCACTTGCCAACGGCCGGTTCCATTTTTCTGTACGAGCATCCGGTAATCATGCACTCTGCCATCCGGCAGTTCCAGCTGTATTCCTTCCTGAACCAGGTATCTATCTTTATTGCCCCAGCCTGAGAGGTATTGGGCCAGATGGCCTGAAGGCATGCGTTTTGGTTTAATAATGTTGCGGTTGGCATTGCGTCCCTGGACTTCATAGGTACCTGCGACACCTTCCACTTTGTTTATCCTCAGAATTCCGCGTCCGCCCGTTCCGTTAATCGGCTTAAAGTAGACGGTGGGATGAACATTCAGCATCCGGTGGATATCGCTGGTGCTCGTCACGATCCGGGTATCCGGCAAATGGGGCCGGAATCGTTTCTTGGTGGATAATATTTGATGAATCGTCCATTTATTGCGCAAGGGTCTGTTCAGAAACAGTAAATACCGGTAGCGGGAACGAAAGCGCAGCAGTTGTTGAAATCGGGCGCTCTTTTGAATTCGGCAGCGGTCAAAGATCATATGGGGAAACGAACGCCAATTTCGGCTCCATTTGTTGTTGTCAGGATCGTACTCCATGGCGTTGATCAGACCTTGTGAGCTGTTGACATCGGCAGGGGTGAAGACATAAACGTCCATCCCCATCGCTTTGCCTTCCCTGATCATATGCTCGTAGATATGCCGTTCTTCCAGCTTTTTTCGATCATCCAAGTAAAGCGTCATGATACCTAAGATGGGTTTTGACACAGAAGGTCACCTTCTTGAATAGAGTCAGCATTAGGCGCTGAAGAACTCTGGTATTGGTTTAAGGGCAGGGTTCCGCTCATAATGAGCGTTGGCTTGCCTGTTGGACCCTGCTCAAGGGCGATAGCTTGTAAGCCTGCATGGAAGCACATTTGCAAACTGGCTGAATGATCGGCAGCTACTTTGCAGCGCAGCCGACCAAGTCTGGACAATTGTGAGCGGATCAGGGAAGAGCCGATATGCCGGTTGCGGTAAAGCGGGTGCACCGCAATCATACAGGCACCTTCGCCATAGTCCGCCGCATAGCAAATTCCCACAGGTATGCGGCCGACATCGCTTCGAACTGTAGCCGCTATAATAGAAGTACCGGGCTGCATCAATTCATCGTAGGATAGCGAAGCCAGACGCTGATAACCTTCACGGGTTAGACGCTTGCTGCTATACCGCCGGAGAAAGTCGCTGCACTGCTGTCGTGCATGCGGCCATTCATCCGGACTTGAGAGAGAGAGACATGAGATTTCCACAGGATCCCCTCCTTTCCTATAATCCCTAAGGCTCGGTTTCGAGGCGAGGCAGCGTCCTATCGTTGATTGATTAGATAGTCGGAATATTGAAAAATCCGCTCAAGTGACTTTTTACGGATGGCCGGTTCGTCAAATTTCATCGGTCTCGAGTTGGCTTCGAAAAACCAGAGGACGCCTTCGCTGTCAATTCCAAGATCCATCGACATTTCACCATGCGTATGGCCGGAGCTTTTCTCAATCTGCCGGGCCATGTGCACGGCTGCTTTTCTAACTTCACTAAGAATGGCCTCAGAGCGCTCCTGACCGAACACGATTGGAAGCAATTTCTCGGGATCCTCAATGGTTCCTCCGCGGGGAACATGTGTGGTTATGCTCTTGGCACCTGCCATGCGAGCGCCGATGCCAGTGACGGACCACGCACCAAACTCATTCTTTTGCACAAGAATTCGAAGGTCAAAAGCGCGTCCATGGACCTGGGCCAGCTCGATTCCCTGCTGGATCAAGTAAGAGCTCCCTTTGGTTTCCTGATAGACGCGATTCCAGAGCCGTTCCAGAGACGCCGCTTTATAAGTCGTGCTGTTCTTGTTGTTCTGAATTTGAATGCGGTAAGGAAGGGAGTTGTTCCTCTGATACCGCACTCTCATGATGCCTTGCCCGGCTTTTCCATCCTCGGGTTTCAGATAAAGGTAAGGCTTCCGTTTAATCATCTCGTATAAAGTGGGGAAGCCTTTCATACGCTTCGTTAGAGGAGCCCATTTTTTAGTTAAGCGTGATTTGTTCAGCCACGAGAAGAGCTGCCATTTATTGAAGAAGTGCGGATTGTAAATATCGATGTGGGGGTGCTTTTGGCATTCCTTGATTTTGCGGCGGACCCAGGGGAGGGATTCATCCTCCCGGTATGGAATCCGGTTGTATATAACCTGGGGCAGAGGACAGAGCCTCTGCTCCCAGGAATTGTCGCTCTGCAGTGTATAGCCCTTGACCGTACCCGAGTTTAGTTTCAGATCACGCACGGTTACTACATAGACCATAAAGCCCATATCTTTTCCCGTCTTGATGATTTCCTGAAAGTTCTGCCGGTTGCCCCTGAACATGGAATACGAATCATGCATGGTCAGAATAGCTACAACCGGTCTTCCATCACTCTCCACTCGGCTGATCACGAATCATTCCCCCTGTGGAAGCCACTCAGATACATGCTGTGCTCAAAAATATGCTCGACCGATGCTTTTCCTTCCCCTTTGAGCAAAGGATGGCTGAAGATCGATCTGCCGGGCTTCGAATTCGCTTCAAACATCCATATTCTCTCGTTATCATCAATGCCGATATCGAACCCGATTTCTCCCAGCAGATGCGGATGATGATTCTCGATGGCTTCGGACATCGCAATGGCGGCGTCCTTGGCGCGCTCCAGCACATCACGCGACCTGGAGCCGAAGGCACGGGAGAGCGCCTGCTCCGGTGTCATTAAGGAGCCGCCGTTCTTGATATGCGTTGTTACGCTGCCCCGGCCGGCTTTTTTGGCACCGATACCGACCACCGACCAGCGGTTCTTGCTGTTCTTATGCATATGGAATCTGAAGTCGATGGGGCAGCCGTCAATTTCAATAAGCCGAATTCCCTGCTGGATGACATAATTCTTCAGCTTGGAGCCGTGTTTGGCCTGAAGCATCCGCATCATGCTGTTAAAGTTCGGGAATTTCAGCAGTGTGTTACCACCGTTTCCGTGATATCGCGCATAGTATCCTTTTTTGGGGAGGTAGGTCAGCCGGTAGATGCCGAGTCCTAAACTTCCGGCTGAGGGCTTATAGTAGACAAAGCTATGGCGTTCCATCATATCCTTGATCCGCTCGGGACTTGGATTGTTATAGGTTTCTGGTAAATATCTTCCGGCCTGCACGTCGCCGTCCAGCTGTGAATACACATCCGATTTATTGAAGAATGCCCAATTGAAGAATTTGATATTGCGTTTGCCAAACCGGTCTCTGAGCTGATTGGTGAACGGGGAGAAGTCGGTTTTCCGGCTGGGCAGGCGGTTATAGACCACGTCAGGAAGCGGAACGGTTTTGCGCACAAAGCCGCCGTTAGAGCCGAGCATATAGGCCTGCACGGTTTCACGCTGCCAGTTGATATCCCGCGGGGCGAAGGCATATACAAACATCTTCTTATTGCCCTCACGAAGCAGCTGCTTGATATACGAAGTCCTGGCGCCGAACGGGCTGGATGGATTATGTGGTCCATCGGACAGAACGCCAACAACGGGCCCGAGTTCGATTTCTCCGTCACGGGGGGAATGAATATAGACGGGTCCTTGTCTGGGGACATTGATGCTGTTTCGGACGCCGTTGCTTAAATAGATATGTTTCCCCGACCGCTCTATCGGTTTCACAGAAGCGGACACGGCATTGGTGCCGATGCGAAGCTGAATGGATTTCCTGCTTGTTAGTCCCAGGCTCCGAAGCAGCGAACCGGATAAAAAGACGACTTTTTCGGGCTGCTGCGAGAAATGAATATTTCCGAAATTCAAACTCATGTATTTACCCTCCTAAGTTGTCGAAGCAATAAATAACGGGCGTATTGAATCGGATGTTCGACGGACAGCCGGGCTGCGTCACCATCTCCCGTTAGTGTAAATGCGCGTCGGCCAGGTTTGGAATTGACCTCCAGAATCCATACTCGCCCGCTCATATCCACGCCGAAATCGATTCCCAGTTCCCCAAGACGGCCGAACCCTTCTTCCAGCAGTGAAGGAAGCTGGGCGGACAATTCCCGGATGGTCTGAATGATCTTCAAGGCCTTCTCTTCCCCGAAATCGGAGGTTAGATATGGAAGGGCGGGGTAAGCCGTACCGCCTCCATGAAGGTTAGAGGTCAACCCCTGGACAGCTCCTTGCCTTACTGCAATTCCTGTAATGGACCATAAGCCGCGATCATTCTTCTGGACCAGCGACCGGATATCGTACGGCTCCCCGTTACGGTTATGAAGCTTCAGGAAGGGTTGAATGATAAATCGGCGTCTGCCGGTAAATCTCCGCACCCAGTCGTTCATCTTCTCCAAGGGAATGGTCTGCTCGAACATGCGATTGCTCCGATCTCTCCCTTGCAATTTGACATGCAGCTCATCTATCCAGGAGATGCACAGCGTGTGACGACCCTGAGAGCCTCCGCTTGGCTTCATAAAAATGCCGCTGCCAAAAGCCAGCAAAGCCCGGTTCAGTGATTCGTCTCCCGTATAACTTAAGGTTGCAGGAAGATAAGGTCTTAAGGCGGCTGAATGCTTCAATAATTGATGTACTTTTTGTTTGCCTGGCAAACCGCGCGACCATAGTCTGGAACCTCGTTGTAACATGCGGTTTAGAGATTCGCTTGCGGCGGCGGTTTCCTCGCCGTTTCGATGCAGACCTCGGTCATAGATGATATCAGGCAGTGGAAAGCTGCCGGAACTCCACTGTTGATCCGGGCCGTAACAATACCCTTTGATTCTGTCTGAACTGCTTCCTGCATCGTCAGCAGCAAAAGCATCGTCCGGGCAAAAAACAAATACCTGCATTCCGAGCTTCCTGCCCCTCAAGCTTAATTCACGAAGAAATTCCTTCTCGGCAAAGGGAGGGGAACCTGGTCTGCGGCATACCATGACACCCAGGGTGCCTATCATGTTTAAGGACATAAGGTTCTCCTTTTTTTAAAGACCCGTCAAGAATTGACAATATTGAACGAGGCGTACGGCTGAAGGTCTAACTTTGGAGTCGGCATTCAGCGGTGCATTTTCACCTTTGGAAGGCTTGGAATTGACTTCAAGGAGCCATATGCGTCCTGACGTATCAATCGCCAAGTCAATGCCGAGCTCACCGAAATGATATGGAATGGCAGCCTCCAATCCATGAGCGATGTCCAGTGCGATCTGGTTCATTCGAGCAGGCGCTGTTTGTTTGGAGGTTAACGGAATTCCACTCATCGCAAGCGCATCCTTGACGGCAGAGAGCGTACCGCCTCTGGCAAGATTGGACACAAAGTGATTTCCGCCGGCGATTCGGGCTACGACAGAAGTCACCGACCATTTGCCGTTTTTGTTTTTATGAACAAGCACGCGAAAATCGACGTTTCGCCGGTTGATGCGGATCAAATCCAATCCTTGCTGAATTTGATAACGCGTTTTCTTGATTTTTCCTGATAAGCTGCTGAACAGCTTTGGAAGCGAGGAGTAGGTATTTTTCTTGATTCCTTCAAGAGAGGTGGTCATCGTCTGATAATGGCCGTTCTCTTGGCGGGATATCCGGATGATTCCTTTTCCCAGACTTCCACGTACCGGTTTTAGAAACACGGTCCGATAAGCGGCACACATTTTTTTGAGGGTTGGATAACCGCTGAGTAAATAGGATTCAGGCAAATACTTTTGAAGTTTCGCATCAGGTCCGAGTGCTTCAAAAACATCGGATTTATCGAGAAATTTCTCATTGAAGATGTGGGTGCCGAATCGTGATTTTACTTCTCTCATAAAATGCTGTACGCTAGGACTATTCTCCAGTTTGCGGGTAGACAGCCGGTTATTAATGACGTCTGGAGCTGGAACGCTGAGCTTTTTCCACCCCGCGTCATAGGCAATCGCTTCAAGTGTCGACGGGTTCGAACCGATCATGTCAGGGGTAAAGAAGTATACATATGCGCCTTGTTTCCTGGCCGCGTTTACCATTTCCAGGCAGAAGGCTGAAATGGATCCGAAAGGTTTGTCTGGCTCATCCGGGTGATAGCGACTGACCATAACCCCGATAAGCGGACCGAGCTTCAGAGTCCTTTCTAATGGAAAATATTTGACATTCATTACGGTTCGAGGAAGAAGTCCCGAATTGCTGAATACGGAAGGGTTAAGATGCAGCGAGTTCGATTTACCTCCTGAAGTGACTTGAATTTCCTGCTTGAAGGAGCCAAAGGCAAGCTGTATCGGCGAATCTGTGGGGATACGGAGCTGTCTTATGAGCCGATCACCAAGCTTGATATCGTTATCCGGAAGCTGGGCTGAACGGACTAATTGAACCGATATCTTGGATTTGGTGTTGGGTTTAATCTTGGATTTGCGCATGATGGATCTCCTTCCGACAACAACTGGATACTTAAGTGAACAGACTAAGAACTTCATCTGATCATTGCATGTAATGCATCATATGAGGACATATATCCCTTGGTGATTGTACTGCTCGGGAAAAAGGAGTGCTTAAAATGCCGAACTGGCTGTTTATTTTGGTGAACGTGTGCGTAGCTGCTTTTGTCGGCGGCATCACCAACCACTTTGCGATAAAAATGCTGTTTCACCCCCGCGAAGAAAAAATTCTGCTGGGTCGTCGCCTGCCATTTACACCAGGCTTGATCCCGAAGCGCAAGGAAGAAATCGCAGAGTCGTTGGGACATGTGGTCTCGGACTATCTGGTGACAAGCGAAGGACTGCAGGAACTCATCCGCAAGCCCGTATTCCGGGCCAAGATGGAGGATACCCTTCATCGGAAGCTGGTGGAATGGAGCCAATCGGAACGGAGCCTGGGAGACTTGGCGTTGAAGGTATGGAGTCCCGAGCAGTGGGAGCAGGTAAAGGTTCGGGCCGAACAATCGGCGCGCTCGCTTACGGCCCAGGGCGCATCTGCAATATGGCATGGGTATGAGCTGGGAGCCAAACCGCTGAAGGTGCTTGTTCCCGGTTGGTCGGAAGAAACGATCGAGGGCTGGAGCAGGGCAGCCACTGATATGGTGCTGAAGGAACTGGGGAGCACGCTGCTGTCAGCCAAAGGCCAGCTAATGCTATCGGATGTGGCTTCCTCGCTCATCGATAAGGCGGGCGGATTTTTGGGCACAATGGCTTCGATTTTTGTGGATGAGGATAAACTGATTCAGAAGCTGACCCCCATGCTGATCCAGCAGCTTGAGGGAGATCAGGTTCGTAAGACGATTACGGACATCATCTCAGGAAAATTGTCATATTACGGCGATATGCCGCTTGGGGAGGTCATCGAGCATGCAACGGGCGAGCCGGGGCTGACGTGGATCGAACGCACATTGGATGATAAGCTTCCTTGGGCCAAGTGGATTCAGCAAATCGAAAATCTTCGCGTTGCCGACGTGATCGGGACGCGGATGCCTGCCATCGAGGCGGCGCTGCCGGGCTTGCTTGACAAAGCCCTGGGCTTCCTGGAGCGAGGCGTTCCTGTGGCCATGAAGGCTGTTAATTTACCACAGCTTGTTCAGGAGCAGGTCCAGAAATTTCCCGTTGAGCGGCTGGAAGAGGTCATATTAAGCGTCTCGGGGCGGGAATTCAGGGCCATTACGTGGCTGGGCGTCCTGCTGGGGGGAATGATTGGATTGTTCCAATCGATGTTAACCCTGCTCTGGAGATAGATGGATATTCATCGAGTGCAAAGCAAACAAATACGGCAATGAGGCCGAACATAATTGGAGGAAATTAAAAATGAACATCTATGATAAAGCGCACGATTTGGCAAAAGCGATGAAGGAAAGCCAGGAGGTACAGGAGATTACGGATGCGATGAAACTCGTGGATGCCGATCCGGAGAGCCGACGCATGCTGGATGATTTCCGTCAGCGTCAGATGGAGGTCCAGCAGCGCATGATGTCGGGGGATATGCCGGCACAGGACGAAATGGAGAAAATGGAGAAACAGTTCGATGTGCTTAGCCTGAACCTGAACATTCGCCGTTTGTTTGATGCAGAGCGCCGTCTGAGTGTTATTATTGAAGACGTGAACAAGATCATTTCAGATAGTCTTCAGCATCTGTATGGCCCAGGCCAACAATAAATTCGTCATTGGCATAGCCGAACTGGATAAATTTCGAAAACTTGTCTCATAAATTGTGCAGACTCCTCATAGAGTAGAAATATAGATTTCAGAGAGTAGAGGAGCTGCGTTTACAATGAAAAAGAAGAAGAACAAGTTTAAGCACACGGCTTATTTGTTGGTCGCACTGGGCATGTTGATATACGCCCTTCCTAGCATTTCTTTCACAGGAGGGTTCTCATGGGTTTCTCTGTTCGGTGCAGTCTGGGCTGGATTTGCCCTGCTCGTTATCGGCTCGCATCTCTATTACCTTATCGGTGTTGATGATGCAAAACAGAAAGCACTTGATGAGATTCGTAAGGAAAAAATGCGTCAATGGGAACTGAAATGGCCTGAAGAACAGAAGAGCCAGGAAGCGAATTAATAGCAGGGGACGATAAGTACCGCGACAAGAACAAATAAACTCCCTAAGGCGGATTGGATGGCTGCACCCATCCGGTATCCGGCAGGGGAGTTTTTTGTGTTGGCCGGGTATGGGAGCTTGTTAGGACGTGATATAATAGATACAGTATGGTACAGATAGTGTTCCGGGGGTGTAACAGATGGACGTTCGAGATGATACGATTACAAAACACGAGCAGTTGGTTCAGCATATCGAAAGTTTGAAGGTTGGGAGCAAGATATCCGTCCGCCGATTAGCCAAAGAGATGGGGGTGAGCGAGGGTACCGCTTATCGTGCCGTGAAGGAAGCGGAAAGCCTGGGCATCGTGGTCACCAAGGAACGGATCGGCACGGTTCGCGTTGAACGCAAGCCGCGGAACATATCGGAGCAGCTTACGTTTGCGGATGTTGTTGAAATTGTGGAGGGGCACGTATTGGGCGGTGCGGAAGGGCTGAACAAGAGCCTGCACAAATATGTGATCGGCGCCATGAAGGTAGAGGCGATGATCCGGTATATTGATGCTGGAAGCCTTATGATTGTTGGCAACCGGGAGGATGCGCATTTCCTGGCATTGGAGCAGGGAGCGGGAGTATTGATTACGGGGGGGTTCGGTACGAGCCGTGAAGTGAAGCAGCTGGCAGACCAGTTGGACCTGCCCATCATATCATCCCGACATGATACGTTTACGGTAGCCTCCATGATTAACCGCGCCATTTTTGACCGTTTAATTAAGAAGAAAATTATGCTGGTCGAGGATATTGCTCATGATAAACCCAAGAATCACCAGTTGAAAAACTCTGTTACCGTTCAGGAATTTAAGCGGATTATCCAGGAGACCGGAGAGATTCGGTATCCGGTAACCGATGAATGGAACCGGGTCATCGGCATCGTCGGGGTTCGGGATGTGGAGGGATTGGCCGAATCCCAGCCGATCGAGAAAGCAATGACCCGCAATCCGGTAACGGCAAGTTTGAAGACGTCCCTCGCTTCAGCGGCACAGATTATGATGTGGGAGGGAATCGATTTTCTCCCGATTGTCGATCGGAACCGCAAGCTGCTCGCAACCGTCACCCGAAAAGAGGTGCTTGGCGCACTTCGCGATGCCCGAAACCAGCCTCAGCTTGGAGAGACGTTTGACCAGCTGATCTGGAATGGCATTGCCGAGGATCGGGATGAGGAAGGGCATTTGTTTTTCCACGGCTTTATTACTCCCCAGATGGCCACGGATCTCGGTACGATTTCTCAAGGCGTGCTCACAACGGTGATGAGTCAGGCGGCTGTCAAGGCTGCCAAGGATATCAGCGGGTGGGATCATGTATTGGATCATCTGTCGACCTATTTCATCCGGCCCGTGCAGATTGAGGATCCCATCGTCATTATTCCGAAATTGCTGGAAATCAGCCGGCGCACCTGCAAGATGGAGATCGAAATCCAGCATCAATCCAGTCTGATTGCCAAAGCGGTCATGACGATGCAGGCCATCGATCATGGATAATACAAACGCTTGAAATATAAAGGGGCATCCCATAGGTCGCTATGACCTGACGGGATGCCCCTTCAGCTTAATTCACTCAGCTTGCAGTCCGGGAATTCTTCAGCCTGTTGTAATAGGTGCGGCTTCGAAGCCCGGCAAATATATTAAATGCGCCAAGCACCATAAACGCGGCCTCTACAATAACGGCCGGCGTGGAGCCGCTGAACAAAAACATACAGATAAGCGATAGGGAAACCAGCATAATGCCCATGCAGAGGTTCATCATGGACATATATAGTCCGCGATCAGCCGGATCGGCCACTCGGCGAGCACGAATACTGTACAGCGCAGCGGCAATTACGGACAGAACAAGGATAATGTACAGGACGTAGTGAATGACGGTTATCATGGAAGGCTCCTTTAGTTCGGCTATGTGCTCACGATGCAGCACAGCATATACGATTCGATCATTTACGATAACGGTATTGTATCATGATATGCTTGACTTTGCATCCAGATGGTCAATGCTGATCCAGATTTGCAGCACACCCTCCATGACCAGCATGGTCTTGATTTGGACTTTGTAATCTTTATCGCGAACGGTGTAAATTTTGTCGCTGAGGAGCGAACGGGTCAGCTTGCTGTCCGTATCGATATCAAACACGTTCCGGCCGCGAAGGGCTGCCAGATCTTCCCCCATGAGTTTTATGATATCCTTGCTGATCACGGGATCAAGAGGGGCTTTGGCGTCTTGCTCGCTGCGGATCTTGATTTCCTTGATGACCGTAGATTGTTTATTGTATTTTTTTAACGAATCGATATCTTCTTTATACTGCGTGATTTGGAGCTGCTGGGCTTGATTCGTTTCCCACAGTTTAGTGTAGCTTGCGTGGTAGATCGAGTTGTAGACGATGCTGCCGACGACCATCCCCAGCACGAAGATGGAAGCAACCTGATAGAAGGGGCGAAAGCGGTGGGCTGGGGGCACTCGCATAGGCTAGCTCCGGCTGGAGCAAACCCATTTTACGAGTTCGCTGCCCATATGCGCTCCGAGAAATGCAAAGCCAAGATATAATATTTGCTTGATCGCAGGGGATAAATTGCCGCCAAGCATATTGCTCTCGATGACGCGCATCGGATCGATGGTGCCTCCGATGGCGGCAGCAAGCGCCCATATCTTGATCCGGTCTGCGACCTCCAGCATGGTATGGGTGGGGGGCTGCAGGGACAGCACGGCACCCACGCCTCCCACCATAGCGCCCCCCAGGACGATGCCGAAGGCTATAAAAAAGTCCAGAATCGCTTTTGATAAAAAAATGCTCATCGCCTCATGTCTCCTCTCTTCTTAGGTGGATATCACGGCAGCCGCCTGTCCACATTCTCCCTAGTCTCATTCTATGGGCGGGCCTAGCATGATTATGATAAAATGGAATAAAGACTTTTAAAGATATTCCCGGGTTGACTATGAATATAAATGTACCGGCGAAAGGAAGGCGTTACGATGAGCTCTTTCGTGCATTTGCACGTGCATAGTGAATACAGTTTGCTCGATGGAGCGGCACGTATCGGTGACCTGGTGCGGGAAGCGGCAGCGCTTGGAATGAAATCGCTGGCGCTGACGGATCATGGCGTGATGTATGGGGCCATTCCATTCTATAAAGCCTGCCTGGCGCAGGGCATTAAACCGATTATTGGGTGCGAAGCCTATATTACGGCGGGTTCCCGCAAGGAACGGGGCAGCCGGAAGGATCAGCCGATCTATCACTTGATTCTGCTCGCCAAGAATGAGGTCGGCTATCGCAATTTAATGAAGCTCTGTTCGATCGGGCATCTGGAGGGTTACCATTACAGACCCCGAATCGACATGGAGGCGCTGGCTGCCCATCATGAAGGCATCATATGCCTCAGTGCTTGCCTGGGAGGCGAGGTCCCGCAGCATCTGCTTCATGGACGTGAAGCGGAAGCCAAGGCAGCAGCGCTTCGTTACCAGGCGATATTCGGAGATGACTATTACCTGGAGCTGCAGGATCACGGGATTCCGGAGCAGAAGCGCGTCAATCCGCAGCTGATCGCGCTCAGCCGTGAGACGGGTATTCCACTCGTAGCTACCAATGATGTGCATTACCTCACGGAGGAAGATGCCGAGGTTCAAGACGTTCTGATCTGTATCGGTACGGGCAAAACGGTGGAGGACGAGGACCGGCTGCAAATCCAGACCAACCAGCTGTATCTCAAGAGCGGCAGTGAAATGGAGCGTCTGTACCCCCATGTGCCGGAAGCGATACAGAATACAGCCAAGATTGCGGACCAATGCAATCTGGAGCTCGAATTCGGCAAATCGATTTTGCCGGAGTACAGCTCTCTCCCCGAGGGAAAGAATGCTGCGGAATATCTGCGCGAGCTTTGCCTGAACGGACTGCAGGAACGCTACGGGATTACAGAACGGTGGCAGGATGAGGCACTTCGGAGTGAGCTGGAGCAGCGTCTGAATTATGAGCTCGGCGTCATCGAGAATATGGGCTTCAGCGACTATTTTCTGATCGTATGGGACTTTATTGCTTACGCCCACAGACAGGGCATCGCGGTTGGGCCCGGCAGGGGCTCGTCGGCGGGAAGCTTGGTCGCTTACACCCTTCAGATTACAAATGTTGATCCGATGAAATATAAATTGTTGTTTGAACGCTTCCTGAACCCGGAGCGGATTACGATGCCCGATATTGATATCGACTTCAGTGACGAGCGCCGGGATGAGGTTATCGATTATGTGGTGGATAAGTATGGGAAGGAGCATGTCGCCCAGATCATCACGTTCGGTACGATGGCGGCAAGGGCGGCTGTACGCGATGTCGGCCGTGCGCTGAATGTGCCGTTCGGGGATGTGGACAAAGCGGCCAAGCTGATTCCTAACCATCTTGGCATCAGTATTGCCAAAGCGATGGAGCAAAGCCCGCAGCTGAAGGAGCAGTACGAAACAAGGCCGAAGGTGCGCGAACTGATCGACATGGCGATGAAAGTGGAAGGTATGCCGCGCCATGCTTCGACGCATGCCGCGGGTATCGTTATTTCACGCGATCCGCTGACGGATGCGGTGCCGCTGCAGGAAGGCAGCGAGAAGACAGCGCTGACGCAGTATTCCATGGAGAATTTGGAGAGCGTGGGCCTTCTTAAGATGGATTTTCTGGGTCTGCGGACGCTGTCCATCATCGAGCGGACGCTGAAATGGATTCAAGAATTGACCGGCGGGGCGCTTGATTTCGAACAGATACCGGATAACGATGGCAACACATACGAAATGCTGGGGCGCGGCGAAACCACGGGCGTATTTCAGCTTGAGTCCGCAGGTGTAAGGCGGGTGCTGAAAGATCTGAAGCCTTCGGCGTTTGAGGATATCGTATCCGTGGTCGCCTTGTATCGACCAGGTCCGATGGAATTTATACCGAGGTTTATCCAGGTTAAGCACGGCCAGATAGATCCTGAGTACCCTCATGAGGATCTAATTCCAATACTTGGCGATACTTATGGGATCATTGTCTATCAAGAGCAGATCATGCAGATTGCCTCGACGATGGCGGGCTTCTCTCTCGGGGAGGCGGATCTGCTTCGACGAGCGGTATCGAAGAAAAAGCGCGAGGTGCTGGACCGGGAGCGCAGCCACTTCGTTTCGGGCAGCCTCAAGCTTGGCTATAGCGAGGATGAAGCTAACCGCGTGTACGATATGATTGTACGGTTTGCGAACTATGGATTTCCGCGTGCGCATGCTGCCGCCTACGGCGTGCTCGCCTTCCAGACGGCTTATCTGAAGGCACATTATCCGGTTCCATTCATGGCTTCCATGCTGACCGCCGTTATGGGGAGTCACCGGAAGGTTGCAGAATACGTGCTGGAGGCTCGCCGCATCGATATTGAAGTGATGCCGCCCGATGTCAATGAAAGCGGGACATATTTTACGCCGGTCGTAAGCCAGTCTGAATCTGGCAGCCTGGATGAAGGGAGCCATCATTTCACCGAAGGCGGCATTCGCTTTGGGCTTGCAGCCATCAAGAACGTGGGCACCCAGGCGGTTGAGAATATCGTGGAGATACGCCGCGAGAAGCCGTTTGAAAGTCTGCTCGATTTTTGCCGCCGCGTAGACCTCCGCGTATGCAACAAGCGCGTGATCGAGTCACTCATCCAGGCCGGGGCCTTCGATTCCTTGCCGGGTCACCGCTCCCAACTGGTGGCCATGCTGGATGAGACGGTGGAGGCAGCTGTGAAGTGGCGTAAAGAGCGGGACGACCTGCAAATTCAGCTGTTTGACTTTGTTGAAGCAACCAATTGGGACATTGAATATCCTGACATCCCGCCTTATACGGCAGGTCAGCAGCTCGAATTCGAGCGTGAGCTTCTGGGTATGTATCTGTCCGGCCACCCGCTGGATGGATATGAAGATACACTGACGGAGTCGGGGGCCGACCGGCTAATGGACCTTCATGAAGCGGCAGACGAATCGATGGCTGCCGTGGCCGGTATGGTGGTTACGCTGAAGACGATTACGACCAAACAGGGCAAAGCGATGGCCTTCATGGAATGCGAGGACCAAATCGAGCGCTGCGAGGTTGTGCTCTTTCCTGAAGTATGGAAACGAAGCGCGCATCTGATTGAAAAAGGCGCCCTGCTCGCCATACGGGCCAAGGTACAGCTGCAGGATGAAGGCTTCAAGCTGCTGGCCGAAGAAGTGGCGCCGCTTGAAGCGCAGACGCTGCGTCAACTGATCCAGCGGAGCAAGGTCCGTGGAGCAGCAGGCGGCGGCAGGGGCAAAGCCGGGGGACCAGGATCAGGCAGCGGCGGGGCTGGAAGATCGGGTCCGGGTCCGTCAGGAGCACAGCCGGTTTCCACTGCAGTGCCATCGGCAGAGCCGGCCGCGGCACCGGTGAGCACCATGAATGGCGGTGAGACGACCCCGTCTGGAAACGAAGCCGTAAACAACCGCCATGCGTCCGAGAAGGATTCTCGTACAGACACAGCGAATCCTAAGGCTGAGCAGCGCGTGTTTGTGAAAATAACAGCCGATGCCGAGCAATCAGAATTGCTGGTGAAGCTGAAAGAGCTGCTGCAGCGGCACCCGGGACCTGTCGCAACGGTGTTATTTTACGAGCGGAGCCAAAAGGTCCTTGCACTTAGCGATGCCTACCGGATTAAGCCCTCGAAGGAGCTTTTTGCTGAAATGGAGGGCATGCTGGGACAAGATACCGTCAAGGTAAAATGATATCAAAATTTAAGAACGTTTCTAATCCCTCCCGCATACAATTAGGACACTACAGGAAACATTGGCCGAGTATCGCCAGCCCAACAGGCTCTCCACGACATTTAATCCAGTGGGGATTCGGCCAGAGACGCGGGGGGGATTTGTGATGTCAATTGATTTGGCAGAGAGCATGCTCAGCCGCAGGGGAGTCAGCGTAAGCTCCATCGCGGATATTGTGTTTCAGCTTCAGAAGCGATATCATCCGAAATTAACGATCGACCAGTGTGAGGAAAGCGTTCGAGCCGTACTTGGCAAGCGGGAAGTGCAGTATACGCTGTTTACGGGCATTGCGCTTGACGAGCTGGCAGAGAAGAAGCTGCTGCCGGAGCCCTTGCAGTCGATTATGGAACAAGATGAACCGCTCTACGGTGTGGATGAGACCATGGCGCTTGGTGTCACAAGCATTTATGGCATGATCGGACTGACCAGTTTCGGTTATTTGGACAAGGAAAAAATGGGTGTGATTGAGACGTTGAATGATAAATCCGACGGGATCCATGTGTTTTTGGACGATCTCGTTGCAGGTATTGCCGCTGCCGCTTCTTCGCGGATCGCGCATCGAAATCCCGATGCGGCCCTCTACTCTGCGGGTTCTGACTGATTATCGCGAGTGCTGTCGAATGATGCATAAGGGTACAAATTTGGCTTTCAGCCCCCTGCTCTCTTTGTTGAGGTAAAAACTGAAGTATGTTATCATTATCCATTATATCGGCTCAGGATATGCCTGTGGGACGAGATTAGGGGGATCTGAAAGGCATGTGGACGGTAATCTATATTGCGCCAACTGCAAAGGTGGCGGAAATGATCAAGACCAGGCTAACGGAAGAAGGTTTTTTGGTTCAAAGCCGTCCTGTGAATCTTTCCAAACAGCAGTTTGAGATTTTGGTACCCTCCGGAGAGCTTGAGGAAGTACAGGAAGTGTTGAATTCGATATTGCACCCCTAGTTTCACCTGGGTTACATAGCGAAGCAAGTGTACGGATCGGCGAAGTGCTATTTGCGGCGGCCATTCAAATTTACGGCTGGAGAGGTGTAGTTGTGTTTAAAGACTTGTTTCAGAAAAAAAGGAAATACGCAACGATCCCATCGGAACGACTTGGGACAGCGGGGCAGCCTCAGGAAGGCGAACGCCCGAAACGGGAAATTCCAGAAGGTCTGATGAATAAGTGTGCCAAATGCGGCACCATTCAATACAGCAAAGAGCTTGAGAAGAATCTGAAGGTCTGTCAGGAATGCGGACATCACATGCGTCTGAATGCGATAGAACGGATTAGCATGACGTTGGATGAGACAGGCTTCGAAGAATTTGATGCCGATATGATCTCGGTGGATCCGCTGCAGTTTCCTGGATATGCAGCCAAGCTGGAGCAGCAGAAGATGAAGTCCGGACTTCATGATGCGGTTATTACCGGTCACGGCTCCATCCTGGGCCAGCCCGTTGTTGTGGCTGTGATGAGCTTTGATTTCTTCACGGGAAGCATGGGCTCCGTCGTAGGGGAGAAAATTACGCGCGCCATTGAGTTTGCAACGGACAAGCGTTTGCCGCTTATTATTTTCTCTACCTCCGGCGGTGCCCGGATGCAAGAAAGTATTCTAAGTTTGATGCAGATGGCCAAAACAAGCGCAGCCCTATCCAGATTCAATGAACTGGGCGGGCTGTACATTTCAGTAATTACGGATCCGACGACCGGCGGCGTATCCGCCAGCTTCGCAACCCTCGGCGATATTAACATTGCCGAACCGGGTGCCGTATTCGGTTTTGCGGGCCGTATCGTTATTGAACAGACCATTCGCCAGAAGCTGCCGGACGACTTCCAGACAGCGGAATTTAATCTGGCACATGGTCAGCTTGACATGGTTATTCATCGGAAAGATATGCGCTCCATGCTTGGCAAGCTGCTGGAGATGCATTCCGTGAAAGGGGGATTCTAATGTCAGGCGAATTGCCTTTTGAAATGCCTCTTGCAGAAATGCGCAAGAAGATTGAAGAACTGAAACAATTCGGACAGGAAAAAGGGATCGATTTCACGGATGAAATCGCCCGCCTCGAAGAACGATATAGCCGATTGGAGGAAGAAATTTACACTTCGATTTCGCCTTCCCAAAAAATGCATCTGGCCCGTCACCAGCAACGTCCGACATCGCTTGATCTGATTCAATTGGTCTTCACCGATTTTATCGAGCTGCATGGGGATCGACTCTATGGGGACGATCTCGCAATCGTCGGCGGATTGGCCAAACTTGACGGCATTCCCGTTACGGTGGTTGGTCAGCAGCGCGGCAAAGATACGAAGGACAATATCGCCCGTTTCTTCGGAAGTCCGCATCCGGAAGGCTTCCGCAAAGCCCTGCGACTTATGCAGCAGGCAAACAAATTCAAGCGTCCGATCATCACCTTCATTGATACAAAAGGCGCATATCCGGGTAATACAGCTGAAGAAAGAGGTCAGTCCGAGGCGATTGCCCGTAATTTACGGGAAATGTCGTCTCTTGGAGTGCCTGTTGTTTGTGTGGTCATCGGCGAAGGTGGAAGCGGCGGTGCTCTTGCGATGGCCGTAGGCAACCGTGTGCTGATGCTTGAGCACGCGATTTATTCCGCGATATCCCCTAATGGTGCCGCATCCATTCTGTGGAAGGATGCGTCCAAGGCAGATCAGGCTGCGGAAGCGATGAAGATTACCGCGAAGGATCTGCTCGAAATGGAAGTCATTGAGGAGATCATTCCGGAGCCTAAGGGCGGTGCCCACCGGAACTATGAGGAGACGGCTGCCGCGATCCAAAGCGCCCTCATCAGCCAGCTGAAGGAGCTGTCGGTGATGGACGCCTGTGAGCTTAAGGAAGACCGTTACCGCAAATTCCGCAAGATCGGCGAATTTGACTTTGCGAAGGCCGAAAAGACGGAACAGGAAGACATTATACTGTAAAAGTCTGATGAGTATGTGACGATATGACAAAGTTCCTATACAAATGAGACTTTTTGTAGTAGATTTAGTTGTTGGAAAAAGAGATATAGAGAACCCTTTAATAAACGGAGGAAACCCAAAATGCGCAAAACAAAAATTGTATGTACCATCGGTCCTTCCAGTGAATCGTTGGAAAACACCAAGAAGCTCATTATGGCTGGCATGAACGTGGCTCGTCTGAACTTCTCTCACGGCGACTTCGAGGAGCATGGCAACCGGATTAAAAATATCCGCCAAGCTTGCGAAGAGTTGAACAAAACGGTAGCGATCCTGCTTGATACCAAAGGACCGGAAATCCGTACAGGTAAACTTGAAGTGGAACCGATTGAGCTTGTACAAGATGAATATATCACCCTTACTACCGAGGAAATCCTTGGTGATAAGAATCGTTTGTCCATTACTTACAAAGAGTTGCCGCAGGACGTTCAAGTCGGATCGACGATTTTGATCGATGATGGTCTGATCGGTCTGACCGTAGTGGAGATTGAAGGCACGGAAATCAGATGCCGCATCGTTAATGGCGGAACCATCAAGAGCAAAAAAGGTGTTAACGTACCGGGAGTTGCAATTTCCCTCCCAGGAATTACGGAAAAAGACGCCAACGATATCATTTTCGGGATCGAACAGGGCATCGATTTTATTGCTGCTTCCTTCGTTCGTAAAGCAAGTGACGTGCTTGAAATCCGCGAATTGCTGAAAAGACACAACGGAGAGCACATCCAAATTATCTCCAAAATCGAGAATCAACAAGGCGTTGATAACCTTGACGAAATCCTTGAAGTATCCGACGGTTTGATGGTTGCCCGCGGTGATCTGGGCGTTGAGATTCCTGCAGAGGAAGTTCCATTGGTTCAAAAACGCATGATCGAAAAATGTAACCTGGCAGGCAAACCTGTTATCACGGCTACGCAAATGCTGGATTCCATGCAGCGCAACCCTCGTCCTACCCGTGCGGAAGCAAGTGACGTGGCGAATGCGATTTTTGACGGTACAGATGCCATCATGCTGTCCGGCGAAACGGCTGCAGGTAAATACCCGGTGGAGTCCGTGTTGACTATGTCCCGTATTGCGGAAAAAGCGGAGTCTGCACTGAATTATCGTGAAATGTTCTTGAAACAGCGCATCGCGCAGGATACCAGCGTTACAGAAGCGATCAGCCAATCGGTAGCGATCTCCGCACTCGATTTGAATGCAAAAGCGATCATTTCGTCCACGGAGTCCGGTCAAACGGCTCGCATGGTATCCAAATACCGTCCAGAGGCTCCTATCGTCGCTGTAACGACTCAAGACAGAACGATGAGACGTTTGGCACTGACTTGGGGCGTGACGCCGGTTAAAGGCGAACAGGCTTCTTCTACAGACGAGATGTTTGATTATGCTCTGCAAGGCGGCGTGAAGTCCGGACTTGTTAAAGAAGGCGATCTTGTTGTCATTACAGCAGGTGTGCCGCTTGGCCGTTCCGGTTCTACCAACCTGCTGAAAGTGGATCAAATCCCTGCGCAGAAGTAATTTCGATTAACAGGAATCGCGAGATTCTGAATATAGCCGCATACAAGCAATGGACGATGAACTCTATCGACCATTGCTTTTTGCATAGATAAGGGGTGATGACATTGCCTAGCAAAGACGAATGGAGACCCAGCCGCTGGTACTGGACATCCTTTCGGGTGCGTTATCAGGAAAGTGATCAGATGGGCGTGGTATATCATGCTAACTACTTAAACTGGTTTGAGATGGGTCGAACCGAAATGATTCGTGAATTGGGATTTTCTTATCGCGGAATGGAAGAGGAAGGCGTATTGCTCCCGGTGGTTGACCTTGACATCAAGTACCGCCAGCCAGCCCAATATGATGATTTGGTTACGGTATTCACTCGAATGACTGCTTTCTCTCCGCTTCGAATACACTATGAGTATGAGGTTCGTCTACTGAGTGGGCAGGAGCTGGCTGATTTGGATGCCAGTATGATGTTCCCGGAATCCGGACTTCCCGGTGCATTGTTAACCGCAGGGGCTACCCGTCATGTATGGCTGAACCGTGAGTGGAAGCCGGCTCGACTGGATAAATGCGCTCCAAAGCTGTATGATGCATTGAAGGACACCCTCTTGGGGAGGAAGGAGTAGCTTCATGTTCAAATGGTTGCTGGCAGCATTCATCTTCGTGCCTGTCATTGAAATATTTGGTTTCCAATTCGTTGCGGATCGCGTGGGCGGTATGAATACATTTCTTCTGACATTGCTGACCTCTGCCGTCGGCGTTGCCATGATGAGGTTTGAAGGCCGCAAAGCGATGGAAGATGCCAAACAGAGAATGAATTCAGGTATGGTTCCCGGTGTTTCCATGGCGGATGGCTTATGTATATTTGCAGGTGGAGTACTTCTTATTCTGCCGGGCTTTGTCACTGACATTATCGGATTTACGCTGGTATTTCCACTGACCCGTCCGTTGTACCGAATTTTGCTGCTGAAGTGGATGAAGAAAAATATGAAGAACGGCAAGATTACGATTTTTCGCAGATAAATCCAAAAAAGGCTTCCCCCATATATGACCGGCCCATCAGGGGCCGGTCTATTTATATGGAGCACTGCACTTTCATGGAGCTCAGCGGCCTGTAAATTACATCTCTCCTCCATGGAGAAGTTAGGGTCAGTTACCTCACCCTGCCCCCGATAATGTAATTCCTGAGATCCTTGAATACATGGGCCCGCCGGAAAGCATCCACAATGACAAGCGAAACCGGACCAATGATCAGACCCAGAATGCCGAACAGCTTCAGTCCGACAAACATGCCGAACAAGGCGGCCAGCGGGTCTAATCCCACGCTGCTGGCAAGCACCTTGGGCTCCATGATCTGCCTGACGATCAGGATGATGCTGTACAGCACTGTCAGTCCGATGCCGAGCGTCAGGTCATCGGACATGAAGGCATACAGCGACCAGGGGATCAGGACGATTCCGACGCCAAGATAAGGGAGAAGATCCACCAATCCTATCAGAAGTCCGATGGCAAAGGCGGAATTGACGCCGAGTGCATACAGCGTGATCATGACGATAAAGGCCGTAATGGATATTAGGATCAGCTGGGCTTTGGCGAATCCGAACAACGCTTTTTTGAGGTCCGAGAAGATATAGGTCATGGGTTTATGGATGACGCCCGGAATCATGCGGAACAGCGCCCGATTATGACGCTCCCAGCTATTGCTGAGAAAGAAGGTGGAGAGCAGGACAACGATGAAAATCGTGCCTAAATTCGGCAGGTAATAAATAATTTGCAGAATTCCGTTAAAAATACCAGTAACCAGGTCGGTCACGGCCGTACCGATGGTTTGTGTAGTGCGGGTCACGTTTTGATTGATGGTTTCATGGTAGTTTGGGTTGTTCTGATAGAAGCGGCCGATCTCATTGACAATATTCTGGAAGCTGTCATTTTGCGTCCAAGAGGTAAGCCAGTCCATCCAGGCGTCGATATGCAGGTTGAAGGACTGGGAGAGGGTGATCAGCTCCTTGACCAGCCTCGTAACAGCTGCAGTCAGAATCAGCAGAGCCGCACCGAAATACAGCAGCAGGGACAATGAGACAGCCACCCAGCGCGGCAGCTTCATGCTCTGCTGGAGCAGGTTGACGCACGGATTCATGGCATAGGCGATGACCCAGGCCAGCAGGAAGGGGTAGAGCAGCGGCAGCAGTACATATATCAAATAGGCAGTCACAAAGATGGAAGACATCACCCACACTCCACGGCCGATGCGTTTGAGCATCAATCGTTCCATTGAATCACACTCCTTTTGCGGCTGACTTCAGGGACGAGCAGAATGGGCTCATTCTATACCTATGCGAGGAGTTTCAATATAAGGATAAAGAGTTCGAAAACGTCCATCTTCATGATTCGACAATGAGAAATATCATAGGTATAATGGAATTGTAAGTGATTTCAAAAAAATGTTTATGGTGTCGATAAAAAATAAAAAGCGCTGATGCGGCATTCTTATGCGGTTTGTTGTGGTTAACTACCCACATCTTTCCCACACTTTAGAATAGGCCATCCATCAGCGCATCTAATTTATCTACAGCTGCACGTTTCTTTGATTCGGTTACATGCAGGTATATATTCTTTGTAGTGGTGTCGTTCTTGTGACCGAGCATGCTTTGTATCTCAGTGATCTCTACTCCAGACTCAGCCATCAAAGAAGTGTATGTGTGTCTTAATGAGTGGGGAGTGATCGAGGGAGGTAATTTTGCCAAGCTTATCACTTCGGACATGTACTTTCTAACTTCACTAGGTCGGATCGGCAAACCTGAGCAGCTTCCTTCATCAATGAAAATATATTCAGATCTATCATCGAACCACTTTCGGTATTCCATCTTAAATTCATTTCTCCACGCCATCTGCTCATTAAATACTGATATCACCCTTTGGCTTACATCTATCTTACGGATAGATGATTTATTCTTAGGGGTATGAAGGACGTGCTTCTTGAGTGATCCTTTTACATACAAAGTTTTAGTAACTGTTATACGTTTCTTAAATTTGTCGATGTCGTTTAATTTTAGTGAACAAAGTTCCCCTAACCGCATACCGGTATAGGCTAAGATGAAAAGTATTCTAAATCCTTGTGGCGATCCATATTCCCTGGCGGTCTTTAGTAATAAGGCTAATTGTTCCTTCTCCAAAAACTCTGGAAGTTCCTCAAAGCTTTCAAGTTCCTCGACTGTCTTTTTAAATGATGGCACTTTAGCGAACTGGGTGATATCCTTACTTACTACTTCTAATTCAAGAGCTTTTTGAAATATCATCTTCATTACTGCATGAAAATTAGATATGGTGTTCTTGGATTTCTTATCTTCCTTCATTTTGTTTAATTCCTGTTGATACTGAGCAGCAGTGATTTCAGTCATGTATAACCCGCCGAACTTCTTTTCAGTACTCTTTATAACACTTTCCCTCAAATAAACGGTGTTTTCTTTCACATCAGTCGCTTTATATAACTCAATCCATTGTTTGGCGAAGTCTGAGAAGGTTATCTTCTTCTCTTCTATGTATATTCCATTAAGAATTCTGGCTTTGATTTTAATACCTTCGTTATAAGCTTCTTTTTCTGTAGCGTATGGTCCAGCCTCTTTTTGTTTTCTTTTTCCTGTCTCAGCATTTTTGACGCTGTATCTAAAGTAATACTTCCCGTCTTTCTCTCTGACGTTTCTATACTTAGTTGCCACATGATCACCTTCTTAGTCTTTGTTCAATGATCTTTCCATAAGTATGTTGAACATCTTAACTTCTTCTGTAGGTAATTGAAGGATCAACTCAATTGCTCTTTTTCTATCTTCGTCTAAATCTAAATTATGTATGGAATTAATTTGTTCTAATCTGTTTATAGAGTTATCGAAAAGTAAATCATCAATAGTTACATCAAGAACCTGGGCAATATGATCTACCTTACCCATACGCGGTTCGTTTCTGCCGTTTTCCCAATAACCTACAGTAACACCAGATACCCCAACGCGTGAGCCTAACTCTTCTTTGGAAAGTCCTCTCAGCTCCCTGTATTTTTTTAAGTTTTCAGCAAAATTAATTTTATTCACTATTGATTCTCCTTCACTATTTATAAATACACTTTAACACTATTTATATAGAATTACCACAGTTTTTCTAACTTATACTTAAAAAAAATCATTTTTACGGTTGACACCTAACTTTAACTTAGGATATATTGGTCTCAAGGAAGGAGGTGGCAGGAATGGCCAGTTTCAACCGGAGGACAGTTCGAGAATGGAGGGCGTATCGAAGACTTACTAAATCTGAAGTTGCGAAACAGATGGAAGTTCACACTCAGACGTACAGTCGAATGGAAGATAAGCCTGAAAACATTACTTTGACACATGCTGTTAAATTGTCTTCAGTTTTTAAGTGTGATCCTAAAGAGATCATTTTTTTTGAAGAAGAACCTAACATTATGTTAGAAGTAGTGAACTGATCTAACTTTGAAGGAGGGAATCACAATGAACGCAACTGAATTACCACCGGTATGCAAGATCGCAGATGTTATGGATTACTTCCAGTTGAGTAGAACGACCATTTATCGGCTGATCAAATCCGGGAAGATCAAAAGTTACAAGTATGGCAACAAACCAAGAATCAAACGGGAATGGGTTTTGGAATACGAAGCGGAGCTGGTGGGCTCCGCTGATGTGGAAGAAGGTGCAGTATGACTCAATTAGTGTTCATCGATAACGGAAAAACAGTAACGGATAGTCTGACAGTCGCTCTAGTGTTCGGGAAGGAACACGACAAGGTGATGCGTGATATCAGAGAACTCGAATGCAGCAAGGAATTTTCACTCGCCAATTTTGGAGAGTCAACATACACGAATGATCGAGGTCGAACATATCCGAAGTACATCATAACCCAGGACGGATTTTCATTCCTTGTAATGGGTTATACGGGCAAGGAAGCAGCTCGTTTCAAAGAAAAGTATATTGCCGAGTTCAACCGGATGCGAGATAAGGTGAACAATCTTCCTGCAAGCCCATTAAAAGCTCTGATGCAAGCTACTCATAATCTGCTTGCCAGTCAAGAATTGATAGTCGAGCGCTTGGACGAAGTCGAAGAGAAGGTTGAAAAACAAATCACTTTAAACAGTGGGGAGCAACGAAGATTACAAAAGGCAATTGCTCAAAAGATTTACAGCATTGAACCTGACGAAGAATTCCGAAGTGAGTTATTCCGACAGCTATACAAGGAAGTTAAAGACCGTTGGCAGGTTCCGAGTTACAAAGACATCCTTCGGCAGGAATTACAGAGTGTTCTGAAATATGTAGAAGCCTGGGTGCCGATTCGCCGAGCTGGATAATAAATCGGAAATGGAGAGTGACGACATGAAAGAACTCGCTATCCATACTATCCATCGCAGATTAGCTGAAGCAGCATACATGCATATGAACCACACGACAGGCCGCATCAAGATTGAGAATATCCCAGCACGTCTTATTGAATTGCTCTTATTGCAGAATTACATGTTGATTCGCCAATATGACGAGCTTCACGAGTTGTCTATGGTAGCTTATACGGCTGGTGATATGGATTGGTTGCATAACATTTGCGAAGCCATTGAATACCTGAAAGATGAATCTTTAACCAAGAAGGGAGAATGGAAATGAACATTATCGTGAGTACATGGAATGCACTGACTACAGGTGAGAAAATGGCCGTCCTGCAGTACGCAGCATCGGAAAACAAAAAGAAATGGAGCCGGTGAACATGTGGATCCATGAAATGAAAGCTATCGAGAAGACGGCTTATGGTTTCGTGAAGATCACAAAGGAAGACTTGGAAAAGCTCGGTCTTGTCAAGAAAGACGAGGACGAAGGGGATGAACCGGATGATCAAGTGTGAAGGATGCCATAAACCGGCTAAATACCTTGTCTACGAACATAAAGAACCACATTGCCTTGAATGCATGCTTGATGCAGTTGAATGCAAGGGATGGGTGGAATTGAGGTCAATCGATGAACATGCAAACCAGATGCAAAGGGACTCATAGTTTTGAAGACGTATTTTCATTACAGCTTGCTGGAGGAAAGATGCTTAACCCTGAAAGTGACAATCCGACATTCGTGTTCCCGTCAGATGTTCACTATTCGGAGTACAAGAGGCATAAACGGAATTTGAAGGAGGCTGGCGAACGTGGATCCGCTGAACAAAGTGATAAACCGGCTGGAAGGTCTGCAACACGAAACGAGCACCGCTGGAAACTCGGCAGCAAGCATTATATGTGAAGCTGGTGATTTCATGCGTGAGCTTCCGGAGATTATCGACCAGCTAAAACAGGTTCAGATTGATTTAGACATGAAAAAAGACCATGGCTGCAACCATGATCTTTGAGTAGTAGTTTTATAAAAATTTCTTACGGTCACAATATCACATTTTTTAGGAGGTTGTAAAGGGATGAATCCATTGATGCAGGAAGAATTGGACGAAATCGAGCAACAGGAAATAGAAGAACGGCAGAGTTTCCGGGTCACTGACCTGGATTCTCTAAACTGGGTATTCCGTAAATTGGCGGCGATTGAAGCCAAGAAAACCGAAGTGAATAAGCTGGCGGCTGCTGAAATCTGCCGTATTCAAGATTATCAAAAACGTGAACTTGATAAGTTGGCAAAAGACGAAGAGTTTTTCCGCACTCATATTTCTGCATATGCTTCTATGCGTAAAGAAGCTGATCCAAAGTTCAAGTCCGAGAAGACTCCATATGGTTCCTTCACCTTGAAGAAGCAACAGCCTAAATGGAACTACGATGACGCGAAGCTTGTTTCATGGCTTGAGTTTAATGATTGCGAGGACTTGGTTCGAATCAAAAAAGAACCGGCTAAGTCTGAAATCAAAAAGATGTTTGTTGTAACGGATTCTGGCGAGGTCGTGGATCCTAACGGGCAAGTGGTCGAGGGGATACAAGTGGAATTCCGTGGTGATGAATTAGTCATCAAACCGGAGGTGTAACGTGAGCAAAGAGAAGTTGTACCAAAAGATCAGTAATGTCATGAAGGATGTTGACTACCTTCAAAAGGATGATCAAGTCGCATTTGGTAACACGAAGTACAAAGTGATCAGCGAAGAAAAAGTAACGTCAACGGTACGGGAAAGCTTGATCAAAAACGGTCTTGTTATTTTCCCGATCGAACAACTTCATAGTCGTGAGGGGACTCTTTCAACGGTCGATGTTAAATACAAGATCGTAGACACTGAAACGGGAGAATATGAGGTTCTTGTTTCTTCTGGTACTGGAGCTGACACACAAGATAAAGGTGTAGGTAAAGCAATGACTTACGCCTATAAATACCTATTGCTTCGGACGTTTGCTATTCCAACAGGCGAAGACCCGGATAAGATCAGTAGTGCAGAATTGGACGCAAAAGAATTGCCAAATGAACAAAATGAACCGCAAAAAAACAATCAAACAAAACGAACAGCAGCACAAGTAAAACGCTTGTTTGCCATAGCGAGCAGTAAAGGATTCAGTACTGCCGATGTAAAGAAAGTAATCATGAAGGATTACAACAAAACACAAGCTTTTGACTTGACTAAAGAAGAATACGACGAATTGTGCAACCGGCTTGAGTCGGCTGGGAAGGAGTAATCAGAATGATTAACAGATCAGTTTTAGTGGGGCGACTCACAAAGGATCCTGAATTGAAATACACACCTTCGGGGGTTGCAGTAGCTCAGTTTACTCTCGCGGTGGATAGACCATATACAAGCCAAAGTGGGGAACGGGAAGCCGATTTTATTCCGGTAGTGGTATGGAGGCAATTGGCTGAGACATGCGCTAACTACCTACGTAAAGGGCGTTTGACAGGTGTTGAGGGCCGCATTCAGGTTCGAAGCTACGAGAACAATGAGGGCAAGCGTGTTTATGTAACTGAAGTTGTTGCTGATAATGTGCGGTTCCTGGAGTCCAATCGTCAACAGGATCAAAACAAGCAAGACCCATTCCAGGGAGAAGGGGAACCGGTTGATATCGATGATCGAGATCTTCCGTTTTAAGGTGACACATGCACATTACTGATATCACAAACGAGATACACGCCGCATCTCAACGACTCAGCAAGTCCGCTGATGCACTCTTTGAACTAGGCCGTGAAAAGGCAGAGACAGAACGTGAGTACCGCTCAGAGCTTGCTAAAGAGATGTTGAGACTCAAAGCGGAGGGAATGCAGGTCACTCTTATCACAGATATAGCAAAGGGCAATGTGTCGGAAAGATTGTTCCAGCGTGATTTAGCTGAAGCAAGATTTAAAGCCGGTATAGAAGCTGCCGACGCTATTAAGATACAAGTTTCAGCATTACAGACGATCCTAAAATATCAATCGGATATCTAGGAGGCGGTCACATGCAATTTGGGTTCAACCCAGCACCGAAACCAACAAGCCGCCGTAGGAAGCCCACAACCAAGATGCGTGGGCGTATCGAGCCAGAAGTATATGCGGCGGCTATGGATCGTTCTGGAGGCTTGTGTGAGCGTTGTGGAAAGTACGGCAGTCATGAGTACCAAACATTACAATGTGCTCACCTGATTCGGCGTTGGAAGATTGAAGGAGAAACAACCGTAAACGATGTAGCCATGCTATGCGGTCCTAGTGTAAATACTGGGACCTGCCATAACTGGATTGATTACACCGCAGAGGGTAAAGCCTGGGCCGAAGAATACCGGCAGCAGTTATACGAGAAAGCGAAAGAGAGTGAGGGGTGACAATGGCGCGGCCTCGCAAAGAAGGTATGGACTACTTCCCTCATGATACGGATGCCGTGAATGATACCAAGATTGAAGCGTTGCGAATGCTCTATGGAAATGACGGATACGCATTTTACTTCATCCTGTTGGAACTCATTTATAAGCAGCCTGATTTTGAGTTAGACGTTTCTGACGCAGAAACTATTCAGATACTCGCCAAGAAAGTAGAAGTAACACCGGAGAAATTCAACAATATGATGCAAACTGCAATCAAAAGAGGTTGTTTTGATCCTACTTCATATCATGAAAGATGCGTTTTAACCTCTGAAGGTGTGAAAAAACGGTCAAAAGTAGTGGTTGATAAGCGAGAGAAGATGCGGAAAAAGTCCAGTAACGGCGCGGAAAACGAGTTACTGAATGATTCCTGTGGAGTTTCTGACGCAGAAACGGGGGAAGAAAGTACACAAAGTAAAAGTAAAAGTAAAAGGAAAGTAAAAGAAAAAGTAAAGATAAATAAAATACATTACGCAGAATTCGTAACTCTTTCTCAGGAGGAACATGACAAGCTCATTTCCTCCCATGGGGAAGAGAAGACAAAACGAATGATCGATATCCTTGATAACTACAAAGGAGCAAACAACAAGAAATACGCAAGTGATTATCGAGCTATTTTAAACTGGGTTGTCAAACGAGTAGAAGAGGAGGGGCAACGTGAACGCCAACGATCTGAACCTTTCTCCAGAGGACAAACAACTACTGGTCAATACAATGCGAACGGCTCCAACTATTCCAGCTCGAACGGTAAGCCGGTCTCCGATCCAAGGAATGCTTCGGGAACTGGAGAGCAATCACAAGATAGAGGAAATCAAAAGGCCCCTTCGAAGTACGACCAGTTTGTTCGCAGATGACCAGTATGAGGGAACGTACTGCTGCATTAAATGTCGTCAGGAAATAACGCGATCATACTTCACTTTTAAAAAGCAGTGGGGATTAAACAAGGCTTGCTCCTGTGTGATAGCTGAAGGTGAGAAAGAAGAGAAAGAGCGAGAACGGCGATTCCGAAGAGGACAGATGGAACGTGTTTTTGCACGAAGTATCATGAACGAAGATTTAAAACAAGCATCCTTTGATAACTTCATATCCCGCACAGGGACGGAATCGGCCCTCTCAGGCGCTTTAGAGTTCTTGAAGACATATGAGTCCAGAGACACGGGATTGCTCCTCTACGGTCCTCCTGGTAACGGGAAAAGCCATCTCGCAGCTGCTATCCACCATGAATTAACCAGACAAGGCTATGTGTGTTTGTTCCTTGACGTTCCCCAACTTATGAAACTAGCCAAAACAGCTAGCAGATTTGATTCAAAAGTTACACTCACAGATATTATTAACGGCGCTGTATCTTGCGATCTTTTAACGCTTGATGAACTTGGGGCAGGAAGCATAACTAGTGAAGAATACAAAGATGTATTGTTCCCAGTACTGAATGGGAGACAGGGCAAGATAACAAACCTAACCTCCAATCTTAGCCTAGATCGGCTAGAAAGTTGGTTGTACAGAGACAAGTACGGAAATATCGTCGATGAAGAGGGTAGGTTATTTGACCGGATCCTAGGTGGCTCTGACATATACGAGAACACAGGAACATCGAAGCGCCGAGAGGATGCTTTAAAACGAATGAATGGAGGATGAACAACGTGATGGAGACCAAGCAAGACACTGAACTTATAAATATCATAATGAACTGTGAATTGGATTATGACTATCGAATCCACGCAGCCAAAGAGGTAATAAAGCGAATCGAGGAGGGCGACACAACATGCAAAACTTGCATAACCCGCATTTAGGAGATATCGATACATTCATAAAGGAAAACAGTGGTTTAGTTGCTCAAGTAGCCAAAAGGTCATTTCATAAGACAAGACACAAGGTCGAATTCGATGACCTAATGCAAGAAGGATTTATTGGATTAACGAAAGCATATTGCAATTACACTCCAGAAAAAAACACAACATTCTCTACCTATGCCTATTACCATATTTCTAATCAAATTATGAGGTATATAGCAGAACGAGTTCCGATGATTCGGGTCCCAAGATATATCTACGAGATCAGCGGCATGATTTTAAGAATGAAATTGGAGAATGCAACGCCAGAGGAAGTATCTGAAAAGATACCCTGTTCATTAAATGTTGCAAAACGAGCCCTAGATAATTTAAAAGGCAATATGGTTATGTCATTGAACACGATAGTCGCAGAAACAGACACCAGAGAATCGGAACTTATGGATACTTTGCCGCATGATGATGACTTTACTAACTTAAATGTCGAAGAGTTTATTAAAAGTCTGAATGATGAACTTCGAGAAGTTTTAATATTGGCTTTAAAGGAAAAGTCACAGATGGAAATTGGTGTTGAGTTAGGGTTTTCACAAGCTCAAGCATGGCGTCTAATGAACAAAATTAGAAAGAAGGCTCGAGATTTCTTCGATGAGGGGATAGCTTAATGAACCGGCTAATACTCCCAGGCACGGCACCAAGCGTAAACCACATGTACCAAAACACAGGTGGCAAACGGAGGATGAAGATTCTAAAACCGAAAGCGAAAGCCTGGTTTGACGAGACCACTTTACTCGCCAACCTATGGCGTGCTAAAAATAAGTGGCCCACAGCCAATGGAAAGGTCATAGTGCGGCTTTGGTACTATTTCCCGGATGCTAGGAGGCGTGACACACATAACACCTTAAAAGCGCTCCTAGACGCCTTAGAAAATGGATTGATTTACGAGGATGACAAACTAGCGTTACCGCGAATTATGGATTACGAAATTGACCGGAAGAACCCGAGGATCGAAATAGAGTTTGAAGTGGCTGGATAATACGCTCAGTCCGTACCCCGTTACACCCTATAAACCAAACTGGTGTTCAGTGAATACAAATTATGGATATTAATTTAACCCCCAAAGGAGCGATAAAGGATGCAAGGAAAAGCGAGTGAAATCTTTGTTACGCAAATCAAGACGATAGAAAATGACCTTGACCTTCGTATCACAAAGTTTTTAAGCAATAACCCAACCTTCCAAATTATAAAGATGGACTTCACATCAGTCATGATGGTTCGCGGAAATCATCAACAACAAACTCAATATGTCAGAGATTCGGTATTTATTACTTACAAACAATATTAACCCCCTTACCCTATATACCAAAAAAAGCGAAGGAGTGTAGGCAATGTACGATAGATTACTTGAAGTAACAAGACAAAACGAATATGGGAGTTTGCATAAAAGAGATATTGACTGGCTCATTAATCAAGCAAAAACACTAAGGGTAATAGCAAACCGTTGGATTGAAATCGAAACAAACGGAACAAGAGAAGAAGCTGACGATTTTTATAGCTTTGTTCAAGACACCCTATCTGATCAATAATTCATACCCCATATAAGGAGAGATAACATGAAAGTTTGCATAGAAAACAATCTGTACATTGAATCGGACGGCATGCAATTTATTTTGAAGGAATACACAGGTAAACAATCGGTCGGAGAAAACGGAAAAACAACGGACTTATACAAGACATATGGCTATTACCCTACGGTAGGAAGTGCACTGAACAAGGTCGTAAAGATGAAAGTCATGGACAGTACTGCACATACGCTTGGTGAGCTTTTGAGAGAGGTTGAAGGCATTAGGGAATACATCGAATCCACCGTAACGATATAGGGGCTGTATAAGCCCCACAATAGACTATAAGGAGAGATAACGGATGCTAACAGCAGAAAAAGTAAACAGGTTTTCAACTGAGACATATCAGAACTACCCAGGAATCGACGTCATTAATATTAAGTACCAAGGTGATGATAATTCATTTACCAAGAGTATGACATTGGCTGAAGCAAAGGAATTTGCGCGTGAATTGCAGGAAGTTATTGACGAGTTTTAGCCTAAGGAGGGCAGATAACAATGAGCGAACAGAACAAGATAGACGAGATAAAATCTGAACACCAAATAGCAGAAGAGCTATTTAGAAGGAAGCCCCAGATGAAGGATGTATTCAATCCAACGCACGATTGGATTGGCTACCTACTGGCAGAGATCGAACGCAAGGATGAAGCGCTGAGGTTCTTCCTTGACGATGACAATTACATGCCAACGTATGAAAGCCCTACTGGAACAATGTTCTCAGCAGTTGAAAAAGAAGGCCGTAAACGCGCTAGGGAAGCCCTATAAACCCAAACCCAAGGAGGGATAAGACGGAATGACAGAAAGAAAATTGTGCGTGAGCTGCAGAAGAATTTATACAGCGTTCTACCTCAAAGGCAAACCCGTTTGTCTGCTCTGTCGTGATAGAGGGTCTATTGACTAGAAAGTAGGTGGTGCAGTGAAAAGAATCATCTATGTTGCTGGAGTCAATCGGAAGCACCTAGCAGAACAAGCGAACAGCGTCCCTTATTGGCTCCTAAGCGCCACACTGCTTCGCAGATATCCGAGCTGGCTAGAGTCTTATATGCGAAATAGAACGGTCATATGGGACCCTGGGACATTTACAGAGGATTGCATTTCATATCAAGGGTATCGCGCCTATTTGGACCGACACGCCAAGTCTAAGCATATGTACATGCAATATGACGAGATCGGCAATCCAGAAGCTACAGAATGGTACCTAAAGGACATGAGGCGGCGGGGGTATGAACCTATCCCGATCCTACAGCCGGGCGGAGATAGGAGCTTACTGCAGAAAGAAAAGATGGTTTTTATCGGCGGTACGGTCCCAATGTCAGAAGGTGAACGGATGAGGTATCTGGACAGTATCCTGCTACAACCAATCTGCGCTCGGGTCCACTTACTCGGAATGATGAAACATGAATGGTTTGCTCCTTATCAGGTAGCAGTGCAAGGAGATAACACGAGCTGGATTCCCCGGAGTGAATGGAATCGGCGTAAGTCGATTGAAGAATGGATGAGGGAATACGGAGAACAGTGGATACCACACAGGCCGCGTGATGCGGTACAAATGGCACTTTTTTAGGAGGATCGATATGTATCCAGTCGGATCATTAGAATACAGAATCATCTATCACGCTCTATGTGCGTTGTCGTTGAATTGGCATAACGATGACAGGGATGCGATTGAGATTGCACAGATTCATGGGGTGTCGGTATCAGACGTGCACCAGACGTTGGAAGCTTTGTATACGGATAACCCTGATCCAGATGCAATTTAACCCCAGGGGAGGTTAATATCCTCCCTACTTAACTATAAGGAGGTATAGAGGATGAAGGGATTGACGGAAACTGAACGCCAAGAAATCAGAGAGGCTCATATATTTTACAATGCCCAAGGTGTCCCGATACTTGACGATCATGTGGAGAAAGCGTTGGATTCTGAACGTGTTGCTTGGTCTGAGATAGAGAGACTACGGAATGCCCTTGAAGAAGCGTCCAAAGAGTATATGTACGGGCAAGGAACTGGAACACAAGTGGCGCGAAGAATGTATAAAATTCTTAGTTTAGCAATTGAAGAAAAGGTATAGAATCCTGTAAACCCTATATACGGCTACCACTCCAAAGGAAAGGATGTTCAATATGAAAGAATGGATGAAAGGATTGCAAAATAAGTTTTGTGGAGTAATCAAGCATGAGGACGCTGTAAAGTACCTGAACGATAGTGAGAAGGCCGATTTTAACTATATGTGTCACAAGATCGAATGCGGACGCAAAAGGGATGGGAAACGCCCAGTTAATGCCTATCTGATTATTAATGTGGATGAACCATATGCCGAAGAAGTGGCAGAAATCATGAAACGAAACGGACATTGGGGCTAACTCCATCCCTTTAGAGAGGAAGAAGAGAAGATATGGGAAAAGCAGTTTACTTAACAGATTATGAATTACAGATGATTTACCAAGCATTTGATCCGGCTAATATTGGATTTGACGGAGATCCAGATGAAGACCGAAAGATTGAAGTTTCGGAGAAAATACGCAATAAATTTGAAAAAGCACTATGGAGGTAATCCCGATCTATTGGAGGGTGAGAAGATATGAAAGAGACTGTCTTAGGAATACGATGTCCGTTTTGCACGGAACGCTTAAAAATGGAATCGTACAGCAAGATGAGACCGGGGGCTTACCCGCCCAAATTCACCGTATTTTGCGATAACGATAAATGTGATGTTAAACCAAGCACAATCGATACCAGTCCAACGGCTGCATTTGCAGACGTTGAAGCATGGGGGTGAGGGTGGATATGAATAACCAAGGGAAATCAATCTATTTTACAAAGCCTGAAATAGGTTACCTTAGTCTCATTTTACAAAACATCGATTCTTTCATTGATGAAGAGGAACGAGAAATACAAGAAAGCTTGATGAATAAAGTGACGAAAGCTTGGGAGGTAACCCATGAATAACCAAGTAAAGCTAATAGAGTTGCTAACTGAAAAAATGTTAGCGCATAGGGCGACAAAAGAAAGATGTTGGAAACTGGGAGACAAAACGAACGCGCACCATCAAGAGGGTCGTGAGTTTGGATTGCAGACCGCGATTGACATTCTATCCGAACTCGACACCCCACCAGTACCCACCATTAAGCCGGGAGATAAGGTAAAGTATAAGCCTAATTCTGAATTGGGATTGGGTGAGGTCAGAGGGATCGATGTTTACGTGAAGTTTGAAAAATACGGACTTGCAAGCCGTATAAGCCCCGGTGATTTGGAGGTAGTGGAATGAGTAGAGACTGGCGAAAGGATATCGAGTTTTTGAAGAGTCTTCAATCAGAATTAAACAGTCAGGTAAATGATTGTCAGGCATCACCGCGCTTTTGGGTGGTTGGTGATTATAGATGGGTTGAATGCAGTCAAGATAACGCTGAAAGATTTTCTGTTTATCTGCCAAGTGCCGGAGAATCATACGAGCTTAATGGTTATCTTCAAGAAATTAAGGAAGATAAAGAATTGTCCGGCGAAGCCTATGAGGATTTCGAAGATATAGGTTGCGAAGATAGCGCACTTGAATGGATCCAGACGTACCAAGACGAAGATGCTCATCTTTGTCCAGAGCGTAAAGAGCATTTCGTCAGGGAAAACACGATGTTTCTAACCAAGTCGGAAGCCAAACAACATATCGAACTGAACCATTATCACTATACAAAAGAAGCCCATACCTATGCCATGACAGCATGGAGGGCGCCAGCAGTAGAGCGGTTGTTACAGATTCTACATGAATTTGACTTTGATTCCCTTTACCCAAAGGAGGCGTAGGCATGAAACGGGAAGAGATATTGAAGAAATGGGATAAAGTTTCATCGACTCGCAAAAATATATGGGTCTCAGAAATCGTGTTTAACCACCCTGTTAGGCGAGTTGATTGGATCGGATACTTCGCTTCAGACAAAGAAGATGATAGAGAATACACATTGCCCTCATATTCAGACAACATGTCTACAGCATGGAAAGTGGTAGAGCAGATACGTGCGGATGCACCACCCGTTCGTAACGCATTCAAAGCGATGCTTGGTGTAGATATCTTTCAATTGGATCCTGATCTCATATGTAGGTCCGCAATACTGGCAGTATTAGAGGAGGGAGAAACATGCAGTTAACCGTAGAATTGTT
Source organism: Paenibacillus sp. LBL (assembly GCF_029893715.1). Classification (NCBI taxonomy): domain Bacteria; kingdom Bacillati; phylum Bacillota; class Bacilli; order Caryophanales; family Paenibacillaceae; genus Paenibacillus; species Paenibacillus sp. LBL. The sequence continues at coordinate 843,566 of NZ_JARXYU010000001.1, read as the reverse complement.
AGAGGCTCTGAAACATGCATATTCAAATGAAGGGGTAGTACATGGAGCAGGGTTCAAACGGATGAAAGAATATCATCAATTAGAAAGAATGGGTTTGATTACACTTGATATGAAAGCAATAGGAATGGGAATAGTCTACCTAACAGAATCAGGAAAGTCCTACCTTCCAGGGGAGGAAACAACCGAATGAGTATCAAATGGGAAAACTACCAAATTGTATTGACAGCATTGGGAAATCAAATCGTATTAGGTAAGGTTAAGCCAGGCACTCCGTTTTTAGCAGACAGGAGTGACGACAGAACAAAGCAAGCAGTCGCCGCCGTTGTGAACTATATGAAAAACGAGTACGAAATCCGAAAGCGAGACGATCCGAAAATAAATAACCTTGAGTTTACATTTTCTACTGGTGCGAAATTGGTCTACGAACCGCCGGTCAAGGAGGAATAACAGTGACACCTAACACCGTAACAGCACAAACTCACTGGGTTTGGACAAAGAAGGCTGAGAAATCAAATCTTGCTCCTTATCGTACAAAAGCTGGAGAAAGAGTATGGGAAGCCAGATCCATTGAAGCTCCGGCGAAATGGTTGGAAGATGGCTTAATACAGGATGCTAGTGAGTTTGAAAAAGAAGGTCAGGTTGATTTATTCGATATTTTGGTATGATAGTACAAGTGAAATGCTCGAAAATGCGATGTTATATAAAATGGACATGTGAATTAGTGTAAAGGAGTGCGTTTGAATGGGGGCGGTGGAGCAAATGGAACTTTTCCCGAGTGCTACGGCGGACGAAATCAAGTATGTGCGGCAGCAACTCAAGAAATATCCAGAAATGCGCCGTACAATCACTGTACTGAGTCAGAAGCCCGCATTAAATGACATCGAGCAGAAAGTATTGGCTAAATATAAACGTAAGACAGAAGCCTTAGAAACAGCTATACAATGCATACTCGATGACGAGATAAGAGAGATCTTGCATTATCGCTTTATCCTGCATCACGAGCGATGGGCAGCAGTATCTAAATGGAGCCGCTTCACAGACCGTTCACTGGACCGTAAGGTTCGGGACGGGGTAAAAGCCATCGCCGGGACATTAAAGCTCACACAAGATATAGATTAAGATTGATGACCCTCTAAAAAGAGGGTTTTTATTTTGAGATTATTCATAAAGTTAAAACAAAAGGTTGCATTAGGAAACCAGTTGTGGTATATTTATATCAACAGCAAGGGAACAACGGAAGCCAACAGGCCGGAAAAACCGGATGAGGAAAAGGAGAATATCTATGAAAACATTTAGCGATCTGAACGAATTCAACTCAACAGTTATCGAATGGGAAGGCAAAACACTTAAGACTACACAGGACCCATATCCTACTGATGAGGGGGATCAGTACACGGCTCCTGCTATCGATGCTGAAGGAAACGAATATATCCTATCTTGGTCGGTTATCGATCCAGAAATAACAGACGAGTCCTCTGTCTGTGACTGGGATAATCCTGTAGGAATCACACTGGTAAAGTAGCACCGCCTCTTGAATACGTTGGGGCCGTGTGGTTAGCTGGTAAACTTGGCAATACCACGCGGCAAAACGTAACTAAAACAGCATTATCCATGCTAAATCCGGGCTATCGCGGGAGAGAAAGCAGATTCCCACGTCCGGACGCATTATTTGAGGGGCGGCCTCTGTGGCTGAAAAGTCGGTTTGAAAGAGATCTATAATGCAGATAAAGTCTAAAGGAGTGGTAACGGTGAAAAGAATGACTGAGCAAACCCTGGAAGAGTACAGGGAAGAAGTTTTCGAATTTGTTAGTAGGATTGATATGTCGTTTGAAGATGCGCTCGAATACGTGTTTACACAAGCCCATATACGGGGCAGTTGGGCTGGCAACAAAGGAATTATAGAAAAAATTATAGAATAGTTCCGTTGCGGTTAATCGATATGTGAGAGAGTACAATAAACACGCAAAAAGACCCTACTAGCTGATAGGGTTATTTGTGTCTGTTTTACGTCTGTACAGCGTCGCCTTTATAAAGCGATAACATATTAAAGTAGGGACATAGAGCTAAACGCTCGGGTGTCCCTGCTAACCCTTATCATTGCAGGACTCGGTTACATTGTGGGTCTTGTGCCTAGGCGTTTATCGCCGGTGATGTAGCAATCGGGGGATGCAGTTAAGACCACTGCAAACTTTTATTATGGCCTTCATGGTACAGACAGGTTCGATTCCTGTCAAGGCCAAAACAGACCGGGGTTGATCCGGGCGTTTACATGTGGGCGCATTGTACATATGTATCCTGAAATGAAATGTCGGTCGGCTTTCAGGATTAAGGGATCGGCATACGGGTGAAGGGATATCGAGATAACTATACGGCACGGTCTCGGTATCCCTAAATTTTAGAACACCACCTTAACATATCGAATACTCCACTCTTGATAGCAATCCTCCTTTACCGTGACCAGAGCGGTTAAAGAGTGTGATCCTGGACGCAGCCGGCCCGCGTTAGAAAGTGTCGGATAACAAAGGAATAATCTCCCAAACGTCGAATGATGTAATTGGGGGAGGTGATAAAGATGTCATCAATCGGTCAAGAGGAAGAAGATTTGGTAAGAAAAGCGATGAGTGAATGGAAACAAGAATTAAAACAAGGTATTGAAGAACAAAGAAAGACCATCGCGAAGAGTGAGTTGCGACTAGAAATATTGAGGGCTAAACAAAATGTTTTGGAGTCTGCTTCGAGGAGGTTCCAAGATCCTGAACAGCGCAGATTGTTTTATGAAGCGAATGCAGGGGAATTGGAAAATGAAATCGAGACAGAAGAAAGATTCCTAGAAGGGTTTAAGGCTAAATATCGTGTTGAGACCAGTCATGCTAGGTTAATAATTGAATATATCGAAGCACAATAATAAGTAAGGAGCGCCCTATAATGGGCGCTTTTTTAATTTGCATATTTGCATAAGAAAGGGTGAAAATAGTGTCTAAACAAAGTGAGAGTAAAAGTGGTGGTATTGGTGTATTGGGGTTACTCGGGGTTGCTTTTATTGTATTAAAGCTAACTGGTGTGATTGATTGGTCATGGTGGTGGGTAACGGCTCCATTCTGGGGATTGTTAGCTTTAGGGGTTGTGATTTGGGTGATTTTTTATATTATTGCTGGGATAGTGGCTATCTTTGAAGTAATAACGAAGCGAAGAAAAAGCTGATGCTTGCGCAAAAGATCAAACTCATTACAGCAAATGAAGCCAAAGAGAAGCTAAGACTTACTGACCATGAATACAACCTACTGAAATACTACCAAGGGAACAAACGCAGCAAAGACATAAACGAAGTATGTATGGAGTTGGCAATGTCAAAGCAAAGGTTGGCTAAGACGAAGAGGTCATTGGAACATAAGTTAAATAAACTGTGAGGTGAAAGGGATGTACAAAGAAACTGTATTTAACCGTGAAGACCTGCAAAGCGCTATGGATGCATTGGATCGCTTAGACAAGGAATACAAGATTAAGAAGACGAACGCAGTAGATGTGGAAGATGATAAACCTGCATTTATAGTCAGTAGAGCAAAGAACCCAGAACGATTCGATAGATGGGTTATTGAGGAAGTCGCACAAGCGGTTGGTTTGGTCATATCTAAAGATGAAGGATTTAAAGCGACATTCTTTGATACGCACGGAACTATAAGGGTGGCAGAAGAATGACGCAACCATTCTATCGAAGTAAACAATGGAAACGTAAACGGGCCAAAATCCTTAGAAGAGACGAATACATGTGTCAACAACGCAAAAGGTACGATAAGACCGAACCGGCTACAACAGTACACCATATTTACCCATTGGAGTATTACCCTGAATTAGCATTAGAGGATTGGAACCTGATCAGCCTAAGTGATAAGCAACATAACGCAATGCATGACAGAGTGACACATGAATTGACAGCATTGGGGTTGGAGTGGCAAGAGAGAGTGAGACCACATTATGAAAGGTGGAGGGGAAAACAATGAATGGTTTGGTTAAAGCAGCTGAGAGTGCTCATGAACTTGGTATGGCATATGAAGAGCTAGCCATGGCACTGAGTGTCTTTGGTGATAGCGCAGAGTGTAATGAGCAGTCGATTGAGATGGAGATAGTGTCTGGCACAATAAATGCTGAGGATATTGATCGTCATCGAGATTTGGAAGAGTTGATGACCAAATATGGATCCCCCCCTCCTAAATTATAGTTTTAACCTATCAATGGGACCGGGCAGGGTAGATTTTTCCAATAGAGCGGGTTTCCAATAAATTTTTTTGGGGGAGGTGAGAGCATAGTGAGCGTACCAACTAAGGAGACGATCAAGAGGCGAACGATAGCGGATATGAAAGAGCTTGGAGTGTACAAAACCCAATACGGGCGCATAATTGACCTTTATTCTGGATTGGTGCATCAGTTTCTGATCCTTAACCAAAAATTCGAAGATGAGGGGATGCAATATGAAAGCTTTACTGCTGCTGGAGGTGCAAAAAAGTCACCGATTGTCGCAACCCTGGAATCATTGCGTAAGGATATTTTGGCATACTCTAACCAACTATGTCTCAATCCAAAGTCCCTTGAAAGTGTCACGGTGGAAGACAAGAACAAAAAATCCACCCTAGCAAGCGTATTGGGTGATATGAGTGATTAACTTCAAAAACTATGACACGGTAAAAGAGTATGCCAGCAGCATTATTGAGGGACGGAAGGTTGCTTGTAAAGAAGTAAGACAGGCATGTGAGAGGTTTTTCCGAGATATTGAGAACCCTGCATATGACTTCAACCCTAAAGATGCTGAATTTGTCATAGGGATCATCGAAAAAACATTCGTCCACCAAAAAGGCGAAAACATGGAGGGGTATCCACTTAGGGGTAGGCCTTTTTTATTGGAACCATGGCAGAAGTTCATTATCTATAACCTTCTTGGTTTCTTCCATACCGGAACTAAGCTGCGGAAGTATAAAGAAGCGTTCAACATGCTACCGAGGAAACAAGGGAAGACGCCGCTTATGAGTTCCTTGGCTTTTGGTCTTGGTCTTCTGGAAAGGAAGTCTGGTGCTGAAGTCGTCATCGTTGGCGCACAGCTCAAGCAAGCTTTACAGAGCTTCAACTTCTTGAATTACAACTTGAAGCACATGGGCGAGGAAAAGAACTTCCGTATCCTCGACAATAACCAAGAGCACAGCATAAGTGGTGAACTTGGCGATGGGTATATGAGGATTGAAACGATTGCTGGTAACAGTGATCGTATGGACTCGCTTAATACCCTTATTCAGATCCTGGACGAGCTACACCTTTACCGGAATGCCAGCCAGTACAACACCATCAAGGAATCAGGCAAGGCGTACCGGAATAGCTTGTGTATCGGTATAACAACGGCTGGAGACAACATGAACAGCTTTTGTTATAACCGCATGGTTTATGGACAAAAGGTGCTTGAAGGCACGGTAACCGATGAACAGTTATTCGTGTTTATCGCCAAAGCGGACAAACACCCTGATACTGGCGAGGTTGATTATACCAATCCAAAAGAGCATGAAAAGGCTAACCCCAATTACAATGTGTCGGTATCAGGCCAAGAGCTGATGAACGATGCTATGCAAGCCCAAAACGATCCGCAGCAACGGAAATCGTTCCTGGCGAAGTCGCTTAACATATATACGTCTGCTATGAAGTCGTATTTCAACATTGACGAATTCAAATCATCGGATCGCAAGTACGAGTGGACACTTGAACAACTCGCTAAATTACCTATTGATTGGTACGGAGGGGCCGACTTATCTAAACTCCACGACTTAACGGCTACAGCTCTTTACGGGAACTATAAAGGCGTAGATATCGTTGTATCACACGCGTTTTTCCCAATTGTAGCTGCTACGAGGAAAGCGGACGAGGACAACATTCCTTTGTTTGGCTGGAAAGAAGATGGCTTGCTGACAATGACCAACACGCCTACCGTCAACTACACGGATGTTATTAAGTGGTTCGTTGATATGAAAGCAAAAGGATTCAAAATCAAGCAAGTGGGATTCGACCGGAAGTTTGGCCGGGAGTTCTACTTAGGTATGAAGCGAAAAGGATTCTCTATTGTGGATCAGCCACAGTATTTCTACAAGAAGTCCGAGGGCTTCCGTAGAATCGAGAAGCAAGCCAAAGATGGTAATCTGTACTACCTTCATTCCCAAGCTTTTGAATACTGTGTTCAAAACGTCCATGCCATAGAGAAGACAGATGACATGATGCAATACGAAAAAGTAACACCTGAACAGCGGATTGATATTTTCGATGCCGCTGTTTTTGCTGCTGTCCGAATGCTTGAAAACATTGAACGGGCTGGCAGTGCTTCTAAATGGCTGAATGGGGGGTGATGAAACTGAGCAAAAAGAAGCGTAACCGAAACCAAAACGCTAAGAATACAAGGGCCGAGCCGCAAAGCAACCTAGGGTGGTTCCTAACAACCGATGCATACGACACTTTGTGTGTACCGGGATACACGAGATTATCCGACAACCCTGAAGTGAAAATGGCTGTTCATAAAATCGCGGACTTGATCAGCTCTATGACGATCCATTTAATGCGAAACACCGCAAATGGAGATGTGCGAGTTCAGAATGAACTTTCTCGAAAGATCGACATTAATCCTTACAGCCTTATGACTCGTAAGAATTGGATGTACAACATCATCTACACCATGTTACTTCCTGGTGAGGGGAACAGCGTTGTGTTTCCGCAGCTGCGCGAAGGTTTGATTGATGAGTTGATTCCATTCAAACCGAGTAGAGTCACCTTCCAAGACACAACCAACGCTTATCAAGTCACATATCAAGGCAAGATATACGATCATGATGAAATCCTTCATTTTGTGATGAACCCTGATCCTGAAAGGCCGTGGATAGGAACAGGGTATCGCATAGTGCTGAAAGACATCGTTGATAATCTCAAGCAAGCCACAGCCACCAAGAAAGGCTTTATGAGTGGCAAGTATATGCCTAGTCTTATCGTGAAGGTAGACGCTAACACAGCGGAATTATCGAGCGAGGAAGGCCGTGACAAGGTATTTGATATGTACCTCAAACGGTCCGAAGCAGGGCAACCGTGGATTGTCCCGGCTGAGATGATCGATGTCGAACAGATCAAGCCGTTATCCCTGAACGATCTTGCTATTAACGATGCGGTACAACTAGATAAAAGAACAGTAGCTGGACTCTTAGGAGTACCGGCTTTTTTCGTTGGTGTCGGAGATTTCAAAAAGGATGAATACAACGCCTTTATTAATACGCGGATCTTGCCCATGGCACAGGGGATCGTACAGGAGCTGACAAGGAAATTGCTGTTTGCTCCTGAGCTGTATTTCAAGTTCAATCCGCGCAGCTTGTACGCCTACGACATGAAAGAGTTAGCAGAAGTTGGTGGCAATCTGTACATTCGCGGTTTGGCAGAAGGAAACGAAGTTCGTGATTGGCTGGGCATGTCGCCTAAAGAGGGATTGGATCAACTGGTTATCCTGGAAAACTTCATCCCGGCTGGCATGATTGGCGACCAGAAAAAATTGAACCCGGGAGGAGGTGAGGACGATGGATAGGAATCAGAAAGTAACCCGAAGCGTACAGACAGAGCTACAGACTCGGGCCGAAAGCGATAGCTCTGATATGTTCATCGAGGGTTATTTTGCTGTGTTTAATCAGCAAACGGAGTTATGGCCTGGAGCATTTGAAGAGCTTGCTCCTGAAGCATTCAATGAAACGCTAGGAAACGATGTGAGGGCCTTAATCAACCACGATACAACGTTGGTGTTAGGCAGGAATAAATCAGGTTCCTTGGAGCTTAAAGTGGACTCACACGGACTTTGGGGGCGCGTCAAGATCAACCCGAATGATTCTGATGCGGTGAACATGTACGAGCGTGTTAAACGTGGCGATGTGGACCAGTGTAGTTTCGGATTTAACATCCTACAGGAAGATACTGAGTTTCGTGATGATGGCGGCGTGAAGTGGACAATCCGGAAAGTGGATCTTCATGAGGTTTCCGTTTGTACATTCCCAGCCTATGCGGCAACCGGCGTACAAGCCCGTAAAGCGGAAGTTGAGCAGCACAAAAAACGACAGATGCAACAACGAAAACAACAATTGAAAGCGAGGTTGAAATAATGGCACTTAGACAAATCATGTTGACGAAGAAAATAGAACAGCGGAAATCGTCTCTTGCTGAGTTGATTGAGCAGGAGAAAACGTTGGAAACACGAGCGCAAAAACTGGAACAAGCAATTGAAGAGGCACAAACGGTGGAAGAAGAAGCTGCTGTGACTGAAGAAGTCGAGAAGTATGAAGCAGACAAGACAGAACTGGAAGGCAAGAAGACAACACTTGAAGGTGAAATTGCTGACCTGGAAGGCGAGTTGGAAGAATTGAACAACAAAGAACCAAAGAATACGCCTCCTGCTGATGGTGGCGAACAAAGACAAAAACAAACACAATCCCAAGGGGGCGAAACGAGAATGAGAGAAAACAAATTCGAAACACGCGCACAAATGATTGAGCGCTTGAACCAACCAGAAGTACGGGATTTCTACACCACGATTGCAAAGGCAGTAAATGACAAACGCGCCTTGTCCGGTACTGATATCGTTATTCCAGAACAAGTAATTAACATGATTCAACAGCGTTTGGGAGACTACTCCACGCTGTATCGTGAAGTTACCGTGGAGCAGTTGAACGGAACAGCTCGAATTATCATGGATGGAGCCATCCCAGAAGCGATCTGGACTGAAATGTGTGATCCGGTTGAAGAACTGGCTTCTGCATTTAGCCAAACAGAACTTGATGGATTTAAGGTGGGTGGATTCATCCCGGTATGTAACGCTATCCTCGAAGATGCGATGATTAACCTTGCAAACTTCATAGAAACGCGATTGTCTATGGCAATTGCCAAAGCACTGGATAAAGCAGTTTTGATCGGTCAGGGTGCGTCTGCAAAACAACCTATGGGTATTATTACTGCCCTTGCATCTGTCCCTACACAAAATGTGGACAGTGACGGAACGTTGGGTGACATCGTGGGGAACATGGCACTGATCGACGATGGAGAAGATGGTGTACCAGTGGGCGAGGTTATCGCAGTTATGAAGCGTTCCACATACTACGCTCGGATTGCACCGCAAACCTTCTTGCCAACTGCTGACGGTCGTTTGGTTATCCAAACAGCGCAGTCTCCACGACTCCCGGACGGTACACGGGTTGTATTCAGTCAATATGCACCGGCTGACACTATCGTATTGGGAGACTTCAAAAAGTACCTTCTCGGTGAGCGCCGTGGTGTGCAATTGGCGGTTTCTACAGATGTACGCTTTATCCAAGACCAAACAGTGTTCAAAGGTACGGCGCGTTATGACGGTAAGCCAATCTATCCTGAATATTTCGTTGTCATTACACTTGATCCTGTTGTTCCTACTCCATAATAAGGCGGCCTAGTGCCGCTCTCTATTTTTTGAAAGGAGATGATTTCAATGGCGAAAGTATTGAAGAAATTCAAAGATAAGTTGACAAACCGCACTTATGAAATCGGAGAGGAATTCAACGGCGAGCGTCAAGAATTTTTAGAGTCACTTGGATATATTGAGATCGAGGAAAAGAAAGAGAGAAAGAAAAAGAAAAAAGGCGATGAGTAGGTGATGATCTATGGATGAAACACAAATCCTACTGCTCGTTAAAGAGCGTCTAGGCATCCGTACAGCGGTTAGAGACTCATACCTTACCGCTATTGTACAAAGCGTGTTGAAGGAACTTCAGGATCAAAATGGATTGAATCTTGATCCTACAAATGCCTATCATCTTATGTTTTGTGTTGACTTTGCAACGTGGCGTTATCAAAGTGCTACCAACAACGAAACTTCATTCACTGGATCGCCTGTATCAATGCCAAGACACCTTCAATACCGATTGCACAACCTTTTGTTGCATGTTGGGAGTAAATTATGAGTTACGATCATGAATTGATACTCATTACTCCGGGTGGAATCATTGAGGATGACATAGGCAATCAGATACCAATTGATCCAGCAAGAACTCCTGTGTATTGCGAACTACGTTCAGTAGGTCGGAATGAGTTTTATAACGCTGCTGTAACAGGTCTACGGCCTGAGTTTATTTTTGTTATTCACGGTTATGAGTACAACGGCGAGCAAACGGTTGAGTTCGAGGGCGGACAATATCGTGTGTTGCGGACATATTCCAATAACTTCGAGGAAATTGAGTTGACTGTGGAAAGGGTGGCTGCTGATGGCTAATATCTCCATTGATAAGTTAGCATCAGAAGTCGTTAAGGCAGTGGCTGAATACAACGAGGATGTGTCAAGGTCAATAGATAAAGCTGTTGATGATGCGGCGAATGATATGTTGCGCGATACGCAAGCGAATGCACCTAAAAACACTGGTGATTATTCCAAGGGTTTTAAGAAGACCAACCGCGACAGCATGGGAACAACAAGACGGATTATTTGGAACAAAAAGTATTCGCGTATAGTCCATTTGCTTGAATTCGGACATGCCAAGGTTGGTGGTGGTCGCGTAGCTGGTAAACCGCATTTACGATTGGCCTATGATCGAATCGAACCGCAAATGATGGAAAAGATCCGTCAAATCATCAGGAATGGGGGTTAGGAATGACACAAGCTGAACTATATACTGCATTGAAGTCACTTGGGTTGCCAGTGGCTTATTCGTCATTCGCAACGTCACCTAGCCCTCCATTCATAACCTATCAGTTCGCTTATGACAATGATTTTATGGCAGACGGATTTAACTATGCTGAAATTAGTAATTTTCAGGTGGAATTGTATACGAAGATTAAGGATCAAGTTGCTGAAAAGTTGGTTCAGGACAAGTTCAAAGAACTGAAAATGCCGTATCGGAAAAACGAAGCTTGGTTAGACAGCGAAAAACTAATTCAAATCATATATGAGATACAACTAATTGGAGGTTGAGATAATGAGCAAAAACAAAGTTACCTTCGGTCTGGATAAAGTCCATATCGCTTTTGAGGATACAACAGTGGTTGATTTGCCAGCCTGGAAGACCCCTATAGCTGTTCCTGGTGCGGTTAGATGGACACCAGAAGCTCAAGGTGAATCGACGCCGTTTTATGCCGACAACATGACATATTATGTTGCCACTAGTAACAATGGTTATACAGGTGAGTTAGAAATGGCGAACATACCCGATGAAGTACTGGCAGAAATGTTAGGTTGGGAGATCGACGATAATGGCATGTTGGTTGAAGTAGCTGACGCGCAACCGAAAAAATTCGCTTTACTTGGTCAGGTTCAAGGTGATAAGCGTAACCGGAGATTCGCCTATTACGATTGCCAAGCTACACGTCCAGCAAAGGAGCGTACAACAAAAGGAGAATCTGTCGAACCCACAACAGATGTTTTAAATGTGAACGTGTCGCCAATTGAGATCGATAACCGAATGGTTGTAAAAGGTGATTTGGAGTTAAGTGATACCAATGCTACAGCTTTCAATAGCTTCTTCACCACGGTTTACCTGCCAACTTTCACAGTTCCTACACCTTAATGGAGGATTGAAAAATGAGAGAAATAAACATTGGTAACCAAGTTGTAAGAGTCAGAGCAACCACTCTGGCTCTTTTGTTTTATAAGCAGGAATTCAAAAGTGATTTGCTCGGTGATCTGATGAAGATGGGGCAGGTTGCAGAGGATCCTTCCAAACTTGAGGTTTTATCTGTGCTGCAACTGATCTGGGCCATGGCAAAAGCAGACTCTTACGGTAAGCAGTTCCCTTCATTCGAAACGTGGCTTGGATCACTTGAGAACATTGATTTTTCCGATGCTAATTTCTTGACCGCTGCTATGGAGGAAGCCGCAGACGGATTTTTTCGTGCCGGAGTCAAAGGAGCAGTCCAAAAGTAGCGGTAATGATGACAATATCGAAATCCGTTTATTGGCGCTTGGTAAGCGTTCGGGATTAAGTTTCACAGAAATTAACGAATTGAGATCATCGGATCTTATATCATTCGCAAAGTTTTATTCCGGTGCCGAAGACGATAAGCCGAAAGACGCTACACAGGATGATATTGACGCATTTTACGGCAGATAGAGGTGAGTAGATGGCAGAGACAATACGTGGCATTAACGTCCAAATAGGAGCCGAAACAACGGGGCTATCGAAAGCCCTATCAGACGTTAACAAACGAAGTAGGGACATACAGTCAGAGTTAAAGCAAGTTGAACGATTGCTGAAGCTTGATCCAGGTAATACGGAACTGCTTGCACAAAAGCAAAAGCTCTTATCCGATGCAATTAATAATACGAGCCAGAAGCTGAACACCTTGAAAACTGCCCAGCAGCAGGTGAACGAGCAGTTCGCCCGAGGCGAGATAAGTGAAGGCCAATATCGAGCATTTCAACGCGAGTTAACTAAGACTGAGCAAGAACTGAAAAAGATGGATGGCCAACTTGATGAAACAACGAAATCACTGAAAGAACAAGGGGTGGTTGTTTCTCAACTCGGCAAGGACTATCAGGAATCATTCGAACAAGCCCAGCAGTCAATGGGTAACAGCTTCGAGCAGATGAAAAAAGTCGGTGCCGGGGTCACGGCTGTTGGTGCTGGTATTGCTGCTGGTTTGGGTGTGGCTGTAAGTAAGGCCGCAGACTTCGAACAAGGCATGGCAAACGCATTCTCTGTTATGGCTCCTGAAGAAGTGACAGAGTTCAGAGATGAACTTGAAAAGTTAGCAATCACAATGGGAGCTGACACAAAGTATAGCGCCACGGAAGCTGCACAAGGCATAGAGGAATTAATCAAAGCCGGTGTCAGTATCCAAGACGTGTTAAGCGGCGGTTTAGATGGTGCCTTATCCTTGGCTACAGCCGGTGAGCTTGAGTTGGCGGATGCGGCTGAGATTGCATCGACAGCCCTTAACGCTTTTAAAGCAGATGCAATATCGGTCAATGATGCGGCTGATATCTTAGCAGGGGCCGCGAATGCATCCGCAACAAGCGTTGGAGAATTGAAGTTCTCGCTTGCCGCTGTATCATCTGTTGCATCAGGAGTAGGACTGAGTTTTGAAGATACCACTACTGCGCTTGCTTTATTTGCGCAAAACGGCCTTAAAGGTTCTGATGCTGGTACCTCCCTAAAGACAATGCTCATGCGCCTTACACCTACTACTGATGCCGCAGCAGCTGAGTTTGACAAGCTTGGTTTGTACTCATTCAACGCTCAAAAGGCAATGGATTACTTGGTCAGTAATGGGGTAACGCCTGTTTCATCTGCTACTAAAGATGTCGTAGATGCGATGATGACCTATTCAGCTGAGTTAGATGGCGTTAAGGTAGGATCGGCAAAAGCCAATAAAGCCTTTAACGAAATGGCTTTCAGCTCAGGAGCGATGTCATCAGAGTTTTATGATGCCAACGGTAATTTAAAATCAATGGCTGAAATTGCAGATATCCTGCAAAACTCCTTGAAAGATATGACAGCGGAACAACGTCAGGTAAGCTTGAACACCTTGTTCGGATCTGACGCTATTCGTGGTGCCAACATCCTTTTTAAAGAGGGAGCCAATGGTATTAACTCAATGGCTGAGGCTATGGGTAAGATATCGGCGGCAGATGTGGCGGCTCAGAAGCTAAACACCTTTAAAGGTGCTATGGAAGAGTTGGGCGGCTCTGTTGAAACTGCTCAGATTTCATTGGGTACCGCATTACTCCCGGCCCTGGATATGTTGGCAAAACTCGTTCAAGGATTGGTTGATGGTTTCAACTCGCTCTCACCTTCAGTTCAATCATTTATTGCCATTGCAGGTGCTATAACAGCAGTGTTGGCGTTAATAATCGGCCCTTTAACATTGCTAGTCGGGTTTCTACCTCAGATAGCAGCAGGATTTACGATGTTAGGACCGGCTATATCGGTAATAACCGGACCAATCGGCATAGTTATTGCTGCCGTTGCCGCTCTAGCTGCTGGACTTACCTATTTATACAACAATAACGAGACTGTCAGGAATGGCCTGAATGCAGCCTGGGAGTTCTTGAAAACAGCAGCAACCAATGTGTTCAACGGGATAAAATCCTTTTGGAACAAATGGGGTGCCGATATTGTTGCTTTCTTCAAAAACAATTGGGAGATAACCAAGTCCGTTTTCAAAGTAGTATTCGATGCTATAGCCCAAATTGTAAAGAAGGTATTTGACGACCTTAAAGCGTTCTGGGCCAAGTGGGGTCCAGAGATTACTCAAGCGTTCAAAAATGTATTCGAAATATTAAAAACAGTATTTAGTGCGGTATTCAACGCTATAGCTGCTGTAGTAAAAATGATATTCAACGGGATTAAATCATTCTGGGATACATGGGGTACAACGATCAAGGGGCTGTTTACAACCGCCCTAAATGTGATCAAAACTTTATTCTCTGGAACTTGGAATTCCATCAAGATAACTATTGAAACCGTGATTGGCGTAATATCTGGTGTTATCAAAGCTTTCCTTGCAGTCCTAAAAGGGGATTGGAAAGGTGCCTGGGATGCTGTGAAAGGCATTGCTGAATCGATATGGAACGGCATTAAGAACATGTTCTCCAATGTCGGAGCAACCATGAAGACCATCGGTAAGGACATCATGCAAGGACTTATCAATGGTATTAAGGATATGGCTGACGCGGTATGGAACAGCGCAAAGGATGTTGCTGCTAAGATCAAAAACGGATTCAAAGACTTCTTCGGAATTAAATCTCCATCTCGTTTGATGATGGGATACGGCGAGTACATTTCGGAAGGTTTGGCTATCGGTATTGCTGATGCTGGTAGGTTGGCTGTTAAATCAGCCGAGAATCTATCAGGAGCCGTTTCTAAGGCCATGTCTGTCGATCCGGTAGGTTTATCGGTTGCGGCATCGAGTGCGATGTCAGGAGCGCAAGGAAGCGCACCTACAGGCGGTGTGGTTAATCAATACAACATGGAAGGGATGTTCAAGGGAGCTAACTTCAATGTTCGCAATGATGAAGATATCAGGAAATTGAGTCAAGGAATCGGAAGTTATATCACTGGAAACTCAAGAGGATTGGGAGGTGTGGCGACTTGAGTCACGAAATAGTATTAACCCTAGACGGTGTAACACCGAAGTCGTTAGGCATGGGAGTGTTTCGCAGGACTCAGCGCCCAATCCTATCTTCTACGGTGGATACTATTGTCACGGTCCCGGGAATGCACGGAGCATATGACTTCGGGGCAACCATGGGGCCGAAACAATTTGAACTGGAATGTGCGTTTTTCGCAAAGAACCATATAGAATTGCAGCAACGTGTTTCGGCGCTTGCTGCTTTTTTATTGGATGGTGATGGGAGACCGAAGACAATGCCTATCATATTTGCTAATCAACCGGATAGGCAGTATACGGTCCGGTATACTGGCGATTCCCCAATTGATCGAATAGGTGGTCTCGGTACATTTACATTACCATTTACGGCATTTGATCCATTCGCCTATAGCACGTATTGGTCCCATGAAATAAACGTAGATAGTCTCATAGTCGTTGATAGCGATATATACGTTGATACAGCGTATGAATTTTTCGTTAACGGTCCACAAACCATTCCAACATATAACACAGGAAATCAAAACGCCCAGCCAATCATTGAGATAGCCGGGGCGTTTTCTTATTTATCTCTGACGGTTGGTGGCGTTGAATTTATATATTCAGTTCCGATGTCCGGAACACTTACTTTGGATTTCCAACGTAAGACAGCCTGGATCGGGACGCAAAATGTTTTACAAAACACGAACGCACGGTTCGGTAAGTTGCCTGTTGGAATATCCAACATTCAGGTAAGTGGAACAGGATTGAACTACAATATGAAACTTAAGTTCCGTCAGAAATATGCGTAAGGGGTGAATTAAATGGCAGACATCGAAATCATTAAAGGTGCGGATAACGGTAATCCACCCGACACATTGCGAGAAATGTATCCGAAAATAAATCGTAACTTTCAAAAGATTAACTCACAATTGACGGGACATGTCGCCTCAACAACAGCACACGCCGCTCAAGACATTACTTATTCAGGCGATGCGCCAGGGGCCAATACAAAAGAAGGTATTGACAACACGTATAAACGCATTAGTGAAATTGTTGCTCAGGCGGGTGATGACAATACTGAAATTGTTGATTCTCGTGATGGTTACGATGTATTGGGTGATCGATTAAATGCTATGACTAGCGAAATAAGCTCAAAAGCAGAAAGATTGTACTTTAATATTAGAAGTTTTGGGGCGACAGGGGATGGTGTAGCAGACGATACCCAGGCTTTGAAGGATGCTATTAACGCTGCTTCTGTTGGCGGTGGGGTAGTGTTCGTTCCATCAGGTTGTTTTGTATGTACGGACACGATTGAAGTGCCGCACAATGTTCATATCTTGGGTTCTGGAGCTTGTTACTGGACGGCATTTGATTTAGGTGTTGGAGGTACTGATCCGAGAGGTGTCGACAACAGGACACAAGGCTCAATTCTTTTATTTAAAGGAACAGGACAAACACAATTTGCAACAGGTAGAGCAGATTACCCGAGTTTGACAAGCGCGGTTAAAAACACTTCGGGATCGTATGTAACCGTAAGAGACCTAGCGATCATATGTGATTTTGATGTATATGACACTTTGGGTAACTATACAAGTCCATCAAACGACAATAGAGCGAAATTCGATGTCGGTCTATGGCTCGATGAAGGAAGACAGTGTTTGGTTGATAACGTGGTTGTAGGCGGATACTGGGCCAAATTCGGATTACTGATTGAGGCCACAGCGAATAGTGTATCAGCTGATGACAATAAACTCACAAATTCGATTTTTCAAGGGAATATTGGAGTTGGTATTTTAGGTAGTGATGACGGGAATTTAGGGAGCAATATAACAACTCTAGAAGGTTCAGAAGGTGTTTCCTCAACTTCATTTGTGAATTGCATTATCCATAGTCAGGACCACCATTCGAAGGATTTATTTTCTCCAAATCTTGATAATGGAGACACAGCGCTTTTAATCGACGGATATATTTCTGGTGGTAACACTATCAGAGGACACTTCTTCACGAATTGCAAAATTAGAACAAAAACTGATATACCGGTAAAACTAAACAGATGCAGAAGAGTGTCTTTTACATCTACCCATTTCGAAACGCCAGGGAATGCATTGAATAACACACCAAAATTCTCAGCTACAAACAACACACAAGATGTTTCCTTTGTAGGATGTCGAATTGCTGACAATCTTGATTTATACAATGAGTTTGATGCCAAAGTATTGGGGGATATAACCTTTGTCCCAGATTATGTAATGTATTCTAACGGACCGAGGCGAAATGCAGAATTGATGGACATCACTTTCATACTAGAATTCAGGTACAGTGGAGGGAAGATTCAGCATAGATTGGGTGAGGACATGGTAGGGCAAACCAATGCACAACGAATAAGGCGAGCCCTTTGGTTTCCGATAAAAGACGGGTATGTCCCAAATGAATGGACTGACACTCCTCTAACTGAAGATTACTCTAAAGGCGTGTGCATTATTGGCAATAGAATCAAGACGGGATTCAGGGTTGGGGTTAGACGTTTTACTGGTATTGCGGTTACAGAGAAATACCGTAAAACTACTAGCCCAAGAGCGAATGTAGTTTGTGAATGTAAATCTATAAACGCTCCTGAACTTCCTTATGTGTGGACTGGCGGTGTTTTAACTATCGATATGTTTTACGATTATGGTCGCACTAATTTGGATATGAGCGCGGTAGCCGAATATGAGAATAGTACTGTCGCTACTTTTCAAATTAGGTTTATGGGAAAGGTTGGATATCATTTGATAGACGGTGTTGAAAATTAAAAGAAAGGGATACAGGTGTATCCCTTTTACATTCTTGGCGTAAGTTTTTTTGTTAATTTAGCAAGAGGCTTTTCAACAAAAAAGTACATTAATATTCCAAATGAAAAAACTAATATGAAGTAGAAAAACCAGCCATACACGCCAGTACTAATGGGTGATTTATAAATCATGAAAATGTAATTGTACAAGAAAATAGAGTAAGAATACTCACCCAACTTAGATAGTGAAAGATTGAGTGTGTTATTTTCTGATAATTTCAAGTTGGAATAGTAAAGCATGAAAAATCCGAACAAAGAACCGGTTACGATGTGATCTATAAATTGGTTTGAAATTAGAGGGACCTTAAGAAAAGTTGTGTGAATAATCAATATCGTGAATAAGACGACAATGATTTTATTGTTTATGATACTTAGTATCTTATCTTTATATAGGAAAGCTAAAATGCCTAAAACAAATACTACAAGATAACTAAATATCGATGTATCTAAAATAACTTTGTATTTACCGTAGCTCGTGCCTGACAAAAAATAAGGTATTATGATTAAGTTAATAATAAGCGTAACCGCTGCTGAGCTAACAAAAAGGAACAACGGCTTCTTTAGTGCTGTTTTGTACAATAGTGGGAAGATTAAGTAAAACTGCATTATTGGTGCTACAATCCACAGTACACCAGATATAGAATATACAGTAGAAGGATCTAAGTTGTGAAGGAAAAGAATATGTAAAATATTATCGATAACACCATGTGATTTATTTGTAACCCCTAAATAAAGGAGTATATTCCATACTAATAAACAAACATAGTATGGTGGAGCTAATCGCATAAATCTGTTCATGACAAATTTCTTATAACCTGCTAAATTGTCAAAAGTCTCATTTTTTTTACTAGTGGTGTACGCCAAAGAAAACCCAGAAATAAAGAAAAAAAGATCAACTCCAAAATAGCCGCGTTCAAATATTGCAAACATATTATAATGATAAAAAGTTATCTCTGGTTTTCCTAACATTCGCCAAAGATGATAACCAGTAACTAACAGTATTGCAATAAACCTAAAATGATCAATATAAAAGTGTCTAGTCTGTTTCATGTCGTGTACCCCTCTTGAATAGTGTAGATATTATAACATGCTACGAATAAGGATTGTGAAAATTATGCAATCTATATTTGATTCTCTTGGAGGTGATACGTTGATAACAATATTAAACTCATATCTCCAACCTCTAGCCATATTTGAGGATTATCTAAACGATGAAATAACCGAACAACTAAACGGAGCTTATACTCTTAGATTTTCAGTTGTACTTGATGAAGATAAGAGCCAATACATCCAAGTCGGTAATATTGCTGAGGCTGAAGGACAATATTTCAACATAGTCAAGCACAGGCGTACACGATCAGAAAGCAATGAGGTAGCCATAGCAGTGGAATGTGAGCAGGTCTCTTATGACCTGCTTTTTCATTTGTTCGAAGGTGGGTTCATCCATACAAATACACCTTGGGTTTTATTGAACATGGCGCTTGAGGGAACGGGGTTCATGGTCGGTGCGGTCCAACATCATCAGTACGTGAGCATAGAACTAAAAGAAGGCGTTAATGTCCGTGGTGTCCTGATGGAAATAGCAGCTCAAACAGGATGCGAACTGTACTTTGACAAATACACCGTGTCATTGCTTTCTAGAAGAGGCCAAGATCGCGGCGTGCAATTCCGGTTAGGCAAGAACCTCAAAGGTATCGTAAAGGACGTTAACGGGCAATCAGGCGAGGTATTAACGTCCTATGAAATCGATGTGGTGGAACTGAACACATTACCGGAATTCGAAGGCCTGGAATATTTCGAACTCGGGGACACCGTGGACATCATTGACGAGGAATTAGGGATCAATGAACAACAGCGTATCATTGAATATTCCTATTCACCTAAACGCCGCATCAATTCCAAAGTAACCATAGCCAATTATATTGAAGGTATCCAGGATACTATTTACCTGATTCAGACGACAACAGTAGGCAAGGACAAATGGATGTATGGCGTTAAGATTGGACCGGACGAAGGGATAGTCATCGAACGCTACGACAAAATGGCTAAATCCATTTTTAACGCTGATGAATTCCGCATGCAGAAGGGCAACGGTAGCGGAAGTTATACGGATTCTTTATACTTCGATCCGATCAACCAAGAATATGAATTTACAGGAGTCGTAAGAGCCGGTCAATTTATCGGCGGGGAGATTCAAATAGGAAGCAACTTCAGTGTTGATGAAACTGGTCATATGAAGGCTGTAGGAGCTGAATTCAGCGGGGATATAACCGCATCCACCATAACTGGCGGTACAATAACAGGAACTGATATTTATGGGGCCACCATAACTGGTAGTACCCTAAGAACATCGTCAAGTGGCGCTAGAATCGAGGCTGACATTTTTGGATTGAGCGCCTATGATCAGTCTGGCACATTGCGTGTCGCTTTAGGCATGAATAGTGGAGCAGGTATGTCTGGACACGTTTATTACGGACCAGATGGAAGTTATGAGGGGCAGGTATATTCTATCTCTGATGAACTGCACATTATTGCAGACAACACATTATTCCTTCGAGCTTTTGGGCAAACGAAATTTCAAGGTGTAGTAGATTTTAGCGATGCAACTGTAATCGGATTATAAGGAGGCGTGGACATGGCAGAAGCGAAAGTTATTTCCAAAGAACATGTATTCGAAGAAGGTAAGGTAGTTATAACCGAAACCGTAGAGAAGAAGTTGTCATTGGAGGAATTGCAACGCGAGATAAATCAATACAGGGTGCAGCAACAAGGCATTATTCGTCAGGTCGAGTCATTGAAAAAGCAATATGAATTACTGGAACAGAATGCGGCAGAGGTTCAAAGAATCATTGACAGCGTAGATACCTCATTTCCAGATTTCTAAAAAAAGGGTCTATGTATAGAGAGAATGGGGGTAAGGGTCGTGGGGGAATGGTCTGGAGAAATATTTAAAACCATATCCACAGTATCGGGGGCGCTGATGGGTTATATGTTTGGAGGTTGGAGCCTGTTGATACACATATTATTGGTTTTTGTCATCATTGATTGGTTAACTGGCTGGGCGGCTGCTTGGATCAATGGAGAGCTTAGAAGCAGAGTCGGATATTACGGTATTGCCCGAAAGATAGCAATATTCCTGCTAATCATGGTGTCACACTTTATAGATATGGCCCTAGGGGGATTACAGTATTTCCAAAATGCTGTGATCTTTTTTTATTTGGCAAACGAACTGCTATCGATAATTGAAAATGTGGGACGTATGGGTGTTCCTGTCCCTCAGGTATTGCGTGGGGCGATAGATGCATTCAACAAGAAGAGTGGGGAGGGGGATGAGAAGGATGTCGTACAAGATAGTTCAGAAGGGGAACCAACACACAAACAGCAGCAGTAGAGATGGACATGTACCTTATGTAATTGTTAACCACATTTCAGCCGGTTCGATGGGAAGCATGGATAATTGGTTCACTTCTTCAGGTAACAAGGTAAGTAGTGCACACTTCGGTGTTTCTAAGAAAGGTGAAATCCATCAATATGTTCCGATTGAACGGATGGCATGGGCAAATGGCATGAGCAAATGGGAGCAGTTAAACGCTAAGGCAGATGTAGTGCGAAACAATCCAAGCATTAATCCGAACAAATATACAGTTAGTATCGAGCATGAAGGTACTGACGGGCTACTGACGGTCGAACAGTTCGCTGCTTCTATCTGGTTGCACAAATATATCCAGGCAGAAATAAAACGCCTGTATAGGCGCGACATGAAGCTTGACGAGTACCATGTGATTGGGCATTTTCAAGTGGATCCAAAACGAAAACCGTATTGTCCCGGTACTAAGTTTCCGTGGGACCAGTTGTACAAAGAATTAAAGAAAGTGGGTGTTACTAAAGTGGAACAACAGAAAGTGAAGGTCCTCGTAAACGGCAAGAAGGTTGCAGATGGATACTTAGACGGTGGAACCACATTCACGCCATCTAGGGCAGTTGCAGAAGCTCTAGGAGCGTCTGTCAGATGGGATAAAGATAACTTAACGGTGCATATCACCAAGGAGGATAAATAAATGAATAATGAAGTATTAACAACGGTTCTGGCCTTTGCTACGACATTGGCCGTTTTTGTGTTGGCTTTGGTGCAATTAGCGAAGAAAACAATCAATATGCCGGTTAACATCGTTCCTGTTGTTGGTCTGATAATCGGGGTATTGGTGGGAGCTGCTGCATATCCTTTTACCGATCTTGATTTAACTTTGAGGTTGTGGGCTGGTGGTATCGCCGGTTTATCTGCGACCGGCTTATTTGAGTTGGTATTTAGTGATCGTAAAGGCACCACGAAGGATTGATATTGTTTACAAATTGTCCCAAATGAAATATAATAACTTCAAAACCGATAGCATCGGTAAAGATAACCCTGTTGGCTTAGGCTGACGGGGTTATTTTTTTGTTAGTGGGTTGTCTTCATACATACTTATATCTAACTCTAGATACTTACGCATTAATACAGATGCCTCTGCCGTTATAAACTCCCAACGCAACTCAATATCCGATCTATATCCCCTACACATAAACTTTGCATGTATCCCTATCTTGGTGCTGTTCTGTTCGTATACTTTAAGGCCCTTGGACCGGAAATGCTTTTTCACATCCTTTAGATCATCCCATGCTCTGTTTATGGCTAGCTTTATTGTATCTATATATGGTCCGGGCGTTTTTAGATTAGCTTCAATGTATCGGCAGTCCCGTTCATAAGCAGCAATCACAAGTACCAATAATATATATCTTTTGACATACATACGATCTTCAGGCGTAATAGCTTCTAAAATACTCATTTCACCAACCTCCAAATACGAACATATGTACTATATTATATCCAAGCACATATTAAATCAATCCTTGTTAAGAACATTTGTTCGTAGTAATATTATACCAAAATAGTATTTATAACTGGGATCTCTCGTTCTGTTTATTTCTAATGTGCTTGAATAGGTTAAGTAATATTAATAGGCGGAGGAGGTGGAGTTTCTAAAGTTGGCAACAGCTATCAATGCTAATGCAGTAGCCATTATTATCAAATATATTATGTTGGATTTGGTTATGAGAGAGGTGTTCTAGAAAGAGGGGTGAATGATGTTAGGTTTAGTCAAAGTAGGTAATTAATCCTAGTAAAATTTTACCAATGGTTGAATTAACCAATATTAATGTATAGTGTGGGTATACAAGGGCCCGGGGAGAAGCCTATTGATCGCTCCACACCCAATCATACAAATCTTCCATATCACATCTAAGTACATACGAAATTGTTCTCATTGCTCCTGGCGACATATAAGCGCGGTTGTTAGCGTAATGAGATATGAGTTGTCGAGAGTAACCGGTTCTTCTCGATAACTCAGATTGGGTCATACGTCTTTGCGCTAGACGTTGCTTCAATAGGCATCTCCCTTGGGAAAATGCCACAGTAACTTCTCCTTTCGAGGATGTTACTGGAACTAGTATATATTTTTTTTACTTCAAATGACATAGGAGATGATGATGGGTATGCAAGCAGGATCTAATGATTGCCCCAAGGGAATTAAATCATTGCGTCTAAGACGAGGTTATTCATTAACTGAAGCAGCTACTCATATCGGAATTACAGAAAATGAGCTAACCAACTATGAAGCCAACCCCAGCGAATTGCCCATTAAAGTTGCAGTCAGATTAGTTGGACTTTATGGTACGGATTTTCAGTACGTTTGCTTTCAGAATTGTTGTAATTTAAGATAAAGCGGAGGGTATACCCCTCCCACTTTTTTCCCACACTTTTTATGTCGAACAAATTAACTCACCAATTTGTACCCTGAAACATCCAGAATCAAACAGATACAGAAAGGGTAAAGGCTTGATGTGCCTAGTGATTAAACGCACTGAAACATTCTGATTTGTAAGCGCATAATAAAAAATTTATGGTGTCGATAAAACATTTTGATGCGGCGAATGTCGTCGCTTATGTTCACATATCAGACAAAATCCAGTATGATATGAGAAGGTTTTGTGACTAGGACCATAGCAATTTTTTTGCGTGTTTTTCTTTTTCATCCGACTTCATGAAAATGTTTTCATGAAAGTCAAAACCGTTCAGTTTATCCCGATCACAAAGGAGAGATGATGCATGACAGCTACCAAGGGTTTGGAAGGCATTGTAGCTACCACCTCCGCGATTAGTTCGATCGTCGATGGCGTTCTGACCTACCGTGGATATGATATTGACGATCTCGCAGAACATGCAAGTTTTGAAGAGGTAGCCTATCTGCTCTGGTTTGGAAAGCTTCCAAACGCAGAGGAGCTCAAGGCGCTCCAGCAGGATTTGAGCGACTACGCTGCAATTCCGGATGAGCTTATTGAGCAGATCAGATTGTATCCGAAGGACGGCAATACGATGGCTGCGCTTCGTTCCGCTGTATCCGCGCTTGCGCTGTACGACGCAGAAGGCGATGATATGAGCCGTGAAGCGAATGAGAAGAAAGCGGTTAAACTGCAAGCTCAGCTTCCGACTATCATTGCTGCTATCGCTCGTGTGCGTCAGGGCAAGGATCCGGTAGCTCCCAAAGCCGGCGTCTCCATTTCGGAGAACTTCCTGTATATGCTGAGAGGCGAGGATCCTGATCAGACTTCCATCAAGGCGCTGGATCAGGCGCTCGTCCTTCACGCGGATCACGAGCTTAATGCATCCACGTTTGCAGCCCGCGTAACCGTAGCAACACTGTCTGACATATATTCCGGTGTTACTTCTGCCATCGGCGCACTCAAAGGTCCTCTGCACGGCGGTGCGAACGAAGCCGTTATGAAGATGCTGAACGAAGTCGGTTCGCTTGATCGGGCACAGGCTTACATTCAGGAGAAGCTGGACAACCGTGAGAAAATTATGGGTTTTGGACATCGTGTTTACAAAAACGGCGATCCCCGCGCGAAGCATCTGCAAAAAATGTCTCGTGAGCTTGGTGAAATGAAAGGGGATACCACGCTGTATGACATGTCGGTTCTGATCGACGAGACGGTTACAAACCAAAAGGGTCTGAAGCCGAACGTTGATTTCTATTCCGCATCGGTTTATACTCAGCTCGGCATCGAGCAGGAGTTGTTCACACCGATTTTTGCCATCAGCCGCGTATCCGGATGGACTGCGCATATCCTTGAGCAGTATGAAGGCAACCGTATTATCCGCCCGCGTGCAGAGTATACAGGTTTGACCGATCAAAAATATGTGCCGATAGAACTTCGCTAAGTGACTGGCAATCATGTACAATAGGCTAGAGAACCGCTTAAACGTGAGCGAATCGCGGCTGGCGGGTTTCTCTGTGCCTATTCACATGGATTTTTCTGAATGGCTAGAAATAAGAACCATATTCGAAGGAGGAACTCATACTTATGAAATTGGAAAAATTCGCACTACCGACTGAAGGCGACAAAATCACGATTGATAACGGCAGCTTGCAGGTACCTAACAACCCGGTCATCCCTTTTATTGAAGGTGACGGGACGGGCCGTGACATCTGGAAAGCTTCCAAGCGCGTGCTTGATGCAGCTGTAGAGAAAGCATATAACGGTTCCAAGAAAATTGCCTGGTATGAAGTGTTTGCCGGTGAGAAGGCTTACAATACATACGGTGAATGGCTCCCGAATGATACGCTTGAAGCGATTCGCGAGTACATCGTTGCAATTAAAGGACCTCTTACGACGCCAATCGGTGGCGGTATCCGTTCCCTGAACGTTGCTCTTCGCCAAGAGCTGGATCTGTACACTTGCTTGCGTCCTGTTCGTTACTTCACAGGCGTGCCATCCCCGGTAAAACGTCCCGAACTGGTTGACATGGTTATTTTCCGTGAGAATACAGAGGATATCTATGCAGGTATTGAATATAAAGAAGGTTCCGAAGAAGTGAAGAAAGTGATCAAGTTCCTTCAAGACGAGATGGGAGCGAACAAAATCCGTTTCCCGGAAACGTCCGGTATCGGCATCAAGCCTGTATCCGCTGAAGGTTCCAAGCGTCTTGTTCGTGCAGCTGTGGAATATGCAGTTAAGCATGGACGTAAGTCCGTTACGCTGGTTCACAAAGGCAACATCATGAAATTTACGGAAGGTGCCTTCAAAAACTGGGGTTATGAAGTGGCTGAAGCTGAATTTGGCGATAAAGTGTTCACTTGGGCTCAATACGACATCATCAAGGATCAAGAAGGCGTCGATGCGGCTAACGCTGCTCAGAAGGCAGCTGAAGATGCTGGCAAAATCATCGTAAAAGATGCGATTGCTGATATCGCGTTGCAGCAGGTTCTGACACGTCCAACCGACTTTGATGTGATCGCAACGCTGAACCTGAACGGTGACTATCTCTCCGACGCACTGGCTGCACAAGTTGGCGGTATCGGTATCGCTCCAGGTGCTAACATTAACTATGTAACAGGACATGCGATTTTCGAAGCGACTCATGGTACTGCTCCGAAATATGCTGACAAAGACGTGGTGAACCCAGGCTCCGTTATCCTGTCCGGCGTTATGCTGCTTGAGCATTTGGGATGGCAGGAAGCGGCTGACCTGATCTACAAAGGCATGGAAACATCCATCAACAACAAAACCGTGACTTATGACTTCGCTCGCCTCATGGAAGGCGCTACAGAAGTAAAATGCTCCGAGTTCGCAGACGAAATCATTAAAAACCTGTAAGGAGGAGAGACATCGTGGCAATTACTCGTAAAAAGATTACGGTAGTAGGTGCTGGCTTTACTGGTGCGACGACCGCGCTGATGCTTGCTCAAAAGGAACTGGGTGATGTGGTTCTGCTCGATATTCCACAGCTCGAGAACCCAACCAAAGGTAAAGCTCTGGACATGCTGGAAGCAAGCCCGGTTCAAGGATTTGACAGCAACATTGTCGGTACATCCAACTATGAGGATGCAGCAAATTCCGATATCGTTATCATTACAGCTGGTGTAGCTCGTAAGCCGGGCATGAGCCGCGACGATCTCGTTAACACGAATGCAGGAATTGTGAAATCGGTATGTGAGAACGTGAAGACTCACGCTCCGAACTCGACGGTCATCATCTTGAGTAATCCGGTGGATGCCATGACGTATGTGGCATATAACACACTTGGATTTCCCAAGAACCGCGTTATCGGTCAGTCCGGCGTATTGGATACAGCCCGCTACTGCACATTCATCGCACAGGAGCTGAACGTATCCGTTGAGGATGTGCGCGGATTTGTTCTTGGCGGTCATGGCGATGACATGGTCCCTCTCGTTCGCTATTCCAGTGTCGGCGGTATTCCGATCGACACATTGATTCCCGCCGAGCGGATTGAAGCGATTGTACAGCGCACTCGCGTTGGCGGCGGCGAGATCGTTAACCTGCTGGGTAACGGCAGTGCGTACTATGCCCCGGCGGCATCTCTTGTGCAGATGACGGAAGCAATTCTGAAGGACAAGAAGCGGATTATTCCGGTTATTGCTCTCTTGGAAGGCGAGTACGGCTATGACAACCTGTTCATGGGTGTGCCTGCCATCCTCGGGGGAGACGGCATCGAGAAGATATTTGAGCTCGAGCTGACTGCTGAAGAGAAAGCTGCACTGGATAAATCCGCGGAATCTGTACGCAATGTGACGGCGGTTGTGACTCTGTAACTGAATCACGCTTCACAGAATCGTCTAAAAATGCAGTCCCGTCCCGTTTCCAGGGGCGGGATTGCTTTTCTTTGGATGATCTGTCCAGTATAATAAGGACGATGACGTGTATGTAACAATAATCACACTAATGACTTTGGAGGAATTATTTATGTGGAACGTGACATTTTTTCTGCATATGGTCGGTACGGCGGCGCTAGGATTTTACTTGATCCTGCCGTTTGTTGTTGGCGGTATTCAGAAGCTGTCTCTCGGTGCTCAAGAAGGAGCCATTAATACGATTCGGGTAACGAATCGATTTGCTCAGTATGGTTTGGTCATTCAGCTGTTGACTGGCGGATACTTGATGTCTCAAGGGGACTATTCACCTGCCTGGATGATTATTGTAACGATCCTGCTTCTGGCTATGTTTGCGGTAGGGGGCATTATGAGCAAACCGCTGAAGAATGCGCTTGCAGGAATCCGCGAGAAGCGTGAAGTGAAGGAAGAAACAAGCAAGCTGGGTACGCTTAGCGCTCTTCTGGCCTTGCTGCTTTTGGTTATGATTTTCTTCATGGTGTTCAACCATATCATCTAAGAACAGCTACATACGAGAAGAAAACCGCCCGGTGAATCGGGCGGTTTTTTTGTTGAAAGAAAACACTGTACAACGTTTGATCCTGATCAATATGGGTAAAAAACAATAGCGAGAGGCTTTTTAGGAGTATAAAGAGCCGTGTCGTACACATCCTAAGAATGGTTGTTTGAGATACTGACCTGAAAGGAGAAATGTTCATATGCCACAAGATCAACCAAAGCAAACATTGCCGCCCCAGCATCAGGATCACAGGCCAGGAACGGAATCGGAGATGCACCCGAAACCGGAATTCGAGAGTAATGAATACAAAGCTGCCGGTAAATTGCAAGGCAAGGTAGCCTTGATCACCGGTGGTGACAGCGGCATTGGCCGTGCGGTAGCCGTGCATTATGCCAAGGAAGGTGCGGACGTATCCATTGTGTACCTGAGCGAGCACAAGGATGCCGAAGAAACGAAGCGTCAGGTGGAGCAGGAAGGACGTAAATGCTTGCTGATCTCCGGTGATGTTGGCGATGATGCTTTTTGCCGCGATGCCGTGACCGAAACGGTAGAGAAGCTTGGGAAACTCGATATTCTCGTAAATAATGCAGCGGAACAGCATCCTCAGAAGAAAATTGAGGACATTTCGAAAGAACAATTAGAGCGGACCTTCCGAACAAACATATTCGGGATGTTCTATCTGACACAGGCGGCCATGCCGCATCTGTCCAAGGGAAGCTCGATTATTAATACGACCTCCATCACGGCTTACCGGGGAAGCCCGCAGCTGCTGGATTATGCATCCACCAAGGGAGCCATTGTAGCCTTTACGCGCTCGTTGTCGATGAACATCGTTGAGCAAGGGATTCGGGTAAACGCTGTAGCCCCAGGACCGATCTGGACGCCGCTGATCCCTTCAACTTTCCCAGAGGACCAGGTGAGTGAATTCGGCGCAACCCAGCCGATGAAGCGCCCGGGTCAACCGGAAGAACTGGCTCCGGCTTATGTATATCTGGCATCAACAGACTCCTCCTATGTGAGCGGTCAAGTGATTCACGTCAATGGCGGTGAAGTGATTAACGGATAAGTCACTTGTATCTGTTACGAGAGACTTCGAGCATACATTTCTAGAATAAAACAGCGAACATCCAGGACTTCAGCCTGGATGTTCGCTGTTTTCATGTGATTGATGATTCGGATAATCAGACGCTTCTGAAACCGCTCGGAAGAACGCCGGTATCCCGGATCTCTCTGATTTCGTCCAGGGTCAAGAAACGGTTCGAGCTGATAATGGATTCCGGTTCCTCCCCGCCAATGATATCACCAAGATCCGCGATATTGGTGCTGCCGCGGAACACTCTGAATACGCCTTTAAAATTACGTCTTGAGAACAGAACCAGGGTGGCTCTGGATCTTGTCGAGAAGAATCGCAGGCTTTCAATGTCACCAAAGGTTCCTTCGAGATTGCGGATTCCTAAGTTTCCACGTCCGACAAACCGGCGTCCTGCGTAGAACTCTTCTCTATAAAGCGCGAGTCTGGGATAAACTACCTGGGAGATTGAGACTTTCTTCATCGTAATCTCCTCCTTTCCTTAACCAATATATGCGAGATTCATAGATTGGTATGGTTGATACAACGGGAGAGATCGACACATTTTTATCGGAGCATGGATGATATGGAATCTGGCACTCCGGATAGCGATCTGGTACTTGCTGGCTAAAGGGCCTGCTTACGTAGTCACAATGAATTCGCATGATCTTATTTCGAATTTTCGTTGCGGATCAGAACACTCCGGTTTATGATGAAAGTCAAATACGTCAATTCAGTCATAGGAGGAAACAGGTGAGAAGTTTTGGATTGGCTTTTGCAGCTTGGTTTGAAAAGTACACCTTTCTGCTGATTCCCGGCTCGCTGGTGCTTGGCTGGCTGCTCTCGGATTATTTGCTGGATTTTGTACACTGGATCCCCTATTTGTTTGGTTATATTACATTGATCATGGCTCTTGGCTGCGGCATCCGACATTTGCAAGGTGTTCTAAAAAAGCCCTTTGCCGTCATACTGACGCTGCTGCTCGCCCATGCGGCGGCTCCGGTGCTTGCTTACGGACTGGGTTCTGCCGTATTCGGAGCACAGTCCGACTATACGATAGGTCTGCTGTTATTCGCCATCATTCCACTGGGGATATCCTCGGTGATGTGGGTGGGAAGCTCCGGCGGGAGCGTTCCGTTCATATTAGCTGTTGTAGTGCTGGATACTATACTGAGTCCGCTGGTTGTGCCAGCATTGATGGACATGTTTATCGGGGATGCTCTGGTTACATGGAACTCTTCTGAACTGATTCTGGATTTGTTGACCATGGTGGTACTGCCGACACTGATCGGAGTGATGCTGTACGAAGTATCCAAAGGGCGGATGAAGGACTGGTCGGCTCCGGTGACACAGCCGATATCCAAGCTGTTTTTCATGCTGGTGGTTATGCTCAATGCGGCAGCCATCGCTCCCCATGCAGCTGGCTTGAAGAATGAGATGCTGGTGGTTATACCGGTTGTCCTTACGCTGATTGTGATATGTTATCTGCTTGGGTATTTTGGCTCGTATGTGATGCTTGGACCGACCCAGGAAATGCAAATCACATTTACATATGCTTCAGGAATGCGTAATATATCTCTCGGGATGGTGCTTGCGACATCTTATTTCTCACCGCAGGCTTCGATCCCGGTTGTACTGGGCATTATGTTTCAACAGCCGGCCGCAACGGTTATTCATGCGCTGTTTCATAGAAGGCGGACGCGGGCGGTAATATATCCAAAATGATTATGCAGCAGAAAGAGGAGAGACCATGAGGCAGTATCGCAACCGCTTGACCCTGATTATGCTTACTTTAATTGGACTATCCATGCTTGCAGCGGGCCTGGCTATGGTGACCGTGTTCAAACAGTCGCATATTCAGCTGCTCGAGGACAATATGGTTCGGGAAATCAGGCTTCTGCAGACCATGATGGAGTTTCCGGCTACGGACGATCCGGATGCCTTATCGTATTATACCGAACGATCGAAACAACTGGAGGAGTTGTCCGACGCTCGAGTCACTTTTATATTGAAGGATGGGACGGTTATCGGGGATTCGGAGAGCGATCCGCTAACCATGGATAATCATGCCTATCGTGAGGAAATGCTTCAAGCGGTGAAGGAAGGCCGCGGCAGCACCATCCGCCGGAGCAATACCCTTCAGCAGGACATGCTGTACGTTGCACTTCCTGTTCAGGCAGGGGAGAACTTTGACGGGTTCGTCCGATTGTCTGTCAGCCTGAAGGAAGTTGATCAGGGAGTCAGACAAGGCTGGACGGTTATGGGGATCGGCCTGCTGGTGTTGTTTCTGATTGCTGCCTTGGTGAGTTACCGTGTTGCCAAGGGTTTAACCTCACCACTGGAAAAAATAACGCGCGTAGCCAGACGGATATCGCGCCTTGAGTATGATGCGAGGGTGAAGATTCACCGTCAGGATGAGATTGGCCAATTGGCACAAGCCATTAACGCCATGGCTGACAGCCTGCAAACCCAGCTGCGCACCATAAGGGATAATGAGGATTTGCTGCAAAGCGTTCTGAACAATATGACGGGCGGCATCGTTATGGTGAACAGGGCAGGTCAGATCATTCTCGTCAACCGGGCTGCCGAGAAAATGCTGGGTATTGATGCCGAAGTGATTACCGGCAAATCATACCGTGAGCTCAAGCAGCATTATGAGTTGACGAAATTGATGGAGGAAGGACTTGAGAGCAAGGAAGATTTTCATGAGGAGCGCAATCTTTATTATCCGGTCGAAGCCATTATCCGGTTGGATGGGGTGACGATGAGGCAGGAGGAGGAAGAGGACTCCTATCGCGGAATGCTGTTCCTGCTGCAGGATGTAAGTGATATCCGCAGGCTTGAACGCATGCGGAGCGAATTCGTAGCCAACGTGTCCCATGAGCTGAAGACCCCGCTTGCCGCGGTCAAAGGGTTTGCTGAAACACTGCTCGGGGGTGGAGTTACAGATGAGAAGACCTCGCGATCCTTCCTCCAGATTATATACGACGAGTCCGAACGGCTGAACCGGCTGATCGGCGACATCCTGGAGCTGTCCAAAATCGAATCCAAGCGAATCCAGATGGATTACTCGCCGATTCACCTGTCGGTGTTCTTTGATACGATATCGGAAATGATGCGTACAGTGGCTGAGAAGAAGCGGATCACCCTGGAGCTGGACATTCCGGAAGAGTTGTTTATGGAGGGGGATGAGGATAAACTTCGTCAGATTTTCATGAATCTGCTCTCCAATGCAATTAATTATACGCAGGAAGGCGGACGAGTAAAATTAACCGCGCGTGAACAGCATAATAACGGCAGTGCCGATGATATGGTGGAGTTCGTGGTGACGGATTCCGGGATCGGGATTCCCAAAAAAGATCTTCCTCGCATATTTGAACGATTCTACCGGGTGGATAAAGCACGCTCACGCGGATCAGGCGGAACCGGGCTTGGACTATCCATTGTTAAGCATCTTGTGGATCTTCATCACGGCACCATCAAGGTGGAGAGCGAGCTCGGCACCGGAAGTTCCTTCATCATTGATCTTCCGGTATTGCAGGAAACGGACGAAACAGGAAGTTAACACTCCGTTAACATTCTGTTGATATACTTGCATAAGCAGTCCAATTATCTAGATAAGGGCGGGGGTAACATTGAGTCAACGCATGCTTGTTATCGAAGATGAGCCGACACTTTCTCGGCTGTTGTCTTACAATCTCACGCAGGAAGGATTTCAAGTCGAGGTAGAGGAGCACGGCACTGCAGGCTATGAGAAAGCAGCCAATCATGAGTATGATCTGATCCTGCTGGATGTCATGCTGCCTGGAATGAATGGCTTTCAGATTTTAGAGAAGCTGCGCGGCAGCGGAATCACTACGCCGATCATTATTCTGACTGCGAAGAACGCCGAAGAGGAAGTTGTTCAAGGTCTGAAGATGGGAGCGGATGACTATATCACGAAGCCATTTGGGGTATCCGAGCTGCTGGCGCGTGTGTCCGCGGTCATGCGCAGGGTTTCGGGCCATGTGGAAGAGGTAAAGACGCCTGACCAGCAGGGTAATGTCATTTCACTGGGACAGCTGGAAATCTACCCTGAGAAATATGAGGTGCGGCTGGGCGGTCAGAGCATCAATCTCCGACCGAAAGAATTTGAAGTACTGCTCTATCTGGCCAAAAAACCGGGCGTTGTGTTAACAAGAGATGATCTCATGAACGTGGTCTGGGGTTTTGATTATATCGGCGGACAGCGAACCGTGGACGTTCACGTAAGTTCACTTCGCAAGAAGCTTGAGCTTGATCCTGAATCCGTGCACATAGACTCCATACGCGGAGTTGGCTATAAACTGGTTGTTAATCCGAAAAAAGGCTCCCATCATTCGATTTGAAATGATGAGGAGTCTTTTTTAGGTTTTTTGTTTACATTGCCTTAATATTTTGAGTAAATTCTCCTAATACTAGTCCAGTAAGATGCGTCTAAAGGACCAGATTAAAAGGGGTGAGGGCGCATGACATTGCTTCAAACCAAACCGGCACAATCAGCAGTAGTAGAAGTACAAGCGGAAGCGGCATTCGAGAGCCGATTAACAACGGAGCCTGAAGCAGGTGCATCATATCGGCAGTACATAAGAAAGGTCCCTATTATCCGGGAGAGTGAATCTTGCCTGGACGTGCTGAATATGTTCGCGAAGGACCCGTCCATCCCTTGTGTTATTTACTGCAATGAGGAGGACAGGCCGTCAGGTCTGATCATGCGAGATGTTTTTTACCAGCGCATGATGGGCAGGTTCTCCGTAGATTTGTATTATACGAGGCCAGCCTTTCGGTTTGCTGACCATCACCCGATGAAGATCGACATGTCGGAGAGGGTAGGATCCCTGCTTCAAATGGCTTTGGAGCGTCCGGATTCAAAATTCTACGACTGTGTCCTGTTAACGGATGGGGATCGGCTTGCAGGGGTGCTGACTGTCCGGGACCTCATGCGTCTGTCCAGCGGTCTTCAAGCCGAGGCCGAAGAGAAGCGGGAATTGATTTTGCAGGAAAGTTACCGCCATACGCATAATATACAATCCTCGTTAACCGAGGTCAGAGAGGCAGCAGCGAAAACAAGTTCCGAATGCAAACAGATGAGGGAATGGTCCCATACCGGGAAAGAGAAGCTGGAACTTGTCAGAACCTCATACCTTGGGCTTGTCGATGATATGACCAAGCGTGAAGGACAAGCTTCTGAGCTCGTCCAGAATGCAAGCCGCATATCCTCTATCACAGGAATGATTACGGAGCTTGCGAATCAAAGCAGCCTGCTCGCCATGAATGCCTCGATCGAAGCTGCACATGCAGGGGAGCACGGACGGGGATTTCAAGTGGTTGCGGTAGAGGTGCAGTCGCTTGCCAAGCAGACACGAAAGCTCTCGGGCGATATATCCGAGCTGCTGCAGCACATCGAGCGGCTCGCAGCGGATACAGCCGAAGGTGCCGTATCTTCGCTGAGAGAAATCCAATCATGCGAGAGTCATGTGAGTGAAGGCAGTCAGATGTTCCATGAAATGGAGACGACCGTTCATGAGATAGAGATATCCGGCAATCGGGTTTATCAACTGGCAGAGGAAACGGTCCAGCGCGTGGAGCGGGTCAAATTAGAGCTTGCAGGAATGAGCAACAGCGATGTTTCAACAACGTAAGTGTCGAAATCTATGTCTATGATTCTAGTTTTTTTTGAGATTTTACACAGAGTTTACATTTCTCAGAAACTGTTATTACATTACAGGATTATTATCAATATTGTGAGTAGGAAAGTAGAGACAACAACCATTTTGAAGGAGTGGATTCGTTTGTTTAGAAAATGGGGTCGTAAACCAGCAGGTATTCTGGTATTGGTGTTAATGCTGAGCACGCTTCTGGCAGCATGTGGCGGAGGTACTTCCGGCAGTGCTACAGGGGAAAATACAGACAATGGTTCAGCACAGCAAAACGAAGAGAACACAACAGCTTTGACAGGTACAATTGAAATTGACGGCTCAAGCACACTGCATCCTTTGACCGAAGCGATTGCTGAAGAGTTCGGTGCAGCAAACCCGGATGTTCGTATTCCGATTGGAACAGGCGGAACAGGTGCTGGCTTTAAACGCTTTAACAGCAGTGAAATCGCAGTGGCCAATGCTTCCCGTCCAATTAAAGATACCGAAGCAGAAGAAGCAAAAGCCAACGGCATTGAGTATCACGAAGTTCTGGTAGCCTATGACGGATTGTCCGTTGTTGTTAACCCTAGCAATGAATTTGTAGATAAACTCACCGTGGATGAGCTCAAAAAAATCTATGAACCAAACAGCACCGTGAAAACATGGGCTGACGTTCGCGAGGGATGGCCCGCAGAAGAAATTAAAATCTACTCGCCAGGTACGGATCACGGAACATTCGATTACTTCACCGAAGCGATTAATGGTGAAGCACAGTCAAGCAGAAATGATAAGCAAATTACGTTCAGTGCCGATACAAACGCAGTTGTTCAAGGCGTTGCCGGTGACAAGAACTCCATTGGATACTTTGGATTCTCCTTCTATGAAGAGAACCAAGACAAGTTGAAACTGGTTCCGATTGATAACGGAACAGCTACCGTAGCTCCAAGCATCGAAACGATCAAGGATAACAGTTACGCTCCATTGTCCCGTCCGCTGCTGCTCTATGTGAATGACAAAGAGCTTGAGCGTCCAGAAGTGAATGCGTTCATGAACTTCTACCTTGAAAATGCCGCTAGTCTTGCTGGCGAAGTTGGATTCGTACCACTTCAAGATGACCAGTATCAAGAAGAAATAGACAAGTTGGCAAAATAATTAAAGACTAGATGCCCGGAGGGTTCCCTCCGGGCGACCCATAGAAAGGGAAGAGGAGAATGAACAAAACTTCACCCGTGGCGGGAAGCACTAAAAGCATGACATTCCGTCGAAGCAAAACACGCATCTCAGATAAAATCATTCCAGTTCTGCTCGGCTTGTGTGCCATGCTTTCGGTGCTTACCACCATCGGTATTGTATATACGCTTCTACAGGAATCCGTGATCTTCTTTAAGGAAGTGCCGGTATGGTCCTTCTTGACAGGAACGACATGGAGTCCAATTCTCCCTCCAAAAGAATTCGGCGTGCTGCCCTTGCTGGGCGGCACATTGCTGATTACAGGCATTGCGGTCTTATTCGCAGTGCCTATCGGCTTGGCATGCGCTATTTATCTCAATGAATACGCTCCTGCCCGGGTTCGGGGGGTTGTAAAGCCAGTACTTGAAGTATTGGCCGGTGTACCGACGATTGTATATGGATACTTTGCGCTCGAAACGGTAACGCCATTCCTTCAGAAGATTTTTCCCAACATGGGTATATTCAACGCCCTTAGTGCCGGTATTGTGGTCGGGATCATGATCCTGCCGATGATATCGTCACTAAGTGAGGATGCCATGCGAGCTGTACCGAAGAGTTTGCGTCATGGCGCTTATGCGCTGGGAGCTACCCGGTTTGAGGTTGCGCTGAAAATCGTGCTGCCTGCCGCTCTATCGGGCGTAGTGTCATCCTTTGTATTGGCGTTCTCGCGCGCGATTGGCGAGACAATGATCGTAACGGTGGCTGCCGGTGCAACCCCGCAGTTGACACTGAATCCGCTGGAAAGCATTCAGACGATGACTTCTTATATTGTTCAAGTAAGTATGGGTGACGTTCCGCGCGGAACGATCGAATACGGTACGATTTTTGCAGTAGGTCTGACTTTGTTTGTCATCACCTTCTTGCTTAATATACTGGCGCAGTGGGTCGCTCGCCGTTTCAGGGAGGAATACTAGATGGAACAATTAAATCTGGGGGATAGCAAAGGTATCAACCGGAGACGTCGAAGTGACCAGACGCTGCATATTATTTTTCTGGCTTGTACCAGCATTGGTATTCTGGCCTTGATGGCTTTGATTGTTACGATTGTGATGGATGGCGTTCACAGGCTCTCACCGGAGCTGTTCACCAACTTTCCGTCACGAATTGCGGATAAAGCTGGCTTGAAATCACCGATTGTCGGCACGATTTACCTGCTGCTGCTCATGGCGCCGCTGTCCTTTATACTGGGTGTGGGTGCGGCAATCTTTCTTGAAGAGTATGCGGGACGCAGCCGCTGGGTTCGGCTGATTCAGTTGAATATCAGTACGCTTGCAGGGGTTCCTTCTATTATATACGGTATCCTGGGTCTTGCGATTTTTGTGCGTGGGATGAACCTTGGCCGCAGTCTGCTCTCAGGGGTATTAACGATGACCTTACTCGTGCTTCCGATTATTATCGTTGCGGCTCAGGAGGCGCTTCGTGCCGTACCTAAGAATCGGCGGGACGCTTCGTATGCCCTTGGGGCAACGAAATGGCAAACGGTATCCAGCGCCGTGCTGCCTTCAGCGATTCCAGGAATTATGACCGGGGTTATCCTGGCCTTGTCTCGCGCGATCGGCGAAACCGCGCCGCTGATTATGATTGGTGCTTTAACGTACGTGGCCTTCTTGCCGGAGAATCTGCTTGATTCGTTTACTGTCATGCCGATCCAGATCTTTAACTGGGTATCAAGACCAAGTGAGGCTTTCCACGAGCTGGCAGCTTCGGGTATCATTCTGCTCCTCATCATGCTGTTCATTATGAACATTGCAGCCGTGTGGATCCGGAATAAGTATTCGAAGAACATCTAAGAGAGGCTATAAGCAGATCTAATCGTGAAAAAGGAGACATGAATAAGATATGGAATCCATCATACAAATTGAGAAACTAAACCTTTATTATGACACGTACCACGCCCTGAAAAATGTAGATCTGGACATTCCGGAGAAAACCGTGACGGCATTCATCGGACCGTCCGGCTGCGGTAAATCCACTCTGCTGCGTACGTTGAACCGGATGAACGATATGATTCCTTCCACCCGGATTGAAGGCAGCGTGCAAATTGGCGGGACGGAAATTTACAGCGAAGAGGTTCACGTTGAAGCATTGCGCAAACAGGTAGGCATGGTATTTCAGCAGCCGAATCCGTTTCCTAAATCAATCTATGACAACATCGCGTACGGGCCGCGTCTGCATGGTATCCGCAACAAAGCCCAGCTAGATCAAATCGTGGAACAAAGCCTGAAACAGGCCGTTCTGTGGGATGAGGTCAAAGATTATCTCAAGCGCTCGGCTTTGAGCCTCTCTGGCGGCCAGCAGCAGCGTCTGTGCATTGCCCGGGCGCTTGCCGTGCAACCGGATATTCTGCTGATGGACGAAGCAACATCGGCGCTTGACCCGATCTCAACGCTGAAGATTGAAGAGCTGGTACAAGAGCTGAAGAGCAACTACACCATTGTCATGGTAACGCACAACATGCACCAGGCTGCCCGTGTATCCGGGCAGACGGTATTTTTCCTGAATGGTGAAGTGGTAGAATCCGCAAACACCGATACACTGTTTTCTACACCATCCGATGCGCGTACCGAGGACTATATTTCGGGCCGCTTCGGGTAATGATTCAATATCGAAATGATCTTTCTTAAAAGCAGATAGGAGGAGCGTCACACATGATCCGGAGAATTGAGTTTGATCAGCAGCTTAATGAGCTGAAGACCCTGCTGCAGGATATGGGCAAACATATGGAGGAAGCTCTGGCCAGCAGTGTACAGTCTCTCCAGACCTTGGATACGGAGAAAGCACAGGCCGTTATCAAGAACGATGCGCAGTTAAACACCATGGAAGAGCAGATCATGGAGATTGGCTCCCGCTTAATTGTAACCCAGCAGCCTGTGGCGAAGGATTTGCGCCGGATTTTGGTGGCCTTCCGCATTGCAAGCGATTTGGAGCGTATGGGCGATTTGGCTCGAGACGTTGCCAAGGTTACGATCCGCCTTCAAGGACAGAAGCTGATTAAGCCGCTCGTGGATCTTCCACGGATGTCGGATTTGGTGCGGGCGATGGTTTCAGAATCGATCGAATCCTATCTAACCGAAAACACAGATCTGGCTTATAAAATGGCTCAGGACGATGATCAGGTTGATCATCTATACAGCGTCATTCTGCAGGACCTCTATGCGCATCTGACTTCTGATCCGGATTCGGCCAATCAAGCCATGCTGCTGATCATGGTGGGGCGCTACATCGAACGGATTGCCGACCATGCAACCAATATTGGCGAGAGTACCGTATATCTCGTTACAGGGCATCGTCCTGACCTCAATCAATAAGCGCGATTACAGGGAAACGCTGGCGAAAGCCGGCGTTTTTTTGCGTGAAATCTGGAATTCACCGTTAATCGAACGGATTGTTCGGAATTAGCGGTAACCTATGTTATCATGTGGGAAGGAAGTAATATTGGTGCGAGGTGTTCTATGGACAAGCTGATTCTAATTGATGGAAATAATATCATTTACCGTGCATTCTTTGCGATGCCGCCGCTTACGAATGCAAGCGGGCAGCAGACGAATGCGGTTTACGGTTTTACCACCATGCTGCTTCGGGTGATTGAAGAGCATAAACCGACACATATAATGGTAGCTTTTGATGCTGGCAAGGAAACGTTCCGGCATGCGGATTATCAGGATTACAAGGGTGGACGTCAGAAGACGCCGCCTGAGCTGTCGGGACAATTCCCGCTGCTTAAAGAGCTGCTTAAGGGCTTGGGTGTCCCCCAATTTGAAATCGGCGGTTATGAGGCGGATGACATCATCGGCACCATTACCCGTCAGGCTGATGAAGCTGGCCGTAAAGTGATGGTTGTATCGGGAGATAAGGACATGCTTCAACTGGCTTCGGAGCATACAACGATTGCCATGGTCCGCAAGGGTGTTACAGATATCGAGTATTATGGACCGGAACAGATCAAGGAGCGTTACGATCTGACCCCTGAACAGATTATCGATTTAAAAGGGCTTATGGGCGATGCTTCCGATAACATACCAGGGGTTCCAGGCGTGGGCGAGAAAACAGCGCTGAAGCTGCTGCATGAATTCGGCTCGGTAGAGGCTGTGATCTCGCGGACCGATGAGCTCAAGGGCAAGATGAAGGAGAAAATTGAAGAGCATGCGGATTCCGCCATTCTCAGTAAGAAGCTGGCTACGATCTTCCGCGAGGTTCCGCTGGAGCAGTCGCTCGATGATATGGCGTTTGCAGGCTTGAATGAGGAAACGGCCGGACCTGCGCTGGCGAAGCTGGAGTTCAAATCCCTGATTGAAAGGCTGAACCTGAGCACGAGCGGGATCAGCGGTGATGCGGTGGAGGCGAAGCCGGAAGCGAAGATTGATGTGGCAATTGTAGGCACGAAGGAGCTAGCCGGCGTTGCTGACATTCTTGAACACGTGACTATGCTGCATGTCGAGACGCACGGAGACAATCCCCATCATGCAGAGGTGATCGGGATTGCGCTGGCAACAGCGGAACGGCAGTACTATATTCCGTTTGACGTTCTGAAGTCGGAGGAGGCGGAGCCTGTCCGTGCTTGGCTTGCTGATAGTGAAATCCAAAAACGCGGTTATGATTTGCATCGGATTGATCTGGCGCTCCACTGGCAGGGTATTGCTTTTGCAGGGGCGGCATTTGATGTCCATCTGGCGGCCTACCTGCTGGATCCGACGGAATCAAATCAGAGCCTCAGCGGGCTGGCTTCCAAATACGGACTCGCGTATCTTCAAGCCGATGAGGATGTGTTTGGTAAAGGGGCAAAATACAAGGTTCCCGAGCTGGAGAAGCTTAGCGAACATATGGCTAGAAAATGTTTGGCCGTCACGGAGCTTGTCCCGGTACAGGAGAAGGAGCTGGCGGCAAATGAAATGCTTCCTCTCTTCCATGATCTGGAGATGCCGCTTTCCCGCATTCTTGCCGATATGGAGAAGCAGGGGATTGCCGTGAATGCGGAAGCTCTGAAGGAACTGGGGCGTGAGTTCGAGGGGCAGATCGACAAACTCGTTAAAGAGATTTACGAGATTGCCGGAACAGAATTCAACCTGAATTCGCCTAAACAGCTGGGAGAAATACTGTTTGTCAAATTGGAGCTGCCGGTCATCAAGAAGACCAAAACCGGTTATTCCACCGATGCTGAAGTGCTGGAGAAGCTGGCGCCTTATCATGATATCGTTCGCCTGATCCTGCAGTATCGTACCCTGGCTAAACTGCAATCTACTTATGTGGAAGGCCTTCTGAAGGAAATCTCGGCACAGACCGGGAAAGTACACACATATTACCGTCAGACAATAGCTGCGACGGGCCGTCTGAGCAGCCAATATCCAAATTTGCAGAACATTCCAATCCGTCTGGAGGAAGGGCGCAAGCTGCGTAAAGTTTTTGTGCCGTCGGAGCCCGGCTGGAGCATTCTGGCTGCCGACTATTCCCAGATCGAGCTTCGTGTGCTTGCGCATATTTCGGATGATGAGCGGCTGAAGGAAGCCTTTGTTCAAGATATGGACATTCACACCAAGACTGCGATGGATGTGTTTGGAGTCGGCGTGGATGAGGTGGATTCAAATATGCGCCGATCCGCCAAGGCGGTTAACTTCGGGATTGTCTATGGCATTAGCGACTACGGCTTGTCCCAGAACCTGAACATTACCCGGAAGGAAGCTGCGGCGTTTATCGACCAGTATTTCGAGGTGTTTCAGGGCGTACGCCGCTATATGGACGTGATCGTCAAGCAGGCGAAGCAGGACGGT
Organism: Paenibacillus sp. LBL; assembly: GCF_029893715.1. NCBI lineage: Bacteria > Bacillati > Bacillota > Bacilli > Caryophanales > Paenibacillaceae > Paenibacillus > Paenibacillus sp. LBL. The sequence continues at coordinate 801,692 of NZ_JARXYU010000001.1, read as the reverse complement.
TATGTGAAGACGCTGCTGGAACGCCGACGTTATTTGCCGGAGATCAACGCCAGCAACTTCAACCTGCGCTCTTTCGCGGAGCGTACGGCGATGAATACGCCGATACAGGGAACCGCGGCGGACATTATCAAGCTTGCCATGGTCCATATGGACAAAGCGCTGCATGAACGCCAATTGAAGAGCCGCATGCTGCTTCAGGTACACGATGAATTGGTGTTTGAGGTGCCGGAGGATGAGCTGGAGGTCATGAAGGAATTGGTTCCGGAAGTCATGAGTCATGCATTGAAGCTGTCGGTACCGCTGAAATCGGAAGTCAGCTACGGAGAGAACTGGTACGAAGCGAAGTAGATGTGCTGCAGGCTCTGCCTCGCAGGCAGCTTGCTTACAGATGATGGGGACGTTTCTAAGGGATCATGGCGTGAAGAGGGGGCTGATTATGCACCATACCTTTCCACAAAACCATGGTCCCGCTGTGTCCCAACTTCCGGTATAATGGTACATGAGGTGAAGTCATTATGCCGGAATTGCCGGAAGTAGAAACCGTTAAACGAACACTTAACCAATTGATTAAAGGTAAGCACATAGATCAAGTTTCCGTACATTTGCCGCGGATTATTCAACGTCCCGACGATGCCGAGGCGTTTGCGTTTATGCTGAAGGATCACACCGTGCAAGGGGTGGAGCGCCGAGGCAAATTTTTACGGATGCTGCTGGACGGGCTGGTCCTCGTTTCCCATCTTCGGATGGAAGGCCGATATGGATTATATAGGGCCGAGGAACCTGTAGAGAAGCATACCCATGTCATATTCCATTTCTCGGATGGCACAGAGCTGCGTTATAAGGACGTGCGCCAATTCGGTACGATGCATCTGTTTGCGCCCGGGGAAGAATTCAAGCATGCTCCCCTTGCCAAATTAGGCTACGAGCCGCTTGATGACACATTTACGTTAGGAACCTTCAAGCAGGTCATTGGCAGCAAAAAAACAAAGATCAAGGCTGTGCTGCTTAACCAGGCATATGTGGTCGGAATCGGCAATATATATGTCGATGAGGCTTTGTTCCGGGCCAAGATTCATCCGGAGCGCAGCGCGAACAGCTTGAAGGATGCGGAGCTGAAGCGATTGTACCATGCCATTGTGGATACATTGTCCGAGGCCGTAAACGCTGGGGGCTCCTCTATTAAATCCTACGTCAACGGACAGGGCGAGATGGGCATGTTCCAGCACAGCCATCAGATTTATGGGCGTAAGGACAAGCCGTGCCATGCTTGCGGTGGTCCGGTTCATAAGATGGTTGTTGGTGGACGCGGGACCCATTATTGCCCGAAATGTCAACCGGTCCAGAAACAATAAAATATAGGCGTGCACCCATTCCCCTTCTCACACATATAATGTGGAACATATGTGGAGCGCATGGAGCTGCTCTCTTTATGAATGAGCAGCTGTCTATGGCGCTTTCGGAGGAGGGAAAAGGGTGCTCAATCATATTTTCTCGTCTGCGCTGCTGGCCATGGCATTAAGTCTGGACGGTTTTGGAGCGGGTGTTACATACGGTCTGCGCAAAACAAGGATACCGCTATTGTCTGTATTAATCATCTCGCTATGCTCCGGACTGGTGCTAGGCGTCTCCATGCAGGCGGGTGCTCTGTTACAGCGGTTCTTATCCCCATCTGTGGCATCCGTTATCGGAGCTGCCATTTTGATTCTGCTGGGTTTGTGGTCCCTCTATCAGCAAGTCCGCAGAAGAAGCGAGTCTGAAGCGCAGCCGGTTTCTGCTTCGGGGATTTCCGAATCCCTTACGGAAGCACAGGCTGCTTTAAATCAAAGGAAGTCCATCGACGGTGGGGCTGGCACAGCTGAACCAGAGGAGCTTCAGAAGGCTGTATTCTCTCTTGAGATTCCGAAGATCGGCGTTGTCATTCAAATTCTGCGCAGTCCGACAAAGGCGGATCTGGATGACTCCGGCAGCATCTCTCCCTGGGAGGCGATGTGGCTCGGGATCGCGTTATCGCTTGATGCGTTCGGAGCTGGACTTGGCGCAGCGATGCTGGGTTTTTCGCCGCTGGGTACGGCGGCTGTGGTTGCATTGTTTAGCGGGATATTCCTCGTTATGGGCATGAGGATCGGTTTACGTTTTGCTTCCAAGGGCGGAATGCGATTTATCTCTTATTTGCCCGCTTTTTTGTTAATCGTCATGGGTATAATGAAGCTGTTATGAGGTGAAGTCATGAATATCGGTTTAACCGGAGGAATTGCAACAGGCAAAAGCACCGTGTCCTCTATGTTGGCCATGAAGGGAGCGCTTCTCGTCGATGCGGATATCATCGCCCGGGAAGTGATGCTCCCGGGTCATCCGGTGCTGGATGAAGTGACCGAACATTTTGGACAAGATATCCTGTTTGAGGACGGTACCTTGAATCGAAAAAAACTCGGAGAAATCATATTTCATAATCCCGAGCAGAGAACGGCGCTGAATGGTATCACACATCCTGCGATACGGCAGGAAATCCGGGAACGGACGGAAGCGTACGAACGCCAGCATCCGGATCGGCTCGTGGTGGCCGATATTCCGCTGCTGCTGGAGGCGAGGGAGCAATATCCTTTTCTTGAGCAGATAGCGGTTGTCTATGTACCGCGAGAGCTGCAGCTTGAGCGTTTGATGAATCGTGATGCTCTTACCAGAGAAGCGGCAGAGGCACGTTTAAGCAGCCAGATGGATATCGAACAGAAGAAGTCGCTGGCGGATATTCTTATCGACAACAGCGGCTCACTAGTCGAGACACAGCTGCAGGTGGACAACCTGTGGCGCAGGATGGTTCAAATATGAAGTGGCTGCTTAAAAAAAGAGTGCTGCTTCTGCTGTTTGTTTCTTTTGTAGCGCTTCTGTTCCTGAGCTCCAACTGGATGACGCTCCTGTACCCGATCCATTATAAAGATGAGATCCGGAAGCATGCAGATTACTATGAGGTTGATCCATTTCTGGTGGCGTCCATCATTCGGGTGGAAACCAATTTTAAGCCGGGCAAGGAGTCCAAGAAGGGTGCGCTTGGCATTATGCAGCTGATGCCGGATACGGCCAATTGGGCGATGGAAATGGCCAAGCTGCCCTCGGTGAACCTCCTGGGCGTAAAGAATGAAGTGGACGCGAATATCCAGCTGGGCACCTGGTATATCCAGAGCCTGCACAAAGAGATGGACGGCAATCCGATTGCCGCCATTGCAGCCTATAATGCCGGCCCCGGGAACGTCAAGAACTGGATCAACAAGGGTATGTGGGATGGAACCTATGAGAATGTGAAGAGTATTCCCATTGGGGAAACCAGGCATTATGTACAGCGAGTAATTTATTATTATAATCAATATACGGACGTATATAAGGGCGGTTTTTAATGAAAAAAGAGCGCTGGACAGGCTCTTACATCGAGCCGCCAACACTCCTTTTTTAAGGAAGAATCAATTATTGACCGGAGTATTGACCAGCCAATTGTTGCTCGGCCAGGGTTACAAGACGTTTTGTGATGTATCCCCCGATCGAACCGTTCTCGTAGGAAGTCATGTTACCTTGGTATCCGTCTTGTGGGATGGAGATACCAAGCTCTTGAGCTACCTCGTACTTCAATTGCTCAAGAGCAGCGTTTGCGCGAGGAACAACCAGGTTGTTGGAGTTGTTGTTGCTTTGTGCCATGTTAAGTTCACCTCCTTGAGTTGGTAAAAGTATTATGTCTCGGGTTTCGCATTTTCATAACATAAAAGACAAAAGTTTTGCTGGTAAATTTTTCTGAATGTAGTTACAGGTTAAATATGCGAAGAACAAAGGAAGTGAAGATGACTTTATGAAATGTCCATATTGCAGTTATGCCGGAACGAAAGTGCTGGATTCCAGGCCGGCCAACGAGAATAAATCCATCCGCCGCCGCAGGGAATGCGAGCAGTGCAGCAAAAGATTCACAACCTTTGAAATGGTGGAGGAAACGCCCCTGATTGTCGTTAAAAAGGATGGTAGCCGTGAAGAGTTTAGCCGGGAGAAGGTGCTTCGTGGCCTGATTCGGGCTTGCGAGAAGCGTCCGGTATCCGTCGACCAGCTGGATATGATTGTGTCGGATGTGGAGAAAGCACTGCGCAATACCGCAGCAGCCGAGGTGGAGAGCCGCCAGATCGGCGAGCTGCTGATGGAACGGTTATATCCCGTGGATGAGGTAGCTTATGTCCGCTTTGCGTCCGTGTATCGGCAGTTCAAGGATATCAATATGTTTATGAAGGAATTGAAAAGCCTGCTGTCCAAGGATACGGACGTACAGGAGCTGTAAGAGCGTCGTGGTTTTTTAGGGAGACGGGTACTATACCGATGTTAGGATGGCTCCGCAGCCTCATCATGATAAGTGACATTATATAGAGAGTAAAAGAAGTACAGCTTGTCTTCATAAAATGCCAAAAAAATGTTGACAGGCCTGCTGATATTTTATATGATATAGAAGTCGCTTACGGGGCCTTAGCTCAGCTGGGAGAGCGCATCGCTGGCAGCGATGAGGTCAGGGGTTCGATCCCCCTAGGCTCCATACATGGAAAGCCCTTGAGAAATCAGGGTTTTTTTATTTTTTTGGACTCCAGAATGATATGAGATTGGCTCATTATTGCTCCGTGATCACATTCGTGATCACCAAAAAAAATTTCTGCTTACAATTGATCACAATCAGAGCAATAAAAAAAGGCTCCTGAACGTATGAAGATCGTCATAGGAGCAGAACCTTATTGTGAGCTATTCGATTGATTGAACAACATATTTCCGTACTTCTTGGCTGTCTCCTTATGGACGCTTGGAAGAACGTGACTGTAGATGTCAAGTGTAATTCGTACATCTGAATGCCCGAGGATTTCCTTTACTATCTTCGGATTGATATCTTCTTGCAACATCAGAGTAGCTACTGTGTGCCGCAGATCGTGAAACCTTATCTTGGGTACATCGGCCTTCTTGATCAGATTGTAGAATGTACGCAAGAGATTGCGTGGCAGTATAGGCGTTCCGAAGCCAGTACATATAACTAGGTCATTGTTTTGATACACGGGCCTGATGGCGAGCATTTCCTTCATTGTATTGCGCTTATGCTTTTGCAATACTTCTAATACCCTCTGATCCAGCGAGATTGTTCTTGTGCTGGTCTTGGTCTTCGTTTGAGCGGTCAGTTCCTTTCCATCGTGGCTTAGCGTTTGTCGGACGCTTAGTGTTTCGTTCTCGAAGTCGATATCTTTCCATCTGAGTCCTAGAATTTCGCTTTGTCGCATTCCCGTAGTAAGAGCCAGGAGGAAGGCGGGGTAAAGTCGGTGTTCTTTAGCGACTTTTAGAAATTGGTTGGCTTCCAGTACGCCCCAAACCTTCATTTCCTTCTTTTCAACTTTAGGCGTTTCGGCATCTTTCACTGGATTATGTGGTACGTACTTTCGCTTTACAGCGGCTTCAAATGCACTTTTTACGATCTTATGGATGTCTAGGATGGTTCGTGGAGACAATTGCGCATCCTTTGCTAAGTCGATGTAAAATTTCTCGATCTGAGCTGTCGTAATCTTAATGAGTTCAAATCGTCCGAGCTTCGGAATGATATGTTTATTCACGTGGCCCGTATACACTTCCAACGTATGCTTCCTCAGCTTAAGCGACTTGCTTTGAAGCCATTCAGGAAAGAAGTCAGCCAACGTCCGTTTCGTCGGCTTCACATACGTGTTCTCGTCAACCTGCATTGCTACTTTGCGCATTTCACGCTTGGCTTCTGCTTCGGTCTTAAAACCCCGCTTGAAGATTTGCTTACGTTTGCCCTTCTCGTCTTTCCCAGCCTCAACTACGAAGTACCATGTACCACGTTTTTCATCCTTTTTTACTTTCATGGTGATTCTCCTTTCAATTTTAGTGGAATCTTTCACAAACACTTTTTTGCTGGATCGCCTCGAATGCGTATAGTGCCCATTTGTCTCACCTCCTTTCAAGACTGGATTCTAACCGTTAAGCCACTTCAGAAACACTTCTCTATGGATTCTGATGGTTTTCCCGATCCTGACAATATGGAATTGTCCTGAGTTAACCAATTCATAGGCTTGACGGCGGCCAATACCGAGGATTTGTTGAATATCGTTTACGCATAGCACCTCAGGGCTGATGTTCTGCATAGTTATCATCCTTTCACGATTTCTTTAGGAGCAGGTATACGTTGGGCTGCGTTAGCTGAAATTTCCTTATTCTGTTCAGATGCTCTCATTTCTAATGCTTTCGGATTCAACTTTATGTGCAAGGCTTTCCTCCCAGGCTTGGAATCATCCGCCTCGACATCGATGTAAGATCGTTGTGAGAGTATCCTGATTGCTGTATCCAGCCGTTCCACTCTGGTGAACTTGCCTTTGGTCTTCTGCCAGATGTACTGCTTACGATATTCCTGCTTTCCCTCTCTGACGAGGACGTTCCATAGATATTTCGCACTTTCTAGTTGCTCATCGGATTTAATCCACCCAAATGCGGCCATCGTATGGTCTACGAGATACTGTTTCAATTCAATCACCTTTTGAATGGTCGCAAGGCTGATGTCGTCGTTAATCCTGCATTCTTCGTTATCAAACTGTTCTGCCACATGCAACAATGAAGCGATTCGCAGCAGATGGGCAGGAAGCCGCTCTGTCCATGACTTCATAAAGTCAAAGGCTAGGTCATTGTTCAAGCTTTCTTCATGCTCTTTTAAGAAGGCAAGAAACGACTCCTGAGCTTCTGAGGACAAACAGAGCTTGATTGGTTGCTCAGGGCAAAAGTCCATCATTGCCATGATCGAAGAATAGAACTTTTGCGATACTGGCTCGCCGATTTCTTTTGGCGTCACATCACGTGTCCCTCGCATTGATCTAGGAACAGCGTAAAGGAATCGGCCAAATAATCCACGATCTGCCAGGCGATCAGGAAGTCCTTGCAGGACGCTTGGTTGCACGAATAGACCGATTGTGAGTACAGGTTTGTTCAATACCTCAGACGGTCGTCCAATGCGGTCAACGGCCAGATAATCACCTGTGTATGACTTAAGGTAAACATCCAGATTCGGTGTCGTACTGTATCGCTTTCCATCCAGCATCTCGAACAAGCCGCCTTCAGAAGAAAGCACTGCTAACTTCTCGCCGTTCTTCTTCATTAAGCCGATTAACTTCTCTGGAGTAACGTCATCGGCAATAATTCTAGGCAATGTACCGTCTTCGTCAGTGTCAGAGCCATTGTCCTGGGCTTGCGCTCCCATACGTTTCTCATAATCGATGAGGGGCCGCACGAACGCATTGTGAACGACGCTTTTCCTTTCCCCTGAGGGCATAACAACAACGGTGTATAGGTTATTCAGTTCAGTCCATGATCCCGTTGTAAAAGGGCGAATCACGAACTTCTTGGATAGAGCTGCTGATAGAACGGATAGTGCGGCGAAACCTGATGCATCGACAGGTGTCTGTGATGCGTCCGATACTGCTAATACAAACCGCTTTAGCCATACTGGGAATGTGTCGACGGGAAAGCTCGGAAGATCGTACTGATCGAACGGTATGACATCAGCTTCTTGCTGGGGTATTGTCATTTAAACTCCTCCTCCTATGCCTGATTTTGTTTTGCCTTCTTGCAATCATGACTTTACAGCAGCTTGATTTATGTTTCAATAGTTGTAAAATACGTTGTAAAGAATATTAAAATGTTTCAATTATCGAACGATAGAGTGCGCTTTTTCATACCTGCTACGGGCATGAAGTACGAGCAAGTATTGAATCAAATGGACTGAATATCAATTCTGCGTCTTGGAGGGGATTTTGTGAGGCAATCGTCAAAATCAACGATCACGTTCACGGATAAAGGCAACATTAGAGAGATCACGGGGAGCAATTACGAAGTTTTCAAGCAGTACAGTATCGGTAAGAAACTGCGATTCGTTCGTGAGACACTAGAAGAGATGCATTCAAAGAAAGAGTTCAGCAGAGGTAAAGTGGCTAAAGCGGCTGGCATGTCGTATCAGGGACTAAAGAACATTGAAGAGGAGCATAACAAGCGACCATACAACGGGACAATTAAGTTACTGTGCAAGGTATATGACCTTCCTCTTAAGCTGTTTACGGATGAAGAATATTGCAACTCATTAGAAGGCTTTTTGCTCGGTAAGCAATCGAATAAGGAAAAGTTTTTTGAAAACTATTACAAGATGAACTTTAATCGTCATCCCCTCGATCCTAGTTATTGCGTACATATAGATGAAGGTGAGTATTTTGATATTGATCCAGAGGCTTATGACGTTATTCATAATGATGACGGCAGTATAAGCTTTGATCGATATACTGTTGAGATTTCACTGAAGATGTATCAGACATCATCGAGGTCGCTGGTCAGTGATAGCAGAATTATTGAAGAGACCGTGCTGACTTCCGACGATGTAGAACATTTGAAGGAACTGATTCAGAGGGAAGTAACCTATATGAAATCGAAGTTGAAGAAAAGCCTGGAGAATCAATCTCACGATACGACTAAGTTGATACAGGAGCATATCAAGCGGTTGGACAAAGCGATAGTTGAAGAAGAATAATACGAATGTAAGTTCCGTATTGCACAAATTATAGCAAGTGGTTGTTCTATCTGTGGGGAGATAAGTATTACACAGTTTCTTGTCGTTACTACCTCTCTAGAACAGATAAGGGAGCAACCATAGCATGAGAGTATTATCAGACACAAAGACGTTGTATATCAATCTGAATGACATTGAGAAGAGACAGCTATTCAACAGTATCATCAAGGTGTACAACAATACGGATCACGTAAGGTATCGTTACTTCGTCGTAGACAAGCGGAAGGGCGTGTACCTGTGGCACCTTCCCAAGTTTCCTACATCGAAGTTCACTTGTAAGCTCATGTTTCACGGCTACTCTGACGATAGCTCGTTGCTGCGTGACATATTTAATTTCATACCACTGCATAGATGGTCAGTGAAGCGGCTGGATATTGCATTCGATAGTAAATCTCCATATGAGCAGTTCCATGCCGTGCATCCACCTAAACGTGCGGATGTTCGACCTCTGTCGACTTCAATGTATATGGGTTCCAGGCGTTCATCTGTCCAGCTTCACATGTATGACAAGCGGCTTCAGATGCAGGAGAGACGCGGGGTGCAGACAGATATCTCCACTCGAACAGAGCTTCGATTCCGTTTTCCAACGATGAAGAAGGTGTCAGCACTGACGATCGATGATTTCGTTGCGGCTCAGCAATATCAGATCATCGCAGACATTTCAGCAATGCCTTTCAAGCTACAGGAACTCGTAAAGCAACTGAATGCAGGTAGCCTGAAGTGGGGACATCTCACACGGGCTAATCAGAAAAAAATAAGAGAGTATGCAGCGGCACAAGCGGTGAACTTGTACGACCTCATACTCTCAAATGTAGATGACCTTGCTAGCTTCATTCACTCTCCCACATCTGACGTTAGCGCAAGAACCTCCTGACAGTTTCCTGCTGCTGTAATGTTATTTCCTTTCATATTGATGGTAAGCACTCCTGAGCGAGATTTCAATACTATTCGGACTAATCCTCCTCCAATCCTTGAGATGTCTGGGTCTGCGCTAGTCTTGTCATTATACTGATACATGACTAGAAGAACGAGCGACTAATTTTTCTTTAATGTAGGATTTATCAGTCTGCAGCGGGATACTGGATAAAGCCCATATGGATCGAGGTATTGAGCAGGATTAGTCCTATTAGTCTCGTATTTACCAGCAAGATTGCTGTTTACTACTCCCATGAATAACTCAAAACGAGAGTGATACATAGATGTATATGATATTTCGGCATATTAATAGATCATCGTATGAAACGCATTGTTTACGAAGAGAAAGCTGCAAGCTGAGAACCTAAACGGTGAGTAAGTTGAATTTTACACCATTCATTAAGGTTTTGAATCAGGATTGAAGCAGGTGGTGGGAAGATACCCAGAATATACACTGGTTAAAGCAGTACTCACATACTAAGGAGGAACAAACAATAGCTATCTAAGGTATTGTCTATTGGCGTGTTCGTGAACAAGTATGATCCGTAATGTATCACTTCCCCCACACCGTCAGCATCTGATCCCCTTTTAATTTGTACATACGTTCTAATTTCATCGAAAGGCTAAAAATCCAGTAGTACCAAGGCTTTCAGCAATTTGTGCCGAAAAGTTTTACCTAGTCGTGTGTAAGCATGCCGAAAATATAAATTTTGTTAGCGCTTTTGGTTGGAATTTGAATGATTGTCACTCAGAAAAAACTTGCCTATAATCAGAAAAAATTTCTTGAGAATTCCTATTCTAATGGTTACGTTTTATCTATCCTAATGTAGGCTGCAATCTACAGCGGGTCTCCTCTTATTCAAGGTAGGAGGTTGCACTATTCCCATTAGAGTGAAAGGAGTACAAATGAAGAAACACATATTCTACCCCTGTGACTTCGATGACAATGAGGAAATAATCCCTTACTGGGAGATGCACAGGATATTCAACAGACACGTACTTATGGATGTCGATAGCCTTCCTGTGTACTACCAGTTACGCATCAAACGCCATTTCTGTTTTTTGTCTCAGGCTGAGCTAGCATCTCATCTCGGAATGGGCACAAGTACTCTCTGTGAGATAGAAAATAGCAAGCGAGATATTCCCCGAAAGTATGGAGAAGCCGTTGAACGCTTCTTATATCGAGAAATGTGGTACGGTGGAGCACTTACACACGAAATTGATGATCTTGACGATGAGATGATATAAATGATGCCACTTAATAAGCAGGATAAGGAACCAGGTATACCGATTGACTACTGGTGTTACCTACACACCTAATTTATCGCTTGAAAAGTAACTAACAATAACAATTCGTTCATTGAGCATCAGCAATTCTTTTATGAAGAGTGTTCTCGCAAGCCCATTAAGGCATCGACTTTGTAGCAAGATTCGTTATACACACGAAAAAACCAAGTCAAAGCCGAAGGCCAAGCGAAAGGAAGAGAAGTCAATCAGTTAGACTGGCTCCCCCTGTTTAATCCCTTAATTTTGACGGTAGAACTCTTCAGCCTCTTCGATTGCATATTCATCAAGCACCGAGCGCATGATATTTGCTGCGTTTGTGATCATTGATGATTGACCTCTTCTGATAGTATCGTCTTAACGAGTGCGGCGGAACATCCACGTTGCTCAATGCATTGAAGATATTGCTGTGAATTGATCTCTTGTAATAGGCTTCATTTCCTGATGACCATTTACATATATTGTGAAGTCGCCTGGTACAAGTTTGTTGATGAATACCGATTGATTATCGATAAAGCCAAGTACATGTATCCAACCGTCAGTCATACGAATGAATAAATGATCGTTCATTTAGAATAGTCCACGCTCTTTCAACGAGCAGTAGCTGTCTGTTGTTATGATAACGTGATCGAGTAAGTGGATATTCAGGAGTTCCCCTACTTCAGCAAGCCTTTTGGTAAGCTGGATATCTTCACGAGATGGAGTGCAGTCACCAGAGGGATGGTTATGGATGGCGATCCAACTACAGGCACTCCGTTGAATCAGAGAACGGTACACTTCTCTAACTCCTACAATAGCACTGTTTATTGTACCGATGCTGATTCGCTCCTTGCAAATCACGTGATTCTTTGTGGACAACGGCAAGAGCCAGAATTCCTCAACCAACTTGTGTCCTACCTCAAATCGCATCAGACGAAAGACATCCTCAGGTTTGCGAATAATATACGATTCTTCTCGAGGTGTGTTGAACGCTCTCGCTAACTTAAGCGTAGACACGATCTGACGTGCTTTCACGGGGCCAACACCTTTGATGCGGGTAAGCTCCATTTCATTAGCATCAAGCAGTTCATATGGCGTTACAAAGCGGGAGAAGAGCTCTTGGATGATAGCACTATCTTCTTTTACGCAGAGTGCATCTGCTAAGGCTGCTTTGATCATATACTGGTTCATTTATGATTACCTCCAAGAAATAGAATAGAAATAGGGAAGCAGCATGGCAGCTACTTCCCTTGGTATAAATTGCAATATTCAATTAGTGTTTAGGAGTAGCAGGATATGAAAAAGACGGCATCAAATGCCGTCCCATTGAAATGCTATTCGTCAAATACGTCCACTTGTCTGCAATCTTACTGTCCATTGCATCCTTTAAGGCTTGAATACTACAAACTCCGAAAGATCTTCCGCAAGCAACTTCGCCTTTAGCTTCGCAGCGATTTCTTCTTGCTCATCCTTTGGCAACTGTGCGATATATCGCGGGTTAGACATATCAGCGAACTCAACCTTTCGTGTAGTTTCTACAATTCCACCATATTTGACACCGAGCTTAGATGTTCTATATGATTGGTTTAGGTTGTTTTTCTTAGCTGCTCCGATTGACGGGCGGCTTTTTCTTTTTTTTAAAAGTTGCATTTTAGACACTGCCAGCAGTGTCAAGCACTCCACGTCATTCCTTCAGCGGTATTCAACGGCGCATACTTCAATTCACGGAATGTAGTTGCTTCCGTTGCACGATCAATTGCTCCATGCTTTTCATCTGTCGCTTCTCCTCATTAGCGAGCCTGTCTCTTTCCTTTCTGATGCTTCTCAAGACGATCAGGGTAATACTTGAGGAAGTACCGAACTACGTAATAGGCGGCAAGATCATCCTCCAGAGACCAATTCCTTTTGAAGAATACGAACAGTACAGTACTTGCCATTCGGAAATGGCCATTTATGACGAGTTGCCGAAGCAAGATCGTCATATCCTCAGGTAATCCACGCTTTACAACCATTCTTCGTTCCTCCGTTCCTAGAGACTGTCTTTCCATTCCATCAAGATCATCACGATTTCCCGCCAATCATTGCTTAGCGGATACTGCTCAGCCAAGTAATCGGAATGTGTATTGTCGATCCTCTCCCATTCAGCTTCCAGCTTGATCATGGAATCAATCACTGCATCCAGTGCCTGCTTAAAGGTTTCCAACTGCTATCACCTCCATTCGCTTGGGGTTCATCTCACTTTCCCCGATTATCGCTGTCAGGAACGCAAAAAGGCCCGTATCCACCCCAATGGGAGCGGATACAAGCCTCATAGTTGTTCCATCTATATGTACCTTATATGGATTATTTATGGTATAAATAGTAGAGTAGTTCATTGGATGCAATCTGGAAGAACTATATGTCTATAGATTGGGGGGGGCTCGTTAGAAAGTTCGAAAGCTTTCTACTTCATAATATTTGCGCCTGGAAAATTTCCTGATTTTCGTTTCCATCAATAATTTACATATATTAACATATTGTAAGGGTCGGCGAGGAACTTTGAATTATACGACATGTCGTTATTGAGGGAAGGTATAATAGAATGAATAATGTCTTCTTTGACTGGAAAACAACGAATGCACTTGAGAAGATAGAATCCGTTGAAAATACGGAAAGACTGTTTATCGCTACAGCATTTATGGAGCAAAGTGGAGTTGACTGGATTAAGAGGTTAGCTGATATGTGGGGATTGCAGAAAGAGAAAATCAAAATATTTCTCTCAGTTGATTTCTCTTTGAATCAGCCATCGTCCTTGCTTCACCAATTGGACCAGCTAGCTTTAGTATATATCGTTTCGAAAGAAAGGTTGCATGCTAAAGCTGTTCTTGCGGTAGACAAAAATGGTACTGGTAAAGTTATGAGCGGCTCCGCCAACTTAACTCATAATGGGATGAATAATAATCTTGAACTTAGCTCTGTGCTGGATGTGACCAAGGGCAATACAAACATCCATTTCTTTTTTTCTAAGCTCGAAGACCTGTCAGTGAGTGTGGATTCGTATATTATTGAGAGCTATCGTTTGAGAGAGGAAGAATTAGAAAGGATACCTATTGCCAATGACACGATGAATACATTGTTCAAATCTGTGTTCATCCCCACTAATAACGCAGAGCTGCCATCTGCTGCACTTCTAAAAGACTACTATTTCACTTATGATGATTATGAAACTCTCTTGGAAGAGAATGCGCCGCTGGTTACAAATGAGTTGCGACATAGAAGAAAAGCGATTCGTGATAAGCTGATACATCTGCATGATGAACTTGAATCTGCAGCAAATAACATGGGTTTACACTCTCATTGGGATGACAATCATAAGGTGTCCCATATTGAGCCTTCTCAGTTCAATTATGGGCGTGTAAACTGGATGGCAGTTCGTTTCGGCAAGCATAGATCGCAACTAGATAAGTTATTACCAGAGCGGTTTTATGGCGAGAGGGAGTTATACTCTTTTCCTAAACATGGATGCATTCAAATGTCCTTAAACCAGCACGGATTTTCTGTGGGTCTTTTCCATGCTGTTCGACATGATTCTTGGGACCGAGCATACGTTAAGGATCGAATAGAGAAAGACCCTATATTCGTTAAAACGATGATAAAGCACTTAAAGAATCTTGAGGGTAACGGCTATACGTGGTATATTCATGATCCTGTATCAGGTAAAGAGTACGTGTTTGACATTGATTCAGATTCAATGGGTTCATTTCCAAACTTCTATGCAAATGATCAGGCTGGATTTGAATCTTATGTGATAACTACGTACGATCATCTGGACGAGGACATAAAAACAGTAAATGATATAATTGATACTATTGAATATCACTTTAGTTTGTTAAAGCCATTGTATGATTATATGGTTCAGGTTCCGTAGGGAGGCGGTAAGTATGTTCAAATGTAAGGAATGCGGGGGAATATTACTTGTGATCGGCGTCGAAACTCCTCCAGACCACTTATCTAAACAAGAAAAGCTCATATATGATCGAGTGTGTGATGTTCAGTGTGCCGACTGCAAGAAGATGTATTATTCTCAACCGTATGATTTTGGCAAGAAATTCAATACCGTCCGTACTTTAGAAAAATAAGAAAGACCCTGAAGGTGCTTCCTTCATAAGGGTCTTTTACGCCGATGCTTTCGGACATAGGTATTTTATCATCCAATTTTTTGGAAATCAAGATGTATTTTCTCGGGTAAGCAGGAACCACCCAGATGATGTAGAAATTATTATCGCAAGCTGTCGAATTAATGCAGAATAGAGGTAAGGCAATGTCAAATACACCAGCCATTTTTTCGTTTTTTTCAGGTGCAGGCTTCTTAGATTTAGGATTTGAAAAGAGTGGCTATAACGTACTGTTTGTAAATGAATTCTATCGCCCTTTTATGGAGACATATATTCATTCTCGGAAGGTAATGGGCATCCCAGAACCTGAATTTGGTTATCATCTTCGTGACATAACTGAATTCACCAATGCAGAAGACAGTGGGAACCTAACCTCACTTGTCGAGAAGGCAAGGGAATCCAATCCCCTTATTGGCTTTATCGGCGGCCCCCCTTGTCCTGACTTCTCCGTTGGTGGTAAGAACCGAGGAAGCGAAGGTGAAAACGGAAAGCTCTCGGCTACTTATGTTGAGTTAATCTGCCAACAAGAGCCTGACTTTTTCTTATTCGAAAACGTCAAAGGATTATGGAGAACAAAGAAGCACAGAGCATTCTATGAAGAGATTAAGTCTAATCTCCATAGTGCAGGATATGTAACCACAGAGCGCTTGATCAACGCTATAGAGTACGGAGTTCCTCAACAAAGAGAACGAATTATTATGATTGGATTCAAGCAAAATGTGTTGGAGAGAATGGGGATAGAATTAGGGGAAGGCATGTCATTAACAGACGTGTTCCCATGGGAAAAGCATATTAAATATAGTCTAGATAGGATATCCAGTATTCCTTGGCTAGCGACTACTCCATTTGGGGAAGATGTTGAACTTGAGCGTCCAGCAGGTATCCCTGAGGAACTCACAATTGAGCATTGGTTCAATCAGAATGATGTATACAATCATCCGAACGCTCGTCAATATTTTACGCCTAGGGCTGGACTTGTGAAATTTCAAACGATTCCTGAGGGCGATGATTCAAAGAAAAGCTACAAACGACTTCACCGATGGAGATACTCACCTACTGCGGCATACGGAAACAATGAAGTACACCTGCATCCTTACAAAGCAAGGCGTATTTCTGTAGCAGAAGCATTAGCAATTCAGTCTTTACCAAAAGAATATGCATTACCAAGTGACATCACCTTGTCTGCTGCATTTAAGACTGTAGGCAATGGTGTGCCTTATTTAGCAGCTAAGGGATTGGCTGAAACCATTTTAGACTTCCTAGGAGTGAGTACACATGAGACTAACTGCCTCCAACTTAGTACATGAGATTGGGCAATTACCTAAGGACATGATATATCAGTATGTTAATTCCAAAACTCCAGGCATGATTAGAATTATGGATGTTGTATATCCAGAGGGACCTATTGTCATTAAGCGCATAAATCCTAAAAAGGGTGAGACATGGGCAAATGCAGTCGAAGAATCAATTTCTACGGGGATGATTTGGCGACTCGCAAATGCATTGTTTCAAAACCATCCAGTCAATGTTGAACGTGTATTCGGTGGTAGTTACAATACAAGATCAGTATTAGAAGCATTATTAGCGCATACTCCGCAGTTTTATTACTGCTACCCTGGAAGGATTGAAAGCATTAGCTCTAACACGAATATCAAGAAAGGCCACAAGCATCTTATGTGGTGTCCTGACGATCCTCACCCTGCTGGAGCAATGTACAAATCGCAAACTGATGTGGTCATTTCTGAAGTGCCGACCGTTGATGTAATGTATGATGCGTTGGTACTTCCCGACCAAATTAAGACTCCAGAATTGGATATAGAGATGAAAAGGCGGCATTCACAGATGCAGATCGCTCTTATCGAAATCGGACAGCATCTGGGTTTCCGTACCTGGATTGCTCAAAACGACAAAGGTATTGTGTATAAAAACAAAAAGATCGGCGAGATGGAGAGTGTAGTAAGTTCCTTGCGCAATGAAAAGCTAATTGCGCCATTTGAGGATGCATACAGAGCTGCTCTAATGATTGACTGCATTTGGTTTAAGAATGGAAAGTTAATGCCTGCTGTTATGGAAGTTGAACATAGCACTGGGGTTACGAGTGGTTTAACACGAATGAAGGGCCTCCAAGATGCAATACCGCCTTTCCCTACTCGATATGTAATCGTAGCAGCTGACGATGAAAGAGAGAAGGTGTTTAAAGAAGCGAGTAAGCCTCAATTCCATTCACTTAACACACGATTTTTCTCATACTCAGCTGTAGAAGAAATGTACGCTCTGTTCAAAAAGAGAAACATTAAAGGCGTTACGGAAGAATTTCTCGATAGTTTCATGGAACCTGTATTAGGTAAGCTAGCTTAACGACACAACACCACGAATGAAGAGCCTATTACAGTATCTATTGTATGGGCTCTTTTATATTATGACTAATGGAGGAACAGTATAATGGCTAATATTAATCGTAAGATTCATTTCTTCAGAATCGATTTGTATGAGTTACGACAGGGTTCCAATTCCTTACGCCCACATACTGATCCTTATGGAGTGTTTGATTACATAAGTAACTTGCAGTTCAATGGCAATAATCCTCTATCAAGGTATCTTTATCTGCTAAGCGGGGATGTCCATCTTATTGAAATGGATTCGACAAGTACAGCGTCTGAGATCAAAGGTCGATTTGCGGTGTCACGGAGAAGTTCTCTGCCAGAGCTTGAAAATCAAGGAAAGCTAACTGGATTAATCATTCCAGCGAATGCAGGACTTGCTGAAATCACACATTTTGTTTTTTACCCGATAGCTGGGGTTGTAGGCCTAGAGTTCAATTTCTATGGACCAAGAGCATCCGCCCTGAAGGATTATGTGTTAGAAAAAAGCCGTACTTATTCTAATCCAACAGTTCACATCGAAATTACGCCAATACTTAATCTTGATGTGGATCGCCAGTTAAGATCAATTGGTAATGAGGTAAGCTTAGTACAAATTGAAGTGGCAAAGAATTCAATTGGAATTATTGAACAATTGGATTCAAACCTTAAGAATGCATTTGAAGCAGCAGCTTCAATATCGGAAGCGGAGACTGTAGAAGTTATTCTTCGTAAAAAGAAGTACTCAAAGCGTGGATTTGGGTTCCCGTTTGTTAAGCAGAAACTCAATGACTTTCTCACTCGACAGTCAAACCGAGACCAGATACATCGCTTTAAGATGGTTGGTGAAGATATCACAACTGAGAAGAATAAAGCTTTTGATTTATTAGAAGATAAGATGATCTCCACGAAAAGTGTTATAACGGTCGACGACAAAAGACGAGCGGTAGACTCAACTAGTATGTATAATGCAATCAATGAAGCATACCATGAGTTGAGAGATAATTTCGCAAGGGTGGAACAATGTCCTGATGAAGAAAATTATTGATACGTATGATAAGTATTTCCTCTTCATGGAATTTATCCTATCAATCGTGTTAACCTTTGTAATTCTTTGGATGATTAATAAATATAGTCTACAGGATGAAGTAATGAATGTATTAAAAGGTTCACGCTCAGCTTTATATGGAGCGATTGCTGGAGTAGCTGGCTCCCTACTCGGCTTTGTTATTACTGGATTGTCGATTCTACTTGTTACTGGAAATAATTCAGGTATGAACGCCCTCAGATCGAGTATATATTATGGTCAAATCTTTAAGGTATTCTTAAATACGAGTAAATATCTTGGGCTGTTGGTTGTACTTTCACTTGTATCCCTAATTATGGACCGTGATACAGCTCCGTTGTTTGAACTAAATATGGTTGTGCTGTGGGGAGTTATTATTGTATCGTTCAGGATGCTAAGGTGCTTATGGGTGTTGGAGAATATTATTGGAATTAATAAGAAAAAAAATAAGGTTGTTCCGTAAGTTCAACCATCGTTTGAATCGATATTCTTTACTGCTTTCGCATAGCTAATGTGGCTAGTTTATTACATCAACAATTATATGATCACACCTATGATCACAAACCTTAAATAATATGCGGAAATTCAAGGTAACAACAAAACAGACCGAAGTCCGAAAACCCGCACTACAGAAGGCTTTCGGACATATCGGTTCATTGAAGGAAACAGTGTTCACCACACTGGCAGCGATGAGGTCAGGGGTTCGATCCCCCTAGGCTCCATAACTAAAAAGAACCCGCTAAACACAGGGATTTTCGAGTGTTTGGCGGGTTCTTGCTATGCTTAGATATGATTTGAGCGCGTGGTCACACGTTTGGTCACACTAAGGATTTTTTTAATGCTATTTCATCTTTTGCGAGGCAAATAGGACTCCGCTCAGACCTTTATTTTATTTTTCTCGATCACAAACAATCGCCCTGTCCTCTTTTGGAGGCAGGGTGATTTACTTTTACTCCGTTCTAAATGCTCCGATGAAAGGCGGTCAGTAAGTTGAGGATGAATTATTGAATCGTGTTTAACGATTCAGAATCAAATTCTAACGAGCTACCCGTGTCGGCAGCGATTAAAACCTCCTTTTCTTTGCTCTCAAGTTGCGACCCGAAAATCATGTTGCCATACTGATGAGTGGTTTCCTTATGAATAGATGTTAAAATATGGAAACTAATGTCGAGGGTCACTCGAATGTCTGAATGCCCAGGGATTTCCTTTACAATCTTTGGGTTTGTATTACTACTAAGCATTAATGTGACCACGGTATGACGAAGATCATGAAAACAAATTTTAGGGACTTTCGCTTTCTTCGTCAAATCATAGAACGTTCGAAGCAAGTTGCGTGGATTTACAGGAGTGCCTAACTTCGTACACACAATCAAATCATAGACTCTATAGTACGAGCCAGCGGAGCCGCAGCAAAATGCGCAGCTTATTTTAATCTCCTTCTGATAATTCCTTGTAGCGTTCCATTGTTATTTTTGCCTGCGACAGTACGTAATCCCTGACAGCTATCTTCGGAATTCGATAGCCCTTCATCTTTATCGCCTTGATTTCGCCACTATTTAGCAATTCATAGGCTTTGTTCCTCCCAATGTTCGATGCTGGCAATGGTCAACTTCATCGCGCAAGGGATGGCAATCGGGATCTATGGCAAGATGACGGACCTCAGCAGATCGGCGATTCCAGCATGGAATCCGCTCTTTGGATCACCCGCAACGCGGGGGCTTGATCTTCAGCAATATCTGGTTCGTGCTGGCGGTCTTACAAGTTGCCAGCTTAGGCCTCTTCTATTTCGTATTCGGCAGACACCGCCGCGCTGAATCGTCCGAGACATGGTTAAACACGGCTTAAGCCTGTGTCAAGCGCACACTTCTACGACATGAGGTATTCCGTAAAATTCTTTGCCAGCTTTCGCGGTTCGGCGCGATTAATGAAAGTGCGGTCAATTTAAATACTGAATATTCCTTGACAGGTATATTCCTTAAGAAGTATATTCAAAATGAACAGAAAATAATATGAAAAGGAGTGATTTGGTCGAAGAAATCGGCATTCTTGATTGTTGCCGTCGTCCTGTTGTTGGGAGCATTGGTCAGAAGGTCCCGTGTTTGCTTTCGTATAGCGAATCCTTTGTAATCGCGCGTATGAATGGATTGGAGTTTTCACGCGACGTTAATCCAAATGCTGATTTATCCAGACTTCATCCAATCGTATTCCGATGAAGAAGGTAACACGATCCGGGCTCCGTTCAGCGGAACGTGGCCGCTCGAAGTGTTCAACCACTTGATGTTAATCGAAAGCGAAGGAAAGACGAAGCTTACGCTAAAAGGCGGTCCGTTTAACGCCACTGAGGAAGAACGCGCCACCTTTGAGAGCATGCGCCCGCATGTACAGCAAGGATTCGTCGGGACATTTGGTCAACTCGATGCGTTCTTGGAACAAAACTTGAACCGTTAACTACTGTGTTGGCGATATTGGAAAAAATGGGATAAAATCTGAGCAGAACCCTATTACTTACCCAAATGAGGAGGAAAAACACGATGAGTCAACAGGCAAATAAAGCAACAACGCGAGTAGAAGGACAAGCATTAATCATTGAGCGTATTTTCGAAGCACCGCGCGAGTTGGTGTGGGATGCTTGGACAAAGCCGGAGCATGTGTCCCGCTGGTGGGGTCACGGCGGAGTACCCCTCCATGCCTGCGAGATCGATTTGCGAGTGGGTGGCACCTACCGATATGTTCAGTTGGGTCCGGATGGGACCGAGTTTCCTATCATCGGTACGTATCGCGAAATTGTGAAGCCCGAGCGACTGAACTATACGATGATTTTTGACGTGGCTCCGTATAACGAGCACGAATCCGTCATTTTCGACTCGTTTGAACAGCTTGAAGGCGGTAAATCAAAATTGACGATGCGCACGGAATACGTCTCTGCTGAAGCCCTTCAAGGCTCACTGGCTTCCGGTGCGGAGCAAGGTGCGATTGCGTCCATGGAACGTTACGCCGAATATTTGGCCAAGTTGCAACAGGAAGTCTAATATCCATCGATAAGAGAGGACGTGTTAGAAAATGAACCCAGAAGTATCCACATTTATTGAAAATCTGTCCTCGCCATGGCAAGTTCAATTGTGCGGTCAGCTTCGGCATATGGTCCACGAGACGATTCCTGGAGTGGAAGAGAAGATTCATTTTCTGAAGAACGGGCAGTTTGCTGCCGTCATTTCACCTTCGAAAGATGCAATTGCATTTATGATCATGAATACAGTCGGCATGGCGTTTCCGAAAGGCTTCGAGGGTCCGGCCGAACGGAAGTGGATCAAGCTGCGCGAAGGAGATAAGCCGGATCTGGCCCAATTGTCCGGCTATCTGAAGCAAGCATCCGAGTCGTTGTAATTGGGAAAGTAGCAGTTTTTTAGAGGATATAAGCAAAGAGAGAGAGTGGAGATAAGGTTCCTCACTCTATTATTTTTATCGAAAGAGAGGTTAAATCGGTGCAAGTTTCCGATGTGAGTTCCGAAGTCTCGCATCACGCAGTAAACGGCCCATCAAAAGGGCACGATAGTTGAAAATTGAAAATGGGAGAACCCTCATATTCTGATGGCTCTCCTTATTAACTTGCTGGGCTCTATTTCGATAACATCATGGCTCTCACTAATTAACCAAGTGGCTCTGCCGCACCGAAATATTCACAAGGACAGCGATGGTCGCCGTCCTTGTTGTGTTTTTTTATTGCAAACCAAACAAATGAATAATGCTTAAATAATGTAACCCTTCTTCACCAGTATGCCTTCCTACAGATGGCATTTTCCTTATGCATCTATCTTTAATTAGTAGTTCTATACAAGAAATTTTATATATGGTCAATATCGGAATAGATACTATGTATATTAACTGTCCAATTTCACAATCGGAATTCAGCAGATTGAAAGTGCAACTCGAGGAAGCTTTAGGCGAAAAGTTTCATCCAGAAAGAAAGCACAAACAAGATAGCAAGAAACAGACAGAGGACAAGTATCTTAAAAATACATTTATTACCTATGCCTATGCCAAGCTAGGTTTTCAGAAAATAAGATTACGGAAAATACACCGGGACGGTGTGTTGGAAATTTCTCCGGTCTCGACAGCATGGGATCAAAGAGACGCTACATTTTACGTGAAATAAGTCAGGTGTGAAGGGATTGCCCATCTGTAGCGCAGCTATGAGTTTACCTGCAGCATCACATAGAAATGAAGGCAGCTGATCGTAATGATCAACTGCTTTTTTCATTAATATCTCGCTGCGCATGGGCAGCATGGGGATGAAGCGAGGCCCATGCAACGAGCTTTATGTACTGATCGTAGGTTCAACCACGGTTATGGTATTAAGAATGGAATCGAGATTAACCAAGGCGCCAATCGGCAGAGCTGCTTTATACAAACCATGACCCGTGGCAAGATTTGTGATCAACGGCTTGCCGAGCGGCACAATGAACTCGTTGATGACATCCTCGTAGGATTTGCCGTAAGCAGCCTGGCAGCCTGTACATTCCCCCGTGATAATGCCGATGCAGTCACGAAATTTCCCCGCGAGTTTCAAATCGTTCAAGTACCTGTAGACGGTATTGGTCGGTTCATGCGTTTCTTCAAGAACGATTATTTTGCCCCGCGTATCGATTTCGAAAGGCGTTCCAAGCGTATCTACAAACGAGGTTAGATTACCGCCCACAAGCGGCCCTGTAACGTTGCCCGGAACTCGGCTGATCAGAGGCATTTCGGGTGGATTCAGGATGGGCCGTGTTAATGAATACAGGGACGTCGCGGCAAAAAACTGGTCGTAATTGTAGGAGGGCGTCTCGGGTTTGAAGTCGATAAGCAAGAGGCTGTGAAACGTAATTAAATCCACGAATTGATGCAATGCGTTTAATAGTACCGTTATATCACTGTAGCCCGTCAAGATTTTCGGATGGTTCCGGATCACTTGATAATCAAGGTATGGAAGGATTCCGGCTACTCCGGTGCCGCCTCTTGTGGGCAGTATCATTTTCACCTGATCGTCTTGAAACATCATCATTAAATCGGATGCCCGCTGTTCGTCTGTTCCGGCCAGAAACCCGTTTTGGGCATATACATATTGGCCCAATACGACATTGAACTCCATGGCTCGTAAATATTCGATCCGTGCATTGATGATGTTGGCATCGAGCGGGCTGCCCAAGGTAACGATTCCAACGGTATCGCCTCTCTGCAATATGGGCGGACGTATCGGCATATTTCTGCCTCCTTCCTTGAGTCCCAGGGGCCATCGTATTCCCGTATTGCTTAATTATATTGGGTACGTTGGTTTCACAGTACTCAATGAAGGGAAATGTCGATTCATCGTCAGTCGGATCTAATCACTGCCCCGACATAAGCTTTCATGTTTTCTTTCATCGTTGTTAACGGGCGTCCCAATAAATTCTCCAGATCGCCAGAAGTTGAAGCCGTATCGATTTTTCTTAAAAAGCTGAATATCCAATGCTGTAACTCGTTGGTGGGACATAGGGATATCGCTCTGCCCGTTAGTTCTGAAAGAGTGGAGGTTACATCGCTGAAGGTCCAAACGTTAGGCGCCACAAGCTCATACGTTTTATTAAGATGGCCCTCACCGGATAATGCTGCCGCGATGGCGGCTCCCAGATCGGAGCGCGTAACCGCATTGAATTTCCACGACCCCGGATGGATACGAAGATTTCCTGTCAGAATGGACGCATTCACATCGAGTGCTTCGATAAAGTCCATATATAGGCCATTGCGAAGAAAAGTATACGGAATTCCGGTTGTGCGAATGGCATGTTCCGTTGCCAAATGCAAATGGGTCAGTGAAATGTCGCTATGTTCGGGAAAGGCAAAGCTGGTATAGAATATATGGCCAACGTTCGCTTTTTTTGCAGCTTCTATCACATGGGCATGCTGCCGCATACGAACGGTATCATCGAGATGGGGACTAGAGATGAACAACAGCCGCGAAGCACCCACGAAGGCCTTCTCCAGGGAGGCGGGCTCGTCGTAGTTGCAGAAACGAACAGTTATTCCTTGGTCCTCCCATGATTTTCCGGATTCCATACGCCGAACGCAAGCAACGATTTGATCAGGTGAAACATGGTGAAGAAGCTCTTGGATTATGAGGCTGCCGAGCCGGCCATTGGCTCCTGTAATTACGATTGACATTGCCATCATCCTTTTTGATTTTAGTTAAGTGCTTAACCAAATGGGCGTGAAAAGCCGTCACGCCTCCTTTAATTTACTCAGAAGGGCCAGTAGCTGCTTTAATTCTTCGTCATTCAGCACGTTCATCTTAGCTGAAACTTGCTGCCTGTTCGCAGGCAGGTTGTGGATTAATAAATGCTGACCTTCATTTGTAATGCTGATAACCGATTTTCGACCGTCCCGGGGATGGTTATCCCGCCGAATCAAGCCTTCATTTTCCAAGGGGGTGAGCAGCAGGCTGATATTGGGTTTGGTTACTCCGATTTGTTGTGCCAGCTTGGAGGGAAGCATGGTTCCTCCCTCTTTCATAAGTTCAACTAATATACGTATTCTGGCTCCGTTCAGCCCTTGTGCCTTCCAGTAGCTTTCGGATACGTCGACCAGCTTTGCCGTTGTTTCCACCAACGTGAAGAAAGCAAGGGTCGGCAGCGGCAAATCCAGCACGTATTGTTGCAGGTCGTCATTCAACGAGATCACACCCCCTATTTAGTTAAGTGCTTAACTATAAATAATATAATTCTAAATGGGTCAACTGTCAATTACCTGCTTCCTATACGCTCCGGGAGTCATTCCCGTCAACGTTTTGAAATTTCGATGAAAGTGAGTCAGGGTGTCGTATCCGCAGATTTCAGCGATTTGTCCGATAGATTTCTCATGCTGTAGCAGGAGCTCTTTTGCACGGGCGATTCGTTTGGCATTGATGTAACCCGTAACATGCAAACCGGTATATTTCTTGAACATACGGGAAAAATGGGCCGGGTCTACCGATGCATGGGCCGACAGAGTGGCTAGTCCTATGGGTTGATCCAGATGTTCATGAATCCATTGGATGGAATTCCTCAACCAGGAGGGGCCGATCTGTGAGTGGGCCGGCTGTTCTGCGGACAAGGTACTGATGTAGCGATTGATATGCAGCAGTAAGGAGCGCAGCAAGAGCACAAGCGCCTCGCGGAAACCCAACTGAGCAAGTCGGGTCTCTTCCGAGATCCTTTTTAGCATACCCTCGATATATTGTTGATTCGACTTGGGTAATTCATGACGATAAGATCCTGATTTTTGAGCAACGTCGAAGCAAGAAAGGATTGCATATTGCAGATCGCTTCCATTCGCACCTAAGACGAGCGAAGGCGCAAAGAATAAAGCACTCGAAATAATCGGATCATCCGGGTCAGGGAAAGAGCTGTGAATCGTGTTTCCGGGGATGATGAAAAGGTCGCCTGCTTTTTTCTCCATCAGCTTGTTTTCAATAAAAAAAGTGCCCTTTCCCTGGTACACATATACCAATTCGTAAAGATCATGCAAATGATGAGGCAGCTCCACTTCGGGGCTTTTTGTAGTCCGATAAACCAATTCCATCGGAAACAGGGGGTCCCCTTTAAATGGTTTGCGCAGGGGAGTCATGATCATCGCTCCTTATCTTCTAATAGAAACACAATATCAAAATAAGTTATAAAATTGCAATTCCACGCTATATTTGTACACAGACTTTGATCATACAATGAAAATAGCAAACATTACATCAAAAAGGCAGGGATGTTCATGAGAGTGGATGCCCATCAGCATTATTGGCTGATAGAACGAGGAGATTATGGATGGATCAAGCCGGATATTCCAGAGCTTTATCGAAACTTCCTGCCTTCTGATCTGAGGCCGAATTTGGATTTGCACCGGTTTGACGGCAGCATAACCGTCCAGGCGGCACCGACCATGGAAGAGACGGACTATCTATTGTCGCTCGCGGATCACGATTCTTCCATTCTCGGAGTGGTAGGATGGATCGATCTCTTCGATCCCGAGCACCGGCAGCATTACGAGCGATTTCGGAAACATCCGAAATTTATCGGCTTTCGTATTATGATCCAGGATATGCCTGATGCCCAGGTGATCCTGGAGCCGTCATACATCGAAGCATTAAGTGGATATGCCAAGGAGGAGGTTCCAATTGATTTTCTTGTTCTGAGTCACCAGTTGGAACCGCTGCTGAAGCTAATCCAACATGTTCCCAGCATCCGCGGAGTTGTCGATCATCTGGGCAAACCGCCGATCCGGAGCGGACGGATCGAGCCTTGGGAGAGCCTCCTGAAGCAAATTGCCGGTTTTCCGAGTATCTACTGCAAGCTCTCCGGCATGGTAACCGAGGCGGAGCATCGCCGATGGAGTCAGGAGGATTTTAATAAGTATGTACATAAAGTGACAGCGATGTTCGGTCCTGAGCGGGTCATGTTCGGCAGCGATTGGCCCGTATGCCTGCTTTCAGCTGAATATGGCCAAGTGGTTGACGTATTGGCCGAAGCTCTGCCGAAATCATGGGGAGAGGCGGAATATGCCCGATTGTTCGGCCTGAATGCCAAGGCGTTTTACAAGCTTAAGGATGTTCGTGGTGACGGTCTGGAAGAATAGCTGGGATGCTGCTGGGCAGCTCATGAATCGATATATCTATGAATAGGGAGGGTGTTTTCATCATGAAATATCGTAAGTTAGGTCGTACCGGGCTCGATGTTTCCGTATTAAGCTTCGGAGCTTCTTCGCTAGGCTCCGTCTTTCGGGAAACGGACGACCGCGAGGGAATCCGAACCGTGCACGCAGCCGTTGATGCGGGCATCAATTTGATCGATGTATCCCCCTATTACGGCTTGACGAAGGCGGAAAGCGTGCTGGGCGAAGCAATCCAACAATTACCCCGGGACATGTTTATCCTGTCCACGAAAGCAGGCCGGTATGGCGAGCATGATTTTGATTTCACGTCCAAGCGAATTATCGACAGTGCCGATGAGAGCTTGAAACGACTTAAAACCGATTACGTGGATATTCTTTTTCTGCATGATATAGAGTTCGTTTCCGCATCCGTTATTCTCGAGGAGGCTCTTCCTGCACTCCAGCATTTAAAAGAGAAGGGGACAATCCGGTTTGGCGGGATTTGCGGTCTGCCGCTGCAGCTGTTCGAGAAACTGCTGCCCCAAGTGCAAGTGGACGTCATCATTTCTTATTGCCATTATTCTTTGAACGATCAGACACTTACCGGTTTGCTGCCGCTGCTTAACGACAAGGAAGTTGGCCTTATTAATGCATCTCCCTTATCCATGGGATTGCTTGGTCCCAGAGGAGCGCCGTCCTGGCACCCGGCTTCAACGGAGATCAAGGAAGCCTGCAGACGTGCGTCCGAATATTGCGCCAAAGCCGGAGTGGATATTGCGAAACTAGCTGTGCAGTTCTCAACCTCGAATGAACAGATACCGACAACGCTGGTCAGTACGGCTAACCCTGACAATATAAAGCGTAATGCTGCTTGGAGTGAAGAGTCGCTGGATCCTGTCGTCTTAGCCGAAGTGTTGAACATATTGGAGCCCGTACAAGGGCGGACTTGGACAAGCGGCCGTCCGGAATACAATGAAGGCATCCGCTGATCAAGAGAAGGAGGCAGTTAGAAGTGAAGGGAATTGTGTGTAATCGGATTGGGGAATTTCAATACCGGGAGGACTTGCCTGAGCCACAATTACTCGACGGAGAAGCCATCATCCGCATCAAGCGAATCGGAATTTGCGGTACGGATCTACATGCCTTCCGCGGTAATCAGCCTTTTTTTACGTACCCGCGAATTCTCGGTCATGAGTTATCCGGTGTGATTGAAAAGGTCGGAGTTAACGATGAGGGATTGAAGGTCGGGGACACCGTCTGTGTCATTCCTTATATACACTGCGGAGAATGCTGGTCTTGCCTGAGAGGCAAAACCAACTGTTGTCGATCCATGAAAGTGATTGGCGTGCATCTCGACGGCGGCATGCGCGAGCGCATCTCCGTTCCGATTTCCCATTTGATGCGGACCGAAGGGCTGTCTTTGGATCAGGCGGCCTTGATAGAGCCGTTAGCCATTGGAACTCATGGCGTTAAGCGGGCGAATGTAACCAGCAAGGATACGGTTTTGGTGATCGGAGCCGGTCCTATTGGACTTGGGATCATGGTTTGTGCCAAAGCGATGGGAGCAACCCTTATCGCCATGGATACAAACGTCGATCGACTGGCCTTTTGCAAAGACTGGGCGAAGGTAGATCATACGATTCAGGTTGGAGAGGAACTATCCGATCTTTCGGCGCTAACAGGAGGAGAATTTCCCTCCATCGTTTTGGACGCAACAGGAAACCAGGAATCCATGACCAACGCTTTTCATATGGTTGCCCACGGGGGGACCTTGGTGTATGTCGGCTTGATTCAAGGAGAAATCTCATTTCGGGATTCTGAATTTCATAAACGGGAATTGACGCTGATGGGCAGCCGTAACGCAACCAAGGATGATTTCAATGAGGTGATGAAGCAGATCTCGGACGGCGGGCTGGATGTAGAACCGTACATAACTCATCGGTGCAGATTTGAAGAATTGATCCGTGAATTTCAGGGCTGGATGCATCCTTCCGCCAAGGTGATCAAAGCGATGGTGGAGCTTTGAACCATCCTTACTCAACGTATTAGCCTGGTTCAGAAGAAGTATATGAGCTTAATTCATTCCACACCGGTTCTTCCATTTACGGATGAGAAAATGTTATATTTTTCGATCATTTTACAGGTCATGACGATGGTTATGCAGAATGAGTTAAAGAAGGAGTCATGTTCATTCCCTCGGTAGGAGAAAAAAAGGAGGTGAAGCAGATGGATGTGAACAAGGACCCAAAGGAATCTGCTTCTGCAGCTGATGAAGATCAGCATCAAGAAAAAGAACGGCGTCCTGTGTCGACCAGCAGCGGGCTTCTGGAATCGGCGGTCGATAAGTTTGCAAGAGAAGGCGGCTTTGACGATTTGCCGTTGAAGGGAAAGCCAATCAAGATCGAAGACGGGGATGTATTAACCGGTATCATGAAAAACGCGAATTACCAGCCGGCATGGATTGAGCTGAGAAAAGAAATCGCCGCCGACATCAAGCGGCTCTTGGGTCGTCCGGAGCCAAATGCAATCCCGGAGGCTGAGCTGGAGGCCATCAACCAAAAAATTATGAAGTACAACCGGATGGTTCCGAATCCGCAGCTGCAAAAAGGACTCCTGTCCGGAATGAATTTGCAGGCAGCCTACGACAAATGGGAGTAAAACTGCAAATAGAGACCTTGAAGCAATCAGCTTCAAGGTCTCTTCTGAATATAGACAATAGGGTTCATTCACCCCGATTCAATTCCGCCTACCTGCCGCTTACTCTCTTTGGCTCCGCCAAGCGTCCAGCTGCTTCTGCACCTCTTGTCGTACTTCGTCCATGCCTGCTTGCTTCAGCTCCTCGTTAAACTTGGGGAGGATGGTATCGACATCGACGGAGCCTGTCATGAGGCTTGGATAATATTTTTGCCAGACCATCTCGATGTTAGCGGTTTGGGCGGTCAGGCTGGATAGATCCGGCGTGAATCCAAGAACAGTGGAGTTGACGACGCCGTCGTTGTATTTACGGAATTGGTCCCATTTGTCGAGGGGTTCCGGGTTATCGCCGCCCATGGTTTTCAGAATAAACCAATTCCCCTGCGTGTACTGCACTCCTGAATAGCTGCTTGCCGGCGTATCCGGGACGGCGTCGTCATTGCTGTTCTTATCCGTAATCAGAACTACTTGGCCCTGTTCATCCAGCGTGTAGTGCACGCCTTCGATCCCGTAATTGAACAAGTTGCGTATTTCCGGGTCCGTATTCAGCAAATTCAGGAATTTTATGCACTCCACGGGATGTTTGGTGTTGGCATTAACGGCCATGATGCCTCCACGGACGGCTTCCGTAGTCACGGTGTTAGGGGTTACGGGATGGGCTACAAGTTTGTAGCCGCGATCCTTGCTCCAAGTTGTCTCCGAGAGCGGTCCGCCGCCCGAGGACTTCCAGAACACCTTGGCCCCTCGCTTAAGCGCTCCAGGCTCTCGCAGCGCGGCATCCTTGTTAATGAAGCCCTCCTTGTAATAACGCCGCAACGTATCCAGCACCTGCCGCGCTTCCTTGGTTTCGAAGATATTCACCACCTGGGCGGCAGGGTCCAGCGATTGCACCATCAAGGGCAATTTATGGTTCAGAATATATTCGTATCCATGGAGCGCGAAGAAATTCTGTGAATCCCGGTCCAATTCCATAGGGATGTATGCCGGCTCTTCCTGGCGAATCATTCGTAGCAAGGGTTCAAGGGATTCCAGCGTATTGTATTGGGTAATGTCGATATTGTGCTTGTTCACGATGGAAGCGGGGTACATCCAATGATCACGCACGGCTAATTCCTTATTGGTGGGAACGCCGTAAATGCTGCCATCGTTCATACGCACCCCTTGCCAGAAGGTTGGGTCGATGGCATCGTACATGTCCTTACCAATGCCGGTAAGGTAATCATCAAGCTTCAGCCAGGCGCCGCGCATCGCAGTTGTTGCATAATCGGGGGCAAAAGCGATATCAAACGGACTCCCGGCGGATATCAGCGTGTTCAGCCGATCCTCGTATTCCAGCCAGCTTACCTTGACATAGGTGATCGTTACGCCGATTTTGCGAGCCATGATTTCATTGATTTTGTCGTTTACGAGCTGGAGATCCTTGTCCGGCTCTCCGATCGTATAATAGATCAGGTTAACCGTGTCGCCATCGTAGGCCTCGTCGTTATGTCCGGGCTGCGGGAAACAGCCGGTTGTATACGATGTGAGCAGCATTATAAGAACAATATGCATGAACCATCTTCGGGGTCTGGCATGCTTCAACATCGATCTCCTCCTTTCTCGCAGCGTGTTGTTATCCTTTTCCCCGCAGTTCAGAAGGAGATTTACCGAAAAAGTTGTGAAATTGCGTATAGAAATAATTGAGATTGTTGTAGCCCACCGAAAGCGCGATGCAGGAAATTTTCTCATCGGTTCCTTGAATTCGTTCTTGAGCAAGAAGCATTCGGTAAGCCATAAGATATTCTGAGAACTTCATAGCGGTTTCTTTGAGAAACAATTGTCCAAGGTAGGTGCTGTTCATCTGAAAACGCTCCGCCACGGATTTTAAGGTGATGTTCTGAGCATACTCTGTCTTGATCATCAGCAGAATGCGGTTGACCAGCTTCGATAAGCTGTCATAACTTACACCTAAAACCGGATCCCTGTTCAAACTCTCGCTATTTATATCACCAATCGAACCATTCAGATCCTCCACTATAATCTTCTCGATCACTTGCTGCAGTTTGGTGCGTTCCACAGGTTTGAGCAGATAGTCTTTGACACCGCAGCGAATGGCTTCCAGAGCATACTTGAATTCGCTATAACCGCTCATGATAATAAATTTAGTAGGGAGCTGAAATTCGTTGAGTCTGCGAATCGCCTCATATCCAAGCTCCTTGCCGATGCAGACATCAAATATGGCGATGTCCGGCATCAGGTCCACCGCTTTGGACATGGCTTCGTTGATGGATTCGCAGGTTTCGATCCGGCCGAAGCCGTATTGCTTCCAATCCAGAATTCGCTTCATCCCCTCCAAAATCTGAGGTTCGTCATCCACAATCATCAGTTTGTACATGTGCAATCACCTCTTTTGAAATCCGCACGGAAATCTTGACTCCGGCTTCCTCATTATTCTCAATCTCTATCGAAAAGCCGTTCCCATAGAAGAAGTGAAGGCGTGTGTATACGTTGCGCAGCCCGATGCTGCCGGAAGACGGATCATCGTGGTTAGACAGCGTGCTTCGGACGTTTTCCAATCGCTCTGGCAAAATCCCGCTCCCGTTGTCCACAAATTCCAGCACGTAACACGCTTCGGACTCAAAACCATTAACTACATACAGATTAAACTCATGATGGGTATTGAAGCCGTGAATGAAAAAATTCTCAGCCAAAGGCTGCATCCAGAATTTCACGGTAGGGAGCAAGAGCAGCGGCGGCTCCACATTGATTTGGTAATAAAAACGTCCCGGGTATTTAAACTCCATAATCTCCAAGTACTTCTGCAGCAATTCCAGCTCGCTTGCAATCGAAATGACAGTTTCCTTCTTCACCATCTCCCGATAGAGCGTCCCTAACGTAGCAATGGCGTCCGCGGTGTCCCTGTCCTGGTTGACAAGGGCCGTGGAGCGGATAACCTCTAACGTATTGTATAAAAAATGAGGGTTGATCTGATGTTGAAGCGCTTTCATTTCAGTTTCCTGCTGTTTGATTTTCAGCAGATATTCATTGCGGATATGCTTATTCAGCTGCTGAATCATATCGTCCAATTCCCGGGCGATCATGCCGTATTCATTGCGACGGTAGCGGGCAGGCCCGCTTGGCGTAAAATTGGCCATCTTCACACGTCCTATCGATTGAATGATGCGGCGGAGGAAGAGGGCATCATCCCGCATATTGTATGCAATGAGAAGAAGCACGCTAATCATGGCTGCCAATACAATCAGAAAAACGGTGACCAGCATGCCGGCATGCTGACGAATCAGCATGGATAAATCGATGAGGGTGATGAATTTGAAATTAAATTTGGTGGATGGGAAGGAGGCAAATAGGATATGCTTCATGAACCCTTTCGAAATAAAACCATGACTGCGTCCATCCGCCTCAGCCAGACGGGATAGCTCCTCCAGGTCCTGGTCCTGTCCATTGCCGATGAGATAGGTATCGCCAGAAGCACTAACGGCAGCAGCATTGCCGAATCGAAAATTTCGTATGGATTTAAAAACCTGATCACTGCTGATCAGGAAGCGCATTTCCCCGAACTCCGGAGCGCCGAGCGCCGGATCCGACAATTTCTTGCGATATACGAAGCCCTTCATAATGGTATCGCGAAAGGCCTCATCTGCATTCGGCAGCCCGAAGCTGAAGCTTGCCGTTCCGGTTTCGTTAAAACGTACGACATTGCCATACCGGGCGGTGTGCAGACTAATCTGCGTAATTTCGCCTTGCGCCCAGCTGTACAGGTAGGTCTTAACGTCCTCCGGAAAGGAAACCAACGGCTGTGAGAATTGGCTGTTGACCAGCCTGTTGGTTAAGTAGCCTTCCGCGCTGCTGCTTAAAAAGCTGCGAGCGTCGTTCATCAGACCGGGATTGGAGTATATCCGCTGCATGTAGGCTTCGATTCGGTCGGCATCATACTGCAGCTCGTTCTCAACGCGCGCGAAGGCATTGGCCGCCTCAATGCGGGCATTGCCAATCCATTGATTCAGCAGCATGGCACTGGTCAGCGTACCGAGGGTGAGTCCGATGGCCACGACGAAGATACAATAGGCAATAAACTTGTGACGATAAATTTTGATTTGTAAAAAAGAGCCCATTACGACACCTCGATTGCAGCAGATCGGCCGAAATAATCGTTGCTATATCCCAATGTAACACGATTAACACCAAGCTTCATAGGTGTAAGGAAAAAGCATCCCTTAACAGCGACTCATTAAGGGATGCGCATGAATTCTAAGCATTACTTGAAGTATTGGTTGATTTGCTCCTGAGCAGCTTGCATAATCGTGTCCATGCCGGCCGACTTTAATTCCGCCGTGATTTTGGGCACCATTTTCTCCGGATCGGATGCACCTGTAATGAGTTCATATTTGTATTTATCCCATACGGCCTGGCAATTCGCCACTTCGGTTTGAAGATCGGTAATGTCAAGCGCGAAGCCCAGAATCGTTGAAGAGGTCGCTGCATCGTTCAGCTTTTTGACCTGTTCCCATTGATCTTCAGGAGCGCCTTTTGTAACCGCTAAATTAAAGAACGTCCCTTGCGTATAGGCAGCCAGCGGCCAAGTATCGGAGGTGCGCTCAATCACCTTCTCGCCATCAACGTTGTTGTAGTCCACGCCTAACTCGCCGAAGGCCAGCATATTGCGGAGCTTGGGATCCGTATTCACTAACTCGAGGTACTTCAGGGCTTCCTGTTTATATTTTGAATTCGCCGAAATTGCGTTTAGCGAGCCTTGGATCGTACTGGTTGTATAAATAGGTCCGTAATGCTGAACCATATCGTACTTCTCCACGGCGTCATTGATTTGCCAGCTGACCTCTGCCCCAGGGAAGGCCTGGGCTGCAAAGAATGCTCTTCCTTTGTCGTTCTCTGTTTTTGTCGGCGCATCCGGGTTGATGATGCCGTCCTGGTACCACCCATGCAAGAGCTTCAGGTTTGCCATGATATCAGGCTGCTCAAGGACAGAGACAACCGTACGCGAAGCATCGTCAGCCTTTACGCCGATGGGCGGGAAGCCTAAGGTCAAATCGTCATACTCGTTGAAGAAGCCGTTCAAGCCTTCGCCTTGCGTCATCGGGAGCGGATAGAAGCTTTTGCCTTCGCCAGCCTTCATGTCATGGAGAGGCTTATCCAGATCCTGCAATGTTTTCATCTGATTGATATCGATATTGTACTTTTGTACATGCTTATCATCGAATACCCAGTACTGCGTCAGTGCCGAATCCTTGTAAGTCGGAACAGAATAATACTTACCGCCGATTTTTGTGCCTTCCCATACCTTCTCGGGAATCAATTTGTACAAGTCGGGCGTTTCACTCTGCACCAGATCCGTAATATCGGCAAATGCGCCCATAGCTACTTGTTTGCTGTATTTACCACTGTTCGTGAACATGATGTCAAATGGCTCGCCGGTATTCACAATGGTATTCATTTTGGTGTCCCATTCCCCCCAGCTGGCAACCTTGATGTCAATCTTCACGCCAATCTTCTCGGCTGTGTATGCATTCATGGCATCAATCGCTTTGCTGAAATTGTTAGGCACTTGACCTCCAATGGTCCACCAAGTCAGCGTTGGGACATCCTTGCTTGCAGCTGCGGATTCTTTAGATGTGTCCGGTGTCGTCGAAGATCCATCAGACGTGGATGCAGGCTTCGAGCCGCCACAGGCCGCCAAAGCAGCCAGCATAAGTGTCATCACGCACAGTGCAGATAAGAACCTTAAAGATTTCTTCATTCCATTTCCCCCTTTTTGAAGTTAACTCACCTTAAAAGTTGTATAAGAGTGATCTATCATAAACCAAGTATGGCTTGGCTTATTTCGCTGTTATCCTTTGACTGCACCGACCGTAAGTCCGGATATAAAGTACTTTTGGAAAAAAGGGTAGGCGAATGCGACAGGCAGAACGATGAGAATGGCTACAGCCATGCGGGCAGATTCCTTCGGCATCGTTGCGACAAGCAGCGCGTAGCTGACGCCCATGCTTGCGGCATTCTTGGCAAGTGCATCCACATTGCTCATTAAGCTGTTAAGCAGTGCTTGCAGAGAATAGAGGTTCTGGTTGTCGATATAAAGCATCGATTGGAACCAGTCGTTCCAGTAACTAAAGCAGAGAAACAGTCCGATCGTTGCGATGACCGGCAGCGAGATCGGCATGATGATGGAGAAGAAGATTCGCAGCTGGCTCGCGCCATCAATTTCGGCAGATTCGATCAGCCCATCCGGAATCGTGCTTTTGAAGAAAGTTTTACATATGATGACGTTGAACGATGAAACAGCCAGCGGTAGAATTAGGGCCCAGATGCTATCCTTGAGACCTAATAGATTTGTATTAATGAAATAACTGGATACCAAGCCGCCATTGAAGACCATGGGGATAAATACGACCCAAGTCAGAAAACCTCTCAGCTTGTAGGTCGGGCGAGAGAGTACATATCCCATCGAAGTGGTCAGCAGTACACCGAGCACGGTACCAGCTACGGTAACAAGTGCGGATACGCCGAGCGCGCGCAGAATCATCGTACCCTGCTTGACGATATAGACGTAGGCGTCAGCTGACAAAGCAACCGGCAGCAGATGATATCCCGTCTCGCGGATGGAGTCTTCACTGGAGAATGAAATCGATAGAACAACAACAACAGGGATGACGCAGAGCAGCGCCAGGATTATAAAAATCAGATTAAACAGAAGGTTCACGGCTTTGTTTGTACGGTTAAACTTCTCCAGGCCCGTCTCATAAGCGGTTTTTGTTGTCATCGTTTTGCCTCCTACATCATCGCGCTATCCGGATCAATTCGGCGAACAATCCAGTTAGCGATCAGAATGGTAGCACACCCCAGAACAGACTGCACAAATGCGGCAGCAGAGGCCATCCCTACGGTGGCGGTTTTTAATTGTTTATACACCATCACGTCGATGGTGGTAGACACGTTGAAGAGAGAGTTGGAATCTCGCGTAACCTGATAGAACAAACCGAAATCGGTGTAAAAAATCCGTCCGACGGCCAAAATGAACATCATGACAATCACCAGCTTGAGCATGGGCAATGTAATAAATCTTGTCTGCTGCCAGATGGAGGCGCCATCAATGACAGCTGCTTCATAATAAGTGCTGTCAATGCTCGTGATGGTTGCCAGATAGATGACCATGCCATAACCTAAGCCTTTCCAGATATTCAGGAGAATCAGAAAGTACGGCCAATAACTTGGCTCCATATACCAGTTAATCGGATCGCTGCCCATATTGACGAGCACTTGATTGACAATCCCTTTATCAAAGCTCAGGAAGGCCCAGCCTACGGCGGATACGACAACCCAGGATAGGAAATAGGGCAGGAACATCATCGTCTGATAGACTTTGCTTGCCTTTCGACTGTGGAGCAGACCGATCATAATGGCGAATAGAACGGGCAGCACAATCCCAGTAATGATAAAAATCATATTGTAGCCAATGGTGTTACGGATAATGATCCAGGCGTCATTCGACTTGAACAGGAACTCAAAGTTTTTGATGCCTATCCATGGACTGTTGAACACATTACTCAAGAAGCCGCCGCTAATCCTGAAATTTTTGAAGGCGATAATGATCCCGAACATCGGCAAGAAACTAAACAGGATGTACCAGATCGTCGTTGGCAATGCCAACAGGGTCAGTTCCGTATCCTGTTTGTGCCAGCGCATTCGAAAGCGCTTTCGTTTATCTTTTGGTTCGGCTGTAGAGCTCATGTCCGTCACTCCTTACGGGGATATCTCGCTTGTAGTGGCCTTGTTGAATTCATTGTATAAGAGAAAGTTTCGATGCTTCCAGACAACAAACTTGATACTATAGTCAACAAACGTTAGATTTGAAAGAATTGAATTGTGAAACACAACCTAAAATTGCTATTTGTGGAATAAAAATAGCGGATAAGTTAGCAGGAACGGGAGGAGAAACGTGGTTGAAACCAGAGCGTAATCGAGACGGGTATCCTATGGTACAAATACCGGCAGGTGAAATTCAACTAAGGGACGATCGTATCAAGACAACATGGACAGCTCAGGTAAATTCTTTTTTGCTAGCACCGGTTCCAGTTACGGCTGCGTTGTATTGCTCGATTATGCAACAGACAGGTGAACACGGCGACAAGCCTCAAGCGCCGATTGCGAATGTTTCATGGCATGATGCGATTCTCTTTTGTAATACAATATCGCAGAAGTCAGGTTTAAAGGCATGTTACTCGGTAAGCGATGATAGAGAGCAGGTTATCTGTGACCGGGAGACGGATGGCTATCGTTTACCTACAGAAGCGGAATGGCAGTATGCCTGTAAAGCAGGGACGGGTGGTTATCGGTACGGCGAGCTGGATCAAATTGCATGGTATGGTGAAAACTCGGAGGGTATGGCGCATGAAGTAGGCAAAAAGCTGCCGAATGCGTGGGGGCTCTACGATATGCTGGGAAATGTTTGGGAGTGGTGTTGGGATTTATACGACCCGGAAGTGTACGGTCCCTACAGAGTTTTTCGTGGTGGAAGCTGGGCTGAAGAAGCCAGGGGATGTGGAGCAACGTGCCGCCGCCGAAGTCATCCTACATTTCGAATTGAGGATCTGGGCTTTCGTCTTGCAAGGTCGATTCCCTCAAAGGGAATCACCTCCTGAATTACAAATGCATGAGCTGCTGTAAATCGATAGATTTTTCCACGGGAACCCAAACGCCTATTTATTACAGGTAATCTGTAATAAATAGGCGTTTGTTACGAATAGAGGTTTAGTCGGATAAACGTCTGGGACTGTTGACTCATCCGATGAATTTTTATTGATAATACTAATAAAACAAGACTTATTCATGTTTTTCTATTCCAACACTTACAATTCCAAAAACATAAAGATTAAAAAATACATCAAATTAATTACATTAATTGTGTTTGAAAGCGTTGACAAAACAATGATATATGCTTATACTTCGATTAAATATACAGGATATTTGTATTAAATGAGGGGAATTTGAGTTTTGTTCTAGTTATTTTTTAGCTGAAAGGGGACTTGTTTTCGGGATGGTAATGAGAGCAGAAGCATGGCTTCCAGCGAGGAGGTGCTGGCCGCATTTCTATGATCTTGTTGGAGTGAATAACATTCGCTTTCCGAGAAGCAACCAATGCTCCGAGATTTAAGAATGAAGTCAAGCTTTAATCAGGCGCCCTTGAATAACTACAGCTAATAGAACATCTCGACACCATACGGGAACGCTTGCAACTATTCATATCATGGGAGGTTAAGCATGAACAGAACGATGAAGCGCCTTTTCACACTGTTATTCATATCCATATTGATCATTTCGACGGTAACCGCTTGCAGCGGTAAAGGAAACAATGAGCCCGATACTCCCGTAGCCAAAGAAGAAGGCGTTTCCAAAGAGAAGAATCAAGTGATTTTCGAAGACATCAGTGAAGACATTCGCGGGAATACAGCACCGACGCAGGAGCAGATTGACGAGGTGAACAGCACGTTAAAC
Source organism: Paenibacillus sp. LBL (assembly GCF_029893715.1). Lineage (NCBI taxonomy): Bacteria > Bacillati > Bacillota > Bacilli > Caryophanales > Paenibacillaceae > Paenibacillus > Paenibacillus sp. LBL. The sequence goes on along the minus strand of NZ_JARXYU010000001.1, from coordinate 762,491 downwards.
GATACATACCTCGGTGATGTTTACGAGGAAGTGATTCCGAGTGATTATTCTGCATATCCGGTCCAAGGTGACGTGGTACTGGATGTGTGGATGCCCGCGAACTCCAATATCCCGGATATGAATAATCACTTGGTTCAGAAGCAGGTGGAGAAGCTGACCGGAATCAAAGTGAACTTCATTACGCCTCCTGTCGGGCAGGAGGCGGACGCCTTTACCTTGATGATCTCCTCCGGCGAGCTGCCGGATATCATTATCGATCCGGGGCGTTACCCGGGAGGTTTTGAAGCCGGGGTGAACGATGGTGCCTATTTGGACCTCACCGATAAGATGGAAGAGTTTGCCCCCAACTACACGGCATGGCGAAATTCCGATGAAATGAGAAGAAAAACGACCGTAACGGACGATGGCCGATTGCTTGGCTTCTACGGCATCGCGCCGTATTCCGAATGGATCTGGTTCGGAACCTTAATCAAGCAGGAAGCACTGGATAAGACAGGGCTGGAAGTTCCGACAACGATTGATGAATGGTACACGTTCCTCAAGAAATGCCAGGAAGTTGGATATAAGAACCCGCTGAATTACGGATCCACTTACGGCCAAATCTTTACTGGCATCATTAACGGAGCGTATGGCGTGTGGGATTGGACCTTCATCGATGAGAACGGCAAGGTTGCATGGGGACCGGCACAGTCGAAAGCGAAGGAATACCTGACCACGATGCAGCAATGGAACAAGGAAGGCTTACTGAATCGGGACTGGGCGACCGCTGACTTTAATCAACGGATGGCAAGCGCCATTTCCGATGATACGGCTGTCATGATGGACTCGCCGGATACGATGTGGAGTTATTGGAAGGTGCAGAACGATATTGATTTTGTCGGGGCGCTGAATCCTGTGCTGAACAAAGGGGATAAATCCGCATCCACCTATAAGAATTTCAAGAGAGCCGGTACCAATGCGGCCATCACCACGCAGAGCAAGAACGTAGAGGCCGCTATGGCATGGCTGGATTTCAACTTCACGAAAAAAGGCTGGGAGCTCATTAACTTCGGCGAGTACGGCACGGTGCATTTGGTGGATGAGCAGGGGATGCCGTATTACCCGGAGAGCAGCTATATCTACAATGATCCGGATGGTCAGCCGGTTGATGTGACGCTCTGGAAATACCGCATGCACAACTGGCCGAATATTCGTGACGAGCACCATGCGAATCCGTTGATTGCGGCAAAAGGCAGCTATTCGGGCGATATCCGAAAGACCTGGACGGAGAACATGGATACGAGCATGGCGATGCCGCCGATTACATTCACGAAAGAGGAAGCCTCACGGGAGGCAGAGCTCGGGAACCAATTGTCTACGCTGCGCGGTGAATATTTTGCCAAGATCATGATGGGTGAACTGCCGGTGGATGCGTACGATAAATTTTTGAAGGAAGCGCAAAGCATGGGGCTGGAGGAATTCTTAAGTCTCCATCAAGCAGCCTTGGATCGGTACAACCAACGCTAGTGTCACTTTCGAAGAACAGGTGGTTGAATCATGGAGATATTAAGGAAACCAAGGGAAATGGACCCGGTTGGTTTGAACCCGAAACCGAAGAATACGAAGCGACTGATTCAAAAGGATCTAAAGAAAAACTGGTTTGTCTATCTGATGGCCCTTCCGGTCGTAGCCTGGTTCCTGATCTTCTGCTACGGCCCGATGTGGGGCGTGATGATCGCCTTCAAGGATTTCAAGCCCTTGCTCGGATTTGCCGATAGCGATTGGGTCGGTTTCAAGCATTTCATCGACTTTTTCACAGGGCCTTATTTCTGGAGAGTGGTCAAGAATACGCTGCTTCTGAACGTGTGGGGCATCGCATTCGGATTCACCGCTCCAATCATACTTGCCTTGCTATTGAATGAGGTTCGTTCGTCCAAGTTCAAGCGGACCGTGCAGACCATTACGTACATGCCGCATTTTATCTCATTGGTTGTGGTGTGCGGCATCATACACATATTCACGGCGAACGAAGGGGTCGTAACCCAGCTGCTGTCGTTCATCACAGGCAAAGATTACTCGTCGCTTCTGGGATACTCCAATTTGTTCCGGCCGATCTACACCTTCTCGGGAATATGGCAGAGTATCGGATGGGACAGCATTATCTATCTGGCCGCGATGAGCGGCATTGACCCTTCGTTATATGAAGCAGCCGATATCGACGGCGTGGGTCGGGTGAAAAAAATGTGGTATATCACACTGCCGCAGATCAGTCCGGTCATCATCATACTGTTTATTTTTGCGATTGGCGGATTGATGTCGTCCGGTTACGAGAAAATCATTCTGCTGTATAATCCGCTCATCTACGATACGGCGGATGTCATCGCATCGTATGTTTACCGAAGGGGCTTAAGGGAAGCGAGCCTCAGCTACTCCACGGCTGTGGGACTTGTCAGCTCCATCGTCAATTTCGGGCTGTTATGGATGACAAATACGATAGCGAAGCGTAGATCCGAATCCAGCCTATGGTAAGAAAGAGGGACGGTTATGAAAGATATCATGCAACCCAAAGCGAAACGAAGCAGAAAGCACAAGTCCATCGGGGACCGCGTGTTCGATTGGACCAACTATACGGTACTTACCGCATTGACCTTGGTGTGCTTTTATCCGATTCTGCATATCCTGTTCGCCTCCGTCAGTGATCCGGGCGCTTTAATGGCACATAAAGGGGTGCTGTTGAAGCCCTTGGGATTCACGCTGGATGGCTACAAGCTGGTGTTCAAAGATAACAGTCTCTTGAACGGGTACAAGAACACGATCATTTACGTGGGACTCGGTACGCTGGTCAATATGGTCATGACGATATTAGGCGCATACGTATTATCCAGGCGGGACTTGTATTTCAAGAATTTCATCATGATTGTCATTACCATTACGATGTTTTTCGGCGGGGGGCTGATTCCATGGTTCCTGTTGATGAAGGATATCGGCCTGTACAACAATCTGTGGGCCATGATCCTGCCAACGGCGTTAAGCACATGGAATATCATCATCCTGCGGACCGGTTTCCAGTCCATCCCGAAGGAACTGGAGGAAGCGGCAGTAATCGATGGCGCCAGCCAGTTCAGCATCCTGGTAACCGTGATTCTCCCGCTATCGAAAGCGACGCTGGCTGTCATATTCCTGTACTATCTGGTTGGCAATTGGAACTCCTGGTTTAATGCCATGGTGCTGCTGAAGGATCGGGAGCTGTTCCCGCTGCAGCTGCTCATGAAGGAAATTCTTGTTGCCAATGACGCTACGGCGACAACGATCGGCAGCGCCGGCGGTGTTGTCATCAATAGCGCTCAGAGCTCCACTGCGTTCCGGGAACTCGTGAAGTATTGCGCAATCGTGGTTTCCACGGTTCCGATCTTGCTGGTGTACCCGTTCCTGCAGAAGTATTTTGTGAAGGGCGTTTATGTAGGCTCGATCAAAGGATAGACGGTGAACTTGTACTTGGATGAACTAGATAGAGATGAATCGAACAGGAGTGAGTCACATCTTGACGACAGCAGTTAGCGAGACACAAACAGGTTTGCGCAGCGAATATCCAAGACCCCAGTTTCAACGCAAGGAATGGCTGAGTCTTAATGGAGAATGGGATTTCGGATTTGATGATCTTGGCATCGGTGAGGATGAGCGATGGTTTCTGGGGAATGCCAAACAATCTTTTACACGAAAAATAACGGTCCCGTTTACGTTTCAAAGCAAGCTGAGCGGCATCGACGATCCGGCTTTTCACGATGTTGTGTGGTACCGTAGAACGTTCGAGATTCCGCCGGATTGGCATGGTAAACGGATCGTGCTTCATTTTGGCGCCGTGGATTATGCGGCCAAAGTATGGGTGAACGGGCATATGGTGGCGGTGCATGAGGGCGGTCATACGCCGTTCCAGGCAGACATTACGGCTGCGCTGGCGGCAGGAAGCAACACCGTCATCGTTCGAGCCGAGGATTTCAGCCGGGATGTCACCTTGCCGCGCGGCAAGCAGTATTGGCTTGAGCATTCCGCAAGCATATTCTACACCCGCACGACCGGCATCTGGCAAAGTGTATGGATCGAGCCGGTATCCCCTGTACATCTGAGCAAGACGATGATGACACCTGATATTGATCGAAATGAAATCCGCATCCGGACGTTTATAGAGGGAGTTAAGTCTGCGGAGGAGGTCAAGCTGCAGATTACCGTAAGGTTTCAGGGAGAGCTTGTTGCGGAGGATCAATATGCGATTCAAAATGCGGAGCAGCTTAGGACCATCGGTCTGAGCGATTTCACAGATCATGGATTGGGGCGGCTGTGGAGCCCGGAGCATCCGAACCTGTATGATATCGAGTTTCGCCTCCTTCAAGCCGAAGCCGTGGTGGATCAGGTATCGAGTTATTTTGGCATGCGAAAGGTATCCATCGAGGATAGCAAGCTGTGCCTGAATAATCGCCCTTACTTTCAGAGGCTGGTGCTGGACCAGGGATATTTTCCAGAGGGCATCCTGACGGCGCCGTCGGATGAGGCGTTAAAACGCGATGTGGAACTGGCGAAGGAAATGGGCTTTAACGGCGTGCGAAAACATCAGAAGAGTGAGGACCCCCGCTTCCTGTACTGGTGTGATCGACTCGGCCTGCTGTTATGGAGTGAGGCAGCTAACGCGTATGAATACTCCGAAGCGTATGTCCGCCGGTTCACGGCGGAGTGGCAGGAGATTATGGAGCGGGATTACAATCATCCGTGCATCATCACGTGGGTTCCGCTGAACGAGAGCTGGGGCATTCCGAATGTCCAGATGGATCGGCGCCAGCAGCAGCACGGACTGGCGATGTACCATTTGACTAAATCGCTGGATGATAGCAGACCCGTCGTTTATAACGACGGATGGGAGCATATGACCACCGATCTGGTCACGATCCATGACTATGAGAGCCGTCAGGAGGTGCTGGAGGAGCGGTATGCAACAGCCGCGTCTGCGGTGCAGGCCATGCCGGCTAACCGGAGGATCTTTGTCGGCGGAGCCAGCTATCAAGGACAGCCGATATTCGTATCGGAGTTCGGCGGCATTGCCTTCAAGAAGAGTGAGTGGGATGGCTGGGGTTATTCCGGCGCAGAGAATGAAGAGGATTTCTTGGCCCGGCTGAAGGCGGTGGTTGATCCAATGTTCTCGTCACCTGTGGTTCAGGGATATTGCTACACACAGCTAACGGATGTTGAGCAGGAGATCAATGGACTGCTGACGTATGACCGCAAGCCGAAAGCACCGCTTGAGACCATCCGTAAGATTATGATGGGAACCTAATCGGGGGAGATGAAGAAGAAATGGACCGAACGAATTCCTATGAGGGTGTATACCATGACGAGAGCGCGGTTTATTTAAGGGCAGGAGCTTATGAAGCAGTCATGCTTCCGGGAATCGGGGGGAATCTGATTTCGTTCCGGGACCTGGAGAAGGGGTACCGGTTTCTGCATGAACCGGCACCGGAGGAAATGGCGGCATTCAGGGAAAGACCGATGATTCACGGCATACCGGTGCTGTTTCCCCCGAACCGCTATGAGCAAGGCAATTTCCGGTGGAACGGCAAGATCCATCACCTTCCCGTCAACGAGGAGGCAACCGGTCATCATCTTCATGGCTTCTTGTACAATATTCCATGGGAGCTTGATGACTACGGGCACTCCAAGCAGGAGGCTTATGTGACGGTATCTGTCCATGTGGATGAACGGCATCCGGTATACGAAGCCTTTCCGTTCCCGTTTCATATTCAGCTGCGGTACAGCTTAAGCGATCAAGGGTTATCCCAGCGCGTCACGATAACCAATACGGGGACAGCACCCATGCCGTGCCTGCTTGCATTTCATACGTCCATTAATGCGCCTTTCGTGGAGGGAGGCGATGCCCGGGATTACCGGATGAAGCTGACCATCGGTAAGCGGTGGGAGCTCGGTGAATCCATGCTGCCCACCGGCGCCCATCAGCCATTGTCCGCGAGTGAGGAAGCGATGCAAGGCGACGGCGTCTATCCGTTCTTCGAGCGTATGGACAATCACTATACCGCCGCCGCCCAGAATGGAAGGAACCGAATGGAGCTTACTGATGAGGTTGCCCAATTGACGTTGGTGTACGACGTGGGTACCTCTTACAAGCAGTGGATGATCTGGAATAATGAAGCGACGGAGGGTTTCTTCTGCCCTGAACCGCAGATTAATCTGGTCAATGCGCCCAATATGGACATGCCAGCGGAGGAAGTCGGGTGTTTCAGTCTGGATCCCCATGAGACATGGGAGGAGAGCAGCAGGCTGTACGTTAGGAAAAGCTGAGGCATTGCCCACCTTCAGCCCCATGGCAATAGATACTATACAGACAAATTAAACGTTAAAAGGAGTTCAACCATGACCCACACTACAGTTCCGCGTCCCGAATACCCGAGACCCCAATGGGTAAGACCCGATTGGATCAACCTGAACGGTCCATGGCAATTCGAAATCGATCATGGCCGGAGTGGAAAAGAACGCGGTTACCAAGAAATCGGACACGAGCTCTCGGGAACGATCACGGTCCCTTTTTGCCCGGAGAGCAAGCTGTCCGGCATTGAATATAAGGATTTTATGGCTGGAGTCTGGTATAAACGGGAGTTTACCGTGCCTGAGAGCTGGAAGGGCAGAACACTGCTTCATTTCGGGGCGGTCGATTATGAAACGGAAGTATGGGTGAACGGTGTATCCATAGGTACCCATCGCGGAGGATATACCCCGTTCAGCTTTGATATCAGCCCTCAGATGACACCGGGCGCGAATGTGATTACCGTATATGCGGAGGACGATGTCCGTTCCGGACGTCAGCCGCGAGGCAAGCAGAGCGAGCGCTACGACTCCCATGGCTGTGATTACACGCGCACCACAGGCATCTGGCAGACGGTATGGCTGGAGCATGTGCCGGAAGCCTATTTGTCTGACATGAAAGTGGTGGCAGACCCTGATAATGCTTGCGTACACCTTGAAGTGAAGGTGGTCGGAAAGGCATTGGGGGGCAAACTCACTGCTGCCGCTCTCTATGACGGTAAGGCTGTAGGGGATGCCAGCGCTTTGGTATCCGGACCGTCCGTCAAGCTCACCCTTCCGTTGGAGGAAGTTCACTTATGGGAGGTTGGTCAGGGCAGATTGTACGATCTGGAGTTATCCCTGCAGGAGCAAGGTAAAACAGGTGATACGGTGCAAGCTTATTTCGGACTCAGAAGCGTTAGGCTGGACGGCATGGCGTTTCGGATCAACGGCAGATCCATATTTCAGCGTCTGGTGCTGGATCAGGGCTTTTACCCGGACGGCATCTATACGGCTCCAAGCGACGAGGCTCTTCGCAACGACATCGAAATATCGATGGGCCTTGGCTTTAACGGCGCGAGGCTGCATGAGAAGATATTCGAACCGCGCTTCTTGTATTGGGCCGACCGGTTAGGTTATCTGGTATGGGGAGAGCATGCAAATTGGGGACTGGACATCACAACAACCGAGGGGCTGTCCCATTTCCTGCCGGAATGGCTCGAAGGGATGGAGCGTGATTTCAATCATCCTGCCCTTATCGGCTGGTGTCCTTTTAACGAAACTTGGGATCGGGACGGTGCCAAACAAAATAACGAAGTGCTGCGCATTGTATACGAGGTATCCAAAAAAATCGATCCGACGCGTCCGGTCATTGATACGAGTGGCAACTTCCATGTCGTGACGGATATATTCGACATTCATGATTATGATCAGAACCCGCAGACATTTAAGGAGAGATATGAGCCGATGAAGGATGGCGGCGAGGTGTACAACGGCTTTCCGAACCGGCAGCAGTATGCGGGGCAGCCTTATTTCATCAGTGAATATGGCGGCATCTGGTGGAATCCGGAGCAGCAAGATGAGAAGTCCTGGGGATACGGGGATCGTCCGACATCTGAAGAAGATTTTCTTACGCGTTATGCGGGTTTGACTAATGTCTTGCTCGATCATCCGCGGATGTTCGGATTTTGTTACACCCAGCTATACGATGTCGAGCAGGAAGTGAACGGGCTGTATACCTACAACAGGAAGCCGAAATTCGATCCTGATCTGATACGAAGCATAAATTTGCGTAAGGCCGCCATTGAAGATTGAAGCCGCTGTCCCATGACTGCTCTGTACAGGCCGGAATCTTGGATGCCCAAGTGCATGTTGTTACATTATCCAAAAAGGACGTGACCGGTAATGAAGGTAGACATTCGGAATAAATGGCTGCTCGCAGTGTGCGCACTTCTTATTTTTCCTATGGGGCAGGTGACCCATGCCGTCTCAAGCCAAAACAACTTCTACAACGTTGTCATGCAGGATGGAGCGGATCCTTGGGTTTATAAACATACCGACGGTTACTACTATTTTACGAAAACGACCGGCGGTGACGTTACGATCTGGAAGTCAGCCCAGCTGACGGCGATGGATGCAGCTCCCACTACGGTTGTAAACACAGGCTGCTGCGGGATATGGGCTCCCGAGCTGCATTACATCAACGGCGCTTGGTACATCTACTACGCGAAGGACGACGGGGACAATGTCAATCACCGTATGTATGTGATGGAGAATACATCGGCAGATCCGACACAGGGAACCTGGCAGTATAAAGGTCAGATTACGGACCACACCAACAAGTGGGCCATTGACGGCACGGTGCTGCAAGCAGGCGGTCAGCTGTACTTTATCTGGTCCGGCTGGGAAGGGGACACCAATGTGCGGCAGAATCTGTATATCGCACGCATGAGTAATCCGTGGACCATCAGCTCGGATCGGGTGGAGATTGCAAGGCCTACTTATCAGTGGGAGACGAATCACTCCCCGCACGTAAACGAAGGTCCCCAGGTGATTATCCAAAATGGCGTCATTAGCCTGGTGTACTCGGCCAGCGGGAGCTGGACCAATGACTATTGTCTAGGATTGATCACAGCCAGCACGACCAGCGATTTGTTGAACCCGGCATCCTGGAACAAACGCAGCCAACCGATATTCAAGTCGGGTAACGGGCTGTACGGACCGGGCCACCATTCATTCACGAAGTCGCCGGATGGCACGGAGGATTGGATGCTCTACCACGTCGCTAAATATCATAATGCCGGGTGGAATCGTGAGGTTCGAATGCAGAAATTCACATGGCATGCGGACAATACCCCGAATCTTGGTGTTCCGGCGAATCCGAATGCGCCGATAACCTTGCCTTCAGGCGAAGCCGCTCACACCCGTTACGAAGGGGAAGTGGGAGCGTTCGGCGGTGTCGCCTATGCATCCGGAAGCCCCAACGGCTCGGGAGGACTTAAGGCGGGACATATCGACACGCCGGAGAGTTATGTGGAATTTTCCGTTCATGCCGCATCGGCTGGCGAATATATTCTGCTCGCCCGGACAGCAAACGGCACAGCCGGGGGGAACTGGTCCAATCTTCTGTTAAGCGTAAATTCAGGCGTGCCGAGCAGGTTTCACATCACGAATAAAGGCTGGGAGAACTGGGGATTGTCCACGGCGCGAGTTCAGCTTAAGGCCGGCGTGAACCAGATCCGTTTTTCTAAAGGCGAAGGCTACGGAGAAATCGATTTTTTTGACATCAAGCCAGCGAATTAGCACACTGTGCATGACAGATGGAACCGAAAAAATAGTGGTGTTCGCTTGACCATGGATGGCTTCCGGTTCTCCCGGAGGCCTTTTCTGGCTAAGCAAGGAGGCGTTCTCCCCTACTCCTTCGAAGAGCTAACTAACGGCAAAATGATGATAGATCAACGATGTAAGCCTTTGCAAGTTTGATTGTTTTTCGTCACGTTAAGAAGTAAGATAATTGTAATGAATATGTTTAGTTTAAAGGAGAGCAGATTTGTGCTGGAACTTGGCTTTAACGACCCGGAAAGACTCGTCACGGTATCCCATGCCTTGTCAACGCGTTCACGGGTTGATATTCTAAGGCTCCTGAATTCCAAAAATTTAAATATTATCGAGATTGCCGAGAAGCTTAAACTTCCGGTCTCAACAGTAGCCAGCAACATCAAAGTGCTGGAAGCCGCCGAGTTAATCAATACTGAACTGCTGCCGGCTTCCCGCGGGGCCATGAAGGTCTGCAGCCGGAATTACGACGATATTCACATTGCCCTGAACTTGAAGAATTCGGTGCCCAAGGGAGTAACGCATGTTTATGAAGTCGAGATGCCGATCGGTCATTACAGCGATTGCGAGGTATCTCCCACCTGCGGAATGGCTAATGCGGACGGTTATATCATTAAGGAAGACGAGCCTGCGAGCTTTTACCACCCCAAGCATGTGAACGCCCAGATCATCTGGCTGCGCAAGGGGTATCTGGAGTATTTACTGCCGATGGATATTCCGGCCGGAGCTCGCATTGAATCGCTTGGACTGTCCATGGAAATGTGTTCCGAAGCGCCGAATTATGATCATAATTGGCCGTCCAATATTTCGGTATGGGTAAACGGCGTGGAGATTGGAATGTGGACAAGTCCAGGTGATTTCGGGGACCGCCGCGGCAAACTGAATCCGAATTGGTGGTATGATTGGGCTACGCAATACGGCTTTCTCAAAACATGGCGAGTGGACCACGAAAAGACGACCCTTGATATGGATAAAGTGTCCGATGTTACATTAGATCATCTTAAGATTAACGAGAGCCCCAAAATGCGCCTGCGTATCGGCATCAAACCCGATGCCGTAAATCAAGGCGGACTGAATTTGTTCGGCCGTCAGTTTGGAGATCATGAACAAAATATTATGATGCAGATTAAATATACGATGGATCAGGATGAGGAAGATCCGGTTGTCCCCTAGAGCAGTTCGCTCGCTTGACGAAGACCTCACCTCATCAAAATAACAAAAGAACCGTTTCTTTCGTAAATGGGCAGGACGTGCCTCCATTTAACCAAGAAACGGTTTTTTTGCTTATGTCTGACGTTTACCTTTGCACAGCACAGCATAGCGGCGGGGAGGAACGGTTCGTGTGCGGCGCGTAAAAGAGCCCATTTTATTTTACGGTTTACATTCCGTTTAAATACGGGTGTTACGATCCCCATATCATCAATAATGGATTGGAGGAAATAGAAGTGGAGCATGTATACAGAAAGAGAATGGAACCGAACAATGGAGACCTCGCTGTTGAAGCACATGGACTTGTCAAAACCTTTGGCAGCAATCGTGCAGTAGACGGTGTGAATTTGCAGGTGCGCGCAGGCACGATTTACGGCGTGCTTGGACCGAATGGTGCAGGCAAGACAACCACCATTCGGATGCTGGCGACCCTGCTGCGGCCGGATGCAGGTTCCGCCCGAATCTTCGGGCACGATGTGCTTGCGGAATCCCAGATCGTTCGTCAATTAATCGGGGTGACCGGCCAATACGCATCGGTTGACGAGTCGCTCAGCGCCACCGAGAATCTGATCATCTTCTCACGCTTGCTGGGACTGGGCCGTACAGAGGCACGGCGCAAGTCCGAAGAATTGCTGGAGGAATTCGGATTGACGGAGGCGGCGAAGCGGCCGCTCAAAAATTTCTCCGGCGGCATGCGCCGCAGGCTGGACCTGGCGGCAAGCCTCATTGCCCAGCCGCCGCTCATTTTTCTGGATGAACCGACAACGGGGCTGGACCCGCGCACGCGTTCACAGATGTGGGATACGATCCGCAGGCTGGTGAATACCGGATCAACTGTACTGCTCACGACGCAGTATCTGGAGGAGGCTGATCAGCTGGCTGACCGAATCGCCGTCATCGATTACGGCCGGGTGGTGGCCGAAGGTACGGGAGATGAGCTGAAAATGTCAGTGGGGACTTCGTCGCTGCATCTGACGGTCCAAAACCCGCTGGACATTGACAGGGCTCGTCATACCGTGGAACGGGTGCTGAAAGTCCATGTCAATGTGTCACCGGAAGCTGGAAAGATTACGGCGCCGATGGAGAGTGCGGACCTTGTTGCAGACCTGTTGATCGAGCTTCGCTCGGCGGGAATTGGCTTGTCCGAGATGAGTGTGCAGAAGCCGACCCTGGATGAGGTATTCCTGACGATTACCGGTCATGGCGTGAAAGAGGAGACGTCTCAAGCGTCCCGTGAATCCAATAAAACAGAGGTGACAACCGTATGAGCAGCACAATGATTAAGCCAGCTAAGGAGCGGCAGCTGAAAAACCACACAAGTCTCGGTCAGACGCTGCGAAACTCATTGACGATGGCCTACCGGGGGCTGCTGAAGATTCGGCGCACGCCCGAGCAATTGTTCGACGTAACGCTCCAGCCTATTATTTTCACCTTGATGTTTACCTATATTTTTGGCGGTGCGATCTCTGGCGACGTATTGAGTTATTTGCCTGTCATCATTCCGGGGATCCTCGTTCAGACCGTGATTACGACCTCCGTTGTGACCGGGGTTCAACTGCGCGAGGATATGGATAAAGGGGTGTTCGACCGATTCAAGTCGCTGCCTATTGCGCGGATTGCTCCGCTTGCCGGAGCCCTGCTGGCAGATACCGTCAGGTACACCATAGCAACGGTGCTTACCTTTAGCATGGGATATGTTATGGGGTACCGTCCCGAAGGGGGCCTTGGCTACGTTGCTCTCGCGGCGCTGCTGGTAATTTTGTGTTCATGGGCAATCAGTTGGATATTTGCTTTCTTCGGTGTCATTGCGCGTACGGCCTCAAGCGTACAGGGCATATCCATGATTGTGCTGTTCCCGCTCACGTTTCTCTCCAATGCGTTCGTTCCGGTAGATACCATGCCGGGCTGGCTGCAGTGGTTTGTGAACATCAATCCGATCTCGCATCTGGTTACGGCTGTGCGGGATCTGACCAACTCCGGGATTGTCGGATGGGATCTCGCGATTTCGCTGATCGGCGCTGCCGTCATTGTAGCTATCTTTGCTCCGATTACGGTACGTGCATATATGCGCCGCACGTAAGAGCAGCAGTTGAACAACCGGACCTTCATTCAGGTTTGCCGCCTGTGTAAGACTACCTATGCGAACGCTGGTTGACATCGATTTATTATTTCACTATACTGTCTGTAATCTTATAAACGACATGCGTTGAAAGAGCCCAGTAGCAGCTTGGTCCCTGTTCTAGAAAGCCGGGGGTTGATGGAACCCGGTACACACCAAGCTGGCGAATTACACTCTGGAGTATCTCGGGTAATGCCGAGCGGAAATGGCGAACGATATCTCGCCTGATGAGCGGCATGAACGGCGCGCAGCAGCAGCTGGCGGTCCAATTGTGCAATCTGGGTGGTAACACGGTTATTAATCGTCCCTATGTCTATAACAGACAAGGGGCGATTTTTTGTTTTTTTCAACGAGGATGGACGTTTCGTAATAAGGATATTAATGAATTGAAGGGGTGTTAATGCTGTGAATATTATCGATGAACTTGAATGGCGCGATGCCATCAACCAACAGACGGATGCCGAAGGCCTCCGGGAACTTACGAATGAAAAATCAATCTCGCTATACTGCGGCGTAGACCCAACGGGCGACAGCATGCATATCGGCCATCTGATTCCCTTTATTATGCTGAAGCGTTTCCAGCTTGCCGGTCATCGCCCGGTCATTCTGATCGGTGGCGCAACCGGCACTATCGGGGATCCAAGCGGACGTCAAACCGAGCGCTCGCTGCAAACGCTGGAGCAGGTTCAGGCCAACGTGGATGCACTGACCGGGCAAATGAAAAAGCTCTTTGTGACGGAAGGCGACAATCAAATTCGCATGGTCAACAACTACGACTGGACGCATAAGATTAGCATTATCGAATTTTTACGAGATTTCGGCAAAAACTTCAGCATCAACTCCATGCTGGCGAAGGACGTTGTGGCGAGCCGCCTCGACAGCGGCATTTCCTTCACGGAATTCACTTATCAGATTCTGCAGTCCGTGGACTACCTGCATCTGTTCCAGCATGAAGACGTGCAGCTGCAAATCGGCGGCTCGGACCAATGGGGCAACATTACAAGCGGTCTTGATCTGATCCGGAAAAAAGAAGGCTCCGAGGCGAAAGCATTCGGTCTCACGATTCCGCTGATGCTGAAAGCCGACGGCACGAAATTCGGCAAAACCGCCGGTGGCGCGATATGGCTGGATCCGAACAAAACCACGCCATTTGAGTTCTACCAATTCTGGGCGAACACCGATGACCGTGACGTCGTGAAATATTTGAAGTACTTTACGTTCTTGAGTAAAGAGCAAATCGACGAGTTGGCCGAGAAGGTTCAGAGCGAGCCGCATAAACGCGAAGCACAAAAAATGCTGGCAGAGGAAATGACGAAATTCGTGCACGGCGAGGAAATGCTGGAGCAAGCCAAGCGCATTACCGCAGCCCTGTTTACGGGTGATATCCAATCGCTTACGGCCGAAGAGATCGAGCAGGGCTTCAAGGAGATGCCAACATTTGAAGCGACGCAGGAGCCGAAGAATATCGTTGACTGGCTCGTGGATCTGGGCATCGAGCCTTCCAAGCGGCAAGCCCGCGAGGACATCACGAAAGGCGCAATCTCCATGAACGGCGAGCGCGTCAGCGACCTGGAACATGAGGTTACGGCTGATCAAGCGATCGGCGGGCGTTTCATCATCATCCGCAAAGGAAAGAAAAACTACAGCTTGGTGAAAATGTCCTAAACTTGAAAAAACCGCTCAACACAGATCATTGTGTTCAGCGGTTTTTTTACGATGGAAGTTGTTGTGTCTTCATAGGATAATAGCTGTAACAACGAAGGAGGGAATCATGAATATGCAGCTATACACGGAGTTATGCCAACGGTTCGGAATCCGCTACCCGGTCTTTCTGGCTGGAATGGCCGGAGGGCCGTCAACGGCTGATCTGGTTGCCGCCGTATCGGATGCAGGCGGGCTTGGAACGCTGGGCGCAGCCTATATGGAGCCGGCCGCCATTCGTCAAAGCATTCAGGATATCCGCAAGCTGACGGATAAGCCCTTTGCCGTGAATCTCTTTGCTTCTACTGCCACTCAGGCTTCGGATAACTTGGATCGAATCGGAGAAGTCCAGCATGAGCTGAACCGGATGCGGGAAACGCTGGGCATTCCTCAAGCGGGTGCGGATCAAGTGGCAGCTGCCGATTGGTTTGAGAAGCAATTCACGGTTCTGCTTGAAGAGAAGGTGCCTGTCATCAGCACTGCATTCGGCATTCTGCCTGAACCTCTCATGCGGCAGGCAAAAGCGGCAAACCTGCTGGTGGTTACGATGGTAACGACGGTAAACGAAGCGTTGATGGCGGAGCAAGCGGGCTGTGATGCCATTGTTGCCCAAGGCAGCGATGCAGGTGGACATCGAGGAACGTTTGATCTGACAGAGCACCCGATGGGTGCGAATATCGGGACATTTTCCCTGGTACCGCAAATTGTGGATCAGGTGAAGATACCGGTTATTGCTGCGGGAGGCGTTATGGATGGACGCGGGCTTGTTGCCTCGCTTGTTCTTGGAGCGCAAGGCGTCCAGATGGGGACGCGATTTTTGACGGCACTGGAATCGGGGGCGCATGAGGTTTACAAGCAGGCTCTGCTGGAGAGCACGGAAGAGAGCACAGTCATTACCCAAGCGTTCTCGGGACGGCCAGCCAGAGGAATACGCAATGCCTTTATCAGGCGTTGGGATGCCACTGGTTTAGAGCCGCTTCCGTTTCCCGTGCAGAATACGGTGACCCGCGATATTAGAAACGCCGCCAACCGCCAAAATAATCCGGACTATATGTCATTATGGGCAGGGCAAGGGACAAGAAGGCTGACCTCCGGACAGAGGGCCAAGGCTATCGTATACGAGACCATTCAGGAAGCGCTCTCCCTATGCGGGTCAAGCGAAATCACCGATCCGCATGAATGAGGATGACCGCTGCCGGGTTGTTAAGCTAGTCTAACGACAGGCCACCTGAGGACGAATTCCCGTGGGGCCTGCCAATTCTTTTTAGAATCCGTAAGTATCTCCGCCTTCACCGTTCCACGTCATCTCAACAAAGGAGGATGGACTGGCAGCAGATGCGGTTTTGGAGCCGGAAGCATATAGACCTCCAGCCACGCCGGACATGGTGTAGTCGGAATATAATGTGTAGGTGGTATGGTTCGTATAAATCATCGCACCCGCGATGTTGGAAGCAGTGACGTTCTTCAGCTCCAGCTTGTTTCCACGCCATGGAATCGCGTTGTGAATTTTCATATCATGCCTCCTGCAAGAATGATTCGTCCATCGTCAACGGCAGGACCATCCAATCTCTTTCATCATCACCCTTTACGAGTTTTTGGTTTTTTAGGTATAATCCTATCCAATCTTTTTCCAGATATCAAGGACAAGAGATACATAATATGTAAAAAGGTTATAAAAATGCCAAGTGGGATGATGAAGGGCGTATGAAGAGGAGCGTTGTCATCAAGGCGGAGCATGATAACGGCGGAGGTCGTTAGGTTTAATTACCGTAGGCAGCTTATTAGATTAGATACAAAGAGGCTAATTCTAGCGATCTGCGTTCACATGGATAAAACGAAGTCGTGTTTAAGGAATAAGAACGAAGAGCTGCTCCAGCAGAGGGTCGGCTTTTCTCTCGGCTGGCAGGGAATGAGTAGGCACATCAACAGCAGATGCAGCATGGGAGATATTTCTGAACCTGTGTTTTTTGTGATTTATAATGGAAGTGAAATGAATGAATCCTGAAGGGGAGGAGTACTGAATACGATGTCTAAGGCTGATAATATGCTGGCGATTCTATGGCTCTTAAAGGCACGAAGAAGAATGACGGCCAAACAGCTGGCGGAGGAACTTGACGTACATATTCGAACGATATACCGGAATATCGATGCCCTCTGCATTTCCGGCGTGCCGATCGTTTCCGAAATCGGACGCGGTGGGGGTTACTTCATCCCTGATCCTATCAAGCTTGCGCCCCTGTTTTTTGATGCCGATGAACAGAAGGCACTTCTTCACGCCGCTGCATTCGCACGGGAAGCGGGTTATCCTTCCAAAGCTCCACTCAGTCGAGCTCTTTCCAAAATCAAGCGGCATACGAATCCGGAGCAGCTAGAGCGTCTAACGCGCCGTGAAAATAGCATCGAGGTCATCCAACCGCCTACAGCTCCCGTGCTTATGTCCATGCTTGCCGCGATTGAAGCTGGCATCTCGACCATCAATGCCGTCTCCAGATCAACTATAAGACAGGGTATGATGGTACCATACATACACGTATCCTGGATCCATATGGGCTTGTCCATTGGAAGAGCAAATGGTATACGGTGGGTTATTGCCACCTGCGGGGTGAAATACGCAGCTTTCGCGTCGATCGTATGAGCGATATCCGTTGTACCGTTGACTCCTTTGTCCGTCCGGAGCCGTTCTCCGCCCGTGAGTTTTTGTTGGAGGGATTGCTGGCAGAGCAGGGTTCTGATAACAACCCGCATGGGGTCTCCGTGCACATACAAGGTGTCCCCCAAGCTATTGACGATTTATGTCAGCATTGGCTGCTCGGTCATGCACTGCAGGAGCGGACAGCAGATCATGCGGTGTTCAGGCTGGACGAGCTTACGCTATACACCCAGGTAGCCTATTATCTCCTATCATTCGGGGGGAGGATTCGAATCATGGAGCCTGAAGAATTGAAATTAGGCATGATCGACATTACGGAATCCTTGTTGAAATATTATCAATCCCAATGATAAAAGACTGACCTTCTATGTCAGTGTTTGCGTTATATAATGAATTCCATAAGGCAGCGTTAGGAGGAGATTAGGGTGGCAGGCACTATTTTTAGACAAGATGTGTTACAGGCAACGGGACGCTCGTGGGAAGACTGGGTCGCCAAACTTGGGCAGGAAGTGGACCAGCTATGGTCTCATGAACAGATCCGAAATCATATCTGCGCGTTGGATCAGGTGTCAGAGGAGTGGGGGGAATGGATCACCGTCATGTACGAACAGCTCATGGGCCGGATTCCTGTTGGATTTTCCAAAGACGCAGGCGTGCAGATTGGCGTCAGAAAAACGATGGCCATGACGAAGGAGCAAGCTTGGGACTTCCTCACATCGCCGGAAGGTCTGGCGCTATGGATAGGGGATGTACCTTCGATAGAGTTTCGGGTAGGGCATGAATATGAGTCGAAGGAAGGCGTGTCCGGCAAGATTACGGTGGTCATCCCCTATCATAAACTGCGTTTGACATGGAAGTGCAAGGCGTGGGATAACCCGTCCCGGCTGCAAATCTACGTACTATCTACGAATAGCGGTAAAACCACCATCGCGATTCATCAGGAAATGCTGGAAGACGTCTATATGCGAGAGGTGATGAGGCGTTACTGGAACGAGGTACTGACAACGATTCAACAACATAGGGAGGTGGCAGGATGAATCGATTCAGTCATATGGACCTGCGAGTGAATTCGTGGGAACAAGTTAGTCTGTTTTATGACAAGCTGCTGCATGAACTGGGTTTCACCATCACCTATCATTCCGAGCAATGGAACGTATTTGCAGCACAAGGGGAGCTTCCAAGTGTTCCTTATTTTGCGATAACGGAGGATCCCGAACATCAACCGAATGACAATCTGATCGGGTTCTGGGGGAAAGATCCGGCTGAAGTTGATCATATCGCAGAGGTTGTGAAGCAGTATGGGGGAACCATTAACAGCGGGCCAGGGTTATTCCCGATCAGTCCGACCTATTATGCCGTTTATTTTGAAGATCCCTGCGGCAACAAGTATGAAATGGTCCATAGGTTGAATTAATTTGGCTGCGGGCAAGGGCAAGGGCATGAACACAAGCGCGATGATGACGGTGGTAATGGGTTAACGCTAATGCTAACGGGCAAAGACCACAGTTAACAGTAAGCTGCCAACGGCAAAGAGTAAGCAGTAGCAGTGAGCAGTCAGAAGTAAACAGTAGACAGTAAGCAGTAGCAGTGAGCAGTAACAGTAGCAGTAGCAGTAGCAGTAGCAGTAGCAGTAGCAGTAGCAGTAAGCAGTATGTGTAGTAGCAGTAAGCAAGTAACAGTAAGCGTGAATAGCCAATAGTAACTGTAGCAGTAAGCATTAACAGCAAACAGTAACAACAAGCAAAAACCGTAAACAAGCCAATAGCATGAAGTAAAAGTCAACAGTACAATAACGGTAACAGTAACAGTAACAGTAACAGTAACAGTAACAGTAACAGTAACAGTAAACAGTAGAGCTACTAAACAATAAGTAAAGGCGGAGACAAGGATGCGATAAGGCGAGCGTTGAATTCGACCGGCATGGTCAAGGTGCTGGAGCAATGAACGCGACGAAGACAGCGGTGAACGACTAACAATCACGCCCAACCGCTAACGCACAGACCAAAGACTACAGAACACAGAAACCTTTGCTAACTGTCACTCGTCAACCCCAACCGCCAAATGGCAAATGCGAGAGCTGCCCAGTAAATGTGAGGACAGAGGTTCCGCTATTTCGTCCCATGTAGTTGTATATGGTCAGTTTGAGGACACCAGATCCGTTATTACTTAAAAAATGGCGATATTTAGTGATGTTTTAAGCAAATAACGGATCCTGAGTCCGGAAATTCTCAAAAACAGGTCAGTTTTCTCATAATAACGGATTCTGTGTCCAGTTTAGTATAGGCTCATCCAGAGTCGTGAGGCAACGCAGGTGCAATGCGAAACGAGAAGCCGCACAAGAGGCATGAAAGAAGCGCTGCTGACGAG
The DNA here is from genome assembly GCF_029893715.1 of Paenibacillus sp. LBL. Classification (NCBI taxonomy): domain Bacteria; kingdom Bacillati; phylum Bacillota; class Bacilli; order Caryophanales; family Paenibacillaceae; genus Paenibacillus; species Paenibacillus sp. LBL. The sequence goes on along the minus strand of NZ_JARXYU010000001.1, from coordinate 742,788 downwards.
GAGCGAAGTCCTCGACATGTCAGAAGTGCTTGAAGCAGCAAGCGCCCTCAATGCCCTCAATGAAGGAAATGCCGCAATGCCCAAAATGCCAGAAATCCTTAAAGCCCCCGAAAAAATGCCCGAAGTACCCGGAATGCTCGAAACGCTCAAAATCCTCGAAACGCTCGAAATTCTCGGATTGTCCGAACCCTCGAGATCCCCCAGATACCAGAGGTTCATGGTGGTTTCGATTACTAGGATTACTGGGAGCAACACACACCCTGCCTGGCAACCAACCAACGGGTGGCGCTACTGGATGTGGCTGCCCGCAAAGTACTGCTGCATAACCCCTTAATCATAAACGGAGTTTATAGGTGCGAGCTCGTCGTTCCCCGCTTGCAACGTCTAGTATTTGGAGCTCGACCAGCCTATGCAACAGGCGCCTTGTGTGTCTGTCGCTGACCCTAAGGTGATCGGCGAGTTCCAGTGGGGTGATTGGACGCAGAAGCCTTCGCGCAAACCGGACAGCTTCCGCCTCAAGCCAAGTCAAGGTGGCAGGGACATCTGATGCAATAAATCGACCGACAAAAGACAATACGAGCTGCTGACATTGTTTTGGCTCGTCGACGATGGAGGGGTAGGCAATCGGAAGAAAGGTCCAGCCATCCAAGGCCAATAAGCAGTGACGGCGGCACAAATCCTTGAACCTTCTGACGTCAAGATCGCGGGCATGCGGACCATATCCTTGGATTTCGATTCCTCCTCTCGCGCCGCCAGGCATATAAGCCAAGTCCAAATATCGATAACCATTGCTGAAATCACGGACTTCCCACTCTGGATGCAAATCATTGAAATTACCGATCGCCGGAAACCATATCGAGCGCAGGAATTCGATTGTTCCATGACCTAATCCTTTATGGAGGATTTCGAGTCTGCGCGGATTTTTTTCATTTAGGGTATTTGTTTGCATCCAAGACTCATATTGCTTATCAAAACGTGTCATGAATCGGTCTACCCCCTTTGGGTTGTTTAATAAAAACAAACATTAAAAAGCCGCCCCATACCCATGCAGCCCGATCTCTTCATTCGGGATACATCGTATGGAAGCGGCGTGTTCTTCACGTCCTCAGTAGGTATAGTATAACTCGCGGTTTTTGGGTTTAGCAACGGGTTCAGATTAAGATTCTCAAACCATGAACTTCTCTGCAAAGGTTCTAATCTTTTATACAGTGTGATGGAAGAGTGTCCAATTAATTAGAATTCGGTGCATCATCAAAGATTCAGCCGTTTCAGCTTGTTATACAATGTAGCTCTTGAAATGCCAAGTTGTTTAGCCATGCTCAGCTTGTTACCGTTAACGGCTGCTAATGCCTGGGATAACAATTTCCGTTCGTAATCGTCGAGCGCGGCTTGAAACGCCTCTCCGGTGATGGGGGGAGTGTTCATATTGTTGGAATCATCGGCTGGGACGGGCAGCTGTTTGTCGCCAGAGTAAATGTTGTCAGGCAAATATTCGCGCCGGATCTCACCATCGGTGGAGAATATCACCAGTCGCTCTATGGTGTTGCGCAATTCTCTGATATTGCCCGGCCAGTCGTACCGCAGCAGATCTTCTAACACATCGGGAGCAATAGACTGGATGTGCCGGCCGTAAATAAGCGAGAATTCATGTAAAAAGGATTGCGTCAATTCGTAAATATCTTCTTTGCGTTCACGCAAGGAAGGAATCTCGATAGACACTACGTTCAGTCGATAGTACAGGTCCTCACGAAAGCTGCCTTCGGCAATCATCTGTTCCAGATTACGGTTGGTTGCTGCGATGATACGGCAGTCGGTCCGCTTCAGCTGTGTGCCGCCAACAGGAAAATAACTGCGCTCTTGCAGCACACGAAGCAGCTTGACCTGCATTTCCAGCGGCATTTCCCCGATTTCATCGAGGAACAATGTACCGCCGCTCGCGAGTTCTATTTTTCCTTTTTTGCCTTTGGGATCCGCTCCCGAGAACGCTCCCCGCTCATAGCCAAACAACTCACTCTCGAACAAGGCAGCCGGAATGGCTCCGCAGTTGATGGCGATATACGGAGCGCTGCTCCCTTCACGGGAATCGTGGATGGCTTTGGCGAAGAGCTCTTTCCCGGTGCCGCTTTTTCCTTGAATGAGAACCGTCGCTTTGGTTGTACTGATCTTACGGATGGTATCGATGCTATTCTTGATGGTTCGGCTAGTTCCTTTGATATGCTGGAAAGGGTCGCTGGAAGGGCTGAGCATGGCGACTTCCTTCTGTAAATGATGGACTTTGGTTGTCATCTGGAGCAGTTCCTGATGGAGTCTCATTTGTGTAGTCAGATCGGATTCTGCCGCTACAGCGCCAATGATCTGATCATCTAAGGTGATGGGGTTGGAATTAATGAGGACAAACATATCCTGGCGAGGCCGATGCTGCATTTTATGCGCCGATTCGCCGGTTTTGAGCGTTCGGAGCGACTGCAAACGGTCCGCTTGGAAAAAATCCGAAGCAGGCTTCCCGATAATCTCGTCCCTGCGAATGGAGAAGATGTGCTCCGCGCCGGATGTCCAGACAGCCACATGGCCTTCCTCGTTGATGAGTGTAATTGCGACATCGGGATTAAGCGTTTCCAAAGTGGTGGAGAAATAGGCCTCCAGATGGCGAAACGCTTGCAGCGCAGCTTCGATCACATCGCTTGATGAGATGTAGCCAACGGGTGTGCCGTCACGTTCCACAATCGCCAGAGGGGCCGCTCGGAATGCTTGCGCAATACTTTGTATAGACTCATCTATATTTACAGCAGCAACATCCATTACACAGGGCTGATCAAGAATTTTGGCATGGGCTTCGAATTGTAGCAAACCATAACGGCCCTGACCGTCCTCCAAGAAGACAGGAACTCCGGCCGCCTCGTGTTGACCGTTCTCAAGCTCTGACAGGCTGGACAGATGAATCATGCTGTAATCCGTACGGATAAGGCATTCCAGACTAGGCAAAACATGTTTCATTCCGGTGCCCCCTATATATGAATACATTTTATCTTGTTTGTATTAATAGGGCCATTATACCCAGCCTGATTTTCAGTGTAAATATTATTTGAACATATTGCTGAGAACCATCCACAGATTGGCCGGTTTTTCGGCCAGTCGCCGGGTGTAGTAGGGGTACCACATCGTGCCATAAGGCATATAACAGCGGATGCGGTAGCCCTCTTTGGCTAATTCCGCCTGATCCGTCATCCGTAAGCCGTAGAGCATTTGGAACTCAAATGCATCGGCGGTGATGCCATTTTCCTTGGTGTAGGCTTTGACCCAATTTATGATTCTATCATCATGTGAGGCAATCGCTGTATATACGCCTCTGTCCAAATGCATCCGGATGATCCGTTTGTAATTGTCGATGACCTCATTCATTTGCTGATAGGCAATCGATGCCGGTTCATTATAGGCTCCCTTTACAAGCCGAAGATTGACTTTAGCATCAATCAATTGATTGACATCTTCCACTGTGCGATGTAGATATGCCTGGATGACGGTGCCCACATTGTTCAGACCCTCTGCATGCAGCCGGAGCACAATATCAATCGTGGCTTGGGTAAAAGGAGAATCTTCCATATCAATTCGGATGAAATTGTTGTGTTGTTTAGCTTGGCGTACGATCGAGCGGATGTTATCGTAACAGACTTGCGGGTCGAGGGCCAATCCCATCTGCGTCGGCTTCAGCGATACATTGGAGCTCACTTTCCGCTCAGCGATGCCCTCCACAAGCCTGATATATTCTTCCCGGTATGCTGCAGCTTCGTTTAGGTGCGATATACCTTCTCCCAAATGATCCAGCGTCACCATGATTCCCTTGCCATTCAGGTGCTCAATTTCGTCCAGTGCCTCAGCGAGTGTGTCGCCTGCAATAAATTTACCTGCCAATTTCCGGCCGTATTTAATGGCAAGTTTCTCGACCAAACGGTTGCCGGATACCGACAACAGTGTTTTGCGATAAAGTTCAATGCGATCCAAAGGTTACTCCTCCTTACAAGAGCTTGATTAGTGTAATAAAAATACGGAATCGACATATTCTTAAGCAAAAAATGTGCCAAATATCATGGAGTTTGAACTTGGCACGATAATTGCTTGTAATCTTTGAATGAGAAAGCGATATCTAAAACAAATGGTGAGAGGATGGTTGTTCGATATGAGAACCGAGTTTAAGAATGAGGCATTTGTGAATTTTAAGGAAGAAAGAAACCACGAATTATATGAGCAGGCACTAAAAAAAGCAGAGGCTGAACTAGGCAAAGAGTACCCGCTCATCATTGGCGGCGAGAGAATTACAACGGACCGTACAGCCCTTTCCATAAATCCGGCCAATCATTCGCAGGTGATTGGCATTGTCTCGCAAGCGGATGCCCAGCTTGCAGAGCAAGCGATCCAAGTCGCGGCAGCGACATTCGAGACATGGAAGCGCACCGATCCGAATGAACGCGCAAGGTATCTGTACCGGGCAGCGGCCATTCTGCGTCGGCGCAAGCATGAATTCTCGGCCATCATGACCTTCGAGGCCGGAAAGACCAGAGTAGAGGCTGATGTGGAAACGGCGGAAGCCATTGATTTCCTGGAATTTTATGCACGGGAGATGCAGCGGCTTAGTCTGCCTCAGCCGTTAACGGCAAGTGCCGAGGAAGAGAATGAGCTGTATTATATCCCGCTTGGAGTTGGTGTCGTCATTCCGCCTTGGAATTTTCCGCTGGCCATTATGGCGGGTATGACTACAGCAGCTCTCGTTACCGGCAATACCGTTGTCCTAAAGCCGGCAAGCACTACGCCGGTGATTGCAGCGAAATTTATGGCCTTGCTGGAAGAGGTGGGTCTTCCACCCGGTGTTGTCAATTACCTCCCGGGTCCCGGCGGTGAAGTAGGGGACTACCTGGTCGACCATCCGCTTACAAGATTCATCAGCTTTACTGGTTCCCGGGATGTCGGTCTCCGAATTAATGAACGAGCTGCCAAGGCTAATCCGGGACAAAAGTGGATCAAGCGGGTCGTGGCCGAGATGGGCGGCAAAGATGCCATCGTTGTGGATTCCGAAGCTGATCTGGATCTGGCAGCGGATATGATAACAATGTCAGCATTCGGGTTCTCCGGGCAAAAGTGCTCTGCTTGTTCACGCGCCATCATCCATGAAGACGTATACGACACGGTACTGGAAAGGGTAGTGGAGCGTGCGAGTCAGTTGAAGATGACAAACCCGGCACATGCAGATGCCAATCTGGGGCCGGTTATAGATGAGAAAGCATATAATAAAATCCTGGAATATATTGAAATTGGCAAGGAGGAAGGGCGTTTGGTGCTCGGCGGCAGTACGGGTGACTCGAACGGCTATTTTATCGAGCCTACCATCTTCGCAGATGTGGATGCGGATGCCCGAATTTCACAGGAAGAGATCTTTGGACCAGTCGTAGCGTTCACAAAAGCGGCGTCGTTTGACGAAGCCATACAAATTGCAAACGGAACCGATTATGGTTTAACAGGGGCTGTCATCTCGCGCAATGGCGCTAACCTGGAGAAAGCCAGACGTGAGTACCACGTCGGGAATTTATATTTCAACCGCAAGTGCACAGGGGCTTTGGTTGGAACTCATCCGTTCGGCGGATTCAATATGTCGGGTACGGATTCCAAGGCAGGGGGCCGGGATTATCTGCTGCTGTTTACTCAAGGCAAGCTGGTTTCCGACCGGTTTTAATGAGACTTTCTGTAACATTCAACTTTCAATATTCAATGTTCATTGCAAACCAAATTAAGTATAGTAGAGGAAAAAGATCGTAGGATGCAGTTTGAGCTGACCCTGGAGGAAGGGGGAGATGAGTTGTTAAACTATTCATTGGTGCAGGATCAACGTACGACTCTGACTGTAACACCTGAATTGAAGCAGTCGATTCATATTTTGTCATTGTCAGGTTATGAGCTTTTGCAATATTTGCAGGAACAGGCGATGGAGAACCCGGTCCTTGAGATTGAAGCTGGACGTGATGGGTATCTATATCGCAAGCAACGCGGAGCAAGCAGCGGCAGCATTGCGTATGATCAAGATCCGTTGTGGAATGTGAAGTCGACGCAAGAATCCATGGAGACAAGGCTGCAGAATCAGCTCCGTCTCCTCTCCCTTCCAACCGATGTGTACCGGGTTGCTGCCTTTTTGGCAGGGAATCTTAATGATGACGGGTATCTGGATGCGGAGTTGTCAGACCTCGGAGGAGTGTTGAAGGTTTCTAATGATCTTCTGGAGGCAGCGCTTCATCAGCTGCAATCTCTGGAGCCAGCAGGAATAGGCTCCAGGAGTTTGCAGGAATGCCTGCTGCTGCAAATCGCGCGGGACCCGGAACCTGTTCCGTATGCGGAAGAAATCGTGGATGGGTATTTACCGCAGCTGGCCGATGGAAGTTTCAATCAGATCGGCCTTTCTTTACGAATCAGCAAGGAGCAGGTGAGCAGGGCTTCACAGTATATCCGCAGCCTGAATCCGCGTCCGGGGTTATCGATGAGCATTCCAGAACGACATTATATTGTTCCTGATGCTGTAGTCCGCTGTGTAGGGGATGGTTGGACGGTTGCAATGCACCCGTATGCCCACCCCAGGCTTTCCGTGAATAAGGAATGCCGGGAGTGGATCAAAATCAGGCAAACGGCCGAAGGGGACTCCTATTTAAACCATTGCTTTAATTCGGCGCGTTGGATTGAACGCTGTATCGAGATGCGGAAGCTGACCCTGATGAGGGTAGTAACGGCGATGATGGAGGAACAACAGGAATTTCTGGCAAGAGGTGTGAGAGGTCTTCGGCCGATGAATTTGCTTACCATCTCCAGCATGTTGGATATGCATGAATCCACAGTCAGCCGGGCAATTCACGACAAGTTCGTGCTTACTCCGCAAGGAGTGTTTCCTTTGAAATTTTTTTTCGCACCAAGCATAGCCACAGCGGACGGTAGCGGGGCATCCTCGCGCAGTGTAAAGCTGAGGATCAGGGAACTTGTCGATGCCGAGAACAAGAGTAAGCCGCACTCCGATCAGACCATCGTTGAGCTATTATTTGCAGAAGGAATACAGTTATCGCGCAGAACGGTGACCAAGTACCGTGAAGAATTGAAAATCTTATCCTCAACCTATCGGAGGCAGAGATGATAAAGGGTGTTTAGCATGTTGGCCCCGAGCCTTTGGAACAGAACTGAAGGGGCTCCCGAAAGGGATGCTGGGCAATGGAGCACATTTTTTCCCGTGGTTCTAGTCTCTGTGGAACACTGCGCTATGATTCATCTTTAAAAAAAAGCGGCGCAGGGAGTATTCCTGTGCCGCTATTACATTTCAATTACCCCTGTAGTTACCCCTACCAGGGGAGATTTAGCGGAAGACTGGACTGGAAGAATTCGAGCTTCCCCTGGCACCCAGCGTGAAGGATTGGACTCCGTTGATAAGCAAGCTCAAGGACTCCATCACATTGTAGATGATAATGGGCGGGATAGCGTTTCGATCCGGCATGCCGATTTCGGCTGCGAGGCTGATGCTGTGATCGAGTCCCATGACCTGAAAGGCAGATTGGCTTAGGGATACGGCCTTTTCGTGTACGATGCCGTTGGCCGGATGGATATCGATCTGCTCCAACGAAGCACCGAGGCGAATGTCGCTGCATAACTTGGACAGGTTAACAGCCAGGCCTTTTAGTGCGGAAGAGAGCTCAACAACAACATGATAAGATGGTTCCCCGCTCTTGGAAGGAAACAGCTCGATTTGGGTTAGCTCTTGTAAATGGGAGGTAGCTCTCTCGTTAAATCCGGAATGATGATCAGGCTGTCTGCCCATGGCTGCCGAATTCAAGCAGGTGATATTCATCTGCGAGACGGCTTTGTCCAGTCGTGTCATATCGCTTTGAATGCACTCGCCATAATCCTCGAATTGGCGGCTGAGCCATAGCGGAGCACCGGTATGATACATAGAAATTTCTGGCATGTGGAGCTGGTCGATGGGTTCCTTTTTGTACAATAATTCGGTTATCAAATCCTGCAAGGACTTGATTAAATCCTGTGTGAGCTGATAAGCTGCGATCTGAAGAGAAGCCGACATGACCCCGTTTGACGTCTGACCTAAATTCGCGTGCAGCTCAGGATTGACAACACTGTAGTTTCCTTTATCTTCAAGCAGGAATTCCAGGGCGCGGTTGGCCAGTATTTCATTCATATTGGTGTTCAGAATATCCCCGGATGCGCTTTGCGAATAATCGGCGATGAAGTGCTTCGAATGTTTACCCCTCAATATCTCCTCTGCTGCCTGTACAATGAGGTTGCCGATTCGTTGAGGCAGCGCACCGATTTCCAGATTTGCTTTTGCAGCCGCGATTTTAACATTAGCCATGGCTGCGATAAACGCTCGGTGAACGGGCGTTCCGGCAGTCGGATAAACTTCGGCGGCTCGCAGTGTTTGAATCCCATAGTAAGCATAGGCAGGTACCTCTACAGCCCCTAATTCGTCTCGTTCGATTCTTATCATCATGATCATGATCCCTCCGCAAGTTTGGTGATAACCTTGACTTGAACTTATGAAGATTAAACAAGCAATTTCTGTACCAACAATCACGGATGTAATTAAAAAAATTAACTTAAGTCCGGTTAGGTGATGGAATCGTATAACAAAAGCGGATTGCTCGGATCTTGTGTGTGCTCATTGAGGACAAACGGTGTACTATGGGGCGATTTGGCGGCACCAGGCAGTAACCGCCTCTCTGTGAATACAGAGGGTGGTTTTTGTATTATTTTAATATGACGTCATAAATAATAATTTTACAACAAATATGCTATTATATATTGCGCATTATTTATTTATATTGTACATTAATTGCGTAAGAAGGATATATAAAGCGCATAATTGGAGGGATGAAATGAATCCGGGAATCGGTATAAGCGGAATGGGGAGAATCGGCCGGTTATTGATCAGGAGGCTGATGGCTGAGCATTCAACTCAACTGAAGGCGATTAACAGCATGCATCCCATTGAGACCATCGCCCATTTGTTGAAATACGATTCGATTCATGGGACGTGGGATGCTGCGATATGGGGAAAGGACGATGCCCTTATCATTAATGGGCATTCCATACAGGTGATATATGAGCCTGATCCATCGCGCATACCATGGCAAGCCCTTGGCGTGGAGATCGTCATTGATGCAACTGGAAAGTTCAACAACCGTGAGAGTGCAGAGCAGCATAAGGCGGGAGGCGCATCAACGGTGATCATCTCCGCACCGGGAGACCGAATGGATCTGACGGTTGTCATGGGGGTCAACGACCATCAGTATCATCCCCGGAAGCACACTCTGCTGTCGGCGGCATCCTGTACAACGAACTGCTTGTCTCCCGTATTGTTTATTTTGGATCAGGCGTACGGTGTGGAGCGGGGATGGATGACCACCATTCATTCCTTCACCTCGGACCAGAGGCATCTCGATAATCCCCACAAGGATTTGCGAAGGGCCAGGGGCTGTACGCAATCTATTGTTCCGACTTCGACAGGTGTTGGCAAATCGTTGATCGATGTGCTTCCCCATCTGTCCGGCTGCGTTGAGGGAACCTCCATCCGAGTTCCAACGCAGGACGTATCCCTGATTGATCTGACCCTGCGGGTCTCAAAAGAGATGACAACGGAGGATGTACAGGGCGTGCTGCGTGAAGCGGCAAGAGGTGCTTTTTCGGCATATGTGGATTACACGGAGGAACCGCTTGTATCTGCCGATTTTATAGGAAACGACAAGTCAGCGGTCATAGATGGCTTAACGGTAAGCGCATCTGATGGATTTATTAAATTAATGGCTTGGTATGACAATGAGTGGGGATATGCAAGCAGAGTTATAGACTTAACCCATCTGGTACAAGAGAGGATGAGTGAAGCATGAACGATTCCGTTAAACAAATGAATATGGGTGTCATTTTATGCAGACATTGCAACGCTCAAGTCGATACAGTGGATACGGATCGGATTGCCACCTTCTATGGTGTATGCGATCAGCCGGAGTGCCGGGAGCTGCACAGCCGTTTGGATGTACCGGGAGTTGTCATGGACGAAGAATAACGATATGAAGAGGCTGAAATGGGAGGAATTACGGTGAACGCAAATCGTAAAATGAACACACGGATGGCCAGCCTGCATGTGGAGACATCTCGAAGAAACCTGCCGGTTGTCAAACTTGTGGAGGCAGCTCTTTCTCAAGGAGAGGGGAAGCTTAGCTCCGCAGGCGCTCTGCAAGTTTTGACTGGAAAGTATACTGGACGTTCACCGAAGGATAAATTTATTGTTAGAGAAAGCGAAACGGAAGACCATATTGCTTGGGGCGGAGTCAACCAGGCACTGACTCCGGAACAATTCGATTCGCTATATGAGAAGATGATGAATTACATGGAGTATCGCAGGTTATTCGTTTTTGACGGATATGCCGGGGCAGACCCCGATTATCGATTGCCGATTCGAATCGTTAACGAGCACGCATGGCAGAGCCTGTTTGTCCGCCAATTATTCATACGGCCCTCGGCGGCAGAATTACAGTCCCACGAACCCGAATTTACTGTTTTGGCGATGCCTGGTTTGAAAGCGGATCCCTTTACGGATGGTACGAATTCCGAGACCTTCATTGCGATATCCTTCGCAAGAAGGACGGTGCTCATCGGGGGAACCCACTATGCAGGTGAGATGAAGAAATCCATCTTCAGTGTGCTGAACTATCTGCTGCCATTCCGCGGCGTCATGCCGATGCACTGCTCGGCCAATATCGGGGAGGCGGGAGACACGGCTTTGTTCTTCGGGTTATCGGGGACAGGCAAAACGACGTTGTCCGCTGATCCGAACCGCAGATTGATCGGAGATGACGAGCATGGCTGGTCCGACAAAGGCGTATTTAATTTTGAAGGCGGATGTTATGCCAAATGCATTGGGCTGACGCAGACGAATGAGCCCCAGATCTGGAATGCGATCCGATTCGGCTCTGTTCTGGAGAACGTGTCCATCGATGCTGTATCAGGCGAAGCCGATTACAACGATAAGGCATTGACGGAGAATACGCGGGCGGCGTATCCGATTGATTATATCCAAGGCGCGGTGATACCGGGAGTGGCCGGTCATCCCAAGGTCATTATCTTTTTAACCGCAGATGCCTCCGGTGTGCTTCCTCCCGTATCGAAGCTTACGAAGGAGCAGGCCATGTATCATTTCTTGTCGGGATACACCTCCAAGCTGGCAGGTACGGAGCGCGGCGTCACGGAGCCTGAAGCCACGTTCTCGGCATGTTTTGGCGCCCCGTTCCTCCCCCTTCAGCCGAATGTGTATGCAGAAATGCTCGGGAACAACATCACGAAGCACGATACCCGCGTCTATCTCGTCAACACAGGGTGGAGCGGCGGTCCGTACGGGATCGGCCAACGGATGAACCTGTCATACACAAGAGCTATGATTACAGCTATTATAAATGGAAGTATCGAGAACACCTCGTTCATTCCCCAGCCAGTGTTTGGCGTATGGATTCCAGCCGCTATTTCCGGAGTCCCGGAAGAGCTGCTAGACCCGAGGAACGTATGGACAGATAAGGACGCGTATGACCATGGAGCGAGAGAGCTTGGGAGGTCATTTGCTCAAAATTTCGAGAAATTTCGTGACATACCAGACGCTATCAAGCTAGCCGGACCGCGGCTATAGCGGTAGCTCGGCAAGTTAAACCCGGAAAACGTCACCACATGAAGTGGTGCGTTTTTTGGTTATGTGGAACATGCTGCAGACCGCCCATTTCGATCTGAGCGACAAGTCCATGTATAATGAAATGAGGTAGGTACAAGAGCAGCCGAATTCATTATTTTATCAAGGAGACCTAAGAATGAAGAATTATATTATATTTGGCGCAAGCAAAGGGCTGGGAGACGCCTTTGTCAAAGGCCTTCCCCAAGCGGGAGATCGGGTTTGGGTGGTATCCCGCAGCAGACCGGGCAGTTTGGATATGGAGGATGGGGTCCAGCGAAAATGGATCCAAGCCGATCTCTCACAGCCGAAGGCCGTTCAAGAAGTGGCAAATTCCTTACAGCATGAGAAACTGGATGTGTTGATATATAACGTTGGGATATGGGAAAAAGAAGGTTTCGAGGATCACTATAATTTTGATGAGGATGACCCTGCGGAGATTGCTAACATCATACATGTGAACATCACCTCTACGATAACCTGCATGCAAGCGCTGCTGCCGAATCTGCGCAAATCCGAAGCAGGCAAAATCATTATGATTGGCTCCACTGCCGGCTTGGATCATACGAACAATGCCCAAGTCTCTTTTGTGGCATCCAAATTCAGTTTGCGCGGCATTACCCATGCTCTGCGGGAGCATGTCCGTAAAGACGGGATAGCGGTTACTTGCATTAATCCGGGCGAGCTTGCAGCCGAGATCCCCTATGAAGATGGGGCGGAGAAGGCCATATCCGAATACGGGGGCACCCGAATCCCGGTTCAAGATATCGTCTCGCTTGTCCGGTGCGTAGTCGGTTTATCGAAGGCGGCATGTGTCAAAGAAATTAATGTTCCGGCGATAACGGATTTAAACGCATAGAATGATTGTAAGGGATTTTCCAGAATAATTTTACACGCTACATATTTGAAGCACGCCGAATAGGCGTGTTTTTTCATGTGAAAAGCGATACCGCGAGCGGTCTATTCGATTGTTGAGGGAACCGTCTTCATCGAAAGAATTGGTATTGGTATAGTCCGTTCCATGGAAAGTGGCACTTAATAGGTCTATCCCCATCATGCTAAGATGGAAACTACCCCTACACTGAAGTTCGGTCTGACAACGTTGGGTTCATTCCTATTTGTATTCGATTGGAGGTCGTTAAGTTGAACATATTTGTTGCCGGCTCCACAGGAGTCATTGGGCAATTACTGCTTCCCAAGCTCGTTCAGGCAGGTCACGAGGTTGTAGGAATGACACACAACCCTCAGCGTAAGGAGTTCATTGAATCCTGGGGAGCCAGGGGCGTTGTCGCAGATGCCTTTGATCGGGAAGGGATGATAGCTGTAATCGAGGACATACGCCCGGATGTGGTCATTCATCAGCTCACTTCATTAAGCGAATGGAACCTCGAGGATAATGCGAGGATTCGCATGGAGGGAACACGCCATTTGGTGGAAGCTGCTCAGGCTGCAGGTGTTAAGCGAATGATTGCTCAAAGCATTTCGTGGGCCTATGAGCCCGGGGATTACCCCGCCACCGAAGAGGTATCCCTGGACATTCATGCACCTGCGCCGCGCAAGTCTACGATCGACGGCATCGTTTCGTTGGAACATGCTGTCGCACAACTGCCAAATCACGTCATTCTACGGTATGGCATGCTGTATGGCCCTAACACATGGTACGATGCCAAGGGGAGTGTGGCGGAAAAGGTAGTGCATCGAGCGCTCCCGTCAACGGACGGGGTTACGTCATTTCTTCATGTTGAGGATGCGGCGAATGCTGCCCTGCTGGCACTGGATTGGCCGATAGGTCCGGTAAACATTGTTGATGACGAGCCTGCGGCTGGAACGTTGTGGCTGCCGGTGTATGCGGATGCGCTGCAAGCACCTACTCCTGAATATCAAGCGGGGAGCCATCGTGGCGAACGCGGTGCTTCGAATGCCAAAGCTCGGAAGGAGTACGGCTGGGAGCCGCTCTATCCAACGTGGCGATCAGGTTTTGCGCATGCGCTGGGGTGAGAACGTAGCGCCTCTCGTGCTGGCGTTACGCATATCGACATAGCCAAGGTAACATGGGGTGTTCTGAGAAGAAGTGAGGTACCATGGAATGCTCAGAACGAGATCAACAAGGCACCGTGGGGTGTTCTGAACGAGACCAAACCAGATCTAACGGACATCACAGCCGTTATTCCTGCTGAAAAGGCCGCAATTCTAATGTAACGGACAGCAGAAGCGCTATATTGACTATTGAGCGCATTGGAGCTGTCCTTTTCCTTGAATAACGACGCCTGAGTCCGTTACCCATTGTAAATTGCAAATTTGCCTCGAATAACGCCTACTCGGTCCGTTATCCATCTCGAAATGCAATGTTCCCCTAATAAAGTCTACTGACTCCGTAAGTAACGCCTACTCGGTCCGTAAGCAATACCTACGATATCTCTAGTTTCCGACGGGTACCTACATGATCTCCAAATCCACGAGTTTACGAGGGTTTGACTGGCATGTCTTTCCGTATATTGCAGAAGCTCCGTCAACACTGCAGAAGCTCCGTCAACATTGTAGAAGCACCGCTGAGTCTAAAAGGGAGTTCTAAACCAAACCAGATCTAACGGACATCACAGCCGTTATTCCTGCTGAAAAGGCCGCAATTCTAATGTAACGGACAGCAGAAGAGCTATATTGACTATTGAGGGCATTGGAGCAACCCTTTTCCTTGAATAACGACGCCTGAGTCCGTTACCCATTGTAAATTGCAAATTTACCTCGAATAACGCCTACTCGGTCCGTAAACGATACCTACGGTACCTCATATTACCGCTGGACACAGACATGATCTCCAAATCCACGAGTTTATGCAGAATTCGACGGGCATGCCTGTCTGTAATGCGCAGATGATCCGCCAACTCTAAAGGCGTGAATGGTCTCAGCAGCCGCCTGGCAAAACGTACCGTCTCGGCTTCAAAAGAAGTTAATGCATGCGGAGTATCAAGAGAAGTGAATTTGCCGATGAAGGATAGAACAAGCTGCTGGCATCGTCGAGGCTCATCTTGAATCGATAGGTAAGGGATGGGGAGGAATATCCAATCATCCAGCGCTAATAAGCAATGCCGCCAGCATAAATCTTTGAATCGTCTTACATCAAGATCTCTGGCGTGAGGGCCGTAGCCTTGAATCTCAATTCCTCCTTTGACACCGCCAGGCATATAAGCCAAATCCACGTAACGAAATCCATTGTTGAAATCGCGTACTTCCCACTCGGGATACAGGTGGTCAAAATGCTGTATCGTTGGGAACCAAATGGTGCGTAAAAATTCGACGGTGCCGTGACCTAGTCCCTTCTCAAGCAATTCGCGCCGCCTGGGGTTTTCCTCCTGCTCAATATTGAGCTGCATCCACTCTTCATATTTTTGAACAAATCTTGACACGCGGATTCTCTCCTCTGTTAAAAGGTAAATGCAAAAAGCCGCCCCGATACAACGTATCGAAGCGGCGTGTACTTCACGACCGAATTTATCTACTAGACAAGTGTATCTTGAAAGTTAGATATCAGCAAGCATGTTTTTGCGATCTTATAGGGACTTGGTTTACGTTAGTGCATGATGCCTTTCCTTTACTGTGGACGATGAACGGGCGAGAGGTTAATTTTTATGAGAAATCTACTATTCCGAAGACAAACTGTACGTGTCATACACAAGAGCATCAAAAACACTTGGCGTCACAATGAAGCCAAACGCAAATCTCAAGATAAATTGCATGTGCCTTAAGTGCGGATTACCAAAGGAGGTTCAGTTTAAGTTATTCATAAAGAGTGATGAAGCAGACGGCAGAGTTGATGGAATTGGTGTTCCATTGCGAGTTGAGTTTCAGTAACGGTGCTCTAAGCAAGAAGAGTTTTAGCTGCGGATACCAACCGAGTTGAGTTTCAGCTACGGAGCTCAAGCAAGGAAAGTTTCAGTATCGATCCTCCGAGCGAGAAAGGTTTCAGCTAAGGTGCTTTAAGAAAGAAGAGTTTCCGCAACGGTGCTCTAAGTGAGGTGAGTTTCAACTACAGTGCTCCAAACGAAGGCTAGTTTCAGCTACCGGTGTTGTTGCAGCCGTCCAATCATAGTAAACTGATCTAAAAACAATAGTAGGTGCAGCGATGAATATTGAAATTCGGACAGGACGCAGTGAGGATATTCAAGAAATCATGGGTTTGATTGCCCGCTGCGTTCAGGTGATGCAGGCTGGAGGCAGCGATCAATGGGATGAGTTCTATCCGAACCGGGATGTGATCGGGGAGGATTTGCGGAACGGAACGCTGTTTGTAGCTGAGGGTGAAGGCCGTATCTTAGGGATTGTTGTCCTTGATGAATCACAGGACGAGCAGTATCAGACGATTAACTGGAAGCAGGCAGAGGGTCCGCATTTAATGATGCACCGCCTTGCCGTCGATCCGAAAGCGCAGGGGAAGGGCATTGCACGCAAGCTTGTTGCCTTCTCCGAAGAATACGGCATACGCGGAGGTTATAGCAGCCTCCGGCTGGATACTTACTCCAAGAATGCGTCAGCGCTCAAGTTGTATCAAGGTTTGGGTTATGATCTGCGAGGTGAAGTGAACTTCCCTGGCAGGGTTGCAAGTTTCCCTGTATTTGAGAAGGTTTTCCAATAAGGAAGCAACTTAAGAAGTCTGCTGAGACCCGTACTGATGCGGGTTGACAGCAGACTTTTTCAGATTATAAGAAGGTCATACCGCAGCTGTCGTGTCGGTGTCGGTTCGCTATCACCCGGTATGGCTCTTGCGTGGTAACACTGGACTATCAATTAACGCGAAAGGCTTTGGCTGTATTTATCTACGAGCAGATAGCGGAGGAACATTTCATCCATAAAACCCGGGCGATCAGCAGTTAGCATGCTGCCGATCGCCACAGAAGATGTGAAGATCAAGCCTTCAGTTATAAACACTGTGCCGCATGAGGATGCAGCTCGTATTTCACTACATGTTTGCCTTGCGATCCGGTGACGGGCAAAAGCAACCCCTTATCGCAGAGGGAATGAAGAAAGCGTTAGAGCCGTTCGATGGTTTAAGCGCAGATGTGTCTTGACATCAATCGGGCGAAGCGGACGGGCAAGCATGCACCCAAAACGGATAATTTCACGCTCCGTAACCCGTGGGCACACCCACAGAGGAAGTAGCGGCATGATAACGGCTGATCACTATCCTGAGGAGCATTATGCAGATCTCGGGACGGTTAGCCACATCATCGTAAGCAAAAGAAATAACCTGATAACCCATAGCTGATAAAAACGTTTCCCGATTTAACTCGTTGCAAAAGGTTTGCCTGTCCATGCCGCTTGCATAAGTATCCAGCCCTTTAATCTCTATGATGAGTTTCAAGTGTGACGTGATGAAGGCGAAGTCGCAGAAATAAGATACTCCCCGCCAGTCCAGCACTTCGAACTGCGGATGCAAATCGCGGAAATGGCCGCGCAGCCTATCAAAATAAAAAAGAACGCCCTGACATACTCCAGGAAAAGGAGTGAATCAGGACGTTCTTCGTCTCTTACAGCCCATTATAATCAAAATGAAGCCAATTAACCATATTCTCTTATAAGTTATGACCATAACCCGATTGGACGCGCCCCAGAATTATTGGCCTTGCTCAATGACTGCTTTGGCAGTTCTTTTGCTGCTCAAACGAAATGCGATCCGGCGCAGCAGCTTGATGAAATAACCGACCAGAAAAGCCGAAATGACCGTACCCTCGCGTACGCCTTCAATCGAACCGAACGCAAACAGTGATATGACAATCCCGATGGATACCAGTGTCCAGTCGAATAGGATTTTGATATTGCCGAATTCGGCACCAAGCTTCTCGGAAATGACCTTCACGATGCCTTCACCCGGGTTCAGAATGGCATTGGCGATAATTTGAAGATAGATGCCCACCGCCAGGATGATGCAGCCAGTCAGCAAAGCCAGCATGTTCATGAAATACATCGTAAAGTTAATCGAACTTACCATATACGCTCCCAAATCAAGAAAAAGGCCGAACAGCACCCCGACCAACACTTGAAGATATTGAATCTTGGGAAACTGCTTGCCGAGCAGAAGGGCCTGAAGCACCACAAATAGCACACAGATTCCTATAGTCATCACTCCCATGGAGATGGGGAACTTTAAACTAAGCACATAGGGAACACTAGCGATAGGGGATGTACCGATATTGGCTTTGGTTACGAGAGCAGTGCCGACCCCCATCAATAAAAGACCTGCAATCAGGATCATGTATCGTTGGACAAGCTGTTTTGCCATTCACGCATCCCTTCTTTCTTATGATATTTCTAGCTCCGCTACCTCAAAATCTCGAACAAATAATACCGACTATAATGGTATCACTAAACAGCGGCAGAAATGCATGGATAAACATGAAAAAGCTGAGCTCCATATGCCATGGAACCCAGCTGGTCTGATTACTTTATTTACTGTAAGGGTCAATCGTCTGAATGGTGCCATCCGCATTGTATTTCAACTCGGTGAATTTCACGCTGCGTTTGTTATCCGCTCCTCCAGAGAGGGAGCTGTCATGATAGAAGAGATACCACTTATCCTGGAACTGCACGATGGAGTGGTGGGTTGTCCAGCCGATAACCGGCGTGAGAATCGTCCCCTTGAATTCAAATGGACCTGTCGGGCTCTGGCTGGTGCCATACACGATTTGGTGTGTCGAACCGGTGGAGTAAGAGAGGTAGTAGGTGCCGTTGTATTTATGAACCCACGGACCTTCAAAATATCTTCTCTCTTCATCTCCGGCAGTTATCGGACTGCCATTCTCATCAATGATGGATATTTCTTGCGGTGTATCCTTGAACGTGAGCATGTCGTCACTCAGTTCGGCAACCCGCGGTCCGATGGCAGGTGCATCTGCGGCAGGTCCCTCCCCATCCGGAATGTGGGAGCCGGTCTGCCATTGCTCCAGCTGTCCACCCCAGAGGCCGCCGAAATAAATGTACGCCCGGTTATCGTCATCCACGAATACGGCAGGGTCAATGCTGTAGCTGCCCGGGATGTAGTCGGGCTCCGGCGTGAAAGGTCCGGAAGGGGACGAACTGGTAGCTACGCCAAGACGGAATATGTCGTTATGATCTCGGGCAGGGAAGTACAAGTAATAGGTGTCGTTTTTATAAGCAGCATCCGGTGCCCACATCTGTTTCTTGGCCCACGGAACATCCTTTACATGCAGGGCTTGACCATGGTCAACGCACGGAGCGTTCACACCTTCCATCGATAAAACGTGGTAGTCTTCCATATCGTACTGATCGCCATTATCATTGGACGTGTTCTCATGATCAAGGTCATGGGATGGATAAATATAAATCTTACCCTCAAATACATGGGCAGAAGGGTCTGCGGTGTAAATGTGGGTTACGATGGGTTCATTAGGTTGTGCCGATTTGCTCATGATATATCCTCCTTGGTCTATTGCGTTTGTAAGCGTTATATTTTTTATTCTATCAAACGTCCATCTCGCATTAAACCTAATAAAATTAGGTATTATACCTAAAAATTTTAGATCTTTGCTCCTTTTAGTCTTTTGTTGTGTCTTTTTAACATGAAATAACGCTGAAATGATGGGAGAGGGAGTAAACGGATACGGCGATCATTCAACTCAAAACTTAACCAAGCCCTGGGTACCGTCAGGGTGGTGGGTTATAATCTAAGCATAAGAGGGGGCGCAGCGGATGAAAAAATACATGTCCATTCTGGTTGATATGGAATCGAAGATTCAGGAAGGACGATACCGTCCCGGTCAGAAGCTGCCCTCCGTCCGAAGCGCTGCACAACAATACGGATGCAGCATCAGCACGGTCATTCGCGCCTATGCTGAGCTGGAGGAGCGGCATACCATATATTCGGTTTCGCAAAGCGGCTATTATGTAGTTCAGAAGGAGAGCGATCCCGATAACAGGGACGAAAGCCTGATTGATTTTGCCTCGGCTTCTCCCGACGTGAACGTGTTCCCTTATCTGGACTTTCAGCACTGTTTGAACAAGGCCATCGATACCTACAAATACCATCTCTTCACGTATGGTGACGGGAAAGGAATGGATAAACTCCGCCATACGCTGGTTTCCCATTTTGCAGACAGCCAGGTGTTTACCCGCCCAGAGCGGATTATGGTGACGTCCGGTGCCCAGCAGGCGATGGAAATACTGGCGAAGATGCCGTTTCCTAACGGAAAATCGGTGATTCTGGTGGAGCAGCCCAGCTACAATAACTTTTTGCATTTTCTGGAGTCGGAGAATGTTCCGGTTGTGGGCATTCCTCGTTCTACAGCGGGGATCGATATCGGGTTGTTGGAGGAGAAGTTTAAGACCGGACATATTAAGTTTTTTTATACGATGCCAAGATACCACAACCCGCTTGGAACCTCGCTTCGAGTCGAGGAGCGGAAAGCGATCGCCGCATTGGCGAGCCAATATGATGTATTTGTGGTGGAAGATGATTACATGGCCGATCTGGGGGATGAGCGAGGATTCGATCCGGTTTATGCGTATAACCAAACTTCACACATCATCTATTTGAAAAGCTTTTCGAAGATTATCTTTCCAGGTTTGCGTCTCGGGGCAGTTGTTCTGCCGGAAAGCCTGCTGGAGGAATTTTACGCCTATAAAAAATACGGGGATGCTTCACTGCTGTCCCAAGCTGCGCTCGAAATTTATATCAGCAACGGCATGTATGAACGGCATAAACAGAAAATCTACAGGCAGTATGAGACCCGAATGGTGGCTTTGGATTCCGCTGTGCAGTTATATGGAGGAACTGGACTTATTGAAGTCGTACCCGGCAACGGTGGAATATATAAAATATTCAAGCTGCCGCATAACGTAAATTTGGAGCGTTTGATCAAGCGGCTGGAGGAGCGGAGCATCTTAGTGGTATCAGGCAAGCCGTTCTACCTGTCCCAGTATCTGGAGCGCGACAAATTCATACGCATCAGTATTTCCAGAGTGAGCCAGGCGCAGATTGAGGCAGGGGTTCAGACGATTGTGGAGGAAGTGAAGCGAGAACTGGGGAACCGGTGGTGATGAACGGAAGGATGGTGTAGTGCAACTGAATCGGCCGATAGGGTTCCGCTGAAGAAAAAGACGTGCTGTCTGCAAGCCCCTCAAGGGGACATGCAGACGATTCACGTCAGAAAGAATCGGACCAGACCCAGCACAGCAAAAGCGAATAATACCACCCCGGAACCTATCCCTGTGATTGCGCTGTTTGCTACCCGCAGTTTAGGGGACACAAACAGGGAAATAATCGAAACGGCCACCAGTAGAGCTGCCAGAACGTAAAGACTTGGATCGTCAAATACACGGGAAAGCCCGATGAAATGAATGCCGACAATGAAGGCGATCCATGGCGCTACATAATCTTTGCGTTTTTTTCGGA
Organism: Paenibacillus sp. LBL; assembly: GCF_029893715.1. NCBI lineage: Bacteria > Bacillati > Bacillota > Bacilli > Caryophanales > Paenibacillaceae > Paenibacillus > Paenibacillus sp. LBL. Next base: position 721,642 of record NZ_JARXYU010000001.1, on the reverse strand, counting down.
TGAGGACAAAAGCTCCAAGCCCTGCCAGGAAAAATTCAACATAAACGGAGATGAGGTAATTCTTGAAGTTCGTTTGATCCGTTAGCGCAGAAGGTGCACCCCAGTTTGTTATACTTAAATAAACCCCCAGCAAACACACCAGGAGCGCAGCACCCGAGGCGATGCCCAGGTATTTGCGCCAGCTTGCCCGCGGATTTTCCTGTGCCCAACCAAACCAGCTCATGCTGAACATACCGAAGATCGATGCGTACATGGCGTAATCCCGTATGTATTCCATTCAACCCCTCCATGATTAAGGAAAAATTTACATGTCATTCGCGTTAATACTATATCATGGAACGGAGGGTTCCGTGATAGGTTCCGGGTAAAAAAATTCACACGTCATTATCATCCTGAAGGGTGAGATTGGCCTCAACTGCTCGTCGCATGATTATGAAGAAGAAAATAGATGGAATTCGCTGCCCTGGTTCATCAAGGCGGCTTATTGATGTTCTCGAGCAAACATGCTTCTTCACAGATTGAGCTTGGTAGGATACACGTTCCAATCCGCCTAATCATAGTATGGGGAAAATACAATCACGTTACAAAATATGGTGAATGCTATCTATTTAACGGACTGCTGACAGCATCCTTGTCAGGCTTGGATACAGATTGAGCAGTTTGCTGTTGAGGGGGAGATTATCCCCTTATTGGAATGGATACGTAATCGAATGGAGGGAACCGTGTTGGCATTTCATGCTGCAGTCTCTGGGAACATCAGTCGATTGCATCCATTGGCCGCGATTGACATCCCTCCACGGGCAGAGCCCAAAAAGACTTCCGGTTCATTAACCGGAAGTCTTTTTTTGAAAGGATATGTATCCGTCCCAGATAGCGCGTGCTCGGCTAAATGTAAGAAAGAAACAAGGTGGCGATGCCGAAGTAAATGACAAGTGAGAGAATATCGTTGATGGTTGTAATTAACGGCCCGGAAGCCACAGCCGGATCAATCTTGAATTTAAATAGAATGAGAGGAATGATGGTACCCGCCATGGTTCCGACGATGAGGGTTGCAACCAGCGAGCTTCCAACCACAAACCCCAGGTAGAGATTGCCCTGCCAGAAATAGGCGATTAAGGAGATCAGAAAGCCGCATGTCACACCGATCATCAAACCGACCTTCAGCTCTCTTGCTAACAACCGGTATACCAGCGATTTGCTCATTTCCTTTGTTGTCAGACCACGAACAATGACCGCAAGGGACTGTGTACCGGTATTTCCGGTCATACCTGCAATCATGGGCATGAAGAAGGCGAGGGCCACAACCTGTGCCAGCGTTTCTTCAAACCGGGAAATGATTGTTCCCGAGATCAGACCGATGAATAAGAGCAGAATCAGCCAAGGCAATCTTCGGTAGGCCGCTACCGTGGCCTTGGTGTTAAAATCAATGGATTTTCCGCCAGTGGCGTTCATTTTCCGGATGTCCTCATCTGCTTCACTGATGACCACATCGAGAATATCGTCAACGGTAATGATCCCCACCAACCGGTTGTCCTGTTCAACGACCGGAATCGCGACCAAATCATACTTTTGGATAAGCAGCGCGACCTCCTCCTGATCCGCATCCACAGGCACGGACAGAACTCGGCTATGCATGATATCCACGATATATTCATCCGGCTCGGCCAAGATGAGCCCGCGGTAGGAAACCACGCCCATGAGTTTCTTGTCATGATCGATAACGTACAGATAGTTGATCGTTTCCGAAATGGAAACATAGGTTTTCAGCTTCTGCACCACCTCCGACACGGTGTAATGCTGAGGAATCCAGACATAGCGGTTGGTCATGATCCGGCCGGCCGTTTCCGGTGGATATTTCATAATGTTCCGTACAAATTGGGATTCTTCATCCCGCATTCCTCTAATGAGCTCGTCTTTCTGTTCGGGAGACAGCTCGTCCAGCAGAATGGCCAAGTCGTCATTATCCATCAAGTCCAGGATGATGGCGGTTTTTTCTTTACCCAGTTTGGTCAATACTTCAATTTGATTGGGATGCTCCATTTCCTGGATCATATCGGCAATCTGGTCTTCATTCAGAAATTTCAGAAGCTGGGTCTGCTCCGTATTATTCAGATGGCTATGTACTCTTGCCAGATCATAAGGCAGAAATTCATGGATGATGTGCTGAAAGTCTGTCGAAGTCTTCGCTTTCAGACTCTCCTTAATGTCCGGCATTAATTGCTCGAGTGTTCGAGAATTCACGCTGAAATCCCCCTTTCTTATTCCATAACAGGATAACGGAAATCATTATTATAGGGTTCACCATAACAACTTATTATTAAACAGTCTACATATGGGGGATGTGTGAAAATAAAATTTTTGAATGGAACAAGAGAAAGCCCTAATGTGCGAGCTGCCATCCGTATATAATCAAGCTGTCAAATTCATTTCGATTGTTGCAAACGGTTGCAATATCACATAAGATATAGGCGCACAAATCTGCGGGAAGAGGTGAGCGTATGAAATACAGACGATTAGGCAAAACCGATCTGAAGGTATCTGTAGTCGGTGTGGGAACATGGCAGTTTGGCGGTGATTGGGGGAAGGATTTCGACCAAAGGGAAGTTGACGAAATCTTGACCCGCGCGAAGGAACTGGGCATTAATTTGTTAGATACAGCCGAGTGTTACGGGCCTCATCATATGTCTGAGAATTTCATCGGGGATTTCTTGTCGCGTGACCGCCGCGAGGATTGGGTTATTGCCTCCAAGTTTGGTCATCAGTGGCATGAGCAATGGGAGAATGCCTGGGACGCGAAGCAGATTCGAATCCAGCTGGAGGAATCTCTTAAAGCGCTGCGTACGGATTATATCGACCTGTATCAATTCCATTCCGGCTCGGATGAAGTGTTCAATAATGATGAGATGTGGACGATGCTGGACAAGCAGGTTCAGGCGGGAACGATCCGCAATCTCGGGATATCGATCGGAAGCAATAGGAATATCTATCAAACCGACAAGGCTGCGGAGCTGAATGCCAAGGCGATTCAGGTTGTGTATAACCGTCTGGATCAGGCACCGGAGGAAGAGGTTCTCCCTTCATGCCTGAAGCAGAATCTTGGTGTATTGGCACGGGTTCCGCTGGCAAGCGGGTACTTGAGCGGGAAATACAAGCCGGGGACGGTGTTCAGCGATAAAGTGCGAAGGAACCGTGACCAGGACGAGATTAATGCCAAGCTGAAGCTTGTGGAAGAGATCAGACAAAAGGAAGTGCCCGAAGGCGTGAATATGGCGGAATGGGCGCTGGCCTGGTGTCTGAAGCATCCGGCGGTGAGCTGTGTCATTCCGGGCTGCAAAAGCGTGGATCAGGTAGAGATGAACGCAAAGGCCGTGGAGCAGGATCTGGTAAACGAAGAACACCCGGGTGCTTGGAAATAATCAAGCAGCGGTCGTAACTGACGCAGGCTGTTACGGGATGAGCGGGTTAGATAGTAGAATGTTTAAGCATCTCAAGGTCTTTCGTAGATCCTTGTGATGCTTTTTTCATGGTGGCTATCCAAGTGAATCTCTTAAATCTTCTGAACGATTAACAGTGACTCATTGCCATAATAGATCGTAATGGAATAGTATAAAGTAGTAATCATCGAGAGCTATAGTATGGGGAGCCTTGGACATGAAGATACGAGATCATAATCGAATGACCTGGACTAGATGGTTTATGAACAAGCCATCGTTTTACCGAAAAATGGTGTGGATCGCTTTATTATCGTCGATTGTTCCGATTATGATCTTGGGCATATCCAGCTACGCCATGACAACCAAAATGGTCAAGCAGGATGCAAGTCAGGACGTCTCGCAGATTTTGAATTATGCTTCACAGACGATTGATACAGAGATGGATCGAATACAGAATAATTTGATTCAGATGTTAATGGGGTCATTTTTCACCTCCGATTTTGCAGAGCAGAAACGTAACAATTATGCCGGGTTTTATTCCAATGTGTATCAGAATCTGGCAGCCTTTAAGAATGGAAATCCTCAGATCGAGGATATTTCCTTATATACGTTGGATGAGAATTACTTCATATCGGCTACATATGGCGGGCACAAGGCTGAATCTGAAGACGAAATCAGAGCAGCCCATCAATTGCTGAACGACAAACAGCAGCTTTATTGGAAGGCAGGCTATTCTCTCAATGGCAGAGAGGACGACAATGGCATTTCTATCATAAGCGCACTCCCCCTGCATGCCCAGGACCCGATGGGCTTTATTGGGATCACGATGGATAATCGGATGTTCGAATCGTTAGCCAGGCCCTTCATCAAATATGAGAATGAACGAATGTATGTCCTTGACGATACAGGCCAATTGGTATTCCATCTCAATGGCACCTCGGTTCCTCCGGAATTGTATGAAATGATAACGGTTACAAATAAAATCGGACATGAATTTGTATACCATTGGGATGGCAAGGAATACCTTGTTACCTCCAAGCTTTCGCCTATGTACAATCTGCTGTACATCGACAAGCGCTGTTCACTCGATTGAAATATGGAACGATCCAACCTATTCGCCGAATCCGGTTGCAGCGGAGAAAGCGTTGGAATTGTGGAGTGTTTGCTGGAATGCAGGGCATAAGCTGACGGGGATTGGCGGGTCTGACTCTCATATGCTTCCTACGGTATGTTATGAGGACTGCGATATGCCTTCCTTGATCGGTGACCCGGCAACCTATGTCTGGTGTGAGCACCTATCGGCGGAGTCTGTTCTGGAGGGGGTGCGCCGCGGTCACGTATACGTATCACGGGGGCCCGTCCTTGAGGCTGCGATTCGGGCAGGCCGTGATGAATATCGGTTTGGCAGTGACATGTCCGCTGCCTTTGCAGGCAAGGATGCAGCAGAGGATAACCGTATGATTTACTGTACGCTGCGTATAACAAGCGAGGCGAATGTTCAAGTCGCGCTGGTTCATAACGGCAGGATTGATTCTTCCCAAGCAGCTGTGTCAGCTCAAGAGGAAGGTCAGCCTATTATACTGGAATGGGCGATCCCATGGGAATCGGAAGGTTACCATTGGTACCGGTTCGATATCCGTGATGAAGCGGGGCAGCTTCTTGCGTTCACGAACCCGGTCTATCACGGCTCTAAACAGCCACAGCCCATGATCTGGAGTGAACTTATAACACGCGCCGACCTGTCCGAAATCTGAAACCCTTAACAGGGTGATTATAGGTCTAACAATATTATAACTAGAGGGTGTCCCAAAAGATCTTAAATCTTGCGAGATGCCCTCTTTGCACGAATTTGTTCTGAATCGAGTTATACAAAGTGAATTAGAGCTTACTTATGGGACAGCCCCTGTGAAAAAATGTATATATTTCATCAGTTCTGTTATTCCTTTCAATTGCAATAATAGTTGATTGTTCAGATTTTCCAAAGCCAACTGAAAGGAACGTTTGATGTTACCATAGTTTTGTGTGTCTAAATCATTTAATAACTTCTTCATATTTTCTATATAATAAACGGTTTTTCTCAAACTGCTTATGACCAGTATTTTACGCAGTTCAGGGATGGAGAACATTCTGTAACCGTTTTCTTTGTTTCTCTCTGAATGGACTAACCCTTCATATTCCCAATGACGGATAGCTGATGTATTTACTCCCGATATTTTTGCAGCCTCACCAATACTCATCCATTCATTTAATTTTACATTTTTATATTTAGTAAAATCAGTGTTTTGAATCATGCCTAGTATTTCTTCCACTCGCTGTTTCTCCATTTGTATATGGAATTGCTGTTCATTCACTAACCAAAGGGCTTCTTCAAACCTTCCGTGTTTAATCATTCTCATGACTTCGTAAACCATGGGGATGTCATATCCTTTTAACAAGGCCCTAATGGCAGTAAAAGCTTGGAAGTGTATCGATTTATAGTAACGGTGATTACTTTTTGTTCTCGGTACAACAGGAATGAGGTCTTGTTCTTCGTATCTTCTCAGAGTTGTTGTACTAACATTTAAGATATTTGCAATTTGTTTAGGGGTATATGATTCCATTTATTAACTCCCTTTTTAAAGTAGAACCTTCAAGTGCTACAATAACATATTTTTCATAAAGTCCTAATACGGGAAGGGGAAAAACTGAAAAACTGAAAGATTGCATGAATGTTATATGATATTCGTATAACAAATTAAGGAGTGATCGAAATGGAGAAGATCATAAAGCTGATAGATGAATCCGAATTGAAGGTTGGTTTAGTTGGAAATCCCAACTCTGCAACAATCATGCTCCCGGTTGCTAAAGAATCCGTTTATGGACAAGAAGCCGAAAACTTAAAGTTGTGGGGAGTAGACCCTGAATTAGGAAAACATTTTATCGAGGGACTCGCGGACAAGTTTCAGATTTTATATTTTGACTATGAAGGACATCGTATGCAGCATCCGGTTCCAGAGAATCTCACACCTGAAAATATAGTAAAAGATCTGTTGACTATTGTTGATGAAATGAACGTTAAGAGGTTTAGTTATTATGGTTATTCTTGGTTAGCTTTAGTTGGATTACAATTAGCCATTCGGACGGATAGACTAGAAAGCTTAATCATGGGTGGTTTTCCGGCAATAGACGGTCCCTATAAAGAGATGATGGTGGTGACAAATAAAACATACGAACAAGCTTTGAATAATCAAAATTCTCCTGTTATTGATGAACAAGACCAGAGTAGTCCAGAAAAGATTGATTGGGATCACATCCAGGTAAAGATCAACCCTGATCAAACGAAACAGTTTGTTACAATGTACGAAAATTTGATGGAATTTGATGATCGAGAAATTCAACATAAATTGGTTATTCCGAGATTGGCGTTTGCTGGGGAAAAAGACACCATTGTCTATGGAGAAAACTTTGGCAGTGTTACAGTTGATATTATCGGTATCCTTCAAAAAAATAAACAAGAGTTAGAACACCTTGGATGGGATGTAGGAATCTTAAAAGGAAATGATATGGATCACACCAAAGCTATGCAGCCTAACACGGTTCTTCCATTGGTAATGCCCTGGTTGATAAGAAATTTGAATATAACTCGTTAAACTTAGCGATTCGATACCCTAATTCCGATAGAGTGCACCGTAAGAGGATAGACAACTAGAAAGCAAAGAATCCCGTGTGATGGACGCCTTGCACGGGACTTTGTTATAGTTAACCTAATGGGATTTTTTCGGGGAGGGAACAGATGAAGCCTATTAATAAACTTAGCATACAAGACGATTTCGTCGGCTTTTACTTGTTAAAAGAGTTGAATATGAGACAGACCAGCGGCACGCCCCCAAAAGATTATTTTGATATTGTGCTCTCGGATGCCAGTGGTCAAATATCCGCCAAGTACTGGGATGTGACCATTCAGGATAAAGAAACGTTCTTGCCCATGCAATTAGTTAAGATTCAGGGAACCGTTCTGAGCTACCGGGATCAGCCTCAAGTCAAGATCAGCCGAATCCGGAAGGCATCCGAGGAGGATGGTGTTTCGTTGACTGACTTTGTGAGGGCTGCACCGATACGCCCCGTTGATCTGTTACATACGATTAAACTGACGATGAATGAGATTACGGAGCCGCAGATAAGAACAATCGTGCAGTATTGCGTGGCGAAGGTGGAGGAGAAGCTGATGCATTATCCTGCTGCGAAAACCTATCATCATGCCTACTTTGCCGGACTTGCCTATCATATTGTGCGCATGCTGGAGATTGGCGATTTCATCTGCAAGCAGCGGCCATTTCTGAAGCCTGACTTCATCAAGGCGGGCATTATTCTTCATGATATCGCAAAGCCGGAAGAGATGATTGCACAGATGGGCATCGTAACGGATTACAGCAACCAGGGCAAGCTGATCGGACATATCGCCCTCGCCTCCAACTGGATTGTGGAGGCTGCGCTTCAGAACGAGATTCCGCTTGAATCCGAAGTGGTCCTGGGCTTGCAGCATCTGGTGCTGTCTCATCATAATCTGGGAGAGTGGGGGAGTCCGGTTCAGCCGCAAACGGCAGAAGCCGTTGCGCTGCATCACATCGACCTGCTGGACGCCAAGCTGCAGATGGTAGAGGATGCCCTGGATACAACGGTTGAGACGGAGCCGTGGACACCGATGATCCGTGGACTCGACAATAAGGCGATTTACCGTTTGAAGGCATGATGATGGCTGGAGAACACTAGTAATCTGAGCCATCAGATTGGTCGTAAATGCACTCAACAACTAATGTGAACGCAATTCAGTCAAGTAACATATGGTATATGGTCATTTGACTAATTGAGAACATGTTGCGAAGGGAACAAATTGATGCATTACAACGACCGTCTAGTGATGCCACACCCCATTCTTCTAGAGGCCAGGCAAGTGGCTCCTAATCAGATTGTAATGATGTATGATAAGCGGACTGATTTAGCATCAGCGACTACTATTTCTAATTACTGGATTAGAAGTAATATGGAGAGTCCAACGGGTATAGCAAGCGTAGGAATGGGCGATGCACTTACAACGGCAAATTCAATACGCCCTGAAATGGGAATGATAACACCTGCTGACCATACAGGTATGAGGTTTGTTATGACATTTAGAGGGAATGCAGTGCCAGGTATCCTATACGTAGTGCTTCCTTGTTTTGTTAATTTGGAGGGAATGGCAGGTTATATGGGGGCTAACTGGGGACCCTCTAGCAGAAATGCATTTATCGGAATGTAGGTTCTCGTGCTTGGACAATAACCAACTATTCGCTTCAATCAGATCCCTTGCGGCTTGATTAGGATACGGCTTGCAAATCCTGTGTATCAAGGGCAGAAGGTGAATGTTCGTTCCTGACAGGAGGGACCGGCCATTTAAATCTTTGCTGCATCAAAGCAACTGAGCGTTAAATAAAACTCTTGCATATCCGTACTGACTGTAATACAATGCATCTAAATTAACTAACACGATATGTTAAAACAAGCGATGATGGAAAGAGTAAGCGAAATAACGTTCCTGACAGGAAAGGGCTGCCACCGACTGAGAGCGCCCGGGCGAAGGTTTTTGGCTGAAGTTCATTCCGGAGCTGGTATTCTGATCGTTTGCAATGCAGTGTGTGCAGGCTGTAGGATTACCCGTAACCCTTGCGTTAAGAGGTTCAAGTGAGATGTGTTTGTCTTTTTTTTTTCAGCATATCTAATAAGGGTGGTACCACGACTCCTCGTCCCTTTCCGGGCGGGGGGTCTTTTTGTTTTTTATATATCAGATAAATGAGAGGGAGAGATTCTGTATGAGTCAAGGACGTTTGGAACAATTAAGATCGGAGCTCGATTCCGTAAACCTACAACTGCTGGAGCTGCTGTCTGAACGGGCGCGGATTGCCCAGGAGATCGGTCAGGAGAAAGAGAAGCAGGGAGTGCCCGATTTTGATCCGGTACGCGAGAAAAAAATGTTGGATACTCTGGTTGAGTTTAACCAAGGTCCTTTTGATAATGAGACGGTGCGTCATTTGTTCAAACAGATATTCCAGGCATCATTAAAGCTGCAGCAGGTCGATCACAAGAAACATCTGCTGGTCAGCCGGAAGAAGAAACAGGAAGATACTCTCATTCAGCTGGGGAACACGATCATCGGCGGCGGCACGCCAGTGATGATTGCAGGGCCATGCTCGGTCGAGAGTTATGAGCAGGTGCGCCAGGTAGCGGCTGCCCTGAAGGAGGCGGGCATTACCGTGATGCGCGGGGGCGCGTTCAAGCCGAGAACATCGCCTTACGATTTTCAGGGATTGGGTGTAGAAGGCTTGAAAATTCTGAAGGAAGTGGCCTCCGAGTTCGGGTTGAAAACGATCAGTGAAATCGTGGATCCTGCTCACATCGAGCTTGCGTGCGAATATATTGATGTCATTCAGATCGGCGCCCGGAACATGCAGAACTTTGAACTGTTAAAAGCAGCCGGAGACGTCCAAACCCCGGTTCTGCTAAAACGCGGTCTTGCAGCTACGATCGACGAGTTCGTGCATGCTGCGGAATACATCGTATCCCGGGGCAATACGCAGGTGATGCTGATTGAACGCGGCATCCGGACGTATGAGAAGGCGACCAGAAACACACTGGACATTTCGGCAGTGCCGATCCTGAAACAAGAGACGCATCTTCCGGTGCTGGTGGATGTGACACATTCCACGGGCCGTAAGGACATCCTGGCTCCATGTGCCAGAGCCGCGCTAGCAGCAGGTGCAGACGGAGTCATGGTTGAGGTTCATCCCGATCCGGCTACGGCATTGTCCGATGCGGCGCAGCAGCTGAATATTCCGGAGTTCCATGATTTCCTGGCTAATGTGAAGAAGTCGGGACTGTTGTAATTAAAGCGCACGCTTGCAGGTCCATGGAAGATTAAGGGTTGAAAGAAACGAAATGAACCTCGTCACTTCTTACAGCGACGAGGTTCATTGCTGTTTCGATGGCGTGTGATTACATTTCAGACATAGGGTGCGGGGACTGCTCAGGGGGAGTATAGCGTGATACGGAAGAATAAATAGGGAATATTGGATGACAGGAGGTGACGATCGTGATTGATTTTGAATGGTATAGAAGCATTTGCAGCATATACAAGATTAATACCCAACAAACTGTACTTGGCATATCAAACCAAACATAAACATCTGCCCCAGCTTCATGCAACGATGTCTCGAATAAGGGATCATATATAAATATTTTTATGTATAATGCGTTATTTCATAATTTGTTTTATATATTGGACTGCCATTAGAATGGGGATAACTTGTTAAGGCTTATTCGTAGGAGGCGTTCATATATGAAGGTATTTGTTACAGGTGCTACAGGATATATCGGCGGATCGGTCGCGAAGGTACTGATCGACGCAGGACATACGGTTTACGGTTTGGTACGCAATCCGGATAAAATAGACGCACTAAAGGAACTGGGCATCGATCCGGTCCTGGGTACCTTGGATGATACGGAAGTTCTCGCCCGTTATGCTGAGCAGAGCGATGCGGTCATTCATACGGCGGATTCGGACCATCGTCTCGCTGTGGAGACCTTTATATCGGCTTTGCGCGGCAGCGGTAAACCCTTTTTGCATACGTCCGGGTCCAGTGTGGTCGGCGATGATGCCAGGGGAGATGCTGTCAGTGAGCAAATTTATGATGAAGAGACACCTTTCACGCCGATGGATACCCGGGAAGATCGCGTAGCAATCAACAACCAGGTGCGCAGAGCCGGAATAGACGATGCGGTCCGAAGTGTCGTGATCGTTCCTTCCATGATATATGGAGAGGCGCTTGGATTGCCGACAGACAGTGACCAGCTGCCTCAAATCATTCGGAAATCCCGTGAGGTAGGGGCAGGCGTTCATGTCGGAAAAGGTGTCAACCGCTGGTCCAACGTCCATATTCGGGATTTGGCGCAGCTATATCTGCTGGTGCTTACGAAAGCTCCCTCTGCGTCTTATTTCTTCGCTGAAAACGGAGAGGAATCCTACGGGGATATCGCCATAGCTGTCAGTAAAGCGCTCGGGTTCGGCGGAAAAACGGTCTCTTGGTCCGCTGAGGATGCGATCGCTGAGCTAGGGGATTGGGCGCGGTTCGCTATCGCTTCCAACAGTCGTGTGCGTGCGGTTCACGCACGGAATTTACTCGGCTGGAAGCCCGCAGAGGAATCATTGCTGGACTGGATAGAGATTCATTTAAAATAAGCTTTTTTAACCCAAACGGCAGAAATGCCGTTTTTTTTGCGTTTTGGCTCAGGTGATGTAACGCTAGCTTAGGAAAACACATGCGATCAGAAGAAGAAAGTACATGTTAATGGACGGGATATAGAGAGTTATAAAAACGCTTTAAAAATTCGGTGGATCCGACCCTGGGGTTAGGGCACTCGATTGTTATGAAGGAGATGGGCAAGCAGCATAAATCCGAGGGATTCATTTAGAAGAGCATCATGGCAAGTATTCTGCGAGAAATAGGGAAGGAAGCGATGTCGATGAGAAAAAAATGGGGTTTGGTAATGAGGAGTGCGCTGATCGCCGTTGCGGCGGTCGGCTGTAATGGGACAAAGGCGGAGATGGCGTGGAATCAGGCGTTGCGGCTGATGGCAAGCTGTAGGGCCGGAACATGTTGGGGCCATCCTGCTGTACTCAATACGATATGGCATCAAGTCGTTCCGAAATAACATTTGACATATCGATGATTCTCGATATAATGATACGTATGAAACCAATAGAAGTTTTTAAAGCGTTGTCGAATGAATCGAGGCTCGAGATATTGCAGTGGCTCAAGGAACCGGAACAATATTTTACGCCCCACGAAGGGATTGATATGAGAGAAATCGGGGTATGTGTAAGCCAGGTGACTGAGAAGCTGAATATGACGCAGTCCACCGCATCGCAATATTTATCCATTCTGCATCGGGCGGGCCTGATCAAGACGGAGCGGTTAGGGAAATTTACGTATTATAAGCGGGACGAAGAAGTCATTCGTGAAATCGGTGAGTATTTGAAGCAGGAAATATAGCACAAGAACTGAATACTTCCTTAAGAAATAAGGAATATTCAGTCTTGTTTTGCATTACATATCTACATATTACGATATGTATTTTTATTAGTTAAAACATCGATAATTTGCGATATATAAATATATTAAAGAGGTGGAATCATGACTGGTGCTTGGAAAGTTTATTTTTTGGCTATCGTCAGCTTTTTAGTAGGAACGTCGGAATATATTATATCTGGAATTTTGGATAAAATCGCGGATTCATTAGGGATTACGATTACCGCCGCAGGCCAGCTGATCACGATATTTTCAATGGTTTACGCCATTCTGACCCCTATTCTTATGGCACTGACAGCCAAGGTGGAGAGAAGAAAGCTGTTGGTTTATTCATTAGGCATCTTTGTGATTGCCAATGTGTTGTCCTATGCACTTCCGGGGTATATTCCGTTTGTTTTTGCGCGCGTTCTTATGGCGATGGGTGCAGGCATGGTCGTTGTCACCGCGCTCGGAATTGCCGCCCAAATCGCGGCTCCTGGCAAACAGGCTAGTGCGATCGCGACGGTAATTATGGGGTTCACAGCTTCTCTCATCATCGGCGTCCCTCTGGGACGTGTGGTCGCTGCCGCTTTTGGTTGGAAGTCGGTGTTCGGGTTTATTGCCATCCTGGGTGTGATCTCGATGTTTGTTCTATACAAGGCAATCCCAATAACCAAAGGAGATGCACCGGTCCCGTTACTCAAGCAGTTCGCGCTGCTCAAGAAGCCTAAAGTGGCCCTCGGGTTGGCGATCACGTTCTTTTGGCTGGGGGGATATTCCGTTGCCTATACGTACTTGTCTCCCTATCTGCTTATGGTCAGCGGTTTGAATGAAAGCTGGATTAGTGCAGCGCTATTCGCTTTTGGCTTAGCCAGCCTCATTGGTTCCCAATTCGGGGGATTCAGCACGGACCGGTGGGGAGTTTCTTCCACATTAACCGGAGGTATGATGCTGCATATTCTTGCCTTAATCGCTCTTACTTTTACCCATGCAGCTTCATCAGTCATTCCCGTGTTAGTCATCCTTGTTGTCTGGTCGTTAGCCGCTTGGTCCAGCGGTCCGGCGCAGCAGTTTAACCTGGTCCAGCTGGAGCCGAACTCCTCCGGTGTCATGCTTGGGTTGAACCAATCGATGATGCAGCTGTCCATGGCTGCCGGTGCAGGAATCGGGGGAGTTGCCGTAGAGCAGATCTCCTTATCGTCCATCACCTGGATCGGGGCAGTTGGTGTTGCTGTTGCCATGGCAGCGTCATTTGTATTGTTCCGGTTAGGCAAGGAGAAAAGCCCTGATCATGCTGCGCTTGAGACTTAAATGATATCCCTGTCAGCTTCCCTTCCAGATTACCGATCCTGACATATACAGCAGCGGCATTGACGCTGCTCCGGAATACAGGAATACAGGAATCCGGGAGACGCCGACGCCAACGCCAACATTCCTCCTCTTGCCAGTTCAATGATGGAGTGGGGGTCACCATTCCAGAGATGGTCGACAGCCATCCAAGCATGCCCCGGACCACGCACCATGAGTCTAGCTTGTCATCAGTGGAACAGTGTCAATTTGACGCCCCCAACCGGCAAAGTTTATGCTATGATCATGGATGGAGAAAAATTTGGTTCCAAATTTTGTGGAGGAGGAAGTGCGATTGGCTAAGCTTAAAGATATCGCCGAGCGGGTCGGGGTATCCATATCTACGGTATCGCGGGCAATCAGCAATGATGCCAGCCGTCCGGTCAGCGAAGAAACCAAGCAGAAAATCCGGGAAGCGGCACTTGAACTTGGTTACAAGCTACATGAACCGTCCAGACACGCTAATGAGAACAACGGCACAGCGGCCAAGCGGATTGCATGTATCGTTCCCCAGCACCTGATGGATGATCACCCTTATTTCTCAACGGTATTAGCCGGTTTTCATAAAAAAATGGAGGAGCTCGGGCAGCCTCCAGCTATCGTTCGCACATGCGAGGAAGTGGGCGATGCGGAAAAAATACGGCTGATGCTGAGGGAGACAGGAGCCGAGGGGATTGTTGCCATCAGCTGGTACGACGAAGAACTGTTTGAACTGATACAGCAGAATGGTGTTGCGATCATGGGCGTAAGCCTGAACGATGAAAGGCTGACCGTGCCTGTTGTTGACTGTGACCGCATTCTATCGGCAAGGGCCGCAGTACGTCACTTGATTGATCAAGGACATACGCGTATTGCTTATATCGGAGGGCCCGCCTATTCCAAACAGATGGAGAGCGAAGAACGGTTTGTTGGATATAAATTTGCCATGCTTGAAGCGAACCTGCAGCTGCAGGGGGAGTGGCTGATGAATACAGGATGGAATGTGGATCGAAGCTTCAGCAAGATGTCCGAGCTTCTGGAACGGCTTCCGAAGGCGGAATGGCCCACTGCTGTTTTTTGTGCCAGTGACATGCTGGCTATACCTGCGATGCGTGCCGTTGTCGAGAATCATGGCAGCATACCGGAGGATATTGCGATTGTGGGGATGGACAATATCGATGTAGCCCAGTACACTACACCGCCGTTAACCTCCGTTTCCGTGCCCAAATACGAAATCGGCAGAGTAGCTGCCAAATCCATCGTGGATTATTTAGACGGACATTTTCCGATGGCGACCAAAATATTGCTGCCGGGTTCTCTAGTCGTTCGAGAATCCTCTCACTTCACCAGAAATTAATTTTCACATTAAAAGTTAGATTCATTAACGTTATAGGATAGTTATATACTCATTAAGCAGCGGCCAGTAGCAAAATTGGCTGCTGCTTTTTTACTTTTTCTCACCAAAACGAGAAAAAGTTTGCGCCAAAACAATCCAAAAAAATGTTTGACAATACAAAATCTCTATATTATTATGAGTGAAATTGCTGAGATATTTGGAGTGATTTCTCCATTTGGAATCGAAGTGGAATAATCTTCGTACCGCTACATTGAATTTTTGATTGCGTTTTCATTCCTTATTATATAAGGATATATAAAAATTGATCCAATTTCCTTCCGTTGATATTACATGTTCTTTATTGCAAGGGAACATGTCTCTTATATACCAATTTGTCTCCAAATTAAATCCAAAACAAAGAGCTTAATAATCCAAAATTTATACAGTTTATATGTTGCAACATCCGTTTATTCGGATTTTATTTATAGATCTATCCCACGTTAATATATATGACATATATTCGCCCGAATAACCGCATCCATCCATCGGTGGCCACAGGCGGTAGCTTCGCAGCATGGCTGATTACAGAAAGATAAGGGGGAATCCATCAACGATTATTACGCTACAAGAAATTGACTAATACATACCCGAGGTGACGCTAAATTGGCTAAAACAACCGTACAGCCCGCAGTACAAGCGGTAACCGAAACGAAACGCAGCCCCTTCAAGTGGAATCGCATCTTGCGGAATTGGCAGCTTTATATTCTGATTTCTCCGGTCATCGCCTATTACATCCTGTTCCAGTACGTTCCGATGTACGGTATCCAAATCGCCTTTAAGGATTTCATAGCAACACAAGGGATTTGGGGCAGTCCATGGGTTGGATTCGAGCACTTTGACCGGTTCTTCAACAGCTATTATTTCTGGCGATTGATCAAAAATACGCTAGGCATCGGTTTATACAGCCTTGCCCTCGGTTTCCCGATCCCTATCATTCTGGCTTTGCTCATGAATGAGGTCCGAGCTGAACGATTCAAGAAATTCGTGCAGACGATTACGTACGCTCCCCATTTTCTGTCTACCGTGGTTGTTGTCGGAATGATGATGATTTTTCTGTCGCCCCGTTACGGTATCATCAATCATTTCATTGAAATGTTTGGCGGCCAGCCGATCAATTTCATGACAGAACCTTCCTGGTTCAAGTCGCTATACGTTCTGTCGGATGTATGGCAGACCATGGGCTGGAGCTCCATCATTTATTTGGCCGCCCTCGCCGGCATTGACAACCAGCTGCATGAAGCTGCGCGGGTTGATGGCGCCACGCGGCTGCAGCGCATATGGCATATTAACATCCCCGGCATCATGCCGACGATTATTATTCTTCTCATCCTGAACATGGGCAGCATCATGGGCATCGGTTTCGAGAAGGTGCTCCTGATGCAAAACAATCTGAATATGGAGAGCTCCGACATTATTGCCACCTATGTTTACCGAATGGGGATCCAGAATGCCGAGTACAGCTTCTCTGCAGCTATCGGTTTGTTCAACTCCATCATCAACTTTGTCTTGCTGGTTGTTGTGAACTTTATTTCGAGGCGTGTGAGCGAAACAAGTCTTTGGTAAAGAGGGGAGCTTAATGAACCATGCAAATTGAATCCAGAGGGGACCGAATTTTCAATATCATCAACTATACGATCCTGATCTTGGTTACCATCATCGTCATGTACCCGCTGGTATTTGTGCTCAGCGCATCGTTCAGCGATCCGCAGACGGTGCTCCGGGGCGAGATGCTGCTGTGGCCAAAGGGAGTCAACCTGAACTCTTACGTAAAAATATTTCAGAACAAGGATATTATCAGCGGTTTTACCAACACGCTGGTATACACGTCGCTCGGGACGCTCATTAACCTTACGATGACCATACTTGCGGCCTATCCGCTGTCCCGGAAGGATTTTGTAGGCCGGAATGCCATTATGGCCTTGCTTGTCTTTACCATGTTTTTCAGCGGTGGTCTGATTCCGACGTACTTGCTGATCAAGAACCTCGGCATGCTGAATACGCTGTGGGTCATGATTATCCCGAATGCGGTGTCCATCTGGAACATTATCATTATGCGGACCTTCTTCCAGCAGTCCATACCGGGCGAACTGCAGGAGGCCGCGACCATCGATGGATGCTCGAACATCAAAATTCTGACCCGGATCATTCTGCCGCTGTCCATGCCGATTATCGCAGTAACCATTCTGTTCTATGCGGTCGGTCACTGGAATGCTTTTTTCAATGCGCTGCTGTATCTGTCGGACAAGGATAAATTTCCGCTGCAGCTCATTCTGCGCGAAATTTTGATTCAGGGGCAAACGAATGACATGGTCAAAATGTCAACCGAATCCGCGATCAAGCAGCAAAGAGAGGTGGAAGGGATCAAATACGCGGTGCTGGTCGTGGCCAATATTCCGGTGCTGGCGCTTTATCCGTTCCTGCAGCGGTATTTTGTCAAAGGCGTTATGATTGGGGCCATCAAAGGATAATTCCTTGAATGGATAATGAGGAAGGAACATGAAAAGGGGAGGATCAGGGATGAAGCTGAAGCAATGGGGAAGTCTTCTGTTAACTTGCATGTTGTCGGTATCGCTGGTGGTGGGCTGCAGCTCGAAGGGTTCGGAGGGGGCGTCAGAATCGGATTCGGCGGAAGGTGGGGCGAAGGTTAATGAGACGGGATTTCCAATTGTCAATGACAAGATCACGGTGACCGGTTTTGCCGGAAAGTTCTTTGCCAACGCCGACTGGAACAGCATCAAGCTCTGGCAGGAATATGAGAAAACGACGAATATCCAGGTAAAGTGGGACACGGTGCAAAAGGATAATTTGGCAGAGAAGCGCAACCTGCTGCTTGCCGGTGGTGATTACCCGGAAATGTTCTACGCCTCTGCCTTCCCAAGGGCTGACTTGCTGAAATACGGCAAGCAGGGTGCTTTTATCCCGCTGAATGATCTGATCGATCAATATGCCCCGAACTTCAAGGCGCTGATGGAGAAGTATCCGGTTATCGAGAAGGGAATCACGATGCCGGACGGCCATATTTATGGGCTGCCGACGCTGTATGATCCGGAATTCCGTTCCGTGCTGTACGGAACGCCATGGGTGAATTCGGAGTGGCTGACCAAGCTTGGGCTGGACGAACCGCAAACGCTGGATGATTTTTACGATATGTTAAAAGCATTCAAAGAGAAGGACCCGAACGGAAACGGCCAGAAGGATGAATATGCCTGGGGTGGAGTCAAGACCACTGGTATTGTGAATTATTTGCGCGGGTCGTTCGGTCTCAATTATAACGGAACCTCCAATATTAACGTGGATACCGATCCGGAGAGCGGTAAGGTTCGGTTCATCCCGTCTGATCCGCGTTACAAAGAACTGCTTCAGTATGTGAACAAGCTGTATAAGGATGGCCTGCTGGAGCAGGATATCATGTCCGTTCAAAGCACGGAGGTGGATGCAAAGGGAACGGAGGGGCTGCTGGGCGTAGTCGATAACGTGGATCCGGTCGCCATTTACAACCAGAAGGGCTATGTGGGGCTTCCGGTACTGAAGGGTCCGCACGGCGATCAGATGTTCAGTGCTACAGGCTCACCGCTGGGCAATATCGGAATGTTTGTCCTGACAGACAAAGCGAAGAGTCCGGAGGCGCTGGTCCGTTGGATGGATTATTTCTACAGCGATGAAGGGATCCGCATGTTCTTCATGGGCTGGAAAGACGAGACGTACACGGAGGATGCAGACGGCAATGTGGAATACGTGGACGATATTAAGAATAACCCGGACGGACTTAATCTGGACCAGGCGGTAGGGCAGTATCTGATTTGGCCTGGGGGATACTATCCAGGTTTTGTGGCGCAGAAGTATTTTAAAGGAGCGGAGGGCTTGCCGACATCTGTAGAGAACGCCAAAAAAGCGGAGCCGTATGTCATACCTCAAGACAAGGTTTGGCCGCCGTTTAACTTTACAGCCGATGAACAGTCCGAGCTTACCAGCATTCAGACCGACATTAATACGTACGTGGATGAGATGAGGGACAAATTCATTGCCGGCAATGAGTCTTTTGATAACTGGGACCAATATGTAGCTACCCTGCAAAAAATGGGATTGGACCGCTATCTGGCCATCTACCAGTCCGCGGCGGATCGATACACCGAGTGAACGAGTACCTAACATAAAAGGAGCGACACGATATGACACAAATCAAAGCCATATTGATCGGGGCAGGCGCGCGCGGCGCCGGGGGCTATGCACCCTATGCCCTCGATTACCCGCATGAGCTGACCTTCGTGGCAGTAGCCGAGGCTGATCCGGCACGGAGAACCCGTTTTGCCGAGAACTACGGAATTCCGCCTGAACGTTGTTACGAATCATGGGAGCCGCTGCTCGCCGAGCCGCAGCTTGCCGAAATTGCCGTCATCTGCACGCAGGACCGTATGCATTTTGGCCCGACGATGCAGGCGCTGGATAAACAGTACCATGTACTGTTGGAGAAGCCGATGTCGCCGGAACCGAAGGAATGTCTTATGATGGAGCAGGCGGCCGTTCGGAACAACAGGCTGCTGACCATATGCCATGTTCTGAGGTATACCCCTTTTTGGAGTGCCATCAAGCGCGTAATTCAGGAGGGAACGATCGGTGAGGTCGCTTCGATCCAACTGAATGAGAACGTAGGATATTGGCATATTGCGCACAGCTTTGTACGAGGAAACTGGAATAACTCCGATAAGGCCAGCCCGATGATTCTGGCTAAGTCCTGCCATGACATGGACGTGCTGTCCTGGTTGATGGACCGGCCGTGCACACAGGTCACTTCTTTTGGCTCATTAATGCATTTCCGCGAGGAGCAGGCACCCGAAGGATCGGCCGACCGCTGCTTGGATTGCCAGGTGGAATCCACCTGCCCATACTCGGCTCCGAGGTTTTATCTGAGCCAGGAGTATAAGGGCTGGGCGGGGCATTTTACCCAGGAGCTGACCAAGCCGAACATTATTCAGGGGCTTCGCGAAACGGACTATGGCCGCTGCGTGTACAGGAGCGACAACAATGTGGTCGACCATCAGGTCGTCAATATGGAATTTGAGGGCGGTGCCACCGCAATGTTCAGCATGTGCGGGTTTACGTATGAACAGGAGCGCAGAATCCAGATCATGGGGACACGAGGCGAGCTTCGGGGAGAGGAAGACAAAATTACGGTCTTTGATTTTCTGACAGGCCATAAAACGGAGATAACGATCCCTTCGCAGTCCAGCGGCCATGGCGGTGGCGACAGCGGAATTGTAGCCAGTTTCCTGAACGAGGTCCGCAGCTATAACGGGCAGGAGAGTCTGACGTCGGCCAGTGCCTCCGTGAGGAGCCATCTTATTGCGTTTGCTGCCGAGAAATCGAGGCTGAATCATGGTGAGTCCATTAATCTGAATGACTATGCACAGGAATTGATGGCAGAAGGAAATGCGGTGAAATAAGTTCATGTCCGTCATAGGGTCAACCGTCATCCAAGCATGCCTCCGACTCTGCACGGTACGTTGTGCAATAATTGAAATTATATTAAAAATACATCATATGAAAAATTCATAATAGATGAAATATAAAAGAAGAAGCCTTGATCTGACGATCTATGGCTTCTTCTTTTATTTGACCTGATCAATGGACAGGCTTACTTTATAATTCCCGATCGCGCCATGCAAGTCCCGAAAAGGGACTTGCATGGCGCAATAAAATATATTCAACGCGATAAATCCTGACATACTAGATGTCAGGATTCATAATTTATCATTCAATCCAGAAGTCCAAAAAGTGTGGAAGTGTGAGGAGTGTTATCGATGAAACTTGACCGGTTGCTTGGCATTACGATGGAATTATTGACAAAAAAAAGAGTGACGGCAACCGCGCTTGCTGCCCGGTATGAGGTCTCGGTTCGTACGATCTACCGCGATGTGGACCTCATTAACCAAGCCGGCATTCCGGTTGCTTCCTTTACGGGTGCGGATGGCGGGTTTGAATTAATGAGCGGTTTCTATCTGACGAGACAGCACTTCTCCATTGATGACTTTTTGGCTATCTATAATCTCTTAAAAGGCATTGAAGGAACTGCTAAGGGAAAGTACACCACCATCATGAACAAACTCGGAACCCTGCAGCCTGCCTTGTTGAACGGAGGATGTCATGAACAAATCATATTTGACATGAGCACATCGGAGCGTGAGAGAACGTGGGTTCAACCGATACTGCATGCCATGGACCGATCCAACCTTATTAAATTTACTTACACCAGCGCATCCGGCAGCTGCTCCGAACGGCAGGTAGAGCCGCTCCATCTTTACTGGGAGCAGGGCGTGTGGTATTTGGAGGCTTACTGCTTGTTCAAACAAGCGAAGCGAATCTTCAGAGTATCGCGTATATCCGCTCTTGAAGCATCCAGCGAGAACTTCCTTCCACGTGAGAACCTGGAGGAAGGCCGGGAAGAGAAGAAGGCACTGGGGATTCAAGCGCATCTCCGCTTCGATTCATCCATTGGACCTCGTGTGACCGAGCAATTCCCGGAAGCTTTCATCTCCGTTGAGGGATATGTTGAAGTCCACACTATCTTTTATACCACAGCTTATGCCATCTCGGTCATCTTGAGTTATGGCTCGAAGGTGGAGATCCTATCGCCGCCGGAACTGAAGGAAGACCTTCTGCAAGAGTTAGAGAACATACGAAATCGCTACGAAATCAAATCATGAACAGTAACCTATTTCCAAGGAGGATATTCAAAATGACTATTTTAGTGACAGGCGCTACGGGGACCGTGGGAAGGCACATTGTGAAACAACTTGTACAGCAGGGGAAGGAAGTTAGAGCGATATCGCGCAATCCACAACAAGCGAAATTACCGGCTGGCGTTCAGGTGCTTGCCGGAGATCTGAACGAGCCGGACAGCCTGGTGCCTGCCCTGCAAGGAGTCACTGCACTTCATGTGATCACATCGAGCGATGAGGCTAATGGAACCCTTCAGACCGATCCGCGGATCATTGAACTGGCAGAGCAGGCAGGCGTTAAACGGGTGACGGTACTGGTGGGTTTTGAAGAAGGGCCTGTTGAAGCAGCGCTTAGAGCGAGCGGAATGGAATGGACTTTGCTGAAGCCAGGCGAATTTATGGCGAATATCCTGGTGGATTGGAGGGAGTCGATTCGAACGGAGGAGGTTGTCCGGGAGCCGTTCGGTCATGCCTTGAGCGCTAGAATACATGAGGCCGACATCGCACGTGTTGCCGTAACGGCACTGGTTGAAGAAGGACACCATGGGCAGGAGTATTTTCTGACAGGGCCGGAAGCCCTCTCCCGTAGGGAAGCGGTTCGGATCATAAGCGAAGTGACCGGCAAAAATATTCGCTTTGAAGAGCTGACGGAGGAACAAGCGAGAGATCAATGGAGAGTGCAGGGCTACGATGAGGAATCGATAGAGTTTTTTGTGCAAATGGGGAAAAATCCGCCAGAGATCGGTTATACGGTATTGCCAACGGTGGAGCAGGTCACGGGGCGGCCGGCAGCCACGCTTGCAGATTGGGTCTCTGATCATAAGGAGGAGCTGTGAAACTTGCCATATGCCATTGAAGCCAGGAAGCTTCGCAAATCATATAACGGTATCGAGGTCGTTCAAGGCATTGATCTGCGATTGAAGCAAGGAGAGCTGCTGGCCTTGCTGGGCCCGAACGGTGCCGGAAAAACAACCACCATCCATATGCTATCAACGCTCCTGAAGCCGGATGCCGGTTCTGCGCAAGTTGCCGGATTGGATATCGTAAAAGATGCTCGAAACGTCCGGAAGAAGATTAGCCTGACAGGCCAGTTTGCAGCACTGGACGAAGGGTTGTCCGGACTTCAAAATCTAATGCTGATTTCAAGACTTTACGGGTATTCTGCGAAAACCGCCCGTTCCATAAGCGAGGAACTGATGGAATCCTTCGGGCTTGGTGAGGCGAAGGACCGCACGGTGCAGCAATATTCTGGAGGCATGCGGAGACGACTCGACATTGCGGCAAGTATCGTGACCAAGCCGGATGTTATTTTTCTGGATGAGCCGACGACGGGCCTTGACCCACAAAGTCGGATGCAGGTGTGGGACATTGTGAAGACGCTCTTGCAGCAGGGAACCACCGTGCTGTTGACAACACAATACCTGGAGGAGGCGGACCGATTGGCGGACCGGATCGCTGTCATTGATAAAGGCAGGATTATTGCGGAAGGGACTCCACAGCAGTTGAAGGCGTCCATCGGTGGCCGGACGTTGTCGATCACATTAACGGAGCAGGGAGATTGGCATAAGATCAGTGCTTTGCTGAACGATGAGCATGGGCTAAGGGTATGGCAGGGCGATCACCTGCGGTTATACAAGATTCCGGTGTTGGAAGCGAGCCTGGCCAATCAGGCCATTCATACATTGATGGAGAACGGGATTGCGATTGAAGATTTTTCCCTGAGCGAACCGAGTCTGGATGAGGTATTCCTGGCCTTGACCAGGAAAGGGGGGACTCCATGAGTTTAAGCCATCACACAAGTAATCAGGTCGGCAGCATGCTTCCTCCGCCCCACCCAGTCTCCGGCCCTCCCCATGCATTCACGGCTATCCGTATCTTCATGTGGAGAACTTGGCAGCATACGAAGAATAACGGATTTAGTCTTGTGATGGATGCGATTCTGTCACCGATTCTGCTGCTGCTCATATTTAATTATTTGTTTGGCGGAGCCATTGCCGGATCGACCGGGGTCTATATTCAATTCCTCTTGCCTGGCATCCTGATCTTAACGGTCGTTCCCATGACGGTTTACAGCGGAACTACGATCTGTTCGGATATTACCAAAGGGGTATACAACCGTTTTCGAACACTGCCCTTTTGGCAGCCAGCATCCGTCATCGGTTCGATCCTTACGGACGGTCTGCGTTATGCGGTGGGCGTTATCGTTGCCCTTGGAACGGGGCTTGCGCTGGGCTTCCGTCCGGAAGGCAGCTTGATCCAAGTGATGTGCGCTGTTGTCTTCATCCTGTTGTTTGCATTTAGCGTCAGCTGGATTTTTGCGATGATTGGCGTTATAGCTAAACGTCCAGAGACGGTTTCAGGGTCCAGCATGATTGCGATATACCCGCTATTGTTCGCCAGCAACATTCTGGTGGATACGGCGACGATGCCGGGATGGATCGGGATTCTCATTGAATTGAATCCGATCAGCATAGCAGCAGCCACCGTCAGGGGCTGATGAGCGGCATAGCAAGCATGACGGAGATTATGGCCGGTATCGGTGTTAGTGTGCTGTTTATCGCTATTTTTGCCCCGACCACGTTGTATTTATATCAGACGAAAAACCAGCGTTAAGGACGCAAAAAAACCAGGTATGCATGTAATTGCAGCCTGGTTTTTGTCTATGTGAGGTTCCATCTCATTCTATTGCTTGCACCAGGGCGATGCATAGGCTTTCGTTGACCTATTCGGGTCGGGTGAAGTTGAAGTTAGCCCTTGGTTGAAATCCACATGATGCATCTAACAACCACCTAACTAATACTGTACGTTTGAGATTGAACTCTTAATGTTCCCGAATGGGATGTGATATGTGTTCTGTTTCATGAACTGGCATATGAAGGGTTTTATATATGTGGATGTGCGAATGAGGAAGGAGGACTGATTTTTTTCTAGAAACTATTAATATGGGAGTTTCACAGCAACGTACGGAAGGGGGAACGAATGAGGCTTATAAAAAACCAACTATCGGACAGGAAGTGATATGGGACATTGGACTCTCATCGAATACTTGGAGACTTTTTCAGGAAGACGTGGCTTTTCTACGTATTGTCGATTTGCTGCCATTTGGTTGCTAATATCATTCATGTAAATTTCCCTAGAGTGCTGGGCAATTTCACGGATGAATTGAAGGATGGTTTATTGTCAGGTGACGGCATTGTGCAGTATAGCTGGACGCTGCTTGGCATTGGTGTTGGTTTTGCTGTTATTGGAGGTATAGGACAATATTTGGTCATGTATACGGGGCGTTACTTCGAATTTATGAACAGGCGCCGGCTGTTTGTCCACTTTACGGGACTTAGCGAACAATTCTATTCCAAGAACGGCGTTGGCAAGCTGCTTAGTTATTTTATGAATGACGTGACTACGGTGAGGGAAGCAATCTCCATGGGGGTTAACCAGACGGCGAATGCCTCCATCCTGCTGGTGTCCACGATTGCAATGTTGCTGATTACGAATGTCCCGCTATATCTGGTGGCCGCAAGCATGGTTCCTCTGCTACTGATACCGGTAATCGTGGTTTGGCTTGGGCCGATGATTCGAAGAAGATCGCTTCAGGTACAGGAAGCGCTTGGCGTGATGACGGAATCGGCTGAGGAGCAGTTCGGCGGGATGCGTGTCACCAAGAAATTCGCGGTAGAAGATACGATGAAGCAGCGGTTTGGGACCACAGTGGACAACATCCGCAATAAACAGCTGAGGCTGGTGCGCGTATCCTCCCTGTTTCAATCGATCATTCCGTTTCTCGGCGCCTCCTCACTCATTATTGCGCTCTCATTCGGCGGGTACTTGACGATTACGGGACGGATTACGGTCGGTAACTTTGTTGCATTGACGCTGTACATCCGCATGCTCATGAACCCGCTGCAGCAGATCGGCAATGTTATTAATGTTGTACAGCGAGCGAGGGCTTCGCTTGACCGGCTGAATGATCTGCTTGGCAAGCAGGCCGACATTAAGGAACTGCCAGGTGCCAAGGAGCTGGATTTGGAACATGCCGGAATCGAAGTGCGGGACTTATCCTTTTCTTACGATAGAGTAAACGGTCATGAAGATGGAGCGAGACAAGTGCTGCGGGGCATTCGATTGGAGGTTCCGCCCGGTGCGACATTAGGCATCATTGGGCGAACCGGCAGCGGGAAGACCACGCTGATGAAGCTGCTGCTGCGTACCTATGACCCGCCTCCTGGCACAGTGCAGATTGGGGGCGAGGATATTCGAAAGCTTACATTAAAGAGCCTGCGCGAAGGAATCGCCTATGTGCCACAGGATGGCTTCCTGTTCAGCTCGACCATTCGGGAGAACATTGCTTTCTATAAACGGGATACCGAGCCGACCGTTGTTGAGGAAGCAGCACACAAAGCCCGGGTATATGACAATATTGCTGAATTTCCTGACAAGTTCGAGACCCGTCTCGGTGAGCGGGGCATTACGCTTTCCGGGGGACAGCGGCAGCGGACAAGTCTTGCACGGGGGATTATCAAGAATGCGCCCATACTCATTCTGGACGATAGTGTGAGCGCCGTGGATGCGGTGACCGAGACAGAGATCATGGAGACGATTCGTGATATCCGCGAAGGCAAGACCACAATTATTATCGCCCACCGAATCAGTGCACTGAAGTTAGCCGATGAGATCATCGTCCTGGATCAAGGAGAGATCGTTCAGCGCGGTACACATGAAACCTTGCTGTCTGAGGACGGATTGTACCGGACGCTGCACGATATTCAGGAGGAGGGGATGAGACATCATGGCACAGGCCATTAACAATTGGCAGATGGATCAGAAGGCTGATCTGAATGCACCTCAGGCCAAGCCCAAGTATATATCCACATTCCGTGCTTTATCGGGTTATATGAAGGAACACCGGCTAACCTTTGCGGGGTTTATCGGCTGCACCTTGATTGCCATATCGGCCGAGCTGCTGCAGCCATATCTGATGAAAATCGCGATCGATGATAATCTGATGGTCGGAAAAAACGATTACCATGGCCTGATGATCATATGCGGCATTTATTTTTCGTTGTCGCTGCTAAGCATGCTGTTCACCTATCTGCAAAATAATTTGCTGCAAAAGGCAGGGCAGAGTATCGTGGCAAGCATTCGCAAACGGCTGTTTGCGCATATATCCAAGCTGTCGATGTCTTATTTTGATAAGGTGCCTAGCGGAAGTCTGATCACGCATGTATCCAGTGATACGGAAGCGATCAACCAGTTTTTTAACCAGGTGCTGCTCAGCCTGTTCCGGGACGGTTTTACCCTGGTCTTCATTCTGGTGATGATGTTCCAGCTGGATGTTACATTGACCCTGTACTGTCTGATCCTGCTGCCGATCATTGCGGGGATCGCGATAGCATTCCGGCGGTACATGCGCCATACCTATCAGATGGCCAGAACCCGCTTGTCCCGGCTGGTGGCTTTTGTAGCGGAGAACCTGTCGGGCATGAATCTGATTCAAGTGTTTCATCAGCAGAAGGAGCAGGAGAAGCAGTTCGAGGAGCGGAACAACTCGTATTTCAAGGCTAACATCCGGGAAATCCGGACAAATGTGCTGTTCAACCGATCCTATGAGATTTTGAACAATTTGGCGATCGCATTTGTGACATGGCTGGGCGGACAAGCTGTGCTTGGGACAACGCTTGAGTTCGGCGTACTCTATGCATTTATTACGTATATCCGTTTATTCTTTCAGCCGATTAATACGATTACCCAGCAGTGGAATACGCTGCAGTCAGCGACGGTGGCGATCAACCGGGTATGGGGCCTCCTGGCGATTCAACCGGAAGTTACGGATAAACCCAAGCCGGCGAAGATTGACAAGGCCGAGATTCAGGGACGCATCGATTTTAACCGAATTACGTTCGGATACGAAGGCGGGGCTCCAGTCATCCAGGATCTCGATCTTCATGTCAAGCCGGGAGAAATGAACGGAATCGTCGGGACCACCGGAGCGGGCAAAAGCTCGCTGATTAGCCTGCTGTGCCGTTTCTATGACGTAAATGAAGGAAGTATTCTGATTGATGGACTTGACATAAGAGAGCTCGCTCAATCGGATTTGCATCGGATTGTAGGCCTTGTACAGCAGGAGCCTTATCTCTATTCCGGTACGGTGCTGGAAAATGTAAGGCTGTTCGATGAGACCATTTCAAGGGAAAGCGTGATCCAGGCCTGCCGCTTTATCGGTGCGGACTCAATCATCATGCGGATGAAGGAAGGCTATGACACCCGGTTGTCTGAGCGTGGCAGCGGACTGTCCGCGGGAGAGCGCCAACTGATCTCCTTCGCCAGAATCATCGTGTTCCAGCCAAAGATTCTCATCCTGGACGAAGCCACGGCTAATTTGGATTCGCACACGGAGCAGCTGATTCAGAACGCGCTGCATCTCGTTGCCGAGGGGCGGACGACCCTTGTGATTGCTCACCGCCTATCCACCATCATGGGGGCGGACCGGATTCTGGTTATGAGCAGGGGCCGGATTGTGGAGCAGGGCACCCATCAGGAGCTGCTCGATGCCCATGGATATTACGAAGAATTATATCTTCATTCCCGAGGCCAGAAGCAGGAGCGGGAGGACGTTGCCGGAACATGGCATCGAACGAGGTAACCGCGATAGAACGAAAATAAGCTGTTTATCGAAGAGGGGGTCCCAAAAGGAGTTAAAGACGAATAAGGGATAATCAATTCACTCAAAAGCAAAACAGAGGTGAAAACGGTTTGGAGAATGTCTTTCATGCGCTCGGAACGAACGATTTCTTTTTGTGTTTTTTATATGAAGACGCACGAAAGCAGCGGAGAGAACGAAGCCATTTCCGGAAAAGCGGTAGCGATCGCCTTTGTCCCCGATATATCTTCCTTTAAGATGAATTCAGGATAATTGGGGGCAACAGCGATTGGAGGAATGCTTCGTTCCGCAGCTTCCTTATAACAGACAAAGGGGCTGCCCTCAGGTCAAGTGACTTTTGGGCAGCCTCTTTTTTGCTGAAGCTTACATATGTCTCGCTTTGGCGGCAGTCAGCAAATCGATAAAGTTCAGGGCCGTTCTGGAAATGTGATAATCCTTCAGCCAGATTAGGGCGGTAGAAGCGGTAGCCGGGGTACCTGTGATTCTAAAGGCGTGAATGTGATCTGGCAAGTGCCGTTTAACCAGCGTCTCCGGTACGATCGCAACTCCAAAATCGGAGGCCACTAAACGCAGCAACAGGGAAATATCCGAGCATTCGGCGACAACGTTGGGCTGCAGGTTCTGCTCGGAGAAAGCCATCTGAATCGTATAATACACGCCTAATCCTTCGGTGCTGGGCAGAATAAGGGGATACTGCACGATTTGGGAGAGGGGCATTTCCTGTTCCAGGGATGCCTGCTGATCGGAGGCGAGTAAATAAAAGGGCTCCGTATGCAAATGAAGCACCGAGAAATCATCCAGTTCCAGCGGGAGGCGGACGATGGCTAATTCAAGTGCCCTGTTTCGAACGAGCTCACAGAGTTGATACGACTCATTTTGCTGGATTTTATACGAGACTTGGGGAAACTTTGCTCTGAATTCATGGAGCCAAGCAGGCAATTCTACCGAAGACAGAGTATTAATGCCAAGACGGAGCGTTCCCTTATCTCCGTTCCCGACCTCTTGAACCTCGGCTTTGGCCTCCTCCATGAGCTGGGTCATCTGCAGAGCATACTTGTACAGAGCTTTACCGGATTCCGTGATTTCAAGCCGCTTTCCCCGGCGGTATACCAAGATTGATCCGAGTTCTTCCTCCATTGCTTTCAGCTGCTGACTGAGAGGAGGCTGTGAGATATGCAGTCGATTGGCGGCGTGCGAGATGGTTCCTTCTTCCACAATGGCGATAAAATACCGGAGCTGTCGTATATCCATATAAACAAGCAAACCTCCTTGTATATGAAAAACCTTTGGAAAATCAATTTTTTATGTATTTTTCATATGTTTCAGTCTCATGTTAGCATACGAATATACACGATAGAAAGAGGGGGCGGTTCAAGTGTTTCGTTTAACTTCGATTTTACTGATACTTTTCCTGTCGGCCTGTCAACCCCATTCCGATAAAAAAGAGGTGCAGAATATGGATCGTCAACTCATCGAATACGCTGAGCAAGGGAATACGGAGCAAGTGAAACGACTGCTTCAATCTGGAGCAAATATCAATGCGACGAACGAGGAAGGAAGAACGGCGGTCCTGGCAGCAACCTACCATAATCAAGTGGAGACGGTAGAAATCCTGATTCAGGCAGGCGCAGATATTAACATTCGCGATCATAATCGTAATAATGTATTCCTGTATGCCGGTGCGGAAGGGCTGCGCGATATTCTGAAGTTAGCAATCGATGCAGGCGCAGACGTGACAATAACCAATCGTTATGGCGGTACGGCTCTCATCCCTGCCGCGGATCGCGGGCATGTGGAGATTGTGCGGGAGCTGCTGACCCGGACGGATGTCGATATCGATCATATCAATAATCTGAACTGGACCGCGCTGCTTGAAGCGATCATTCTCGGTGACGGCGGTGAGAACCATCAGCAAATCGTGCAGCTGTTATTGGATCATGGTGCGGACGTTCATCTTGCCGACGGAGAAGGTGTAACTCCGCTGCAGCATGCGCAGGAGCGTGGATATCTGGAAATCGAACGTATTTTGTTGAATGCCATTAATGGGTAGCATGATCATATAAACAACGAAAGACAGTTACAAAGCAAATGCGGGAAGGGATGATCATGATGAATGAACAGAGTACCTCATATTGGCTGCTCCATGTCCGACTGGAAACGGGTTACCGCTACAAGGATGGGATCGTGACCGGAACGGAGACGGGATTATTTCATATGAAAATAGAGAATGGGGCATTCTCCGAGATTCGTCCTGCGGATGCTGTGCCTGAAACGGCATTGCCTGTGCGGGATGTAAAGGGTGGGCTAATGCTCCCGTCATTTCGAGATATGCATATCCATCTGGACAAAACTTATTATGGAGGCCCCTGGAAGGCACCGACCCGTCCCGCGAACGGCGTCTTTAGCCGGATTGAGGAGGAGCAGAGACTGCTCCCCGAACTTCTTCCTACGGCCAAGGAAAGGGCGGAGGGGCTGCTGGATCTGTTAATAGGCTACGGATCGACACATATTCGTTCCCACTGCAACGTCGATCCCGTGGTTGGATTGCGAAATCTGGAGGCAACGCTGCAGGCTGTGGATGGCTACCGGGAGAAAGCCTTTGTGGAGATTGTAGCGTTCCCTCAGCATGGCCTGCTCCGCAGCCAGTCCGTATCACTGGTCAGGGAAGCGCTCCGGAATGGGGCAGCCCTCGTAGGCGGACTGGATCCCGCAACGGTGGACGATGATATGGAAAAATCATTGAATGCCATGATGGAACTGGCGGTTGAGGCGAATGCCGGCATTGATATGCATTTGCATGAGCCGTCCCATATCGGGCTGAATACCTTTAAAGTATTGGCCGATCTTGTGGAAGATGCAGGCTGGAACGGGAGAGTCACGCTCAGTCATGCCCTTGCATTGGCAGATGTCTCATCAAGCGAAGTGGATGAAGTGGCGGCTCGGCTGGCGAACCTGGGGATTTCCATTACCTCTTCAGTACCACTCGGCCGAACCATTCCGATTCCTCAGCTGCACTGCCAAGGTGTAGGCGTTTCGCTTGGACAAGACAGTATAATGGATCACTGGTCCCCATTCGGCAAGGGAGACAATCTGGATAAGGCGGGCACGCTGGCCGAACGGTTCCATCTGATGGATGAGCGTTCGCTCGGACAGACACTTGGCTTCATTACGGGAGGGGTTACTCCGTTAGACCGGGACGGGCAGTATGCATGGCCGAAAGTCGGGGATGCTGCCCATGCGGTCATTGTAGAAGCCAGCTGCTCTGCAGAGGCGGTTGCCAGAAGATCGCAACGGCGGGCCGTATTGTATAAGGGAATACCGGTTCACGGAACATTATAAAAAGACAGCCGCTGCACCCCGGAAATCAGAGGGGATGCAGCGGCTGTTTTTAGAGCTTCTTATAAGACGAGAGGATTTTCCCTGACGCTTCGGTAAGGTCCGTTTCTTTATGAATGATCGCTTTTGACAACAAACCGGTCTCCAGCCCTGTTCGGGTTAGAAGGTATGGAGGTAATCTTCAAATCTTGAATCATAATGCCTCCATCCACTGAAATAAGTCGAGGACTTCTGCTGTTGGCCCGGCAGCAGGAGAAGATAACAGGAGATAGTCGTGCCATCTGGGCGAGTTCTCCATTCACTTGCGGAGCCTCAACGATCCATTCGGCAGAAGTCTGCGGACCGGTGTAGCGCTGCGACGTTCGAAAGGTCCAGTTGCGGGTTGAGTTGCGAAGGCAGATCAGCCAGATAGATCCGCTGCGCTTGATGATGGTGGCATGCATGCGGTCCCCCGGCTGGACAGGCAATGGAATGAGCGTAACCGAGGCCGGTAGAATCTCCCACCAAGCATAATAATAAGCCTTGCCGTCTATGAAATCATGACCGGTTCCGGTCTGAATCAGACTGTTGTTGCCATACCCGTCGATGCCGATCCATGCGGAGGAATAAGAAGCCCCCTGGCTTGGACGAAGAAATGGCACATTCCATTTGGCGGATACCCGCTTGAAGGTCCCCTTTTTTCCCATAATGCTGTACCCGCTCCAATTACTTGACACCCATCCGATGTTACGATGCGGTTTGGCTGAAGTTTCAAGCTTGCATGTATGATTCCACTTATCAACCTTGAGAATCCCCATATCTCCACCGCCTTTACTAGATTGATAGTATATCTAATGAAGATTCGGTAGTGGAGGTATGGGTTTTCCGTTAGAAAGTTTGGACACACCTAGATCAGAGGAAACCACCCATGCCGAGGACAAGGGACAGCAGGCAAAAGTATCTCAGAGCAAACATTTGAATATTAATGCAAACAAATAAACCATGCGAGGGAAATCGGCGCATGACTTATTGTATGTATTATTAATATTGAAACTAATTGCCGGGCAGTAGGATGCCATGCCAGCTGCTTACATCGCATTGGCCATATTTATTATCCCCCACGGCCACCACCGTGCCATCCGATTTAAGGCCAAGAGTATGCGCGCAGCCCGCTGCTACCGCCACTATATCACGCCAGCCGCTTACATTGCATTGGCCATGCTCATTCTTGCCTGCAGCCGCACACCTTCCGTCCGATTGAAGGCCAACGGTATGATAACTACCGGCCGCTATTGCCACCATACCGCGCCAGCCGCTTACATCGCATGCGTCAAACTTATTCAAGCCCACAGCGACCACCGTGCCGTCCGATTGAAGGCCAACGGTATGAAGGTAACCCGCTGCTATAGCCACGATGTTGCGCCAGTCGCTTACATTGCATTGGCTATATCGATTATTACCCGCAGCCACCACGGTGCCGTTCGATGTAAGCCCGATGGTATGCCAGTCACCTGCCGCAACCGCCACGATGTTGTGCCAGTCGCCTACATTGCATTGTCCTTCATTATTTCGACCTGCAGCGACCACCGTGCCGTCTGATGTAAGCCCGACGGTCCGACGCCAACCCGCTGCAACCGCCACTATATTTCGCCAGTCGTTTACATTGCATTGGTCATGTTTATTCCAACCCACAGCCGTCACTGTACCGTCAGATGTAAGACCAATGGTATGGGCATTACCCGTGTTGGTCGCCATATGAACATTACCAGCCGCAACCGCCACCATATCGCGCCAGCCACTTACATCACATTGGCCATATTTATTATCACCCACAGCTGTTACTGTGCCGTCTGATTGAAGACCAACGGTATGACGAGGGCCCGCCGCTATGGCATGATGTTTGGGAGATGCCCATTCCTTACAGAACCCGAGATTAGCCTGTTCCATTATGTTCTCCCTCCTTGTTTTTTTCTTTCCACTTGGATCATACAACATTAGCTTAAGCTGCGTAACGCCAAAACAAACATGACCAGCGCCCCGAGGGAAGTCACGGTTCTCACATGGTTCCACGGCGTCCAGCTTCCGAGATAGGTGTTCCACACCTCAGTACCGGTGCTGGTTCCGGGGTCAACGGTAGCTAACGCATCATTTAGCGGGACGTTGAATGCTATCGTTACGATAAATCCCGCCAAATACAGCAGGCTGGCCCCAAGCAGGTGCAACGAGCCGGGTTCCCCCCAGTGTATGATTGACACGATGGCAAGCGCAATGCTGGTGAGCGCCGTTCCCATAAATAATGTGCTGAATGTGGGATTTAGAATGGATACATTGATGGATTGCATCGCGTTGATCCCCTGTTCATTGGGAATTCGGGACAACGCGGTCATCATGAAGGAAGAGAACGCGAAGAACAGCCCGGCGATCAGCCCTGAGCCTACTACTGAGAATAAAGTCAGCAGGAAAATAAAACGGTCACTCATAGAATGGAAACCTCCAGTTTTATAAGGGGATTTTTTCGGTATCAATTCGATGACGAAGAATACGGTGAATTTATGATATACATTAGATTGTTTGTACATACAAATATAATGGGGTTTCCATCCAAAGTAAAGACCCAAATGCGAAATGGATTATCATAAAGGTCATTAAATTAATATTTTCTATATATGGTAAATATAAGAATATTTATTCGTGAATGCTCATATGATGGATAAGGAAAAAAAACGCATAAAGAACGGTAAAGGCCGCTTGCACCAAGCGGTCTCTTTGTCATGAAAAAAAGTTCAGAATATCCTCACTATTTTGAAAATAGAGATGAATATACGCTTTCGTAAGCGTATACAAAATTTGGATAGTAAATCGATTTTTGCTGCAGCCAAAAGGAGGGATACGTATGAAGTCAGGCAAGAGGGGATTTTGGCTAGTCACGACAGCGGTATTGAGTGTTTCTTTGTTATTCGGTTGCACCGGTGGCAAGGGAACGCCGAGTGAAGCCGGCAATCCGGAGCCAGGAAAGGGTGGAGAGACAGCCAAGAAAACCATTACCGTTACGTTTCGGGATGACGGGATCGGCGAGAACGGAGCGTTCTATAAATGGCTCAAGGAAGTATCGGCAAGTTACCCTGACAAGAGCGTAGAGATCAAGCCGACACCGATTCAGGCATCGGAAGGCGATTATTTTGCCAAGGTAGCGTTGGCACTGAAGTCTAAAGATACGGCGCCGGATATCGTGACAGAGGATACCTTTATCTTGAACTCCGATGCGAGCGCGGGCTATCTGGAACCGCTTGACGAGAAATTGGCGGCATGGGAGGACTGGGGCAACGGTTCTTTTATTGAAGCGATGAAGAAGGGAGTTACGGCCAGCGATGGCAAGGTATACGGAGTGCCGTACAATACGGATTCCAGGGGACTCTGGTATAACAAGGACATTTTTAAACAAGCGGGTCTTCCCGAGGACTGGCAGCCGAAGACTTGGGAGCACGTCTTAAGTGCCGCGCGAACCATCAAGGAGAAAACGCCTGATGTGGTGCCAATTTGGATGAATATGGGCAAGGCAACAGGCGAAGCCACTTCCATGCAAACCTATGAAATGCTCCTCTACGGTACAGGTGAAAGACTGTATGACGATGCTGGCAGCAAATGGATTACCAAAAGCCAGGGCATTCTCGATGCGCTGACCTTTGTGGAGACGGTCAATAAAGAGAAGCTTGGACCGCCACTGTCCAAAGTATTGAATGGTCAGGCAGGCAATACAGCTTCCCGTGAATACTTGCCGCAAGGCAAGCTGGCGATTTCCCTTGACGGCTCATGGATCACAGGCAACTATATGGAATCCGGCGCAGCCCCATGGCCTGAATACAAGGATGTGTTAGGCTTCGCGCCAATGCCGACCAGCCAAGGGCAGGACCCTGGCTCGATCACGCTGGCCGGAGGATGGGCATTATCGATTCCAAGCCATTCGAAGAATATAGACGAGGCTTGGGCCTTCATCCAATATGCACTGAATAAGGAAAACACCCAGAAGCTCGTGATGGCGTCCGGTAATATCACGGTACGTGCCGATGTAGCCAAGGATCCGGAATATACAAAAATGCCATTTAACGAAATTGCGACGGAGTACCTCAAGAACGCAGAGTTCAGACCAGCACAAGAGAAATATCCGGAAGTGTCAACACAGATTCAGACGATGGTGGAGTCGGTGGCAACGGGAACCTCGCCTGCGGACGCAATGAATAAATATGCGCAGGATGTCACCCGCATTGTCGGGGCGGATCATGTGGTGGAGAAATAGTTCGATATAGCCACGCAATGCTTGCTCAAGTCCTCCCTTATTACACGGAGGCTTGGGCAAGCGGTTTTTCAGATGATCAGCATGGAAGGAGAACTATACATGAGCAGTCTGTCCGTGGATGTTTACCCTAAACGAAAAAAATCGTATACCTGGCTCTTCTTTTTGCTTCCTTCAATCGCGATTATGCTCGTGTTTTTTGTATATCCGATCCTGCTAACGTTCCTCTATTCCTTTACGAATTTGGCGTTAACAGGCGAAGCGGCGAGGGAGCTTAAATTTATCGGCTTCGATAACTATGCCCGGATGTTCCAAGATCCTACGGTCAGGATCAGTATCTGGAATACGCTTATTTTCCTTATCGGATCGGCGGTCATCGGGCAGCAGGTGCTGGGATTTCTCATCGCACTCCTGATGAAGCAGAGGAATAAAACCTTTCGGCGGGTGATCGGAACGATTGTGCTGGCCGGCTGGGTAACGCCTGAAATTGTATGTGCCCTGTGCTTGTACAGCTTCTTCGGAGATGAAGGCACGCTGAATGCAATCATTACCTTTTTCGGATTTTCGGAGGTGACCTGGTTATTTACGGTTCCGATGCTAACCATCATTCTTGCGAACATTTGGCATGGCACCGCCTTCTCCATGCTGGTGTTCCAAGCTGCATTGGATGATGTGCCCAACGAGATCGAGGAGGCGGCGGTGGTGGACGGTGCGTCCAAGTGGAAGATCTTCACGCGCATTATTGTCCCTTATATTAAAGGAACCATTACAACCAATATGATGCTGGTTACATTACAGACGCTGGGCGTATTTGGGCTCATCTACGCGATGACCGGCGGCGGTCCGGGGAATTCGACCACAACGCTGCCCATCTTCATGTACAATCAGGCGTTTGTGAACTATCAGTTAGGTTATGGAACCGCGATATCCTTGCTGCTGCTGCTGATCGGAATTGTGTTAAGTCTGCTGTATATCAGGTCGATGA
The DNA here is from genome assembly GCF_029893715.1 of Paenibacillus sp. LBL. Classification (NCBI taxonomy): domain Bacteria; kingdom Bacillati; phylum Bacillota; class Bacilli; order Caryophanales; family Paenibacillaceae; genus Paenibacillus; species Paenibacillus sp. LBL. The sequence goes on along the minus strand of NZ_JARXYU010000001.1, from coordinate 684,444 downwards.
AAGAGTAACCAGAGGTGAGATCATATGAATGCCAAACAACGTAAATTAGTCTATCGAATCCTGCCCTATGCCATTCTTGCGGGGATCGGAATCTGTTTTGTGCTGCCGCTGCTCTGGGTGCTTGTGGCCTCAGTCGACCCCAACGCGATGCAATCCTTGAAGGTACCCAGCAAAATTACCGGTGCCAACTATGTAGAAGTCATTACTAGCAGCGAGAATCAGCGTGCTTATCTCATTGGCCTGGTGATGTCGCTTGGCCAAGCCATCCTTGTTGTCCTGTTGGCCCTGCTCGCAGCCTATCCGTTGTCCCGATATCAGATGAAATACAAGAAACCCTTCATGCTGACCATTCTGTTCATGACATCCCTGCCGATTACGGCCGTTATGGTGCCTGTATACCAATTGTTCCTTGGATTGAAGCTGTATGACAATATCTTTGGCGTTATTCTGTTCTATGTAGCGTCATCGATGCCATACGGGATATGGATGATGAAGAATTTCATGGATTCCGTGCCGAATGATCTGGAGGAAGCCGCCTGGGTGGACGGAGCTTCCGTGTTTACGGGAATGCGTAAGGTGGTTGCACCGCTGATGGTGCCGGGGATTTGCACCGTGGCGATCTTTACCTTCTCCGGCAGCTGGGGCAATTTCTTTGTTCCGTATATCCTGCTGCAATCGCCTGAAAAATTCCCTGCCTCCCTGAAGCTGTATCAGTTCTTCGGGCAGTACGGCATGGTGGATTACGGCAGCTTGGCCGCTTTCTCGGTGCTGTATGCTATTCCGGCGATCATCATGTACATTCTCTCCCAGCAGTTTATGTCCAAGGGCTTCGGGCTGCAGGGCGGAACGAAGGGGTAGGTTGCAGGGCAGGCAGACACTCCTGCTCAACATTCGAAAACGGCAGAAATGCCGTTTTTTTGTGTTTTGTGTTTTGTGTTTTGTGTTTTGTGTTCTGTATTCCGTGCTCTGTGTTTCGGAGAACCTGTCATCAGGGGCGCGTTTGCCGACTCATCTTGGAGCCCTATGGTATGGGGAGCAAGAATTATGGACAGGTTGGAGGGAAGTCTGTTTTTATTGGAAATATTTGTTATACTTTAGACAGGATATCACGGATGAAGAGGATTCCGTCGTTTCGATGGGGTATCTCAACACTGAGAAATGGGGGGAGAACATGAGAGTCAAACGAATCGTCGCTAATATTGGCACAAAGGAGATCGCAGCCGCAAAGACGTTTTATCAAGATGTGTTAGGTCTGGATATATTAATGGATCACGGCTGGATTGCGACCTATGGCTCGCAGGATGTGATGACCATTCAGCTCAGCTTTGCTTCGGAAGGAGGCGGCGGCACGCCTGTGCCGGATCTGTCAATCGAAGTGGATGATATAGAGACTGTGCTGAAGGACATGAAGGGAGCAGGCTTTCGCATTGAGTATGGTCCTGTTGACGAGCCATGGGGAGTCCGGCGATTTTTCGTCCGGGATCCGTACGGCAAGTTAGTCAATATACTGGCTCATCTATCGCATGATTGAGGATCATTTGTGGCCAGATTCAATCAGGCCCGTGGGCTGCTGAAATAGGGTTTGCGCTACTGACTCGCGGCTGGATGCGGGAGGATGTGGGTATGTAGAACATGAAAAAAGAGCCAGACGTGATGTCGAAACATCACGTCTGGCTTTTCTGGCAAAATATACGGTTCGGATGATGCAATCGTATCGTTACGAACGATCCGGTTCGTCAATCAGCTCCAGTTCAATCACGGTATTGCGTTTGTCCGGAAGCGGATAAGTAAAGTGCTCCGGCCGGGCGAAATTCACAAACGCATCCTCGGTGAATTCCGCTGCGCTCCAGGGGCGGCTGAGGAACAATTCGTATCCGTCTGCCAGCAGGCGGGCTTTCTTCACTTTGTCGGCCATGCCGATGAGATTGATCGGTCCAATGGACTCCTCGAAGACATGGGCGTACAGTTTGTTGCCTTTTTGCGTGTAGCGTCCCCATTCCGGCTTAGGATAATCGGCAGCAGCGCAGCCGTAGATGCTGTCGCTGTTCTTGCTCATCCAGTCACCGATTTCCTCCAGCACGTCGAGGCTTTCCTTGGGAATGACACCTTTGGCGTCAGGTCCAACGTTCAGCAGCATGTTGCCATTCTTGCTTACGCATTCCACCAGCTTGCGGATTATGGTCGTTGAGGACTTGTAATTGCGGTCAGCTGCTGCATAACCCCAGTTATTGTTCAGCGTAATGCAGGCTTCCCATGGAATCGGGGCGCCTGTCTCATCTACGACACCATGCGGTGGAATGATCTGTTCGGGCGAAGCAAAATCACCGCTGTAAATGGAAGGATCGCTGGTATAGATGCTGCCGCCGCTCTCGCCGCTGCCCTCCAGCCGATTATCGATGAGAATGTGCGGCTGCAGCTCGCGAATCATTTTCATGAGCTCGGTAGCGCGCCATACCTCGCCGCGCATCGTATCATACGAGAAGTCAAACCACATTATATCGAGCTTGCCATAGCCTGTCAGCAGCTCGTGTACCTGGCCATGCATGTAATCCAGGTAACGGTCGAAGTTTTTCGGATCGCGCTTGAAGGATTCGTTGCCCCGCATCGGATGAATGCGGTCTCCATAAGCAGGATAGTCTTCATGATGCCAGTCGATGAGGGAGAAGTAGAGGCCGACTTTCAGACCTTCCTCGCGGAAAGCTTCCAGAAACTCCTGCACGAGGTCCCGGCCGGCTTTGGTATTCGTTGATTTATAGTCAGTCAGCTTGCTGTCGAACAAACAGAATCCATCATGATGCTTGGCCGTAAGCACCGCGTATTTCATGCCAGCTTTCTTGGCGGCCTTGGCCCATTCCCGGGGGTTATAGTCTACGGGGTCAAATTCATCAAAATACGTCTGATAGTCTTCGATACTCATCTGTTCCGAACTTCGAAGCCATTCGCCTCTTGCCGGAATTGAGTAGAGACCCCAGTGGATAAACATGCCGAAACGGTCGTTCTGGAACCATTGCACACGCTGGTTTCGATCTTGAATGACTTGATTGCTGGGAGTGGTAGTCGTTGTCATGGAATCAAACCTCCGATTCTTGGAATTGTCGAGTTTGATTTTAACAAGAATGTGTTAGTATGAATAGATAATTACTTAACTCTGACGGGTATTATAATAACTTTAGAGGACAATCGAAGATGAAGAATGAACGAAATGAACATGAAGCTATCCAGCAAATGCTCCTGAATATGCAGGTCCAGATCTGGGAGGCAGAGAGAACGCAGTGCTGGCCGGAGTGGAAGGAATTCGACTATACCGTGTCCTACAACAAGCTCTATTTTATTCTGGATGGTGAAGGATGGGTAAAGATCGGCGATGAGGAACTGTATCCTGTCCCGGGTCAATTGATTCTGATGCCGGCAAGGACCAAGCAGTCCTATTCTGTCATCAGCGGCCGTCCCTATCTGAAATATTGGTCGCACTTCTCGGCGACTGTGGGCGATTCGGATGTATTTTCTTGGCTGAACGTTCCCTACAGCTATGACTTAACGGACAATGCGGAGATGCCCCTGTTATTCCAGCAGCTGGTCGATGCGCATCGCACCCGTTCCATCGCCGCTCGCTTGAAGGAGAAGTCGGTGATGCTGGATATTCTCTCCAGGGTGTTCGATCAACAGCAGCCTCAGATTCATGCGGACAAAATGGAGGATATGAGCAGGCTTCTCACCGTGCAGCAGTTTATCAAAAACCACCTGCACGAAGAGATCACGCTGGAGCAGATGGCGGGGACATTGCATTTGCATCCGAATTATTTTATTAAGTACTTCAAACGGCATTTCGGAATCACGCCGCAGAAATACTTGAGCCTCAAGCGAATGGAGCAGGCTAAACTTATGCTTAGAACAACGCCTCTGAGCATAAAGGAGATTGCGGACGCTACCGGCTTTGAGTCAGCCAATTATTTCTCGAAAACATTCCGCAAAGAAGTAGGTTACAGTCCTTCGGAATATCGTAACAATATATAACGGAAGAGGCTGTCCCCCAAGTTTCAATCGGGGACAGCCTCTTTGCTTGTATAAACCTAGAATCCTTTACCTCCAAGCGGCTTCAGCTTAAGCGGTTCAGCGCCGGCAATCAGCAGGCGTCCGCGCTTCAGCAGCTCGGAAGTGTCGGCTCCCTCCAGTGATGCTGCATGTGCGTCTTGGCTGCTCCACAATTCCGTGACCCATACAGCATTCGGATCGCTGTCCGAGACATTGACGATATAAAGCTCACAATCTTTGTTATCACGAAGTAACGCTGCTGCTTCGAGCAGGATCTCCGCAAGTTCATCACGCTTGCCCGGATGGGCAATCAGCTTGCCGTACATCGCAAATTTTTCCATCGTTATCACCCTTCATTATTGGTCATCGCCGTTATCATTTGTTCATAATGGTGCGCCATGTCCGTTGTTATCTCTGACAGTTTCAAGACGAGAGAGGCAGGCTCAAGGATGTGTAAAGATTTGCCGTAGGGGAGAAGGAAATAGGGAACGTAGGCTGTCAGTGAGGACGAGCCTAATTGGAAATGGGCTTCTCCAGGCAGACGTTTGACAAGGGCATGTCCGAATAACCAGTGTTGACTTAATTCATTCAGAACATGCTCATGCCCTTGAATGACGACCGTAACGAGAGGTTCATGGTTGCCGGGATCGGGCAGCAGAGCGCCAAGCAATGCATCCCTGGCCGAAAAATCAGCGGGCCGCTCGAAATGTTGGTCCGTCATCTCCAGTCCGATGATTCGATCCACACGGAAATTGCGTATTTCTTGACGCAAGCGGCAGTATCCGGCGGCATACCATTGCCCTTTCCAATGGATGATGCTGTAAGGGTCAAAGTCACGGGAGACGGTGCCGCCCTCACGGCCGTTTGAATAGATCATCTTCAAGGTTTGACCGTGTGCGGAGGAAGTCTCCAACATTTGAAGCAGCGATCGCTGCTCTTCATGTACAGGGGGCTGCAATACCGAGAGGCCGCTGCTGTGCCGCTCCATTTGATGAAGCTGCTTCTCATTCGTATAACGCTTCAACTTGTCGATGGCCCGCTGCAGCACATCGGTGAATGGATAGCCGGTTTCTTTGGCAAAAATCGAAGCGTGAACCAATGCCTTCTGTTCTTCGGCATCAAACAGCAGCGGGGATTCCGCAAAATGACCCAGAATCCGGAATCCGCCGTTCGGTCCTGAATCGGCGATGATCGGCGCACCGCTGGCGCATAAGGAATCGATACAACGGTATACCGTTCGAACATGGATTTCCAGCTCATCAGCGATTTGATGTGCGGTCACCTTTCTACCTGAGCGAAGCATCCACAGGATTGACAGCATATTGTCTGCTTTGGACATCAGGGGGCGCCCCTTTCAGTTGAAGATGGTCTGGAGTATGCGTTCGAGTAGATTGTATCCTTTTTACACTAAAGGGTCCATGCCTCTATCGATCCAGGAATCGTAGGTCGGACCGTAAAGTTCGGGAATGCGCAGGCCGGCTTGTCTCATCAGCACCGTCATTTGTCCACGGTGATGGGTTTGATGCATGAGGGTGAAGTGCAGGAATCCCGCGTTAGTCCAAAGCTCTCCATCGAATTCTCGTGTTTCTTGAAGATCTTCCTCACTCCACTGCGACTTAACGGCATCCAGAAGGGCATGTCGGATGCGGCGATAACTAGCCTGAATCTCGGCAGCGGAATCCGGGATTTCTTGCTCGCGAGACGGGCCTTCAAATTGTAGTCCGAGCATGTTCATATACTGAATCGACATCACCAAATGCCAAGCCAGCTGACCAAGGGTGCGGTGCTGATCCGTAATCGCCGTTTTTAGGGAGTCGTCGGTCAAAGCGTCCATGACTTGTTCCGTTATGCGGGCTTCTTTTAACCATTCTGCATTAAAATCCTCGATACTCATGTTCATGTGTAACCCTCGCTTTGCATTAGATTGATTGTGCTGCTGCAAGTCGAGTATATCTAATAATTCCTGACAGTTATGGTCAGTGATGAAGCGTTCAATAGAATATAATTCCGGAGTGATTGTGATGACACTTTATATTGCCAGCAATCAGATTTTCTCCATTCACTGGGCGACTCCATTCGGAGAGCAGGAGGTCGAGATTATGCTGAAATCGCGCTCAAGAAGTATTGGATTGGTATGATGGATTTCGGACATATGTGCCAAAGCTTGGTATAAACCTATTTCAGGTTCATGAAATTGTCGAGAGAATTCAGTAATTCAGCAATCCGGAAGAATTTTACTGCAGTCTGTCTGATACAATGTCTCTAAACAACGAAATGGAGGTTGGTATCATGTCATTAGCGGATATTCGGTTTCTCGGCGGTAATAATATCGCACTCAAAATTCCAAAATTCAAGTATGACGAAACCGTGCATTTTTACAAGGAAATATTGAAGCTGCCGTATTTGGGTTATAAGGATAATGCTCATGCCTTTCAGCATGGCCCTAACACCTTGTGGCTGGATTGCATGATCAATTATGCCCAGCAGGATGTGTGGCTGGAGGTGGGTGCCAACGATTTGGATGAGGCAGCTGAGTATCTGCAGGAGCATGGGGTGAGCCGCAGAGACGAGGTGGAGGTCCATGAGAATTCGAAAGGCTACTGGATATCCGACCCTTGCGGGACAATTATTCGTGTGAATGCGAGAAAAGCAAGTGAATAAGATAGCCGATAGGCGTTATTATTTCAACATATGAAAAATTCACAATAGATAGGTAAGAGGTATCTATTTCTTGCATGCTAGTATTGGTATCTCTGTAAGGATGGTAGGCGTTATTCCGTTTGTATCCAGCGGAAGCCGAGCTTGCTTACATAGAGCGATTTGAATATGGAGACAGCTCAAAAACGAAAAACCAAGCAGAGTTTCACAGCCTATGGCCGTGAGGGACTGCTTGGTTTTGGTTCACTGGAACTCATCGGAAATGATGGAGCTTAGGGCTTTAAAACCACCTTGGTGCATTCATCTTCGTGCTCATAGAATATCCGGTAGGCTTCACTTGCTTGTTCCAGTGGAATCCGGTGAGATACAATTTCGGTTGGATCGAATTCACCGGCCGTGATTTTCTTGAACAGCTCCGGCATGTAATGGATCACGGGGGCCTGTCCCATGGTCAGGGTAATGTTTCTCTCAAAGATATGCCCCAGCGGGAACATGTTATATAAAGAGCCATATACGCCCGTTATCTGAACGGTACCGAATTTACGGACAGCCTCGATTGCGATATCGATTGCACTCAACGTACCGCCCTGGATCTTCAGCTTCTGACCGATGGCTTCCAAAGGGGATTTCTTGCCGTCCATACCCACGCAATCTATGACGATATCCGATCCACCCTTGGTAATTTCGCGGATGTATGCGCCCATATCATCATAATCTTCAAAATTGTAGATCTCCACGTTGTTCATCTGCTTTGCCTTTTGTAATCGGTAAGGGAGACGGTCAACGGCGATGACCCGTTTAGCCCCTTTCATCCACGCGAATTTCTGCGCCATCAGACCGATGGGCCCGCATCCAAGCACCGTTACGATATCGCCCGGCTTCACACCGGCATTCTCCACACTCCAATATGCTGTGGGCAGGACGTCGGACAAGAAGAGAAGGGCCTCATCCTCCAGCTCGCACGACTCCGGAATGACTAGCGGCATAAAGTTTCCGTACGGAACTCTCAAAAATTCTGCTTGGCCGCCCGGGTAGTTTCCGTAGCGTTCGGTAAAACCCAAATAACCGCCTGTATGGATATCGTGGTTTCCGTTGGAGTTGTCGCATTGGCTCTCCATATCGTGATTGCAATAGTAGCAATGGCCGCATGACACATTGAACGGGAGCACGACGCGATCGCCCTTTTTCACGCGCGTCACGTTTGCCCCGACTTCTTCCACAATCCCCATCGGCTCATGACCGATGACATAATCCTTTGCCGCAGGCAGAGCTCCTTGGTAGATATGAAGATCGGAACCGCAAATGGCCGTCGATGTAATGCGGACGATCATATCGTCCTGGGTCTGAATGGTAGGATCCTCAACTTGTTTGACCTGAATGTCTTTTACACCTTGATATGTGACTGCTCTCATACGTACCCTCCTTATGCGATGAATCTTCCCTTTTTTCTTACCCATTTTTACATATTTGCGAACATGGATATGGATATTCATGCAAGCATGGATTGTACAGATTGCAAAATCACGTTCACTCTGAACAGTATGATAAACATAAAAAAGCAAGCAACCCTCGAATGCCTAGCGGCTAAGCAATATGAATGGGGTAACGCACTCGCTTCTTCTACTACATAGTGGATATCATGACCAAGTTCCTTAATGATCATGCAGTCCTGTGCAGGAGGTTAATCCTAAATATGAGATCCTCACGGCATCCATTGATTTTAATGAGTCGATCCCTAATCCAAACGAGGTTGTTTCTACCGTGTGTTTGGTTATGAACAGGGGTTGCGGACGGCTGCTTAGTCTTTGTCACTCGGCGCGTGGCCGATAATTAATCGCGTGTGCTTGCCAAACAATTTTTGACAGTACTTGCGTGAGCTGGGTATGGTCTGTTTGCTGGACATTTCCTGCAGTAACGGACCTGAGAGCCGCTATTTTAGATAAAATAGCCTGATTTTGAGACTAACGGACCGAGAGGCCGTTAATTGTCTAAAAAACGGGCGAAGTTACCTCTAAATCTGCGAATAGCGGTCCTCATGTCCCTTAGATTTTTGAATTGGACCTTTCTAAGTCAATAAGGTCCTGTCGGTCCGTTAACCAAGGGAGTGACATTGGCATGGTCTGTTTGCTGAAGATTTCCTGGGAATAACGGACCTGAGAGCCGCTATTTTAGATAAAATAGCCTGATTTTGAGACTAACGGACAGGGAGGTGTTATTTGTCTGAAAAACGGGCGAAGTTACCTCTAAATCTGGGAATAGCGATCCTCAGGTCCATTAGAATTGTGAATTGGACCTTTCTAAGCCAATAAGATCCTGTCGGCCCGCTAACCAAGCGCGTGATCTGGGCATGGCCTGCTTTCGCAGTAATTTTTGGCAATCCTCATGTGACCTCGGTATAGTCTTTTTGCTGGACATTTTTGGAAGTGATCGCATGATTTCGATATGGTCTGTTTGCTGGTCATTTCCTGGGAATAACGGACCTGAGAGCCGCTATTTTAGATAAAATAGCCTGATTTTGAGACTAACGGACAGGAAGGCCGTTATTTTTCTGAAAAACGGGTGAAGTTACCTCTAAATCTGGGAATAGCGATCCTCAGGTCCATTAGAATTGTGAATTGGACCTTTCTAAGCCAATAAGGTCCTGTCGGTCCGTTAACCAAATAGAGGAGGAGGGGAGGTAGAGAGTAGAGGTAGAGAGTAGAGGTAGAGAGTAGAGGTAGAGAGTAGAGGTAGAGAGTAGAGTGTAGAGAGTAGAGGTAGAGAGTAGAGTGTAGAGTGTAGAGTGTAGAGAGTAGAGAGCAGAGTGTAGAGGTAGAGAGTAGTGAGTAGTGAGCAGGGAGTAGGGAAGCGGGGGCAACGAACGGATGGTTCAACACAAAAAGAGGCTAATAGGCCCACGGCGCACAGCCCATCCCCAAACGTTAGCGAGTGCGTCCCCCCCACAGCCCAGCCCCCCAACGATAGCGTGTGCAGATCGCAGCACTGCGCCCTACTGCACTACCGCCCACGCTGCGAGTGCAGAATCACAGCACTCGCAGCGTTTTCCATGCAAAAACAAAGCAAGAGGGCTGAAGTGTACACCTCAGCCCTCTTGCCTGTGCAAACGATGGAGTCTCCCGAAGGGAGACAAAATCTTAGTTGACTCTTTCAGTCATGAACCGCCGACGGGCGGTAACTGTACTGCAGAAGCCTTCTTATACCAGCTTTAAATACTCCACTGCTGTCAGCAGCCCTTTATCGAAATTCTCCAGATTAAAATGCTCATTCGGAGCATGCAGATTCTCATCCGGCAAGCCGTAGCCCATCATGACCGCAGGGGCGTTCAATGTGCTGGACAGCTTCTCCACGATTGGAATGGAGCCGCCGTCCTTCGTGAACAGGGCACGTGTGCCGTACACATTCTCGAAGGCATCCGCCGCTTTTTGCAGCATCGGATGGGATGGATCGATGTTGAAGGCAAACGCTTTTTCCTTCGGTTTGAACGTTAGCTTCGAACCGACCGGAGTGTGAGCATGCAAGTGTGCTTCAATTGCGTCGAGAACTGCTTGCGGATCCTGGTTCGCCACCAGGCGGCACGTGATTTTGGCGTGGGCTTCCTTCGGAATGACGGTCTTGCTGCCCTCGCCCTGGAATCCGCCGTACACCCCGTTCAGCTCTAACGTAGGACGTGCACCTACCCGTTCCACGAAGGAGAAGCCTTCTTCACCATACAGGGAATCGAGGCCGAGATCCCGCTTCAGCTTCTCCTCGTCAAATTCCTGCTTGGCAAATTCCTCGCGCATTTCCGGGGACAGCTCAAGTACGCCGTCATAGAAGCCTTTGACAGCGACACGGCCTTGCTCATCATGGAGCGAGGAGAGCAGGGAGACGAGGGCATGCAGCGCGTTAGGCACCCCGCCGCCATATGTACCGGAATGCAGGTCGGTATTGGCTGTTTCGAGTGACAGCTCCAGGGAGCATAATCCGCGGAGGCCCGTAGAAATAGCCGGTTTACCAGGTGCGAGCAGGGACGTATCCGAGATCACAATGGCATCCGCCGCAAGCTTGTCCTTATTGTTGTCGAGATAGAGCGGCAGGTTTGGACTGGATACCTCTTCCTCGCCTTCGATACAAAACTTGATGTTGACCGGAAGCTCCTTCTCCTGTTTCAAAATAGCTTCGACAGCTTTGACATGCAGGAAGAGCTGTCCTTTGTCGTCCGTAGCGCCGCGCGCGTACAGCTTGCCGTTGCGAATATCCGGCTCAAACGGCGGAGTTTCCCACAGATGCAGCGGGTCTACCGGCTGCACATCGTAATGGCCGTATACGAGTAGGGTCGGCTTGCCTTCCGCATGCAGATGGTCCGCCGTAATAATAGGGTGTCCTGCCGTCTGATGAACCTCGACATGCTCAAGCCCAGCCTCTCTAAGCTTGCCAGCAAGCCATTCTGCTGCCTTGGCAACGTCGCCTTTGTGCTCGGACAGGGCGGAAATGCTCGGAATGGACAACCATTCCTTCAATTCGTTCAGATGGGTTTCGCGGTGTTCAGCGAAATACGCTTTATAATCAACACTCATCATTTAGGATCCTCCTTGGATTAACATTGGCATACCAGAATGCCGCACCTTACTATTCTACCCCTTTTTAGAAGAATACGAAATATGGCGGAATGAAACTTAAAACTGATCTCGAACATGATTCGTCTGTTGAGATGAAAAATTGTCCAGGAGATTTCTCCAGAACATTCGCAGTGCCGGACTAATCAGTTTATTGCGGTGCCGAACGGCATAGATCTGGCGTTCAGGCAGCCAGGACGGGATGGGCCGCGAACGAAGTTTGCCCTCTGCGAGGTCCTCCTGAATGGCGGCTTCTGCAATCATGCCATACCCGAGACGGTGCCGCACCGCTGATTTCAGTGCCTCGGTACCCGAGATCTCCATCGAAACCTGAAGCTGCAACCGATGTTTGTCCGCCCAGCGGTCAATAAGCTGCCGGCTAATGGAGCCCGGTTCATGGGATACGAAGGGATGTCCGGCCAGATCCTCCGGAAACAAATCTTCTGAACTCCCGAAGGGATGGTCCGGCGCGAATATAAGCACGAGATCATCATGAATCAGCGGCTGGGCGATGAATTCAGGGTCCTCCACTTGCGTGTTCGAGATGATGCCGACATCGAGCTCATATTTTTTGATTTTTTCGAGAATATAGGCTGCCGGACGGACATCCAGCATGATAGACAGCCCTGGATAATTGAGCTTCAGCTGCTGCAAGAGCGGCGGCAACAGATAGGTGGCTGGCGTATGGGTGCTGCCAATGGCGAGAACCCCCGCGGCCGTTCCCCGGTATATGTCCATTGTCGATTCAGCTTGCTCGGACAGGGAATGGATCTGTGATGCGTAATGATAGAAGGCGTGGCCGGCTTCCGTAAGCTTGATGACATGATAGGACTTGGTATGAAACAGAGCGATGCCAAGCTCTTCCTGCAGCTTGTTCAGATGGAAGGTGACGGTTGGCTGGGTGATGCCAAGCTCTTGAGCTACAAGGTACAGCTTCTTCAGCTCCACGGTGAGCACAAACACTTTTAATTGCTGTAAGTTCATGGATTACATCCTTTCTTCCAGTTTTATCATCGATATTATTAATCTTATCCTTTATTTGATAGATATTATTTAACTCTTTGTTAACGCAGCGATAATTTTTAATTGAATCTGGGGCGTTATGCTGAAATGGAATCAAGAAGGCCAATTCGAAACAGGAGGGTGACATGAAGAAAAAGACAGGTTTCAAATATGGGATGTTGTTTGCATTAACCGCACTCATGTGGCTATTGTCGGCATGCGCGCAATCCGATGGACAGCAAACGGTCCGATCGGGAGAAACCACCGTACCCATCGCCAGCGGAAGTGGGGCTTCGGGGCAATCGGAGGTGTCCTCAGGTAACGACAAGGTTGAAGACACCGGGGAAACGATCTATTTATACGGAAATGATTTTGTGGATTTCATTGCTCCGAAGTTTATGGAAGAGACAGGCTTCAAGATTGAAGCCGTGCATTATGGCGGTGGAGAAGCATTGGCCAAAATAGAGGCCGAGCAGGGGAACCCGCAGTGGGACGTACTGATGATGGACGGTCACGGATCGGTGCGAAATTTAGCTGACCGCGATTTTCTGATGACAGGCTGGCAGCCCCAGAATCTGGGGAATCTGTCCGAGAACGGGAAGGCTTATGTGCCGGAGGATTTCGCCTATTTCCCGGTCGGCATTCATGCAGCTGGCGTGATTGCTTATAACACGGATCGGGTATCGCCAGAGAAGGCTCCGACCACATGGGAACAATTTTTTGACTATGACGGTCCAGTCGGTCATGCAGATCCTGCTGTAGCAGCGCCTGCCTATCCACTCGTATCTGCGTTTTTTGAACAGTGGGGCGTAGCGGAGGCGGAGCAGAAATATGCGCAGCGTTTTGAGAAGGGACTTCATGTCTATCCCAAGAACGGCCCGGTAGGCAAAGCCTTGTTAAGCGGAGAGATCGAGGTTGCGGCACTTCAGGAGCACAATGCTTATGAACTGAAACTTGCAGGTGAGCCCATTGAGGTGATTTGGCCGGAGGAGGGGGCACCCGGGAGCCTTCGTGTGGTAGCGATCAGCAAACAGGCCAAGAATCCGGCTGCGGCCAAGGCGTTTGTTGAATATATGCTGAAACCCGAGACACAGCAGATGTTAACGGCGCTGGATTCAACGGACAGCTTCTTCACGCCGCTGGTTGAAGGTGTGCCGGCACGAAGTGAACGTGAACCAAACGGTGCCTTTATGCTGCCTTCTGCAAAGTGGGCCTCCGAGCATGAAGTTGAGATCAAAACCTGGTTTGCGGATCAGAACGTAAGGTAGGCAGATTACATGAATACTTCGGAAGCTCGCTATGGAGGCGGGGTAACCCTCCTCCTGTTTGTTTTTATTTTTTTGCCGCTGCTCGCCGTTCTGATCAACGTGATATTTCCCGGACTCTTTTTCGGGCAGATTCAGTCCAGCAGCCTGGGTTTGATCGGAGAAATATTTCATCGTCCGCTGTGGAAACAATCCCTCCTGAATTCAGTCACATTAGCGCTGGGAACGGCCACGTTTGGTACGATCATCGGAGGCGTTCTGGCTACTATACGGGCAAGATGGAATTTTGCCGCAGCGAGGTTGCTGGATATGACAGCTTGGGTGCTGCTGATCGCTCCCTCCTTCATGATTGCACAGGGCTGGGTATTGTTTGCGAGTGCGGATGGACTGGTTCATCAGTGGCTGGGTCTGAAGTGGGTTACCTCGTTCATTTTTCAACCGGCCGGACTAGTGTTTGTCATGTCGCTTAGTAAGTTTCCGCTGGCTTATCTGGCTATCATGGCCGCATCGGAATGGAATATCCGGCAGTTTGGTTACGCGGCCAGACTGAACGGCGCCAAGCCGTTCACCGTGTGGAGAACCGTCGAGCTGCCATTGGCGCTGCCTTCATATGCAGCGGGCTGGACCTTGGTTTTTATGGATTCAATCGGCGATTTCGGGCTGCCTGCCGCATTGGCAACGGTGTATAAATTCCCCACGCTGACCTACTCCATTTACTCGGCTATTTACCAGTCGCCTGTACGTTTTGATATGGCGGGAGTGCTGGCCTTTTACCTGGTCTTGATCCTGGCACTGGCGATGACTCTGCTTATGGTGACCCTTCGCAAATCCAGATTTGACTTTCTGAATGCGAGAGCCGTCAAGCTGGAGAAGGTGAAGCCGCGTTTTGCGTGGATTTACAATCTGTTGATTACGGTTTTTCTTGTTGTGAGCCTCGGGATTCCGATTGGGACGAGTGCTGCGGTATCTCTGCTGAAACAGGCAGGCGGCGGCCTGAATGCGGGTAATTTTACGCTCGATCATTATCGTGAATTATTTGCAGGGCAGGCTGGGGACCACCGGCTGCTGGGTTATCTGGAAGGAATGTATCATTCACTTGCCATTGCTGCCGCTGCCGCATTGTTTAGCATGCTGATCGGGTTTGTTGTTGCCTATATGCTGACCTTCACGGAGTCGAGGCTAAAACCGCTGCTTCAGCTGTTCTCTATCGTTTCATTGGCAGTGCCCGGTGTTGTTCTGGGAATTGGCTATATCTTTATATGGAATCAAAAATGGCTGGAACCGCTCGGTTTGCACTTGTACGGAAAGCCTTCGCTGCTCGTGATTGCGGGCATAGCCGGTGCCATCCCCTACGCGGTCAGGGTCCAGCTTGGAGCGTTCGGCAATTTGTCCAGCACAATGCTGAAGGCAGCCGCTATCCAAGGGGCAAGTGTATTCGAGCGGATGCGGGATATCGTACTGCCCATGGTGCGTCAGTCGTTGCTTATTGCAATTCTGGCTTCGTTTGGAACCAGCGTGTTTGATTTGGCCCTGGCCTCGATGCTGAAACCGGCTAATTATTCGTTGATGCCGCTGGTTATCGATAGAGCTTTTGAATTCTCGCGCTATGGCTATGCTACGGCTGCTACCGTGGTAAGCTGCGGTACCGTGGTGCTGATCATCGTATTGCTTCAAGCAGTGGGGCGTCTTGTATTTCGATGGCTGGATGGCAAGAAATCGCGGTAGATGGAATTGGTTGTCGATAGAGTGTGATCAGACTTGGAAGGGATGGAGAGCGGAATGATCTTAAGGGTAAAAGGCGTATCGAAATCATTCGGCTCACAGCAAGTATTGGAGCCGATCACGTTTGAAGTGGGGGAAGGAGAACGCATCTGCATTCTCGGTCCATCGGGCTGCGGGAAATCGACGCTGCTGCAGATGGTTGCCGGACTTCAGCGCATAGATTCAGGCGAGGTGGAGATGGCGGGTGTCACCGTGGAACGGGGAAGGCACTATGTTCCCCCGGAGAATCGGCCTATCAATATGGTGTTTCAGGATTATGCCCTATGGCCGCATATGACGGTGAAACAGAATATGGAGTACGGGATGAAGCGCCGGAAGCTGGACACTAAAGACAGGGCGGATAAATTGGAACGACTCCAGTCGCTTCTGAAGCTGGAGGGCTTATTGGACCGCCTTCCCGCCCAGCTGTCGGGTGGACAGCAGCAGCGCGTCGGCATCGCAAGGGCCCTGGCAACAGAGCCCAAGCTGCTGTTGATGGACGAACCGTTGTCTAATCTGGACGTTAAGCTTAGAACGGACATGCGCGGTGAACTGGCGAGACTGCTGGGGGAGTTATCCATCGCTTCCTTGTATGTGACGCATGATCGTATGGAGGCATTCACGGTGGCGGATCGGATTCTGATTTTGCGGGATGGACGAATTGATCAATTCGGGGAGCCGAGGGTGTTGTTTGAGAGACCGGCAAGCCCTTGGGTTGCGCAGCTCATGGGATATCACAACCGGCTGGAAGCCGAGCTGGCCCGGAATGGGCAGCCTGAAGCCATACTTGCCGGGCGTCCCATTGCCGGACTTCGCTCAGGCGGGGATATGGGAGACGGCAGAGCCGTGATAATGATCCATCCCGAATCCATCCGGATATGCAGCGAAGAAACTTCGGCAGCAGGAAGCCTGCTGAAGGTGACGGTGGTACAGACGGTGTACGAAGGGACAAGATGGAGAGTCATTGTGGAAACGGCAGATCGGCAGCCCATTCATTTATTCCATGATTGCACGGTGGATGCCGGAAGCGAATTGTGGATACGACTGTCTCCGGATCAAACCATGATATATGCAGACAGCAGCATGCTAGCCCCATGAGCCAGGTGTACGCTGTTTCGGATGTTCATGGTTACGGTCATCTGCTGCAAGCTCTTCTGCTGCATGTGCATTATGATCCGAAGGTGGACCGCTTGTTCCTGCTTGGGGATTATGTAAACAAGGGACCGGATTCAGCAGGGACACTGGATTATGTGAAGGAGCTGTGTGATTCCGGTGCCGTTGCGCTTCAGGGAAACAACGAACGCAAATGGCTGCATCAACGGCCGGAACAAGCTGGGCTTGCGGCTTCCCGTTTCATGAAGTATCAGCAGTTCATTGGAACCATGCCGTTATGGACCGAGTATAAACAATATGTGTTTGTGCATGCAGGGATTCGGCCGGGCATTCCGCTTCATGCACAGAGCCCGGTAGAATTAACGGAGATTCGTGAGCCGTTTCTTCTGTCCCCCCGATGCATGGACAAAGTTATTGTGTTTGGTCATACTTCTACGTTTCGTTTGGGTGTACCGCCAGAGGAGCTCTGGCATGGAGACGGTAAGCTGGGAATCGATACAGGTGCAGGCCACGGATACTATTTAAGCCTGGTGAATCTGACCTCTGGCTTACAGTGGTCCATATCGGTTAAACAACCTGGGAGCATTACGTGCCGGAAGATGAAAATAACGGGAGCATTCGGCCTTCCTGAATATATTACTCCATTTCAAGAAGAAAAACGCAGCATCACGGACGAATAGTGATGCTGCGTTTGACAATGGAAGACCTAGATCACTGCAGCATGGATCAGAATTGATCCCAGCCGTTTCCGATCAGTTGACGCTGCAAGAAGGGCAGCTGCTGCTGCTGTTGGATGAATTGCTGCCGCTCCTGTTCTCGTAATTGCTGCTGCGAGCGAAGCTGCTCTTGCTCTTGAGCCTGCGTTCGCTGTGGATCAGCAGCATACGCTCCATGCTGCGGTTGTTCCTGTGCCTGAGATTGCTGCTGGAACAACTGCTGCTGTTGCTGCTGTTGATATTGCTGCTGTTGCTGCAGCAGCTCATAGTCACGGTTCACAGGGCTTCCTTGATGGTAGTAGTGCTGGTTGTGATGTGACGGCTGCTGCTGCATCGTCTGGCCCTGCACCTGCCCTTGGTGCATGCAGTTCTTAGGCGGCCCGATTACAACCGTATCGGTAATAGGAGCGAAGGCCTCTTTCACTTTGGCTTCATCCAGGCAATACGTATGGGCGAAGACATTGGCCGGGGTTAATCTGAAGAGGTCGGAGCCAGGAATGAATTCAGGCACAGGCGCATCAAAGATGGCTATCAGATGGGTATTGTCAGCCGTCGCCATTTCATAATGCCACCAGCCTTGAGGCACAAGCGCGACCTGACCCGGCATGACCGGGAAGTTCAGCAGCTCCTTGGTGAACGGATTAATGATGGAGACGATGGCCGCTCCGGAAATGACATACACCAACTCGGATGCATTCTGATGAGTATGCGGTTCGACCACATTCCCGGTGCTGAGATGAATATCCAGCAGAGAAGCGTTGCCGAGCGTGTTCAATTCTTTTACCGAGAGTGAATTAATATAGTTTTGATTGTCTTTTTTGAAAATTTGGTTATTGTTCAGATCATAAGTATAACGAACAGATGGAGAGGTGAAATCCATATAAGAGACTGCCACGGTGATTCCTGCCCTTCATAATGTAATAGGCGTTGACCCATAGGATACGTTATTCGGATGGGCAAACATCCGTGAGCCCATTTTCGACAAGGCGGCAGCAAGCCACCCGTTAGCCGGGTGGCTTGCAATAATGTAATAGGAAGGGGGAAGCACCTTACCTGTCAGGTCGATTGTGGCAGCAGCTCTCTTTTACCGGCAGCGAAACTGATAAGTCCGGCTGCGAGACCAAGAGCGAGCACAACTCCTCCGAGCCATGGATGGTATTGAAGCGTGGATGTCGTGTTTAACATGAAGCCCCCTGCACCCGCTCCTGCAGCTAACCCGAAGTGAACAACGGAGGTGTTCAGGCTGAGAATCAGATTGGAAGAGCCCGGTGCCCGCTGGATAAAATAACTCTGGACAGCGGGACCTGCCGCAAACATGGACAGTACCATGATGCTTATCAGCATGAGTCCAATGAGCGACTTGCCCGAGAGCAGCGGGAGAAGAGCAAATACCCCAATATGAATGAGTGTACTGAGGGTGATCACTCTGGATGGCCCAAACCGGTCGATAGCATACCCACCCAGCTTGGAGCCGATAGCCCCAAAGAGACCGAATACCAGCATCATGAGACTGATGCTTGAAGGCTTGATATGAAAAATATCCTGGATAAACGGGGTAATGTACGTGAACAGCACCGAATTGCCGGATTCCCGGAAGAAGGTGAGAAACAGGGCGCTCAGGATCACTACACTTCCCAGCACTTTGAACTGCTGATGAAAGGGAACGGCCGCGTCCCCTTCGACATCCGGCAGGAGCTTGGCAAGGACAAAGGCAACCAACAGAGTGAGCAGAGCCAGCAGCAGGAAGATGGATTGCCAGTTCAGCATATTGGTTATCGTGATGCCAAGCGGAACTCCAAGCACCATGGCGCTGCTGAACCCGAGAACGATGGTACCGATCGCACGGCCCAATTTATCCGGGGGTACCAATTTGGCTGCGGTTCCCATTGCAGCAACGAGATACACCCCTGAGCTTATCCCCAGGATGATGCGAGAACCCATAAGCAGCCATACATGGCTGCTGGCATAGGATGCGAGACTGCCGACAATGAACAACAGAAGCGAGCCGAGCAGCACCTTTTTACGGTTGATTCGCGATGTGAGCGAAACCAGAAACGGTGTCCCGATGGCAAAGGCAAGTGAATACGCGGTGATTAACTGACCGGCAAGCGCCAGTGAAATATGGAGATCGTCTGCGATTGCATACAGGATACCCGAAACGATCAGTTCAGAGGTGGCGGTAAGAAAGACACCAAGCGCTAATAAATATATCATGAATGGTTTCATGTAAATTCATCCCTTCGGTTATGGCATCCGGTCTTGCGAATCATGGCTAGCACATGCTGCAGCCGGTTTAGGAAATGCTCGAGATCTCGTTGTGTTTGTATTATAAGCAGAGTACATTTATTATGTAAGAAGGCAAAGCAATTGGACATTATCCAAACATTTTGATTAACTTACTATTCGTAAGCGGTGGGGTGAGGCTGTGGAACCCGTTAGGGAAGAGTTTCAGGAAAAGCCAGCGTTCAATCATATCTGTTCGGTGCTGCAAATTCTTGGTGCCAAATGGGCGTTTCTTGTCATCGCGCAGTTATCCCAAGGACCGAAACGCTTTAACCAGCTTCATCGGGATGCAGCTATCATCAAGACACAATCCTTAACGGATGTGCTTCGACATTTGGAAGGCAGCGGTATCGTAAGGCGCGAGGTTTTCCCTACGGTGCCCGTGTCCGTGGAGTATTCCTTGACGGAGAAGGGGATGGATTTTCTGGACTCTTTGAAGGAAATGGAGAAGTGGGCGGAAAAATGGGGCGTGGAGCAATCCTCATAAGGTTGATAAGTGAAACGATACGGAGTTTAAAAACTCATTTCTTGTTGTTGATGACAGGAAATGAGTTTTCTTTTTTTTGAGAATTTCGTATTCTTATAGATAACATTTTCAGATCTGGAATGAAGTGATGGGGAGGGGGCTGCCGCTTGCGAATCCATAAGATAAACCTGCTGACCAAGCTGTTGATTTCCTATTTGCTTGTCCTGATGTTTCCCGTGATCGTCATCCTGTGTTATTACTATCCCTATTCGGCAGACGTAGTGAAAGAGAAGGAGATGGACTGGAATGCGCATATTACGGAACAGTTCATGACATCAATGGATACCTTTACCCGGTATGTGTACAATCTGCCGTTTGAGCTGGTACAGAATCGGGAGTTCAAGATGTACAAAGCGGAGGAAAGCGACTACCAGCGGGTCATCATCGCCAATGAGATGAAAAAATACAATGCAACCGATGCGTTTATTTACAACACCTTGCTGTATGTGAAGAACATCGGTTATTTGTTTTCCAAAACTGGAAGCGCATACAGTACGGAGGATCTCTCCATTCCTGGGGTCGGCTATTATTATGAAAACTGGGAGCACCAAGATATGATACAGACCCTGAATGATCTCAAAGCCCCTGTCGTCCGGCCGGTAGAGAATGTGGTTGTGCCTGGCAACAATCGTGTCAGAATGCTGACCTTTGTGCAGCCGCTTCCGGTAGGAGGCACCCATTCGCCCGGAG
The DNA here is from genome assembly GCF_029893715.1 of Paenibacillus sp. LBL. Taxonomy (NCBI): domain Bacteria; kingdom Bacillati; phylum Bacillota; class Bacilli; order Caryophanales; family Paenibacillaceae; genus Paenibacillus; species Paenibacillus sp. LBL. Next base: position 663,803 of record NZ_JARXYU010000001.1, on the reverse strand, counting down.
CCGTTATGATTATGGTAAAGGAAGATACGATTGTCCGCATGATGAAGTCTGTTTCAGAGATTTATAGCGGCGATTTCTTTGTATTTGACGGCCAGGGAAGGAGATTGGTCTCTTCCAATGAGACGTCCTACCAGTCTTCCGATGATTTTCGGGCGCTTGTGCAGGGCATAGGGGAGGAACGTTCTCCCACCTCCGGCATCTACGCGATCAGTGGATCGGACTATCTGGTATCCCACTCGGTTTCAGACAAGAACGGCTGGAAATATGTCAGTCTGCTGCCTGTATCTCAATCTCTGAAGGGCATTCGAACGATACAGCTGAACACGGTTGTTCTTGTCGGACTGATTCTGCTGCTCGAAGTGTTCATCATCTATGTATCCATCCGTAAAAATTATCAGCCGATTCGGCGTCTGGTTGACCTCGCTGTTCATGTCTTCGAGCCGCAGGAGCGAAGGCCGATGAATGAAATTGATACGATCAAGTACACGCTGGAGGAGCTTTCACAAGCGAATAGCAAGCTGGACGAGCATGTGAAGGGATCTTTGCCGATCATGCGGGACAACCTGCTGTTCGAGCTGGTGAGCGGGCATTATGCAGACTGGGAGGAATGGGAACAGGAAGCCGGAAGGATAGGCATTAGGTTTAAATATGAACACTTTACGGTTGCCGTGGTATGCTGTGAATCGGATGCCGGAGCAACCGAGAAGATCTTGGCGTGCTGCCGCAAATACGAAGAGCTGCTGCCGGACGGGGTGCAGACCTTCTTCTTCAAGAGCATCTATCAGCATGAGCTGATTCTGGCAAGCTCCCATGAGAGTGATTTCCCCCTCGAATCCTGTCTTGAAAGCATGCAAGAGTCATTGTTGAAGCACAATGGACTGCGAACGGTGATTGGCATCGGCAAACCTGTACGAGCACGATCACCGGTGGATATTCATGTGTCGTACCTGCAGGCGCTTCGGACGGCGGAGTTTCTGCGGATACGCAAAACCGGTTCGGTGCTGATATTTGATGACATGGAAATTCCCCAATCAGGCGCCGTATCCTATTTTGCCGAAATCCTGCAGTCGCTTGAGCTCTCGATTCTGAAGAATGATGCCGCGATGCTGGCTTCCTTGTCGGAGCGTATGATCGGGTATTTAAGCAATGACAGTTTACCGCCGCATATGATCCGAAGTGTATACCTGAACACGGTTACAGTTATCTTCAACGGGCTTCAGCGGTTCCGTCATGATGATCAGAGCCTCTTGCGGCTGACCGATGCCGCGTTCAAACATCGCTATACGCTGGAGCAGATGATCGGAATCATCCGGGAAAGCTGTTCCAAGCTGTGCGATATGATCAGCGAGACGCTGCCGCTTGCCCGTCCGGCTACCCAAGAGGCGATTCTATCCATCATTGCGGAAAAAGGAATGGATCCGAACTGCTCGCTGCAGATGATGGCCGATTATTTTGATATGTCGGTCTCCAACTTCAGCCATCATTTTAAGAAAACGATGGGGCAAAATTTTAAAGAGTACATTGATCAGCTTCGGATTCAAAAATCCATTCAGCTTCTGCGAGACAGCGAAGAGACGCTTGAAGCTATATCTCAACAGGTGGGGTACACCAGCACCTCGAGTTTTATCCGCTCCTTCAAGAAGATGGTGGGTACAACGCCCGGACAATATCGGAATACACATAAAGCCTGAACGAAAGACCGTTGATGCCGAGATCCACGGCAGCCTCCAAGCGGTCTTTTTGTAAACTTATGCCCTTATATTCCGCCTCGCACGATTTCTTTTCGAAGATGAAAGAGCTTCAATTTTTGAATATATGCAATATTTGAATCCTTCTGGCCGACAGGCAACGGGTGCGGTTGTTGATCCGATAAATATAAGCGCTTTCAAAAAATGAAGATCCTTAAAAAACTGTACGTTTACGCAGCTCGTCACCTCCAATTAGAGTGAAATGTGTCCGCAGGCAAGGCGAAATTCAAGGCTGCAATCCCTATGGATCAGACCCACAAACTAAACCAGGAGGTAATGAAATGAAGAAAAAGGTAAACGTTTTCATCTCTTTTATCGTCATCACTGCACTGCTGTTAACGGGATGCAGCGGAGCCGGAGACGACCATAACGAATCGGCGGAATCGCCCGGAGACGCATCAGGCAAGAAAGTGAAGTTGACAGCTCTTATTACCAAGCATCCCCTTACGAAACCTCTTGCTGAAATGGAATGGCTGCAGAAGGTTGAGGAAGCGGCAGGCGTGGAGATCGAATGGCAGGAAATCACGGCCGACTGGGGACAGAAAAAAGGAACGATGCTTGCCAGCGGCGATACCCCCGATCTGTTCATCGGGCCGAACGTCATTACAGATGCCGATTTCGCCCAGTTCCAGGGACTGTTCCAGGATCTGTCCAGTATGCTGGATCAGGCACCCAACGTACAGACTATGTTTAATGAAAAACCGGATACCAAAGTGATTGCAACGCAGTCTGACGGCAAAATATACGGTCTCCCGAAATATCAGCGGTTCTGGCCGGCCTCGGCCAGCAGGCAATTCATTAACCAGCAGTGGCTGGATAACCTCGGACTTGGCATGCCGACAACGTGGGATGAATTGTATGAAGTGCTCGTGGCATTCAAAGAGAAGGATGCCAACGGCAATGGCAACCCGAATGACGAGATCCCGATGGATTGGCCGGGAGGCATCGGCGGATACTTTAATCCTGCTGTTCTTCTCGGAAGCATGGGCATCACGCTGACGGACGGCAGCGGGCAGGGCTATTTTGTGGAAGATGGGCAAGTGAAGAATTTTCTGACCGATGATCGGTACAAAACGATGGTTTTGTTCCTGAACAAGCTGTACAAGGCGGGGCTGATCAATCCGGAAGTGTTCACCCATGATTATACAAAATATCAATCTATCGCCCGCGGTGAAGGAGACACGGCCAAGGTCGGCTTCACCTGGGGATGGGTTGCCTCCGACCGTTTCGGTGAGCAGCTGGCACCGCAGTATGCTTCCATGCCGCAGCTCAAAGCATCCGCGGATTACAACGGAAAGCTGTCATGGAGCTATGACTATTACTCCCTGAATTATGGGCCGAACCATATCGTCATGTCCGCCAAGACCAAGAACAAGGAAGCGGCCATGAGATTCATCAATGAGTTATATGCGCCTGAGGTGGGAATGCAGGTGCTGTTTGGCTCCATCGGTCCGAATATTAAAGATAACGGTGACGGTACATATGCCGTTCTGCCTCCAGCTGATGCCAAGATGGACCCGGGTACATGGAAGTGGACCTCGACGATGGCGGATAACGGCGCTTTCTATATACCGGATTCCTTAAAGCTGACACTCGGTACCGATATGCAGGAGGTGCTGGGACAATCGGAGCCACTGGAGCCTGCATTAGAGGTTGACCCTGACAAGGATGTATTCCCCGGCATGTTCATCAAATATTCCACCATCGACAACAACACCATGAGCCTGAACAACACCAACGTGATGAACCTGGCGGAATCCAGCTTTGCGAAATGGGTAACCAAGGGCGGCGTTGAAGCGGAGTGGGATTCGTATATCAAGGAGAGCCAGAAGGCTGGCCTGAAGCAGAATCTTGAGATTATGCAGAAATATTATGATGATTACATGAATCAAAACTAGGAGGGAGGATATGGAATCCCGAAAAAGACGGAACACCTTCAGACGTGATTATCAGCTGTGGATCATGATTTTTCCGGCTATCATCGTCATCCTGCTGTTCAACTATATTCCCATGTACGGAATCCAGCTTGCATTCCGAGATTATGACTTCAGCCAAGGCTTGACCGGAGGCGAGTGGAGGGGGTTTGCCTATTTTCAGCAATTCATCGACAGCTACTTGTTCACGGATCTGATGCGAAATACGTTTCTAATCAGTCTGGCAACGATCGTGCTTGGTTTTCCGGCACCGATCCTGCTGGCCTTGATCCTTAATCAGATTCGCAGAAAAAGAATGAAACAGCTGATGCAGACAACAGTCTATTTGCCCCATTTCATATCCATCATCGTGCTGGTCGGCATGCTGAATGTGCTGTTATCCTCTGAGACCGGGGTTGTCGGCCATTTCATGAAGGCGCTGGGACTCGGTCATATTAATCTGCTGGCCTCCACCTCGACCTTTATCCCGGTGTATGTGCTCTCGGACATATGGCAGCACTGCGGATGGAACAGCATTATCTATCTCGCAGCCCTGTCCACCGTGGACCCCCAGCTGTATGATGCCGCCAAAATCGATGGAGCCAGCCGGTGGCAGACGATCCGGTATGTCGACATACCTGCGCTCATACCAACCATCATCATCCTGTTTATTCTCAGCATGGGGAATATCCTTGGCACCGGCTTCGAGAAAATATTCCTGATGCAGAATCCGCTGAACCTTCCTGTCTCTGAGGTCATTGCAACATACGTTTATAAAATTGGGATCATATCGAATCAATTCAGTTTGGCCTCGGCCATCGGCTTGTTTAATACACTCATCAATTTTGTATTCCTGTATGCGATGAACACCATCTCGAAGAGAATGTCCGAAACGAGCCTATTCTAATGCTTGGGAAAGGAGAAACGGTTGTGGAACATGAATATACCAGAAAGCGCGTCAATGGCAAGGAATTGATGTTCAGAATAACATTGGCATTTCTGTGTGCTTTTATTTTTCTTCTGGTCGCGTACCCGCTCTATTTTATCGTGATTGCTTCCTTCAGCGATTCCACGCTGGTGTCGACGGGGAAGGTCATGTTTATCCCCAAAAACATAAGTTTTTTCGGTTATCAGGAAATCTTCAAGGATATGCGGATCTGGACCGGCTATCGAAATACGTTGTTTTATACGGTCTTCGGCACCCTGATTAATATGCTGTTTACGCTTCCGGCAGCGTACGTGCTGTCCAGAAAAGAGTTTCGTGCAAGGCGGATTATCATGTTGATTTTTGTCATTACGATGTTTTTCAACGGAGGGCTGATCCCCACATACCTGCTGATGAAGGGGCTTGGTCTGACCAATACGATATGGGTGTTTATTCTCCCGTTTTCCGTGAATGTGTTCTATTTGATCATTGCCCGGACGTTTTTTGAGAACTCGCTGCCGCAGGAGCTGCACGAAGCGGCCGTCATGGACGGCTGCTCGCACTTCACCTTTTTTTTCAAAGTGGCGTTGCCGCTGTCCAAAGCCTTGGTATCCGTCATCGGGCTCTATTATTTGGTTGGGCACTGGAATGATTTCTTCACGGCTCTGATCTACATTCGGGATACGAAACTGCAGCCGCTGCAAATTGTTCTGCGGGACATTCTGCTATCGAATCAAGTATTCTCGAGCGGTGCGGGAACAGGGGGAGATGCAGGAGGATACGCTCAAAGATATGCTGACCAGATTAAGTATGGCGTCATTATTGTATCCACGCTTCCGATCCTGCTTATATATCCGTTTATGCAAAAATACTTCGAGAAAGGCGTTATGATCGGCTCTATCAAAGGGTAACTGGTTACGAATACTTGCAGCTGCTGATAAGGACAGAGATCCCCTTCGGGGGATCTTTGTCGTTCATGAGAATCACGGAAATTGCGAACAAGGGACGTACAGGTAACGATTAGCACCCTCGATATAACAAATGTCACCTTCAAAACAGCAGAAACATTTGTTACAATCTATCCAAATTGATGACGCGATAAGGAGTGGGAAGTTTGACCCGCAAAACGATGACGATGGTGCTGATGTTTTTACTCTTTTTTGTAAGCGCTTGCCACAATCAAAAGCAGGACCGTTATGATGTCATCTATCGAATGGAACCGGTAAAAGCGAGCTCATCTTCTTCCATTGAGGATAAAGAGCCCCGTCCCTTTACGATCGGCATCGTTCCCAAGGTGACGGGCATTCCTTACTTTAACGTGGTGGAAGACGGTGCTGTGGAAGCGGCCAAGGATTTGAACGTGAACGTAATCTACGATGGTCCGCTGATTGCCGATGCCGAGCAGCAGATCAAAGTTATCGAAGACATGATCAAGCGAAAGGTCGATCTGCTTGCGATATCGGCTAATGATCCTAAGCGGCTTGTGCCCGTGCTGACCCAGGCCAAGGAACAGGGAATCCGGGTTATCACCTGGGATGCCGATACCCTGCCTGAGGCCAGGGAGCTGTTCGTGAATATGGTGGATCCCGAGACACTCGGCCGCCATCTGCTGGATACGCTCGCCTGGACGATGGGAGAAGAAGGGGAATACGCCATCATGACCGGCGCTCTTTCCGCTTCAAACCTGAACGAATGGATCAAATGGATTCGTTATCAGCAGACGCATTATTATCCTGGCATGGAGCTGGTGGAGATTGCGGCAACGGATGATAATCCGCAACAAGCATACGAGGTCGCCCGGGAGCTGCTTAACAAGCATCCTGATCTGAAGGGGATCATCGGCAATTCCTCGGTAGGACCGCCGGCGGCCGCACAGGTGGTCAGCGAGACGGGCAAGAAGGGCGATATCAAGGTGGTTGGCCTGTCGACACCCAATCTGATGAAATCCTATCTTCAGGACGGCTCCGCCCAGATGGCGACACTATGGAGTCCGAAGAAACTGGGGTATCTGACGGTGGTAATTGCCAAGAATTTGCTGGAAGGCAATCTCCCTGTCCATGGCCAGGAAATCGAGAATGTAGGCAGCATCCGGTTCAACGGGGATGTAGTCATTATGGGCGAGCCGCTTGATTTCACAAGAGAGAACGTGAGCCAATATGACTTCTGAGAGACGGCGGCGGTTAAGGTTTAACCATTACAGGCTGAGCACGAAGCTGATTCTGACCTATATCGTGTTAACCGTGATTCCGATGGCTGTGCTCGGAATCTTCTCCTTTATCCAATATAAGGAATCCATCGAGGAACAGATCGGGGAATACATGCCGCGATTTTTGAGACAGGCGAACGCCAATATCGACAATCATATTGCGGATGTGATGGCGATGCCCAAGCTGCTGCTGAATTCGGAGAATACACTGGCGATCCTGCGCAAGGATTCCTACCAGAGCCAGGCGGATCAGAACAAAGACCAGTATGCGGTGAATAATTATTTGACGCGGACGTACCTGAACGGGAGCAATAGCGACATTCTAGGCGTATTTGTATTATCCAGGAACCGGCTGTTCCACACCTCAAGGATCCCGTTTACCGGTCTGGATTGGGAGAGCATGCTTACGCCGTATGGTCAGGACATGGATTTGAGAGGGAAGGAAAAAATCATTCTTCCCAGCGAGATCAAACTCCGGTTTGACGGGGATATCCCTTATGTCATGATCATGAAGCAGATTCAGGACACGGACAACCGCAAGGACCTGGGTACCATGTTTATAGCGGTGCAGCTCACATTCATCGATCGGATCCTGCTGGACTTCGAGCAGAATGAGGATGCCGAGATTGCCATGGTCAGTCTCAAAGGCGAGGTCATCTACCACACCCGTCATGAGCTTATCGGATCGATGGATATGGCGGTTCATGAGTATCCGATCTGGAACGGGAGCTTCAGGGAAAGCCGGAGCGAGAAGCTGATCAGTGTAACGGAATCGCAGACATTTGACGGAATTCTGGTTCACAGCATTCCCCTTGAGGATCTGACAGCCAGAACGGATTGGACAAGAACACTCAGCATTATGATTTTTAGCGGATTTGTGATCGTGACGACCTGTTTGACGGTTGTGTTTGTGCTGCGTGTGATGAGCCCGATCAAGAAGCTGATTCATCTGATGAAGGAGGTCGAGCGCGGGAAATTCCAGGTTGGCTTGAACATGCAGCGACAGGATGAGGTAGGCATTCTGGTCCGCAGCTTTAATTCGATGATTGCGACCATTCGGGAGCTGATTGAGAAGAACTATGATATCAAAATCCGGCAGAAAGAGGCAGAGCTGTATGCGCTGCAATCGCAGATTGATCCCCACTTTATGTACAACACGCTGGAGACGATCAGCATGGCCGCAGAGGAGGGAGAGAAGGAAGCCGTTGTGGGCATGGTGACACAGCTTGGACGAATGCTGCGGTTCTCGGTAGGCAACAAATCGAGGTTTGTCCCTGTTCGGGAGGAGCTGCAGCATGTCATGGACTATTTGACGATCCAGAAGTTTCGTTTTGAACAGCGGCTGTCGTTTGATATCCGGGAGCCTCACGATTTGGAGTTGTATTATACGCCGAAATTCATCGTGCAGCCGATTGTGGAGAATGCCGTCAAGTATGGACTCGAGTCCCGTGACAAGCTGATTGTCGAAATCCTTGTAAGCAGGGAGCTTGGTCTGCGAAGCGGTATGGAGGATATCGTGATCAAGGTCAGGGATAACGGGCCCGGGATTCCCTCCAGGCGGCTGTTGGAGGTGGAAGAGTCGCTCAGGCAGCAGACCCTCACAGGCAAAGATTCAGAGTTCGGACTGGGGAACGTCAACACCCGGATTGTGATGATGCATGGGCCTCATTATGGCATGCAGCTGCACAGCGTTGAAGGGAAGGGGACCGAGGTCACCCTTCGAATTCCAATGATCCGTTTAGAGGATGTATCTGATCTTGAACAAGATTGAGCAGGGAGGGACAAGGGGATGGAAGCCATACGCACGATCATCGTAGATGATGAGGCACGGATCCGCAGAGGCATTGGACGGTTATTGTCTACTTGCGAAGGAAATTGGGAAGTCGTTGCTGTGCTCTCAAGCGGCTTGGAGGCGCTGGAGTATATGGATCAAAGCCATGGCGACATCGATCTGTTGATTACAGATATCAGAATGCCGGATATGGACGGGCTGACTCTCGTGAAGGAGGCGAAGCGCCGATACACCTTCTACCCGGTTATGATCAGCGGGTACAACGATTTTGAATATATGCAGACCGCCATCCGTGAAGGAGCGGTGGATTATATTATGAAGCCGGTTGACCGGGAGCAGTTCCGGCGACGGATGAAGGAGATCAGTGCGATCATTCTCCAGAATAAGCGAAACCGCCTGCATCTCCATAAGATGGAGCGGGAATTGAAATTAACGCGGCAAACGCAAATGCTGAGTTACGTCACTTCCGCGGGACTGGATATGGGAAGGCTCGGTTACTGGGTGGAGGATTTTCCGAAGGGCTTGTATGTGCTGTTATATATAAGTCTTGATCCGGTACCGGTCAAGTCCAGAAGCTATACCTCCAAGGATTGGGAGGCCTTTGATTATGCGATGGAAAATATCATCATCGAGGTAGCGGACCGTATGCAGGAGCAATACGAGGGGCGGATGGAAAGATGGTGCTGGAAGGGCGGCGATTCCGACTACTGGGTGATGCTTCACAGTAATGGAAACCCGGAAGCCACTGAAATCGAGCAATCGGCCAGTGATTTATCTGCAAGCATTCGTACAGCCATCGCGCTGCATACGCCATTTAGTGTGTCGGTGTCCTACGGCAATCGAATGGAGGATCTGTATATGCTTCCAGAGGCGCGGCAGCGATCCCTGTCGCTGATGAATTACCGCTTGCTCTACGGCAGTAACCGGACCTTTCACGATGATATGGCCGATTGGGCGGTGGAGCGGATGGATAGTGAGCTTGCCCATTTCGCCCACCGGCTGCGGGCGGTGGCGGAGCAAGCCAATACGGAGGAAGCCGCTGCCTTGTCGCAGCAATTTTTCCGGCGGCTCAGTCAGATCAGCTCCCCGATGACGATTCAATATGCGGTACAGAACGCCTATATTCAAATCCATTCCGTAGGCATTGAATATGTCAGCGGTGATACCGTACCGGTATCGCTCGAGAAGGGGATTCAGTCGTTATCCCGGGCGGCACATTTACATGTGTTGAAAAAGGAGCTGGACACGCTGATTCTTGATGTCATATCCCTGGTGCGCGACTCCCGCCAGAGCGGCAGCCTTAAGCCGGTGGAGCAGGCGAAAGCCTGGATCATTGCCCATTTGGGGAGCGATCTTAGCATAAAATCCATTGCCGATCGAGTGTACATGAATCCTTCCTATTTCAGCAGAACCTTCAAGATGCAAACCGGTGTCACGGTGCTGGATTACATTACAAATCTGCGTATGGAGAGGGCCAAAGAGCTGCTGACTGACGCTAAACATAAGGTTTCGGATGTATGCAGTTTAGTCGGATATCAGGATGTGAAGTACTTCAGCCGGCAGTTTAAGCAGCGGTACGGGGAGACGCCTTCGAAGTACAGGGAGCGGCTGGAAGGAGCAGATTAAGAATGAATATCGTGCAGAAGCGAGACGGCCCCTGTCATTTGTGATGGAGGCTGTTGTAGTACCGACATGTGTGGTGCGCTTGTCGATTAAAATATTCATGAAGTGGATACCGGCATAATAGCAATTGATAAGAAATGACGACATGTTGTAATTGGTAGACTAAGGTTAGTCTAATCTCATTCTCATCCATTAAAGGAAACTACTTTATTCACTTAGGAAGGGGAAGCATTATGAACAGGATCAAAGGAGAATTACCGAAAATCGTGACACGAGACGAGTGGCTAGCGGCCCGCAAAGAGCTGCTGACCAAGGAGAAGGAAGCTACCCGCGCGCGGGATGCACTGAACGCCGAACGCCGCCGACTGCCGATGGTCGAGATTGACAAGGAATACATTTTTGAGGGGCCGGACGGCAAGGCAAGTTTGCGCGACCTGTTTGACGGCCGAAGTCAGCTTATTGTCGGCCATTTCATGTTCGCTCCTGACTGGGAGCAGGGATGCTCGAGCTGCTCGGCCGGAGCTGATGAAATGTCAAGCGGCCACCTCCGGCATCTGCACGCCCGTGATACGTCTTTTGTGTATGTCTCCCTTGCCCCGCTAGCGAAGATTGAACGGTACAAAGAACGCAAGGGATGGACGTTCCCTTGGTATTCCTCGTACGGCAGCGATTTCAACTACGATTTCCATGTCACGCTGGACGAATCCGTCACTCCGCTCGTGTACAATTACCGCAGCAAGATCGAACACGCTCAGGTCGGAGAATCCATATTTGAGGGTAAGCAGCCGATGGAAATGCCCGGTCGCAGCTGCTTCCTGCGGGACGGTGACAGAATCTTTCACACCTACTCGGTCTACGCCCGCGGACTCGAGCAAGCTGGCGGCTCGTACTATTTTCTCGATGAGACGGCGCTGGGTCGGCAAGAGTTTTGGGAGGAGCCCAAGGGCCGTACGGTCGCCCCAAGGGGCGCAGTCCCTAACTTCTTGGATTGACTTGCGGCGTGGTTATTCCCAATTAGCAAGCCTCGGTGCTGAAAACCGGCCTTTTTGAACACGCACTGATTATTCAATGCTCCAGTTATGTTCGATCCAAAAAAGCTCCCCGTCAATGATGAATTGATGAGGGGCTTTTTTTTATGGGGAGTGAATGCAAACAACGCAAAGAGAATGAAGAAAACGCAAATGTAGTCAGAAATGACCCCCTTCATAACCGGATTGTCTACTACAAGGAAAGCGCTTTAATTAGTAACCTAGGATCAGTACAGTAAACTGCGAAACAGCCAACAAAACAGGATTCGGAGGGGTGAGCGATGGCTGAGTACATTCTGGAATTGAACGGAATCACCAAAATTTTTCCCGGCATCAAGGCGCTGGATAACGTTTATTTCAAGCTCAAGCCAGGCGAGATTCACGCATTGATGGGAGAGAACGGCGCGGGTAAATCCACCTTCATCAAAGTCATTACCGGCGTATATCAGCCTGACGAAGGCGAGGTTTTGTTGAATGGAGAGCATGTAGAGTTTAAGACACCCAATGCTGCCAAGGATCAGGGCATCGCTGCCATATATCAACACGTTACCTGTTATCCGGATCTGTCGGTGACGGAGAATATCTTTATGGGGCATGAAAAAGTAAAGCGGGGAACGAAGCGGATTCTCTGGCAAGAGATGCATGAGGAGGCGCAGCGGCTGCTATCCGAGCTCGGGGCAACCTTCAGTGCCAAGACGCTGATGGGGGCGCTCAGCATTGCAGAACAGCAGATCGTAGAAATTGCCAAGGCGCTGTCCTCCAATGCCAAGATCATCATCATGGATGAGCCGACCGCAGCGCTGACCAACCGCGAAAGCGAGGAGTTGTACCGGATAACCGAACAACTGCGGGATAAGGGAGCTGCCATCATCTTCATTTCCCACCGGTTTGAGGACATGTACCGGCTTGCCAGCAAAGTTACCGTGTTCCGCGACTCCAAATATATCGGAACCTGGAATGTGAATGAGATCTCCAATTCGGATCTGATTGTAGCAATGGTTGGACGGGAGATTACCCAGCTGTTCCCCAAAAAAGAAGCAGCCCTAGGGGAAGAATTGCTGCGGGTAGAAGGGCTGTCGAAGACGGGGTATTTTGCGGACATCAGCTTTATGCTCCGTCGGGGCGAAATATTAGGCTTGACCGGCCTCGTAGGAGCGGGAAGGACGGAGGTATGCCAGGCGTTGTTTGGAATCGAACCCTATGATGAGGGCAGCGTTTTCTTCAAAGGGCAGCCTGTTCGAATTCGGAGTCCGCTTGATGCGATGCGCAAGGGAATCGGATACCTGCCGGAGGATCGGCAGAAGCAAGGGCTGGTGCTGGACTGGAGCATTGCACGCAATATTACATTGTCCTCGCTGGAGCATGTGAGCAAGCGGGGGACGATCGATACGGCCGCGGAAGCGGATATAGCCAAGCGAATTGCCGAGAAGGTCGGTGTGAAAGCCAAGAGTATATTCGATCTGGCAAGCTCGCTCTCCGGCGGCAATCAGCAGAAGGTGGTATTCGCCAAGCTGCTCACCAGCGAGCTGGACGTCATTATTCTGGATGAACCGACCAAGGGGGTCGATGTCGGCGCCAAATCATCTATCTATGAGATGATCAGCGATCTGGCCGCGCAAGGTTACGGCATTATCATGGTTTCTTCTGAAATGCCGGAGATTATTGGCATGTGCGACAGAGTTGCTGTCATGCGCGAGGGACGAATCAATGCATTTCTGGATCGTCCTTCAATTTCGCAAGAGGCGATTTTACAACATGCGATGGCGGATGAAGCTCCCCTGAATAAACGAGCATAGAAGGTGGGAGAGAACCTATGGAAGACAAGGGCACAGGTGCAACAATCGCAGCTTCACAGCCCGCTACGGGAGGGACAGTCAAGACACGATCTTTTGCATCGAATATTTCGAAGTTCAGGGAAGTGGGGTTGCTCGGTTTCATCGTGCTGTTATCGATTGCGGTGCAGATCAGGAACCCGAGCTTTCTGACCCTTGAGAACATCAGCGATATGGCAACCAATACGGCTATATTAAGCATTTTGGCAGTAGGGATGATGCTGGTTATTGTCACTCGGGGCATTGATCTGTCCATTGGTGCCATTTTAGCGCTGTCCGGTATGACTGCAGCACTCACAGTCGGGGCATTCCCGGACCTGCACCCGGCACTGGTCATTATGCTGGGAACGGCGGTAGGTTGGATCAGCGGGTTGGTCGTAGGTTTCCTGGTGGCGAAGGTGGGCATTCTGCCGATTATTGCGACACTCGGGATGATGAATGTGTTCCGAGGGTTGACGTATATGATCAGCGGGGGAAAATGGGTCAGCGCCCATCAAATGCCGAGCAGCTTCAAAGGCATTGCCACCGGCAGCTTCCTCGGCGTGAACAACCTGATTCTCATTGCCATTGTTATTTATCTGGTTGCGTATTATTTCATTCAGCATACTCGTACAGGTCGACAAATTTATGCGGTGGGCAGTAACCCCGATTCCGCCCAGATCAGCGGGATCAAGTCGAAACGCATTATCTGGCTGGTCTATGCCATTATGGGCTCCTTGGCCGGTCTGGCAGGGGTGCTGTGGGTATCCAAATTCGCGTCCGCCCAAGGGGACACGGCATCCGGGTACGAACTAAGCGTGATCGCAGCCTGCGTGCTTGGCGGTGTCAGCATCGCTGGCGGCTTGGGCAAAATATCCGGCATTCTCTTAGGCTCCATCCTGTTTGGCATCTTGAATAATGCTCTGCCGCTAATCAACGTATCGCCATTCTGGCAGATGGGCATTCAGGGAGGCGTCATTCTGATTGCCATTTTGGTGAATGCGTTTGTGAAGCGCGGGGTAGACCGAAGTCATTTGATGAGGAGGAGAATTTAAGACGATGGAAACAAGAGTGCTCATCCATAAACAGGATTTTTCCTGGAAACGCTTCTTTCTCCAATGGGAATGGATGCTGGTTCTTCTGTTTATCGCAATCCATGTCATGAACATGAATTTGTCCGAGTATTACTGGGATTCGGCAAATCTGCGTGATGCCACCATGGGGTTTTTGGATAAAGCGTTCATTGTACTCCCGATGGTGTTCATCATGATTCTGGGGGATATCGATATTTCGGTAGCTTCGATCATCGCTCTGTCATCGACGGTGATGGCTGATCTGTATAACCATGGTGTGCCCATGAGTTTTGCCATGCTGGTCTGTCTTGGTGTCGGTATCCTCTGCGGCTTCATTAACGGTCTGCTGATCGTGAAGTTTAAAGAGCTGTCAGCGGTCATTGTGACCTTGTCCACCATGATCATTTATCGGGGTATTGCTTACATTATGCTGGAGGATCAGGCTGCAGGCTCGTTCCCGGAATGGTTCAGCTTCCTCGGCTGGGGTTACTTGGGCCCGATTCCCTTCATTCTGATTGTATTTGCTATCTTTGCCGCAGGGTTCGGCTGGCTGCTCCACAAAACGAAGTTCGGGCGCAGCGTGTATGCGATGGGCAGCAATTCGACGGCAAGCCGTTTCTCCGGTATTCAGGTGAATAAGATCAAGATGATGGTGTTTACCTTGACCGGGCTCATGTCGGCAATTGCCGCCTTGTTCCTTGCCTCCAGAATGGGCAGCACCAGACCGAATGTAGCGACAGGCTACGAGTTGGACGTCATTGCCATGGTAGTACTTGGCGGTATCAGTACAGCAGGCGGGAAGGGGCGCATGATCGGTGCGATTTTGGCGATATTCCTGATTGGCTTCCTTCGCTACGGACTCGGACTTGTTAACGTACAGGCCCAGGTGCTGCTCGTTATTATCGGACTGCTGCTTATCGTTGCCGTAGCTGTTCCCAAGCTGAAATTTGGCAAAGGGTTATCACGTAAGGGCTAGTACGGATTTACATGTTGGTAGCTGCTGGCGTGTCAAGCGTCGGTGATACGCATAGAACATGATATATAAAAGGGAGGAACGACGGATGAAGAAGTGGGTATCCACCATACTGACAGCGGTTATGGTCATGAGCTTGCTGGCGGCATGCAGCACGAAAGCGCCTGGAGAGAGCAGTGCTTCTGCGGGAGATGGCAACAAGGACGGTAAGAAAAAACACGCCATTATTTTCAAAAACACAGGAAATCCATACGGTGAGAAAATGATGGAGGGTTTCAAGAATGCGGTGGAGGAGCAAGGGAATGAAGCTATTCTGAAGGCTCCGGATCAACCGACAGCTGAAGCGCAGATTCAGATGATCGAAGAGCTGATCTCACAGAAAGTCGACAGCATCTCCGTGGCTGCCAACGACGAGGATGCCTTGCAGCCAGCGCTGAAAAAAGCGATGAACGCGGGAATTCAAGTGCTGTCTCTGGATTCGGCACTGAATCCGGCCAGTCGAAAAGTCCATGTCAACCAAGCCGACCCTGAGCGTATCGGTCGTACCTTGATTCAAGGGGTAGCCGAAATGATTGGCAATGAGGGACAGATTGCCATTCTGAGTGCGACATCCCAAGCATCAAACCAGAACATCTGGATCGAATGGATGAAGAAGGAACTGGAAGATCCGAAATACAGCAGCATCGAGCTTGTCAAAGTGGCTTACGGGGATGACCTGCGTGATAAGAGTGTGTCCGAGACGGAGGCTCTGTTGAAATCGTATCCGGATCTCAAGGGGATCATCGCTCCCACCACCGTCGGTATCGCTGCGGCAGGCAAAGTGCTGACTGATAAAGGCCTGAAAGGCAAGGTGCAGCTGACCGGTCTCGGGCTTCCAAGCGAGATGGCCGAGTACATTCAGAGTGGTGTCAGCCAGTGGATGTATTTATGGAACCCGATTGATGTTGGTTATATGACGGGTTACACGGCGGATGCTTTGGTCAAAGGCGATATTACCGGGGCCGTAGGCAACAAGTTTACGGCCGGCGAATTGGGTGAGAAGGAGATTGTCGCCGACGGTGAGGGTACGCAGATCATGCTGGGCGATCCGTTCAAATTCGACGCCTCGAATATTGCCGAGTGGAAAGACGTGTACTAATAGCACGCCGCGTAAGGCTGATAAGTTAAGGCGCTCTGTGCATTAGGGGCGCAGCTTGAGCATGTTAAGTGATGGGCGAGTAAAGTAGAGAGCAAGTAAAGTAATAAGTAAGTGAAGTAGTGAGCAAGAAAAGTAGAGAGCAAGTAAAATGATGAGCATGTAAGTAATGAGCGAGGAAGCCGATCCAGCCGGATCGGCTTTTTAAAGTTGAACAGATCGTCAGGCTGTATGAAGCGCCGATTGATCGGATTTCAGAATGTATTCACCGGCGAGGACATGGAGTGATTTCTAACGGACACAGCAGGCGTATTATCGAAAAGCTCCTATCACAATTGTAACGGACAGTAGGCGTTATTAGAACCTCTCATTCGAAAGCAACGGACACAGTAGCCGTTATTGTTGTGAAAAACCTCTGATCCCAATGCAATGAAGACAGTAGCCAAAAGCTCCTATCCCAAAAACAACGGACACAGTAGGCGTTATAGTCGTGAGAACCTCTTTTGCAAATATAACGGACACAAGAGGCGTTATTTTCGTGAATAAGCCTCTTTTCCAAATGTAACGGACACAGCAGGCGTTATGAAGTCGTTTCATCGCTTGTTTGCCTCTTTTTTGTGTAAATAACGCTCTTCAGGTCCGTTATCTTTTTCAAATGGAGCATTTCTTTCGAATAGCGCCTTCTCAGTCCGTTAGGGATTCAGATTTGGATCATAACATTTGTTTCGACATCCATAGAATATTTTGGTTCTCGATCTCATTAATATGATAATGTCGCTGATCGGTTACGATGGCGAACGAATTCATAAAGGGGATGATGAGATTTATGAAGAAGGCACGCTCACGTTCGCGCAGGCTGAAGAAAACGACCATGACTGTCATGGCACTGCTGCTGTTGCTGGGCACGTTTGTTACATGGGGCACCGCGAGCGCCGAACCGCAAACCTCGCCCGGTGAGGCGTCAGCCGGTGAAGTTGCGGTGCTTGCCGAGTGTGCGGCCGTACCATGGAGTACAGGAAGCGCCTATAGCAGCGGGGCCGAGGTATCACATGCAGGCAAGCTATGGAGGGCCAAGTGGTGGACGACAGGCGAGGAGCCAGGTACAACCGGACAATGGGGAGTATGGGAAGACAAGGGGCCATGCGGACCGGGTGAAGGGGATGGCGGAGGAAGCGCTCCGCCGGAGGTGCCTTCTGATGCGATTGCATGTTCCACAACATCCTGTCTACAGAGTGCATTGAAGAATGTGGTTCCTGGTAAACGCATCGTTCTGGCGCCGGGTACATACGCAGGGAGCTTCTCGTCCACGGTTAAAGGGACTGCACAGCAACCGGTTGTCATTGAGAGCCAGGATTCGGCGAATCCGGCCATTATTTCTGGTTACTCTACGGGCTCGGGGTATAGCTTACGGGTTCAAGGTGACTATTGGATCATCCGAAACTTGAAGTTTACCAATGCACAGAAGGGCATTCTGCTGGATAATTCCAATTACAGCCGCATAACGAGTGTGGAGGTTTACAATATCGGTTATGAAGCTGTGCATTTTCGGGACGGCACCTCGTACAGCACGATTGAGAACTCTCGTATTCATAATACCGGCAAGACAGGCGCGGGCTTCGGAGAAGGCGTATACGTAGGTTCCGCGGAGGGAGCGAGCTACAACCAGAACACCCACTACAATACGATTCGTAATGTCACTTTCGGTCCAAATATTACGGCAGAGCACATCGATATCAAGGAGAGATCCATCGGGACATTGGTGGAGAATTGCACCTTCCATGGCGAGGGAATTAGCGGCGCCAATTATGCCGACAGCTTCATCGATGTGAAGGGGAATAACGCGATTATTCGGAATAATGCGGCTTATCAGAATGGCAACAGTGTCATTGTAGATGCGTTTCAGCTGCATGAGATCGTTCCAGGATGGGGGATCAATAATACCTTTACGGGCAATACCGTTTACTTGAGCGATCCAGCTGTGTACGTAATCGGTGCGTATAATAATACCTCAGCTACGGCCTCTCAGAATACGAGAAGTCCGGCAGGGAACATGTACAAGGGGAACGTAACGGTCCAGTAGCCGTGGAGGAAGCACCCGAGGTAACGACAAAAACAATGGTCTGTATCTGTGTAGCGGCATACGAAGAGTTTAGTAGCCGTGGAGGAAGCACCCGAGGTAACGACAACAATGACAGACCCGTATGCCATGAATCGGCATGCGGGTCTATCGTTGTCGTAACATACTGGTTACCATCGCAGATGAATTTCGTGGGTAATTTAGCAGGCTGAGAGGCAACCAGACCATTCTCGCGCATCAGGCGTCAGGACTGATCCCGAATCATATCCACGAAGTTCATGGCTGCGGCGGATAAAGGCTCTTGTTTGCGGGTGCAGACCGCGATGATATTTTGCAGCTGGATTCCTTCGACATACACCCGGCTAAGCTCTCCGCGCTCCACGTATTCGCGCACAACAAGCGAAGATACGAAGTTGGCACCGTATCCGGCAATGACGGCGGTGATCGCTTCATGCAGACCATTGAATTGCAGCGCGATGCGCGGCGAAGGGGCGCTATGGGTACGGCATAAGGCCAGTAACCGTTCACGGGTTGAGCTTCCCTCCTCCCGCATCACAAAAGGCTCCCTCATCATCTCATCAAGCGAGATATGCAGATTGGCAAAACGGTGATCCGGTGATACCACGAACCACAGCTCATCCCGAAACAATTCTTCGGTCTGAATCTCATCTGGAGATTCTTCAGGCAGCCCTCCATAGATGGCAATGTCGACTTCCATATTCAGCAGCTGCTTAAGCGCATCGCTGGAGTTGGTCGTTGTGATACTCATCTCCACGCCTTCATACTGCTGTTTATATCTCGCTAACCAGGCCGGCAGCAGGAAGTGGGAAGGGAGATAAGTGGCGGCCAACCGGATATGTCCTCTCGAACCGCTTCGAAAATCCTGACAGAACTGCTCGATCTGCAACTCAACGGAGAAGAGTCTTTTGGCAAGCGGGACAAGCTCCTTTCCGGCTTCCGTCAGAGCGATGCCTCTACCTTGCGGTTGAAGCAGGGTAAGGGAAAGTTCTCTCTCAAATTTCTTGACTTGGGCGGTAATGGCGGGCTGGCTTATATTTAACAGTTCGGCAGCGCGGGTAACACTACTTGTCGTTGCTATGACATGGAATAATCTTAGCGCGTGTAAGTTCATGTGAAGTGCTCTCCCTCCATTTATATATTTAAGTTATATAAACAAATAAAAGATATATTATATCTATAATAATAAATCACATACAATGAATTTGTAAGAACCATGATTAATGAACAAGAGGAGGAAATCAAAATGAAAACGAATGATGTCACGACGTGGGGAAAAGTGGACGATTACGTTACGGAGCGCTTGATCCCTTACGATGAGGTGCTGGAGCAGGTGCTGCTCGCAAACCGGGAGGCTGGCTTGCCCGAAATCGACGTATCCCCGGCTCAGGGAAAGCTGTTGAATGTCATCGCCCGTATCAAGGGAGCAAAGCGCATTCTGGAGATCGGAACGCTTGGCGGATACAGTACGATCTGGATGGCAAGAGCGATCGGACCGGAGGGAAAACTGATTTCACTGGAGCTCGATCCGTTTCATGCTCAGGTTGCCAAATCCAATGTGGCATTGGCAGGGCTTGAGGATAGAGTCGAAATCCGGGTAGGCGATGCGTTGGTGCAGTTGGAGCAGTTGGCTAAGGAGAAGGCAGAGCCGTTCGATCTGGTCTTCATTGACGCCGATAAACCGAGCAATCCGAATTATATGAAATGGGCGTTACAGTTCTCGCGTCCGGGTACCGTTGTCATAAGCGATAATGTCATTCGGGATGGAGAAGTGATCGACCATCACAGCACGGATCCTCGGGTGCAAGGCATCCGCAAGTTCATGGATATGCTCTCCGGCGAGCCGGCCATTTCCGGGACCGCTATTCAAACCGTGGGAAGCAAAGGGTATGACGGATTCTACATTGGTATTGTACAGTAGGCAGCAATATGAGATCGCACTAAGCCCTTAAACGGAATAAGACATACGCTGAAAAGGCAAACCAGGAGAAGCCATGTATCGGAACGCAGGAAAAAAAGAGCTGCACCCAAGGTAAGTTATACCCTGGTGCAGCCCTTTGTTGTGTTTAACCAGCATGCACGGTCCGTGTGAAGCACCGGATAAGCCTGGAGAAAGAGAAACTGCCGCTCACATGCAAGGCGCTTCTTTTTCATAAAAGAAGGCAGATCAGCATGCATGTTCGTGCGCTTGAATTACATCTTCAGATCATGTCCTTTACTAGAGGATTCGCTCCGCTCTTTGGGAGTGAAGGGCCACCAGTTGGCCCGGCCGAAGATGCGTACCATGACCGGTACGAAGAATGGCAGGAATACCAGTGCATAGAGCACAAGGCCAACCAGAACCACCGTTGCGATCTGCATCATCGACAGTACGCCGGATGGATACATTGCTGCAAATGTACCGCCAAGGATGACCATGGCAGACAGGATCACCGTACCCATATTGCGCATGGCATGAAGAATGGCGTCCTGAACATCCCAGCTCTTATTCTCGTTGAAGCGTGCCATCAGGAAGATGCTGTAGTCCACCCCGAGTGCGATCAGCATGACAAAGCTGAAGAACGGCGTGGCCCAGGTGATGCCGGAATATCCGAAGCCGTGGACAAAGATCATCTCCGTAACACCGACTGCGGTAAAGTACGTAATGACCAATGAAACAATCAGATAGATCGGCATCACGATGGAGCGCAGCAGCACGACCAGAATGATGAAGATCCCGCTCAGCATGAGAATCACGGTCCGCGTGTAGTCTTCATTCGAAATATTCTGCAGGTCGTTGTTGGTGCTGGTGATGCCGCTGATGGCAACTTCGGCGTTCTCCAGCTTCGTATCCTTCACGGCACGATCGACTGCGGTTTGGATCTGCTCGACGCTGCCTAGCGCTTCTTCGCTGTATGGATTGGTAGCCAAGACAACATCCAGCGTCATCACTTTGCGGTTATCGGTCAAGTAGGTATCAAATACGGTCTGAAATTCTTCATTCTCAAGCGCTTCCTGCGGAATGAAGAATCCGCTGAGCTCTTCATCCTGAACATCCTGAATCTGCTGCAGATAATCCTGGGCGGAATGCAGTCCGTCCGAGATTTGTTTCAGCCCGTCGGCACTGGAATTCAGGCCTTCGGTCAGCTCTCCGATCTGCCCGGTCAGATCGCCAAACCCGTCGGCAAGCTGCTTCTGACCGCCCTGAAGCTGATCCAGCCCACCTGTAATGGAAGGGATTTGACCTATGATCTGGCCTTGCCCGCTAGCTGCCTGGGAGAGGCCGGATTGAAGCTCACCGATACCGGACACCAGCTGCTGGAGTCCGTCGGCAAGCGCCTTTTGCCCGGCGGCCGCTTTAGCGTATCCGGTGTTCGCTTCCGATAAGCCGGCGGATGCGCCCTTGAGCTGCTCGGAGATCTGTCCAAGACCCGCAGCCAACTCGGCAGTACCTGCTGCTGTTTGTGTTACGGTTCCCTTAATGGTTTGGTAGTCGGTATCTTGAATTAGCTCCGGATAGTTGCTCTCAAGGCTTGTGAAGGAACCGTCAAGTCCGCCCAGTGCAGCAGCTACGCCACCCAGCTGCTCCTGAAGTCCGGCAACGCCGCCGTCAAGAGCTGTTAATCCGGTATCAAGCTGTTTATAGCCCTGGAGCAGCTGGGCATTTGCGGCAGCTAACTCTTTAGCGCTCTGCGCAGCTTGCGCAAGTCCGGATTTAAGTTCGCCGGCGCCCGCACTTCCGCTCTGAATACCTTTTTGAATGGTGCTGAGACCTTGACCAAGTTCGGTAATGCCGTCCTTAAGATCGGCGGTTCCCTTGGTCAGTTCTTTGGCCCCCGCTGCGGCTTCATTCAGTTTAGGCGTATTTTCGCTGAGCTGTTTGCCCGCTTCGGATAATCCATTCTGAATTTGAGTCAATCCGTCTTTGGACTCTCCCAACCCTTCATTTAACGTTTTGACCTGCGTTGGGATGAGGAAATCATTAATTTGCTCGCCGGTTGGACGGGAGAGACTGCGGACGCTGGATACCCCATCAACCTTTTCCACCTCACGGCTGATTTTCTCCGCGAGTCCCATATATTCCGCCGTATCCATTCGATCATCATTCTTGATTACGATCGTGGAGGGCAGCGATTGCCCTGGACCGAAGCTGTCCGAGATAATGTTAAAGCCCTTGACCGAAGCGTAACTTGGACCGATCTCCTCCAGACTGTTAAACGACAGCTTGCCGCTGTACGTAACAAGGAAAGGGGCTACGATGACAGCCACGACCAGCAGTGCAGCCCAAGGACGCTTGAGAGAGAAGGAGCCTGCTGCTCCCCATAGTTTGTTCTCGCTGTGCTCAAGCTTGCCGCGTGACGGCCAGAACAGTTTCTTGCCAAGCACCGCCATGAAAAACGGTACGACCGTAACCAACGCTAGAAGCATAACCGCGATGCCGATCGCAACCGCAACCGCGGATTTGTAGAGAATGAATTTCGATAAACCGATGGCGGCAAAACCGACAAATACGGCAAGCCCGGAATAAAGCACGGTCCCTCCGGCTTTCCGATAGGTCTCGATGATAGCCGATTGCGTATCTTCTGATGCCGTCAGTTCTTCCTTGAACCGACTGATCAGCAGGATGCAGTAGTCGGTTCCGATCCCGAACATGACGGCGACCATGAAGATCTGGGTGAAGCTCGATATCGGGAAGTTAAACTGGTCCACGAGAAAAGATACAACCGATTGTGACACAATGTAACTGAGTCCTACGGTCAACAGTGGAACGAATGGCGCTACAAAGGAACGGAATACCACGAATAGAATGAGGAGAATAAAGACAACCGTAATATATTCCGTTTTCTTCAGGCCTTCTTCGGAGCTGACGATGGTATCTTCATTAATGAGGCCTTCACTTGTCAGGTAATGATCGGCTTGAACGCCCTCCAGCACCTCATTGACCTTATCGGGAAGTGCCTTTACAGCCTCTTGGCCCCCGCTGACCTGCAGTGCGACCATGATGGTCTTGCCGTCCTTTGCAATCAGGGTGTCTTCCAGCTCCGTCTGCGTGAACGGTTCATTGATGGAATCGATGTGGAGGCTTTCTTTATTGTCGTTTAAGGCTTGAACGCCTTGCCGGATACTATCCTTGTCCGCGGTGCTTAGCCCGTCGGGCTTGTTGAAGACAAGTGCAACCTGATGCAGGGTTTCTCCGCCTTCTCCGCCGGATGCTTCCTTGAGAATTTCTGTGGCCCGCGACGAGCTGTATCCGTCAGGTACGGATAGCTGACCCTTCTCCCGAACCAGGTCTGACATGGAAGGCGCGAGCATAAACAGCACAACAGCCGCTGCCAGCCATAGAACGATGATTGCCCATCTTGCTTTCAGTATGGCTTTCAATTTTTTCTCCCTCCTGATTCAAACATCAACTGCCCCAGCTTCTCGAACATCGAGATGAACATTTCAATATCTTTTTCTTCAAAATGCTGCAAGTAAGGGGAGATGATCTCCCGCACCTGCTCCTGGGCTGACTCAAAAATGGAATTGCCGTATTCCGTTAACGACAAATACACCAGCCTTCGGTCCGCTTCGTCCCGGGTTCGGTCAATAATGCCTGCATCCACCAGACGATTGACGATGGCGGTGATCGAGCTCTTACCAACGGCAAGCGTCTCAGCCAAATGGGATGAAGTACAGTGATCGATGCTGTTGATCAAACGCACAACCTGAAACTGGTCATGGGTCAGATCCTCTCCGAGATGCTCCCGAATCTGGGCGTTGATCCGGCGGGTTACCAGCAGGTAGACGTCCACATACCGGTCGATCCATTGCTTTGCCTTATCGTTCAAGGATAGTTCTCCTTTCGAATAGTTCACGTGTGAAATAGTTTCATTAATGAACTATATGGCAGAAGGAAAGAAAAGTCAAATATCAGAATGGGAGCAAACAGACCGCCATGAAGGAGTCTCCTTGGCAGGTCTGTATTATGTAACTTAACTGTTGAAGAACCGGCCCCGTTCAAACAGGAGTTAGAACTTTACCTTGGGTAATACGAGAATCCCGGATATTTTACAACAGGCCATTTTTCTTTACGTAAAGCATCGGTTACATCGGGTCCGACTCTCAGATTATCCTGGACCAGGTCCCGAGGAGTCAATGCCATCCATTGATTCAAGGATACATCCTCGAACCGGTCGCTTCTGAACATTTCCAGAAACCATAGCGATTCCGTGCCCGTGTTCTGGATGTAGTGGCCAAAAGCAAATGGAACATATCCCACATCACCGGCTCTGTAATCAAAGGTCCGTGCCGTGCCGTGGCCCGCGAATACGGTCATGCGTCCCTGTCCGGACAGGTAATACTGCCATTCATCCTGATTAGGGTGCCAATGGAGCTCCCGCATGGCGCCTGGTTTAATCTCGACGAGGGCAGCAGCAATGGTTTTGGAGATCGGGAAATTACTGGAGTCCACGATTCTTACACTTCCGCCAGGGGTTACGATCGGTTCTTGCGCCAGCAGGCGGTGCTTGAAGCTGAGCGGCACGTTCCCGTAAGGCGACTGGACCTCCTGGCTTTCAAGCGAGCCCGGAACCTGATCCTGAAAAATGTAGACCTGTTTGTCCGGGATATGGTCAAATGCGTTCTCCGGTACGCCGAAGTTGGCAGACAACACATCCTTGGGGGTATGGGCAAACCAATCGGAAATCGACAAGGTATTGAGATCCGAGAAGTGGCCGTTGTCAAACACAAGCAGGAATTCACAGCCCTCCTCCAGTCCCTGGATGGAGTGGGGGAGACCGGCGGGAAAATACCACAGATCGCCTGGACCCACGTCTGCGATGAAATTTCTTCCGTTTTGATCCACGGACGTAATTCTGGCGCTGCCCCAGATCATGTAGGCCCATTCCGCCTGCTGATGCCAATGCAGCTCCCGCACGCCGCCGGGCGTAAGGCTCATATTGACGCCGGCAAGTGTGGTGGCAATCGGCAGGTCCCGCACCGTAATTTCCCGCGACCAGCCACCATGATTGAGCTGCATATGCGTGTCGGAGAAGGACATTTTCAGATTGGGCATTAAGCCCGCATCCGTAGCTGGAGGCACAAGCAAGTCGGGATTCTCGATATCCCTCATCACGTCCCGCGGGCCATAGTCAGGCCCGCCGGCTCCGTCACTGCGTATTGGCTGAGGCACATGATGCTGATTCTTTTGGTTATGGCTCTGATTCCCCATGAATTTTGTTTCTCCCTCCACGTGTTCATTTATCTACGAACATCCGATTAAAACTGCTATCTTTTATGATTATGAGGGGGTGCTTGACTAATATGAGGGTTAAATGCGGCACACGATGAACCCCTATGCCATGATGTTTATCACTTGCAAACGAAAAGATTGTTGACTTTTGAAAGCGCTGCACATACAATAGGTCTCAAATAGATCTATGATAGATCTATCATAGATTCAGGAGGGACAAGCATGAACAACAATGAGCTGCTGCTTGCTTTCTATGGTGATGACTTCACCGGTTCGACGGATGCGATGGAGGCACTGGCCAGAAGCGGTTTCCGCACGGTATTGTTTCTGGAAGCACCTTCGCTTGAGCGGCTGAAGAAGTTTGAAGGCATTCGCTGTGTAGGTGTAGCAGGTACAAGCAGAGCCAAATCTCCAGAGGATATGGAGGCCGAGCTTCGGCCTGTATTCGAGAAGCTGTCCATGAGCGGCGCACCGCTCGTCCACTATAAGACATGTTCAACCTTCGATTCTTCTCCAGAGGTTGGCAGCATAGGCCATGCGATTAGGGTGGCAAGAGACTATTTTCCTGACCAGGTTACGGTTCCGCTGCTGGTCGGCGCGCCCCGTCTCGGACGTTATACGCTGTTTGGCCAGCATTTTGCGAAAATGCATGATACGGTGTACCGTTTGGATCGGCACCCCGTGATGTCGCAGCATCCTTCCACTCCGATGCATGAGGCGGATTTGCGTCTTCACCTTGCCGAGCAGACCTCAGAAGTGATCGCTTTGATGGATATCGTAGAGCTTGACGGAGACCAGGATACGGTTCATCACCGATATCATGATAAACTGGTAGAGAAACCGGGAATTCTGTTGTTTGATGCTCTGGATGAAGACAGGCTCAAGCGATGTGGGGAGCTCATTCAGGGTAAGCCGGAAGGGGCGGGAACGTTTGTTGTCGGTTCCTCTGGCGTTGAATATGCTCTTGCTGCTCATTGGGATGAGCTTGGACTTAGCTCGCACTCATCGGAGAACAACGGACCTGATGCCCGTATTCAGCCAACCGATACAATTCTGGTTATGTCAGGGAGTGCATCGCCCGTCACTCAGCTTCAGATTGAGCGGGCGATAGCCGAAGGTTTTCATGGAATACGCATAACGCCGGACCTGATGCAGAATACGGATGAAACGACCCTGTCGGAATGGATCCATCAAGCAGCGGACAAGCTCGCTGAAGGACAGAGCGTGGTGCTGTACACTGCACTTGGTCCTGAGGATGAAGCCATCGGAGAGACACGCAGCAGGTTGAATTCGCTTGGGCTGTCCGGAGCGGAAACCGGTGAGTTTATCGGGAGACGGCTTGGCAAGCTGACCAAACGGATCATGGATCAGAACCCGGGCCTTCGCCGTGTTGTCATTGCTGGAGGAGATACCTCCGGTTTTGTCACCAGTGAAATGGGTGTATACGGGCTGGAGATGATATGGGATGTTTCACCGGGCGCTCCACTGTGCAGGGTATATTCAGACGATGCCAGACTTGCCGGTCTGGAACTGGCGCTTAAGGGTGGGCAGCTGGGATCACCGGATTATTTTATTAACGTGCGGGATGCCGGTTCGCTTGAACCGGATGAATAGCCCAAGATAGGAGAATACACGAATGACGATGGATAAAAGCAAAGGGGCAGCATCTTCTCTTCTGTTAAAGGATGTGGCCTACAATGAAATCAAGGAAAGCATTCTGAATGAGAAATTTGAGCCGGGCCGATTTTTGTCCGAGAGGGAATTGATTGAGCTGCTAGGGATGAGCAAGACGCCGATTAAAGCGGCACTGACACGGCTGGAGACCGAGGGGTTTGTCACCGTTTCCTCGAAGCAGGGCATCATCATTAATGATCTGTCCGTGAACCGGATTGTGGATATATATGATTTGCGGATTGCGCTTGAGACGTTCAACTGCCAGCAGATCGAAACCAGACTCACGCCTGAACAGGAGAAGGAGCTGGAAGGCAATCTGGAAGAAACGGCAGAAATCGTCAGCCGACTTGATGTGAAGAATTTTGCCCAGGCCGACCATGACTTCCACCTGATTATCTGCGAATGCACGGGCAATCAGGAGATTCACCGGGTGCTGCTGAACTACCATGATCATCTGCAGCGGATCACGCGCCGACATTTGCGGAAGGATCCGCATCGGATGGAGAAGTTCATGGAGGATCATTGGAAGATTTACGAAGCGCTGAAGACCGGCAAGGAGAGCAGTGCGGACGTGATGCGCCGTCATTTGCAGGAATCGAAGCAAGCGCTTTTTATATAACAGAGAGATACGAAATCATACCGCGAAGCTTGAATTACAACAAGGGGGAGAGACAATGAAGGCTGTATATGTGGAGGATGCATACAAAGTTGTCGTTAAAGACGTGGATATACCGGAAATCGGGACGGGGGAAGTATTGATACAGGTAAAAGCCGCCGGTATTTGCGGTTCGGATATTCATACTTATAAGGGATTGCATCTGTTTCGGAAGCCGCCGGTCATTATCGGACATGAATTGTCCGGTGAAGTCGTGAAGGTCGGCAAGGACGTCACCTCCTTCAAGCCGGGGGACCGGGTAACCGTTGAGCCGCAGGTGGGCTGCGGCAAATGCGATTACTGCCTTACCGGCAGAACGAATTATTGCGCGGAGCGGGGAGCGCCTGGCCTGAAGGGCTGGTATGGCTCGATGGCTGAATATTTTGCCGCCCCGGAGACGTGTGTGTTCAAACTGCCGGATCATCTGGACCATGAGCTGGGTGTGCTCGTTGAACCGTTTGCGGTAGGGGTTCATGCGGTAAGGAAAGCCGGAATTGAAATTGGAGACAAAGTTGCCATTCTTGGAGCCGGTCCGATCGGGCTGCTCGCCATGACGGCAGCCAAGGCGGCAGGGGCTACAACGCTGATGGTTACCGATGTGATGGATTACGCGCTTGAATCCGCTAAGGAGATGGGAGCGACTCACACCTTAAATATTCACGGCAAGGATCATTGGACAGCGGAAGCCAAGGCAGACATTGCAGGCGAATTTGATAAGGTGCTGATTGCGGCCGGCGTTCCGGGAATCGTGGATGATGCCCTTTCCTTGCTTCGCAAAGGCGGCCGCTGCGTAACGATTGCGATGTTCCATGGCACGCAAACCTTCGATATCGTAAATTTGCAGCAAACAGAGAAAGAAATTGTGGGCTGCATGACCTATACGCGTGAAGATACCATTTCGGCCATTGATTTGTTGTCCAGCGGGGCGGTGAATGTCAAATCAGTCATTTCCCATCGTCTGCCTTATGAAGAGGCGGCGGAAGGCTTCCGTCTGGTGGACAAGAAAGAAGATTCATCTCTGAAAGTCATTGTCACCTTTGAATAATCAGCATATTCCCCGCGGCTTCTGCTTCTAGGGACGGAAGCCGCAGGAACTTCATATCAGATTGGGGGAACGGCAAATGTGGAAAAGAATCACAGTTGTCATGGTGGTTGCACTGCTCATTGTAAGCGCTTTATTTATAACCAAGCCCAATACGAGCGATGGTCCGATCAAGCTGAGACTCGGCCATATTACGGGCGAATCCGATCCATGGCATCTCGGTGCGCTTAAATTTGCGGAACTGGTCAAGGAGAAAACGAACGGAGAGATTGAGGTCGAAGTTTATGCCAGCTCCATGCTTGGGAATGACCGAGACCTGATCGAAGGCATGCAGATAGGGTCGGTGGATTTTGCACTGCCGGCCGGCGTATTATCCAATTTCTATAGTCCTTATGCAATTCTGGAGCTGCCATATTTGTTCCGCGACAAGCAGCATCTGGAGAATGTGCTCTATGGCGATGTCGGAGATGAACTGAAGCAGAGCTTGCTTGATAATGCCGAGGTCCGTGGCTTGGAGTTCTGGATGAGAACCCCGCGCGAGTTGACCGCGAACAAGAAAATTGAAACGCCAAGCGATCTGCGCGGTTTGAAAATCCGCGTGCCCGAGATTCCGGCTTCCATTGCAGCTTGGGAAGCGATGGGCGCTACGCCGACGCCAATGGCCTTCGGAGAAGTCTACTCCTCGCTTCAAACCGGAGTTATCGATGCACAGGAGAATCCGGTTGCTTTTACGGCAAGCTCCAAAATTCAGGAAGTCCAGAAATATATGATGATGACGGATCATGTATACGGCTACGTGATGCTTGCTATGAGTGAAGTGACGTACCAACGCTTGAATGAGTTCCAGCGGCAAGCGGTTGAAGAGGCTGCCAAGGAAGCCACCGAATATGAGAATCAGTTGGTGTTTGAACAGGAAGAGCAGATCATCAATCAACTGAAGGAGTTTGGAACCGAGTTCGTTGAGGTTGAAAAAGGTCCATTCGAGGCCGCTGCCAAATCCGTGCATGAACGCTTTGCCAACATGTACGGAAGAGAGCTTTACGACAAAATTATTAATACGCCATAACCATTTTTTCTCAATAGGGGGGATAAGCCATGCGGCAGACATTAAAAGCGATCGACGCGCTCAACAAACTCGTGGGCATCGCAGTGGCCATGATCCTGGGTGTAATGTCCATCCTGATTATCATGCAGATTATTTACCGGATTATCGGTTATCCACTTCACTGGTCCGAGGAACTTGCGAGATATTTGATGGTTTACCTCGTATTCCTGGGTTCCTCGCTTGCACTGCGGCATCACCGTTTGGTTGCGATCGAGCTGCTGCCGGAGCTGGTGAGTGAAGTAAACAAGAAGGTTATCCGCATTACCGTGATGGTGATATGCATTGTGTTTTTTGTTCTTTTGCTGGTCCAGGGCATTGATATTCTGAATCGGGTATCCGTGCAGTCGTCGGCAGCCATGGGACTCAGCATGTCGATCCCTTATGCGGCGATTCCTGTCGGGGCCATGCTGCTCATTATCAATGCGGTAGCAGTCATTCTGGAAACGATTGTTTCCGAGAAACTACCGCCAGCGAAGGAGGAAGGATTATAATGCCTATCATACTATTCGGATGTCTGATCCTTTTCTTCGCTATCAGCGTACCGATAGCCGTCTCAATGGGAATGGCTTCGGCGGTGGCGATCTGGTGGGAAGGCGGCACGCCGCTGCTTGTTCTGGTTCAGCGTTCATTCACGTCAACGGATTCATTCCCCTTAATGGCGATTCCATTCTTCGTATTTGCAGGGACATTAATGGAATTTGGCGGAATTTCAAGAAGGCTCGTGAATCTGGCCAATGCACTGACAGGTCATTTACCCGGCGGACTTGGACTTGTAACGATTGTAACGTCGATGTTCTTTGCTGCGATATCAGGCTCTTCCGCTGCTGCAACGGCAGCACTTGGCAGCATTCTGATTCCTGCGATGATCTCCCGAGGATATCATAAGAACTTTACGGGCGCCCTTCAGGCAACATCGGGTGAGCTGGGGGTTATCATTCCGCCAAGTATTCCATTGATTCTATATGGGGTAGCGGCGGAGACTTCAATCGGTGATCTGTTTATGGCGGGACTTATTCCGGGACTGATGATTGGATTGTCGCTGATGATAGCCGTTTACATGATTGCTAAGCGCAAAGGCTACGCACGGGAAAAAAGAAAGACGCGCGCAGAGGTATGGCAGGCTTTCAAGGAGTCGTTCTGGGCAGTTCTTATGCCAATCATTATCCTTGGCGGAATCTATGGCGGTATCTTCACGCCAACGGAGGCCGCAGGCGTTGCTGTAGCCTATGCCTTCATCGTTGGCGTATTCGTTTACAAAGAGATTAAATTCTCCAAGCTGATTAACATTCTGACGCAATCTACGATTACGACCTCTGTCATTATGTTCATCATTGCAAGCGCCGGATTGTTCAGCTGGATTATGACGCGCGAAGGAATTCCACAGGCAGTTGCTGGCTTCTTCGTGAACATATCCGATAATCCAATCGTATTCCTGCTGTTGGTTAACGTATTCCTGCTCATCGTAGGAATGTTCATGGAGTCCAATGCATCGATTATTATTTTAGCGCCGCTGCTGGCTCCTGTAGCTGCCGAGTTCGGTATTGATCCAACCCATTTTGGGATTATCATGATCGTCAACCTGGCGATTGGGATGTGTACGCCCCCGCTTGGCATCAACCTGTTTATATCCGCGCAGATTGCAAAAATCCGGCTGGATCAGATCAGCAAAGGCATGGTGCCGTTCTATATTGTGCTGATTATAGACTTACTGTTGATTACGTTTCTTCCGCAATTGTCGATGTTCCTACCAAACTTGTTGGGCGGTAAATAAGGGACTCACGAAGTCAACGTGTAGAAGTCAACGTGTACTAGTAAGGGAATCTCAAGTGAAAAATATAAACTGATTCAGGAGGTCGATCTCATGGCTAACGTGGAGACGATTAGAAAAGAACTGCAGCATACCGGTAAATATATGATGCAATACGATCTGGCTTGGGGAAATGCAGGCAACATCTCTGCCAGGAGCGAAGGTGATCGTTACGTGGTCACGGCCAGCGGTACCTTCCTCGGAGAACTGGAGGAGGCGGACTTGATCGAATGCGATCTGTCCGGGAATGTATATGGAGCTGAGGGACGTAAACCGTCCAAAGAAACCCCCATGCATCGAGCGATTTACGAAAGCCGTCCGGAGATCGGAGCCGTGCTTCATGCATCCCCGTTCTATACGACGCTTATTGCGTGTTCAGATCTGGAAATTCCTTCGAACATGTTCGTTGAGACGATGTATTACCTGGAGCGAATAGAAAGAGTGCCGTATTGTCATCCAGGAAGTGATGCGCTGGGTGAAGGCGTTCGGAAAAAGGCCAAGCTTGCCAATGTGCTGCTGCTTGAGAACCATGGCGTGGTTGTTTATGATACCACCATCCGCGAAGCCCGGATGGCACTGCAGACGCTGGAGGTTGCCAGCCGTATGTTGATTACTTCGATGAGCGCGAAGGTGGGCATCCAGGGACTTGGCCCGGAGACGGAGCTGGAATTCCTGGAGAAAGCCGGATACAAGCCTAGACGTAACTGGAGCTAAACACAGAGCTTTGGATACATGATGAATAAGTAATGTAATGCTGCCGGATGATGAGATCCGGCGGCATTTTTTTAAAAAACACCAGTAGGCATCAACTTCGAACGTTTAACAATCTCTGCGAATGGGCGCATCTGCTTCCCAAGCGTTAGACCAAACCATACCAAACAAAGTACGACGGGTAAGGAAATCATAGTTCCAATTGGGAGTGCAGCAGGTTCAACGAAATCTTCGTTCAGGAAGCGATAAAGGTATAAATGCCATATGGGATTTCCAGAAGCGCTGCCGTAATGACACCGGGCGTATACGCTTTAAGCGCGATAGAAGCTCCTACCTGCTTCACTCCGTCCAGCAGGAATACTGCAACAAAGCCGGTAAACAGGGCATTTAGGCCGCTGTCGGGTTCAAAGTGCAAGGCAGTCACGAAGGTAATACTGGTGAGTCAGAGCCGATCAGAAGTACAGCCCATGTAAATTGCAGGGTGATGTTCTTGTCCCACCGAAAATTACAATACATGGGATTATATGCATATGTGAATATTCGTTGACAATATTTGAGAGCCGATTGTAATATAGGAGCAGCTACATATGTGATGGAGAACAGGAGAATCACATCATTGCTTGTCTGTTTAGGCATGCAGTTTTGTGATTTTTTTGTTCTCTTTTTTTGCGGAATTTTGCTTTCCATTTCGGTTTGAGGGGAATATCCCAAAGAAAGGGGAATGGCAATTGCCTAATTATGAAAGCGTTTTAAATGACAGAAAATCTAAGGAGGTAAGAAAAAGAGTTTGGAAAGAGCATGCTTTAGCCTATGGATTTTTGGCACCCTCCGTCATCGTATTTATGATGTTTCTGTTCTATCCGATGTTGAAATCAGTTTATCTTAGCATGACCATTACCGATCCCCGAGGTCAAGTGGTCGAATTTGTGTGGCTGGAGAACTTTATCCGGCTCTTATCGACAGGACAATTTTATAAAAATTTAGGTGTCACCTTGATGTTTATACTGTTCACGGTCCCTACCTCCTTAATCTGGTCGCTATTCCTGGCTGCCATTACCCACAACAAGCTGCGCGGCATGAAGGTGTTTCAGTTTATCTTCTCCTTGCCCATCGTGATTTCGGTCGGAACCGGCTCGATTATTTGGTTTCTGTTGTTTCATCCTACGGCAGGGATGCTGAATTATTTTCTAAGTCTCGTTCATGTCGGGCCGATTCCCTGGTTAACCGATCCTTCGTGGGCGCTTATCTCCATTTCCATCATGACCATCTGGATGAACATGGGATTCCTGTATATTCTGCTGTCAAGCGGATTACAAGGGGTGCCGGAAGAGATTTACGAAAGCGCTAGAATGGACGGCTCCGGGCCGATTCGGACATTTCTGCAAATCGTGCTGCCACTGCTGTCACCGACCATCTTCTTCGCCTTGATCGTTTCGGTTATCAGTGCATTTCAGGCGTTTGGGCAAATTCACATTTTGACGAAGGGCGGCCCGATCAATTCAACCAATGTGATGGTTTACTCCATCTATCAGGATGCCTTCGTTAATTTCCGATTTGGCATTGGCAGCGCGCAGGCTTTGATTCTGTTTGCGATTATTCTGCTCTTGACTCTGCTGCAGTTCAAAGTACTGGAGAAGAAGGTGCATTATCAATGATCCTGCGAAGAGCTGCGTCCGCATTCACGTATCTGCTGCTTTTGCTCTTGTCTTTGGTCGTGTTGTATCCGCTTATCTTTACCGTGTTCTCTTCCTTTATGACGGAGAAGGAGGTAGCTAATTTTCCGCCGCCGTTGTTCCCGTCGAGCTTCTACCTGGGCAATTTCGCGGAAGCCATTTCAGGGTTTCCCATCGTCCGCTTTATTCTGAACAGCTTTATTGTTTCTACCGCTATCATGCTCTGTCAAGTTATTACTTCGAGTCTGGCGGCTTACGCATTCGCATTTTTGAATTTTAAGGGGAAGGCCGTGCTGTTCGGACTCTTCCTGTCCACGATGATGATTCCATGGGAAGTGACGATTATTCCTAACTATCTGACAATTAAGGATTGGGGATGGATGGACAGCTACCAAGGGTTGATCGTACCTTTCATGGCGGGTGCTTTTGGGGTGTTTCTGCTCCGTCAGTTCTTCCTGCAGCTTCCGCGCGAGCTGTTTGACGCGGCCAAGATCGACGGATGCGGTCATATTCGTTGTTATTTCTCCATGGTGCTCCCGTTGTCCCGGTCGTCCATTGCCACGCTGGCAGTGTATACATTCCTTACCCATTGGAATCACTTCCTGTGGCCGCTGCTCATTACGAACAAGGCATCGATGCGCACGGTACAGATCGGGGTCGCCATGCTCCAGCATGCCGAAGTGATGTCATGGAATCTGATTTTGGCGGGCGTGACGATTGTGCTGATCCCGTCGTTTGTGCTGCTCGCTTTTGGCGTAAAACAACTGGTTCGCGGAATTACGGCAGGTGCGTTGAAGGGCTAATGAAGTGGTGCGCTTGCACTTATGCAGGCTTATCATAGGTTGTCATTTTGAATAGAAAAGGGAGGGCATTGGTGTGATGAAGAGAAGAATCAGGATGATTGGTGTGGTGCTGGCTGCGGTCATGGTGCTGCTGAGTGCATGCAACGTTAATATGGGGGAGGAGCCGGCGAAGGGGACGGATACTGGCACCAAGACAGAAGCTGGCGTGCAAAAGGTTGTGTTCTGGCATGCGATGGGTGGAGCGACAACCAAGGTGGTTGACCAGCTTGTCGCCAACTTTAACGAGTCCCAGGATAAGGTACAGGTTGAAGCGGTGTATCAGGGGACTTATGATGATTTGTTAAGCAAATTAAAGGCGTCGATGGGTACAAACGAGGGGCCGTCCGTTGTGCAGATGTACGAGATTGGCAGCCGTTTTATGATTGATTCCAAACTGATTACCCCCATGCAGGACTTCATTGATGCGGACCAATGGGATGCGGCTCAACTTGAACCGAATATCAGCGGCTATTATACATTCGAGAACAAACTGTACTCGATGCCGTTCAACTCATCCAATCCTATATTGTATTATAACAAGGACTTGTTCAAGGATGCCGGACTAGACCCGGAGAATCCTCCGAAGACGTTTGAAGAGTTGACGATTGCGGCCGAAACGATATCGAAAAAGGGGAAAGCCGTGGGCGCTAATTTTGCGATTTACGGCTGGTTCATGGAGCAGCTATTCGCGAGCCAAGGTGCTGAATACGTGAACCATGGGAATGGCCGTGATGATCTGGCAACGGAATCACTAGTAAACACGGAACCTGGAGTAAAGGTGTTAACCTGGTGGAAGGAATTGGTTGATTCGAAGGCTGCCAACAATCTGGGACGCAAGACCGACGATTCCAAAAAGGCTTTCTCGGCGGGCCAAGTTGCCATGATTCTGGATTCGACTGCGGCATTGAAAGGACTGGTTGACAGTGCGGAGGGGAAATTCGAGGTAGGAACGGGGTTCCTTCCCAAGCCGGCAGGCTCGGCTGAAGGAGGAGTAATCGTTGGCGGAGCAAGCTTGTGGATGATGAACAGTCGTCCTGACACAGAGCAAGAGGCCGCATGGGAATTCATTAAATTTCTGACTTCTCCATCTCAGCAAGCGTACTGGCATATCAATACCGGGTATTTTCCGATCACAACGAAGGCGTATGAGGAGGACAGTGTGAAGGAAAATCTGGAGAAATTCCCGCAGTTCCAAACCGCGATTGATCAGCTGCATCAGACGAAGCTGGTCAAGGCGACACAAGGTGCGGTGATGGGGGTTTTTCCGGAAGCGAGGCAAATCGTGGAAGGCGCAATCGAAGAAGTGCTTAACAATAAAAAGTCTCCGCAGCAGGCACTAGATGATGCCGCCAAAGAAATCACGGCTAAAATTCAGGACTATAATCGAACCGTGAAGTAGCACTTTCAATCATTTGCCCCCGACTAAAGTCCAGGAAGCAACCAGTCCAGGGAAGCGTGTTAAATCCTGCCATCCAGTTATAATGGATTTATACATAAACAGGAATGGACTGGGAGGATCATAACATGAAAAAGCAAAGAACGATGGCGGTTAAAATCGCATCGCTAATGGTTTTTGCCGTGCTGGTCGGGTGTGATGCAGCCAATAACGCAGATGAAGCCGTCATTCAGGAGCTTGATAAATTAGCACAGGTTGGGAACCTTGCAGGAGATTCCGCGGTGGCAATCAGCGATCATGTCAAGCGGGAGGGGAAAGAGTTCGAATTGACGGCGGCCCAGGAAATCGGCACAGCCGAGGGATTAGTTGTTGACCATGCCGTGGGCAATATCGAGCTCATCGCAGCATCCGGCAGCGAGATCAAAGTAAAAACAACCGTGTGGTTTAACGAAGCTTTCTTTAAGAACGATAACATCCGTACCCAGGTTACAGAGCAGGCGGCCAGCTCCTTTACACTCAAGGACGGCATGCTGCAATTAAGAACCCATCCTAAAGAGGACTCAAGCACGAGTCTGTGGGATTGGTCGCAGAAGCAGTTTGGCGACTCCGGGTTCATGATTGATTATGTGATCGAAGTGCCGGAAGCCCTTCAAGAGGTTCGCATGAATAATGATGTCGGAAAGGTCCTTGTGAACGATTTGAAGGGGGCTTTTGATCTTCGATTAGGGACCGGGGAGATTCAGCTCAACAAAACGGAAATTACGGGGAATTCCAAAATCGTAACCGAAGCCGGCAGCGTCAAGATGTTGCTTGAGGAGATCGATAAGGACAGCACCCTGGCGGTTAACACGTCGGCAGGGAGCATCACGACCACGTTTGCGCCGCAGATGAAGTATACGCTGGATACCCAAACCGAGCTTGGGCAGATTACAGGCGCAAGCCGGGGGCAGAGCGACGTGAACGGTGGCGGAGCTGCGATATCCCTATCGACCTCGGTGGGCTCCATTAAGGTTAATCCATAGAAATCGTGTGCATACGGTCACAGGAATCATAAGGTCATAGAATGCAAGAAACAAACCAGCACGGATGTGTTCCATCCGTGCTGGTTTGTTGTATGTGTACACCACAATATGAAAGGGAACTGGAATTACATTAATTTCAATACTCGGCATAACTGGTATAGGTAGTGTACGCCGCGCATTTGGTTGTGGTTGCGGTAATTCAGATACACCAGCGTGTCCTTCAGTACCCGCCTGGCGTTATGGACATGATGGTGCTCGAGTTCTTGCAATACATCCTTGATGACCTCCAGCGGGTAATTGGCCGAGCGGAGAATACGAATGATCATAATCTGCCGGATCTGAGCATCATCGAATTTCCGGTAACCGTTGTCCTGATCTCGAGGCAGGTTAAGAATGCCTTCCTTCTCCCAGTGGCGGATGGCCGAGGTGGGAACGCCGGTTTCAGCGGCAACATCACCGATCGTCAGCTCTTTTTTCCGGCCACGGGCATCTACAATATCAAGCTGCTCGGTATCCAGAATGCGGATCGTCCGCTCTGCAAGGATTTTATCCTGTTGAAGGCGGGCTTGTACCTCGCTTACGATCCAAAGCGCTTCATCCACTTCTTGTTCCTGCAGTTTGACCATCACTTTCTTAGTAACATCTACACCGAAACCGGGAAACATGGCCCTTATGCATTCAAAATAAGCGGCATGCTCCTCGGTATATACCCGGTATCCGTTCGGGGCACGTTCAGCAGGAGGGACGATTCCCCATTTCTCATAGTGCTTGAGTGCACTTGTGGTAATCCCCAGCTTTTTTGCTATATCAATCGGTCTGATGCCCATAATGGTCCCCCTTGCCTTACGCGGATCTGCCATAATCCTTTTTTCTGGGGGATTGTATCATGAAGTAAGGGTCAAAGAAAAGAAGCCTGATGGGAAAATAACGAAACGAACTATTTATAGCCCATTATCTAGTCCGTGCGATGGTACACGGATAAACCGCCAACAAACATTATACATAAACCTTAAAGTGATGTGACGGATTCCGCCTTTGAAAACGGTGATGGATCAACCTTTTTAATTGTGGAATTTTAGACTTGCATCAATGTTGTAAGATGGGTTTGTAAATCGAAGGAGGTTGGAATTATGAATGGAACGATTAAGATTCGCGGTGCGCGGGAGAACAATCTGAAGAATGTCTCGCTTGAAATCCCGAAGTACAAACTGGTTGTCATGACGGGCCCCTCAGGATCGGGTAAGTCCACACTCGCAATGGACACTCTTCAGCGTGAATGCCAGCGGCAGTATATGGAATCCATGGGCATGGTGTCGGACTCGGTCAGCAAGCCGAAGGTGGATTCGATTGAAGGTCTCTCCCCGTCGATCAGCGTGGGTCAGCACATTACGAACCGGAACCCGAGGTCGACCATCGGAACGGTGACGGATATCTACACGCTGCTGCGGATTTTATTTGCCAAGCTTGGTGAGCGTACCTGTCCTTCCTGCGGGGACACGGTCACGCCGAATGTGGAGGGGGAAACGTATCACGGTCCGTCGGACGCGGAAGAGATCAGCGACTCCCACGAGACGGTTCATTGTAGGCGATGCGGTCACAGTCTTGATAAGTTAACGATGTCGCATTTTTCCTTTAACAAGCCGGAAGGCGCCTGCGAAACCTGCAGCGGACTCGGCCAAACGGTCAGCCTGAATATGGATGCCGTGTTCAATCAGGAACTGAGTATAAGAGACGGTGCGGTCAAGCCATGGTTCAACGCTTTAGTTGAGTATCACACGAGTACGATGAAAGCAGCCGCGCAACATTATGGCTTCATGTTCGATGATCATTTGCCGCTGCTGGACTATAACGAAGTTCAGCGTGATCTTCTGTATTACGGCGTTGAGAGTGAGCAGTTCATTCGGCATTTTCCGGAAGTGAAGCCGCCGAAGTCCGTAGGGCAAGGCAAATACGAAGGTGTTGTAACCGGAATATGGAGAAGGTACCGGGAGAAGGGGAGCGAATCCGGTGAGGCGGTTCTGTTTCAGGAGCAGCAATGTCCGGATTGTCATGGAACGAAACTAAAAGAAGGCAGCCGCCGGGTCCTTGTTGCCGGGGCGGCTATCCATGAGGTCAATGCCTGGTCGATTGGGGATGCACTCGCTTGGATGGAAGCATTACTCGGAAAGCTATCCTTGGATCAGTTAATGATCGTGGAACCACTCATCTATGATTCCGTAGTGAGACTGAAACGCATTATGGATGTCGGCCTTGGCTATATGTCCATGGATAGACAAGTAGTGACGATGTCGGGCGGAGAAGCCCAGAGGCTTAGACTGGCATCGATTCTGGGATCGGGGCTTACGGGGGTCCTGTATATTTTGGACGAACCGACGACCGGGCTTCATCCCAAAGATACCCGTGGACTCATTCAGGTTCTGAAACAACTGAGGGATCTGGGCAACACGGTGCTTGTGATCGAACATGACGAAGAAGTCATGCGTGCCGCAGATCATATCATCGACATCGGACCGGGTGCGGGAACGATGGGCGGTACGGTGGTGGGTCAGGGAACACTGGAGGAATTAATCCACAGCTCCGACTCCGTTACCGGATCGTATTTCCGCGAGAATGGAATGCTTGCGGCACCGAGCCGGCGCAGGACAGGGAACGGCAGCCTGCTTACGATCGAGGAGGCGCATTTAAGGAATTTGAAGAACATAACCGCATCGTTCCCGCTCGGCTGTCTCATATCGGTGACAGGTGTGTCGGGATCAGGCAAATCCACGCTCTTGTTTGACCTTCTGGCGGAATCCGGAAGCGATCAATCAACTCCAACCGGCTGCAAAGCGATTACGGGCTGGGATTCCGTGGGACAACTCATTACAGTTGACCAATCTCCGGTATCCCGCATGCAGCGCTCCAACATTGCCACTTACACGGATGTGTATACCCATATTAGAAACTGGTATGCCGCAATGACGGAAGCCAAACAAAGCCAGCTGACAGCGAAGCATTTTTCATTCAATACACCAGGCGGCCGATGCGAGACCTGCCAAGGTCTTGGCGTGGTCTCGGTGCATATGCATTTTCTGCCGGAGCTGGAAGTGCGCTGCCCGGATTGCAGAGGGAGGCGCTTCAAGGAAGAGGTTCTGCGCGTGACTTACAACGGTTATACGATCTCCGATATTCTGGATATGACAATTGAAGAGAGCCTGACGCTGCTGGAGGAGCGGCCGAAAATCATGGAGTTGACCAAACTGCTCTGCGATGTCGGACTTGGTTATTTGAAGTGGGGTCAATCGGTTCGAACGTTGTCCGGCGGCGAGGGTCAGCGGATTAAGCTGGCGAAGGAACTGAGCAAGAAGACGAGGAACCACACGCTATATTTGCTGGATGAACCTTCAACCGGCTTGCACCCAGGAGATGTGTTGCAATTGCTGCTTCTGTTGAACCGCTTGGTGGATGCGGGAAACACCGTCATTCTGGTTGAACACAATCTGGACCTGATCTGGAACTCCGACTGGATTCTTGATATTGGTCCTGGCGGGGGAGCCTCCGGCGGATCGGTGGTTGCAGCGGGAACGCCTGAGGAAGTGGCGGCAGTGGAGGCATCGTTTACCGGCCGTTTCATCCAAGAAATCTATATGTGATCATAGCGAAAGAGATAGGAGGGATTCGATATGGAGCAAACCGTAGAAGAAGAGAAAGGCAAGGTAACGAAGACCACGATTCGCTATTTTATCCAACTGCTGCGTTCCGCGGGTATTCCGAAGCTGGTGCTCTTTCTTGCCATTCTGCTAAGTATGGTCGGGGCGGTGACCGGACTGGTCGTCCCGCTCATCACCGGCCAATTGATCGATAATTTTGCAGCGGATTCGTTTAATGTCCGCACGGTCGGATTTCTGGCGATTCTGTTCCTGCTGGAAGCCGTAGCAAGCGGACTCTCGTATTATATGCTTGCCTTTGTCGGAAACCAGACGGTGAACAAGATTCGCAAACGGCTCTGGAGCAAAGTGCTGGCGTTGCCGGTTCCGTTCTTTGACAAGCATCGCTCGGCGGATACGATGAGCCGGGTGGCCAACGATACGAATGAAGTGAAGACGCTGATCACGGATCATCTGATCGCTTTTTGTTCGAATCTGCTGACCGTGATCGGTGCCGTTGCGATCCTGTTTTATCTGGATTGGCGGATGACCCTCATTATCCTCATCGCAGTCCCGGTAGGGTTCGGAATCTTAATGCCCATCGGCGGTAAAATGTACAAAATCTCCATCAGCATGTATGGACAGCTTGCCCAGT
Source organism: Paenibacillus sp. LBL (assembly GCF_029893715.1). NCBI lineage: Bacteria > Bacillati > Bacillota > Bacilli > Caryophanales > Paenibacillaceae > Paenibacillus > Paenibacillus sp. LBL. The sequence continues at coordinate 622,060 of NZ_JARXYU010000001.1, read as the reverse complement.
TGTCGGCCATGCTGACCCAGGTGATCGGCGAGATCCGACTGGTGAAGGCATCCAATGCCGAGCGGAAGGAGGAGAAAAGCGGCTACGACGACATGGACAGCCTGTATCGCTTCGGTATGAAGGAAGCCAAAATCAACTCGGTCCTGATTCCGTTGATGTCCATGGTCATGGTCGTGCTGCTGGTCGTTATTATCGGGTACGGCGGTGTTCGCGTCTCTTCCGGTGCGCTCAGCGCAGGTGAACTGGTGTCGTTTATCCTGCTGCTGTTCCAGATCATGTTTCCGTTCAGCCAATTCGCTACGTTCTATTCCCAGCTGCAGAAGGTAATGGCAGCTACCGAGAGATTGCGGCTTATTCTCGAATTCAAGCCGGAAACCGATGATCGAGCCATACGTCTTGCACCGCAAGGGCATCGGAACATTGAATTTAAAAAGGTTGGGTTTGCCTATCATGAAGGGGAGACGATCCTGTCCGACGTATCGTTCGCGATACCTGCCAAGAAGGTAACCGCCCTGGTTGGGCCGAGCGGCAGCGGAAAAACGACGGTTTTTTCCCTGATTGAACGTTTTTATGCGCCTTCCGGCGGGGAGATTTGGTTTGGTTCGGACGAGATTCGCGATTATACGCTGGACTCCTGGCGGCGAAAGCTCGGGTATGTCTCCCAGGACAGCCCGCTGATGACCGGAACGATTCGGGACAATATCGTTTATGGAAGGGAGGAGACAGTCTCCGAGGAAGAAATAGCTGAGGCGGCAAGACTGGCTTATGCCGAGGGATTTATCGAAGCTTTGCCAAGAGGGTATGACACGGAGGTTGGCGAGAGAGGCATCCAGTTGTCGGGAGGCCAGCGTCAACGGATTGCAATTGCCAGGGCGCTCTTGCGGAAGCCGGATATTCTGCTTCTGGACGAGGCAACGGCAAGTCTGGACAGTGATTCCGAGCATGAAGTGCAGAAGGCCTTGAATAATCTGATGGTGGAGCGCACGACCGTGGTCATCGCCCACCGGTTATCTACCGTTGTTGAGGCCGATCAGATTATCGTCCTTGAGAAGGGTCATATTACGGGGAGCGGTACGCACGAGGAATTAATCGAGAGCCACCCATCCTATGTGGAATGGGCGAAGAAGCAGTTCCAGACCGGTGAATAGAGGTAGTAATAGAAATCGGGGAACAACCGGATTGGGGAGAATGATCCGTATACCGTATTCAACATATTCACCGATATAAGAAGGGCTTTCGGACAGCCCGAACGAATAGGAATAATAGGTAACATAGCTTGAGCTTAGATGAGAACAGAGGAGATGAGTTGAGCGTGGCACAGATTAAGATTTATGGCGTCAGGGAGCGCCTGAACCCCGTGAAGGAAGAATTATCGGGAGTGATCCATTCGTGTGTGGGTGAAGCGTTTGGACTTCCCGTTGATAAAAAATTTCATCGCTTTTTCCCCATGAACCGGGAGGATTTCTACTTTCCTGACGGGAGGACGGATCGTTACACCGTGATCGAGATCAGCATATTTGAAGGCCGGACCGTGGAAGCCAAGAAACAGTTGATTCGACTGTTGTTCGAACGGATTCAGCATGCGCTGCACATCTCTTCCCGGGATGTGGAGATCACGATATTCGAAACGCCGCAGCACAATTGGGGAATCCGTGGCCTTCCTGGCGATGAACTGACATTAGGGTATCAGGTGAATATTTAACAGTGCAGCTATTTCTGATACAACAAGAATGGAAGACGTGTGAGTATTTTTAAGATACGGAATAGCATGGAATACATGGATTAAACGGAATAAATGGAAGATAGGTAAGACAAATAAGACAAGTAAGACAAGTAAGGCATGTAAGACACGATAAGACACGTAAGACACGGAAGATACGTAAGGCATAGAAAACATGGAAGACACGGAAGACACATAAGGCATAGAAAACACGGAAGACACGGAAGACACGGAAGACACGGAAGACACTTAAAGGTCAGTCAATACGGCTGTCCTTTTTTTGTGTACAGTTCCATTTTAAAAGGGAGACCGGAGCAGCTTGAAATTTGAGTAATCTGATCTTGGCTTGTTCCTAATGGGCTTGTATAAGGTGAGCGATTCAGGTAATGAATCAGATTCCTTCATGCTGTAGACTGTATAATAGAGATATAGAAACATGAACGACCAGCTTCATAGAGAAGCGTGAAGTTTTGATGAGGGGGATCACATTGACCTTACAACAATTAAAATACGCCATCGAGGTAGCCAACCGTGGTTCCATGAATGAGGCGGCCAAACGATTATTTATTTCCCAGCCCAGCCTGTCCAATGCGATAAAGGATCTGGAAGAGGAACTGCGCATCACGATCTTCGAGCGAACCAATAAAGGCATCTCACTGTCCAAAGAGGGAGCCGAGTTTCTGGGTTATGCACGGCAAGTAGTAGAACAGGCGGAGCTTCTGGAAGGGCGTTACCTGAACGCCAAGCCGTCCCCGCAGCATTTTTCCGTATCGACCCAGCACTATGCATTCGCGGTGAACGCCTTTGTAAACCTCGTTCAGGAATACGGTCAGGATGAATACGAATTGGCTCTGCGGGAGACGAAGACCTACGAAATCATTCAGGACGTCAAAACGCTGCGCAGTGAAATCGGCATTCTCTATCTCAATGAATTCAACGCGAAGGTAATCAATAAGCTGCTGAAGGACGCGGGCTTGCAGTTCACCAGCTTGTTTACCGCGAAGCCGCATATTTTTATAAGCATCAACAATCCGCTCGCCAAGCAGTCCATCGTCACGATTGATGAGCTGCAGAATTATCCGTATCTGTCCTTCGAGCAGGGGGAGTATAATTCATTTCATTTCTCCGAGGAGATCCTCAGCACACTGTCGCACAAAAAGAGCATCCGGGTCAATGACCGCGCGACGCTGTTCAATCTGCTGATCGGGCTGAACGGTTATACCATCTCCACCGGGGTGCTAAGTGCAGACCTGAACGGGAATGAGATTATTCCGGTTCCGCTCGATTGTGATGAGACGATCAAGGTGGGCTGGATCAGCCATAAAAATGCATCGCTGTCCAAGCTGGCAACAGCTTATGTGGAGGCGCTCCATCAAGCGATAACAACTTGATTTTGCACGATATAGCTTCTTACTATAACTGGCTATAGTTTATTGGATTTACTATAGAGCAGCATCCATATGGTATACCTATCTTAACAGAGAGATTATTTTCGGGTGAGGTAGAGAAACCATAGAGGCAGAAAAAACTGAGTTTTAATTAAAGAAATAGCAGACCAGATCTGAAAATCGTAATGATTTATTGCCCCTTCAAGTTAATCATAGGCAGATGTTTTCCTATGAATGCTGAAGGGATTTTTTTTACCGAAAAATCTAATATAGCATATTTATGTGCGGGATATTGCATAGGTGTGACTTTTTGCATACAATGGAATGGTAAATGTTATGTACGTTTCAGAACTTCGGATCCACGGGAGGAATTTATATGGCCAGCAACTCGTTAAGCGCTTTCTTACAGGATAATCTAACAGAACTCAAGCAGCAAGGACTTTATAATACCATCCAGCCTCTTGAAAGTCCGAATGGTCCGATTATTACTATTCAGGGCCGTGAATTTGTGAATTTATCTTCCAATAACTATCTTGGTCTAGCAAATGATGAGCGACTGAAGGAAGCTGCAATTCAGGCAACAACCGATTTCGGAACCGGAAGCGGGGCAGTTCGCTCCATCAACGGAACACTTGCGCTTCATATTGAACTTGAAGAGAAGCTTGCTCAATTCAAAGGAACGGAAGCGGTGCTTACGTATCAATCCGGTTTCAATTGTAATATGGCGGCGATCTCAGCGGTGATGGGAGCAGGAGATGCTATCCTGTCGGATGAATTGAACCATGCCTCCATCATTGACGGCTGTCGCTTGACCAAGGCGAAGGTGATTCGTTTTAACCACTCGGATATGGACGATTTGCGTTCAAAAGCAAAAGAAGCGAGAGAGTCCGGGTTATACAGCAAAATTATGGTTATTACGGATGGTGTATTCTCGATGGATGGCGACATTGCAAAGCTTCCTGAAATCGTGGAAATCGCCGAAAGCTATGATCTGATCACTTATGTGGATGATGCGCACGGCTCGGGTGTTCTTGGCGGCGGTGCCGGTACAGTGAAGCATTTTGGGTTGTCGGATAGAGTGGATTTTCAGATTGGAACCTTGTCCAAGGCAGTTGGTGTTGTCGGAGGGTATGTTGCAGGATCCCGTGATTTGGTGGATTGGCTCAAGGTCCGCAGTCGGCCGTTCCTGTTTTCAACAGCGCTGCCCCCAGGCAGCATAGCGGCCTGCATTACGGCCATCGACATCCTGCAGAACAGCAAAGAGCTTCAAATGAAGCTTTGGGAGAATACCCGGTATCTGCAAGAAGGACTCAAGGATCTTGGCTACTCTGTCGGACGGACGGAAACCCCAATTACACCGTGCATCATTGGAGATGAAGCAACGACACAGAAATTCAGCACAAGATTGTACGAAGAAGGCGTGTATGCCAAAGCGATTGTATTCCCGACGGTGCCAAAGGGCACGGGAAGAGTTCGCAACATGCCGACCGCTATCCATACACAGGAGATGCTGGATCGTGCACTTTCGGCATATGAAACCATCGGACGCGAACTGGGTCTGATCTAACTTAAGGGGGCACGAACAATGAAACGAATTATGGTAACGGGTGCACTCGGTCAGATTGGTTCAGACCTGGTAGCAACATTGCGGCAGATTTACGGCGAAGAGGCGGTTCTTGCAACAGACATACGACAGATCCAGCATGAAACGTTACAGTCAGGACCTTTCCGAATACTGGATGTGACCGATCATCATGCATTTCACGAGGCGGCTCAAGCGCATCGGGCCGATACGATCATTCATCTCGCAGCCCTGTTGTCGGCTAAAGCCGAATCCAATCCGGCGCTTGCCTGGAACTTGAACATGGGCGGACTGTTAAGTGCCCTGGAGACGGCTCGCGCATTATCTTGCCAATTCTTTACGCCTAGCTCTATCGCGGCATTCGGGGCAGATACCCCAAAAAGCGCAACACCGCAAGACACCCTGCAGCGTCCGCACACGATGTATGGAGTCAGCAAGGTGTCAGGTGAACTACTGTGTGACTACTATTATCACAAATATGGAGTGGACACCCGGGGGTTGCGTTTTCCGGGACTGATCTCCCACTCCGCGCCTCCGGGAGGAGGTACCACGGATTATGCGGTTGAGATGTTTGGTGCCGCCATCCATAAAGGCAGCTATATCTCCTACATTAATCAAGGGACGTACCTTGATATGATGTATATGCCGGATGCGATTCGGGCTGTCATTGCATTAATGGAGGCCGATCCGGCAAAATTAAAGCACCGCAATGCCTTCAACGTAACGGCGATGAGTGTCGATCCTGAAGGTATTGCGGCCAGTATCCGCCGTCATATACCGAATTTTAGCCTTGGCTATGAGGTGGATCCTGTCCGCCAAGCGATTGCAAACGAGTGGCCGGATTCAATCGATGCAACTGCAGCACGCGAAGAATGGGGTTTTGATGTACAATATGATTTGAACCATATGACCGATGATATGGTGTCAAAGCTTATGGAGAAGTCGCAGGCTGATCAAAGCAAGATCAGTTAACGGCTTAGCATCAGAAGGAGGATATTGTTACACTTGGAACCCATTCATAAAAAGGTAGGGAGAAATCTGCAAGCCATTCGTAAATCCCGAGGCCTCAGCCTCGATAACGTAGCCGAGTTGACCGGCGTAAGCAAAGCCATGCTGGGACAGATCGAGCGCGGTGATTCCAACCCAACGATCTCCGTGCTGTGGCGTATCGTTAGCGGTCTTGGCATTTCATTCACCACACTCATTGAAGAGACGGAAACCGAGGTGACCGTGGTATCTCCGGATGACCTGGAGCCTTTTCACGAGGCAGAGGGCGCGTACCGGGTGTACCCGCTGTTCTCTTACAACCTGCGCACTAAATTCGAGTCGTATATGGTTATGATGGATCCGGGCTGCGACCATGGATCTGAAGCACATAATGAAGGTGTGGAGGAGTATATTTTTGTCCACCAGGGAGAGTTGGAACTCTGGCGCGAAGACGAGAGCTATACCGTTCCTGCCGGAAGTTCCGTTCACTTCTCTGCCAACCGGCCGCATCGTTACGTCAATCCAGGCAAAGAGACAACGAAGTTCTACACCATTATTTTCTACGCGGACGCCGCAGCCCGGGGATGATCACCACGTGCTGCTTGGGGTAGCCGTTCCTTCGGGGGCGGTGAATGACCAAGCGGACCCGCAGGGTGCTGTTCAACCTTTTGGTGGCTCAACTGGTAGGCGAGTATCCGGGCATGTTGCTGGGTCAGGATAGTGGACGAGTGTCCGGGTAGCGTGATGGGTCAGAAGGTAGGCAATTGTCCGAGCAGTGCGCGGGGGTAGCAGGTAATCGGATGTCTCCAGCAGTTTAGCGGACCCAGGATACCCTATTTCCTGGAAAAAGAGGTTTCGGCGGATGTAATGGACACGAGAGCCGTTATTCTCTATAACAGACGTCATTTTGGTCGCTTTCAAGCTGAATAGCGGCTGTGGAGTCCGTTAGAAAGTGTGATGGGCATAAATCGGGTGAATAACGTACCTGAGGTCCGTTAAGCCTCGGAGCTGTGCTCATCCACTGGCGTCAAGGTGACTACCGTGGCAGCAGCGGTTGCCAACAGTGGCTGGAACCGCCGAATCTTGAGAATTTTCGAGAATTATAAAGGCACCTGTTTGTGCCATACCAAAAATGTACTGAGGTAAGTACAGGAATATGTCCTGAACTTGCCTTTTTGTTTGTTCTTAAGCATTCCCATTCAACGTGTTTCCCGCCTTCACCAAGCGAGTGGTCCAAGCAGCGTGCGGGTTCAGAAGGTAATCGAGTGGTCCAAGTAGCGTGCTGGGATCAGAAGATAGACGAGTGTTGAAGTAGCGTGCTGGGTTAGAAGATTGACGAGTGTTCAAGCAGTTTGCTGGATCAGATAAGGTAATCGAGTGTCCTAGCAGTGCGTGGGGGCAGCAGGTAATTGAGTGACTCCAGTAGTTTAACGGACCCAGGATACCCTATTTCCTGAAAAAAGGGGTTTCGGCGAATCCAATGGACATGAGAGCCGTTATTCTCTATAACAGACGACTTTTTGGCCGTTTTCAAGCTGAATAGCGGCTGTGGAGTCCGTTAGATAGTCGGATGGGCATAAATCGGGTGAATAACGTACCTGAGGTCCGTTAAGCCTCGGTGGTATGTGCATCCACCGTCGTCAAGGTGACTACCGTGGGCAGCAACGGTTGCCAACAGTGGCTGGAACCGCCGAATCTTGAGAATTTTCGAGAATTATAAAGGCACCTGTTTGTGCCATATCAAAAATGTACCGAGGTAAGTACAGGAATATGTCCTGAACTTGCCTTTTTGTTTGTTTTAAGCATTCCCATTCAACGCGTTTCCCGCTTCACCAAGGGAGTGGTCTAAGCAGCGTGCGGGTTCAGAAGGTAATCGAGTGTTGAAGTAGCGTGCTGGGTTAGAAGGTAATCGAGCGTTCAAGCAGTGTGTTGGGTTAGAAGGCAAGCGAGTGGTCCAAGCAGCGTGCGGGTTCAGAAGGTAATTGAGTGTTGAAGTAGCGTGCTGGGTTAGAAGGTAATCGAGCGTTCAAGCAGTGTGTTGGGTTAGAAGGCAAGCGAGTGGTCCAAGCAGCGTGCTGGGATCAGAAGGTAATTAAGTGACGGAGCAGCGTGCTGGGATCAGAAGGTAATCAAGTGTCGGAGCAGTGTGCTGGATCAGATAAGGTAATTGAGTGTCCGAGCAGTGCGCGGGGGCAGCAGGTAATCGGATGACTCCAGCAGTTTAGCGGACTGAGGACACCCTATTTCCTGGAAAAAGGGGTTTCGGCGAATCTATCGGACATGAGAGCCGTTATTCTCTATAACAGACGACTTTTTGGTCGCTTTCAAGCCGAATAGCGGCTGTGGAGTCCGTTAGAAAGTGTGATGGACATAAATCGGGTGAATAACGTACCTCAGGTCCGTTAAGCCCCGGTGGTATGAACATCGACACTTCTGCTGGCACATTAAGCAAATAGCCCCTCTCACTTTACTTTGACAAAATAAATTAACTTATGTTAATTTATTTACATATGTTAATCTAAAAGGTGGTGCGAGCATTGACAACACATTCAGATATCCCATTAAGAGAATTAAAAAAAGCCAAAAACAAAATCACGCTGTATGAAGCGGGATTGTCCCTGATGCAGGGGCGGATGTTCAGCCAAGTCATGCTGGAGGACATCTGCCGGAGGGCAGAGCTATCAAAGGTTACCTTTTTCAAGTTCTACCAGCGCAAAGAGGATATCCTGGTTTATTTCATGCGGATATGGCTGACCGAGCGGATCATTGAGATTGAGACGGAAGGTAAAAAGGGATTTCAGGCATTTCGCCATCTGTTGTCCCAGGTGGCGAAGGAACATCAGGTGAGGCCGGGGATGATGCCGAGCCTGATCTCCTTTCTGGCCGAGCAGAACATGCAGCCCAGCATGCCTGAGCTTAGCCCGGCGGAGGTGACGCTGCTCTTTCCCGGCCAAGAGGAAGCCGGTAGCTTATCGCCCAATATGTACGAATTGTTCCAGCAATTCATGAAGGAAGAAGCCCAGGCCGGTAACCTCAATAAAGCCTTGACCTTGGAGCAGGCCGTGCAGATAGGTTTCACGGTTTTTTACGGCGCATTTCTAACGGCACAGCTGTACAATTCAACAGACATAGAACGTTTTTACGAGACCCATCTGGGCCTGCTGGAAACGAAAAAAGAGGAGTGATACACACGTATGAGCAAGGTAATCCCAGGGCGTTATACCGCACACATAGATGGACCCTTCGTTGTATTTGTGATCGGGATGCGGATTAATAAATGGTGGTCGGTGCATAAATGGCTGCCTGTGGTGAACGCCATGTCCCCCATGATTCAGGAGCTGTACCGGAACAAAGAGGAGCTTGGATTTTTGGATGGCACTTTTCATTTGTCGTGGCGGGGAGTGACCCTCATTCAATATTGGAGAAGTTTCGAACACCTGGAGCATTATGCCCGTCATGGAGCCAAACATCTGACCGCCTGGAGGGACTTCAACCGCAAGGTTGGAACGGGTGGGGACGTTGGTATTTTTCACGAATCCTATCTCATCGATCAAGGTCAATACGAATGTGTATATAACAATATGCCGAGGTTCGGTCTGTCGAAAGCCGGAGCCCATGTTCCAGCAACGGGACGCAGGGAAACGGCAAGCCGGCGGCTGGGCCGCGAGGGAGAACCCGCTGTGCCCACTCCTCCCAATCCTCCCAATCCGTAGTCTCCGAATATCGGCGGTGGGCGGATCCTCTGAATTACCACACAGCTAAGGGTAAGGATAAATACCATAGGATTAAGATCCAGTCCATGCTATGCAAGTAGTGATGCTTTAGATGTGTTTTTCATGACTTGTCCAAAAAAGTGTTGGTAAACCCCGGGCGTTCTTCTATGATGAAATTACTTCCAATCGATGAATCGGATTAGGAATTCTATCACTCAGGGGGATGCCTATGGGAAGAAAAGCGTGGTTTTACCGACAGCTTTTATCGTATATGCCGGTCTTCTTTATCGTGATTTCCTTTGTGTTTTTTGTATTTTTCCAAATGCTCGGCGAACAGTCGCGGCAAGGCGCGATTCAGGCCAATGAGATGATGATTCAGCAGGCGATGCGCTCGGTGGATAATTCGCTGAAAGCGATTGACCAGATGCTGGTGCAGGAACTGTTATTCAACCCGGATATGTCCGAGTTTTTCAATCATGAGGATCAGGATAATGTTTATTTAAACATGCAGGCGCTGAAGGCGATGAAGCAGTTCAAGGTCTCCAACCCGCTCGTGGATTCTATGGTGCTTGTTCGGGCACAGGACGAGTTTGTCTTAAGCACTTCATCCACCTTCAAATTACAGGATTATGCTGATTATAGCTTTCTCAGGCCCTATTTAAGTCAGGCCAACAGCGAAGCCAAATGGAGTGGCGTCAGGGATTTTCATGAATTCAGCTTTCATAACGCATCGAAGGTGCTGACCCTTGTACGTGAAGCGCCCTTCGTTACGCATGGCAAAGGCATCATAACGATTAATATCAAGGCAGATGCCATACATCAAATGATACTCAGCATGGTTAATCCCGAGGTGAGTTTTATTCATGTGTTGGATGCGGCAGGTTATGCCATGAATGCAAGCTCCTCCGCCTCGGAGGATGGGGAAATGGTCTCCCGTGCGGTGTCTCCGTATACCAATTGGGTTTATGAGGGAGGATTAACCCGGGGCAAGATGGCGGATTTCGTCAGCCAACTATACAATGTATGGTTTATGGTCGGCCTACTCATGTGCGCAGCCGGTATCGTCTGGATTATATGGGTGACCCGTAGAAATTATAAACCCATTGAGGCCATCGTGTCCCGGATTCAGAAATATTCGCAGTCCAAGACAAGCTCCTTGCTCCATGGCAGTAAACAGGATGAATTTGCTTTTATCGAATCTGCGCTGGAGAGCATTCTGGAGCAGTCGAACAGCTTCCAACAGCAGCATCGGGAGGATTTGCATCTGCGAAAAGCGTATTTGTTTCAGCAGTTGATGGAAGGGCAGTACCCGTCCAGCCTGGAGCAATGGAACGTGCAGCACGATGTCATGGGATTGCCTGACTTGTCCAAACCGCTAACGGTTCAAGTGATCGAGATCGACAAATACACACTGTTCTGCGATCAATACCTGCAGCAGGACCAATATTTGATGAAGTTTGCCCTGAAAAGCGCAGTCCAGGAAATTGCTGCAGGACAGGGAGCGGTCATATGGACAGAATGGATATCTGCCTCCAAGCTGGGCGTCATAACGGAAGCACGGGAGCAGAACGCTGAACAGCAGATGGTTGCGCTGTTTGAGCATGCCCGCCTGTGGACGGAAGAGTATCTTAAACTGACCATTACAATTGGCATTGGGGAGATAGCGGAGCGGTACACGGACATCACGGAGTCCTACGAGCAGGCACTTACCGCATTGAAGTACAAAATGATCCTCGGCGAGAACCGAATCATTCATTATACACAAGTAACCGGCGAGGAGCGGGGCCATGCCTTTGATTTTCTGAACCTGATCCGGTCCATGGCTCAATCTTTCCGGCTTGTTAACGGGGAGTGGCAGGCGAAATACGATACCCTCATCCATAACATTGAACAGAATATGCTGGACCGGGACGGCGTGGTGAGTTTGGCCGATTACATGATGTATTCGCTGGGCCGGGAAATGTCGTGCATGGCCAAAGAGTTTCAGGATTTGTGGATACAGGAGGGACAGCCGGCCTTAAGGAGGGCTCTTCAATCTTCCGAGACGCTGGAGCAGCTGGAGCATAGCTATGGGGAAGCTTTATCCAGCCTGTTCAAGAGGATGTCAGCCCTGATGCAAGGGCGCAATCATGCGGATGCGATTTTGAAAATACGCTTGTTTATGGAGCAGAACTCGAGCAACCCGGACCTATCACTCCATTATTTGAGCGAACGCTTCGATATAAACTGGAAGACGCTGAGCAAGCTGTTTCGCGAGGAGACTGGACAGAAATTTGTGGATTATTTAATCGAGCTGCGGATGAATCATGCCCGGAAACTGCTTCAAGAGACATTGCTTCCCGTGCAGGATATAGCCACCGAAGTCGGATATTCGAATGCCATCTCGTTTGGGCGGATGTTCAAAAAAATGACGGGAATGTCGCCGGGTGACTACCGGGAGCAAGCGGCTTCAGACACTCGGACTACGGGTGCCGACCGTTCGATCTAACCCTTCTAATACATGACCTTGCCATATAGAAAGTCCTGCGGATTTTGCGTCCTGCCGGGCTTTTTTGCTATAACGCGAGATTGGTTTAGTGGAGAAAAAGGTTTATCGCTCGACGTTACATGTATGGATTGTGCTGCGTCTCTTTTAGCGGAAATACGTTGATCCGGAGAATCTTGTTTATTGAACGGGGCGAGGCGTTCCCCCTAAACTTGAGGTCATCACGAAGCGAAGGAGGGTGACCTGATGGCTCGTATGAGCAAAGTCATGACATTACCTGCAGGTGCATCTGCACCACCGAACAAGCCCGTAAACCGAACGAAGAAGAAGCTGATGAGGCACTGGCAGTTTTACCTGCTGATATTCTTCCCGCTGCTCTATATCATCCTCTTCAAATACGTTCCGATGTTCGGCGTCTTGATTGCGTTTAAGGAATACAACGTGGTGCAAGGCATATTCGGCAGCCCCTGGATCGGTTTCGATTATTTCAGTCAGCTGTTTGAGGCACCGTTCTTCTGGCAGTATGTCCGCAACACGCTGGAAATCTCCCTGTACGGTCTCCTAGTCGGTTTCCCTGCCCCCATTCTGTTGGCGTTGGCGCTGAATGAGATCAGGAACGGCCGATTCAAGAAAACCGTCCAGATGGTTACCTACGCCCCATACTTCATATCAACAGTTGTGATCGTCTCCATTCTGATTGTGAATCTCTCGCCGAATACCGGGCTGATGAGCAATTTATACCGGGCGTTGGGGCTTGAGACTGTGGATTTCCTGGGCGTTCCAGGGCTGTTCAAATCGATTTATGTCTGGTCTGATGTATGGCAGTTCACCGGATATGGCGCCATCATCTATATTGCGGCCTTGGCTGGAGTTAACCCCGATTTGTATGAGGCAGCAAGGGTGGATGGTGCAACCCGCCTCCAAAAAATCATCCATATCGATATTCCCAGCTTGGTTCCCGTCATCGTCATCCTGTTGATTCTGAATCTTGGCAACCTGATGAGCCTCGGCTTTGAGAAGATTTATCTCATGCAAAATCCGCTCAATCAGAATACGTCCGAGGTCATCTCCACTTATGTATACAAGGTCGGATTGCTTGGAGCAAACTTCAGTTTCTCGGCCGCAATCGGCTTGTTCAACTCGTTGATCAATTTTATTTTGCTGGTTATTGTCAATTACGTATCCCGAAGAGTCTCATCCACAAGTCTATGGTAGGAGGAATCGCATGAGCAGAACCACAGTACGGGAGTCCGCTGCAGACCGGATATTTCTTGGCATCGTATATTTGTTCTTATCCATCATTCTGATCGTTATTCTGTTTCCGCTGCTGCATATTGTAAGCGCATCCTTCAGTTCTCCTTCGGCAGTATCCTCTGGCAAGGTGTGGCTGTGGCCCGTGGATGTTACGCTAATGGGGTATAAAGCTGTATTTCAGAATTCCAACATTCTGATCGGGTTTGGCAACTCCTTGTTCTATGCTGTCGTCGGCACAGTGGTTAATGTTGCGTTCACGGTGATGCTTGCTTATCCGCTGGCCCGAAAGACGTTTTACATTCGAAATATGGTGATGATGCTGCTGGTGTTCACGATGTTTTTCGACGGGGGATTGATTCCTAACTATTTGCTCGTGAAGTCGCTGGGCATGCTCGATACGCGCTGGGCCATGATTATACCGGGTGCGCTGGCCGTATTTCAGGTCATCATTGCCAGAACCTTTTTTCAGACCACCATTCCAGAGGAACTGGCCGAGGCTGCGGAGATGGATGGGAGCAGCGACATTACCTTTTTTATTAAAATCGTCCTGCCGCTTTCCAAGCCGATCCTGGCTGTGCTCGCACTTATGTATGCGGTCGGTCATTGGAATTCTTATTTCAACGCCTTGATTTATCTCAAGGACAGCAGCCTGTTTCCGCTTCAGATATTCCTGAGGGACATTTTGATTCTGAATTCCGTCAGCTCGGAGATGGTGACCAATGTGAATGAGCTTCTGGCTCGTGAGGGACTGAAGGACTTGCTGAAATATTCGCTGATTGTGGTTGCAAGCGCGCCGGTGTTGATCATCTATCCGTTTGTGCAGAAGTATTTTGTCAAGGGTGTCATGATCGGCTCCCTGAAAGGATGAACCTTAGTTAACCGGATGTTATAGAGGGGGTGAGGCCGACATTGCAGAATAGGGTATTTCTGATGTTCAGACAAACCTGGGGGTTGTTGCTAAAGCGGTTTCATACAAGATCAATGGGCGGGTATTCCATATTAAGGAGGAATTGATTTGAGAAGGTTCACTGGATTATGTTTAAGTCTGATTCTGGCCGTTGTACTGGTACTATCAGCTTGCGGTAAGGCGAGTGAAACAGGAACTGAAGGTTCGGCAAGTTCCTCGGCGTCAGGCGCACCCGTTGAATTATCGGTGTTTGCTCCTCAGACAGCGGGAATTGAAAGTCTGGATGTCAATCCGTTCTCCAAGCATATTGAAGATAAGCTGGGCATTACATTTAAATGGAATACAACGCCCGACGCGGTATTCAACGATAAGAAACTGTTGATGCTGGCAAGCGGGGATTATCCGGCCCTCATCATGAATGCCGGCATATCCAAGGCGGATCAGATCAAATATGGCATGCAGGGGGCTTTCATTCCGTTAAATGACTTAATTGACCAGCACGCACCCAACATCAAAAAAGCGCTGGAGGAAGTTTCCTATTTAAAACCGGCCATAACTGCGCCGGACGGGAATATTTATGCACTTCCGAAGGTGAATGAGTGCCTGCACTGCACATATGGTCAGCGGATGTGGGTCAATACGACCTGGCTTGATAAGTTGGGGCTGGAGATGCCCACAACAACCGATGAGTTCTATGAAGTGCTGAAAGCCTTCAAGGAGCAGGATCCGAATGGCAATGGCAAGGCGGATGAAATTCCGATGACAACCTCCCTTGATGTGTGGGGTGGAGGTGTAGATGCTTTTTTGATGAATGCCTTCATCTACAATAACGGCACAACCTATTTAAGTGTCAAGGATGGCAGGGTGATCTTGTCCGCGGCTGAGCCCGAATGGAAGGAAGGGCTGAAGTACCTCCGCAAGCTATACAGCGAAGGACTGATCGACAAGGGAGCCTTTACGCAAAATGGGGATGCCGTGAAGCAGCTCGGGAACAAAACGGACAATGTAGTCGGTACCGTTGGGTACGCACTGATCAGCAGTGTGCTGGAACCGACGGAAGCGAAGCCGCGTCATAAGGAATACGATGTCGTGCCTCCGCTGAAAGGTCCGGGCGGGGTACAGCTTGCAGGGTACAGCGTAGGTGCTGGTGACGGATCGTTTGTCATTACAAACAAAGCGACAGAGGAGCAGCGGGTGGCAGCGATTAAGCTGGCGGATTACCTGTTCTCCGAGGAAGGCACTGTGATGACCTCGTGGGGCTTTGAAGGAGACGGCTGGCGGAAGGCGGAGTCCGGGGCTCTCGATTACAATGGCAAGCCAGCCGTATACGAAGCGCTGAAACGGGATGTGCCCGATGGATCGCTTGACGTGACCTGGTGGCAGCTCGGCACGATGTTGATGGTGAACTCGCTTCGGGAATCCTTTGTGGCACCGGCGGATCCGCTCGGCAACGGAGCCTATGAATATCGCCTATGGCTTGCCGCGAAGAAATACGAGCCATTTGCGAAGCCGGATGCGGTCTACCCGACGGACGTATTTATCGATCCCGCCGATGCAACCTTTATCGCTCAGATTCAGAAGACTATTCAAGATTACGTGAAATCGAACCTGGCCCAATTCGTGACCGGCAGTAAGGATATTGAGAAGGATTGGGATGCATATGTTAGCGGGTTTAAAGGACTGCAGCTGGATAAGTATCTGGAAATTCACCAGAAGGCATTAGACAACCAAGGATAGATAGGAATGGGAGGTTTATCGCGTGCACAATTTCATTGAATACGCTGCCAACATTAAGCCCTCGGAGCGCCAACTGGCCGTACAGGAGATGGAGTTTTATGCTTTCTTTCATTTTACAATCAATACGTTCACGGATATGGAATGGGGCACCGGAAAAGAGGATCCCGCATGGTTTAATCCCGAGCAGCTGGATGCTGACCAGTGGGTTGAAGCCTGTATCAGTGCCGGCATGCGCGGCTTGATCCTCACATGCAAGCATCATGACGGGTTCTGTCTCTGGCCAAGCCGCTATACGGAGCATACCGTGAGGAACAGCCCTTGGCGAAGCGGGCTCGGCGATGTGGTGAAGGAGGTTGCCGATGCTTGCAGAAGAGGCGGAATCAAATTCGGGATTTACCTGTCCCCTTGGGATCGGCATGAACCGTCATATGGAGATTCAGCGCGATACAATCAATTCTTCCTGAATCAATTACGAGAGCTGCTGACCGGCTATGGCGATCTATTCTGCGTCTGGTTTGACGGTGCCTGCGGTGAAGGACCGAACGGCAAGCGTCAGGAATACGACTGGGAGGCGTATTACTCGCTGATTCGCGAGCTGCAGCCGAACGCCGCCATCTCGGTATGCGGGCCGGATATCCGCTGGTGCGGGAATGAGGCGGGACACTGCAGAGAATCCGAATGGAGCGTAGTTCCTTCGTCATTGCGCCAGAATGAAGCCATCCAGGAAAAATCGCAGCAAGCCGACGATCGGGAGTTTGCGCGCCGTTATGAGTCGGATGAAGAGGATCTGGGCAGCCGTGATGTCATTCAGGGCGAGCAGGAGCTGGTGTGGTATCCGGCTGAAGTCAACACGTCCATCCGTCCGGGGTGGTTCTACCATGCTTCCGAGGACGGTAAGGTTAGATCTCTGAAGGAACTGCTCCATATCTATTACGGATCGGTTGGCGGCAACGCGACTTTTCTGCTCAATATTCCGCCGGATACCCGGGGACTGGTTCATGAGCATGACATGCAGCGGCTGCGGGAGCTTGGAGATGCCATTCGCAATACGTTCAGGACCAATCTCGCAGCGGATGCGCATATAACGGCATCGGAAAGCAAGCAGGGATGGGACGCGCGTCATATGCTGGATGGCAGCAGAGATACGTATTGGAGTCCGGAGGACGGTACCGAGTATGCCGTGATTGAGCTGGACTTCGGACGTGAGATCGATTTCGATCATATTGTACTGGCTGAATACCGGTATGGACAACGAATCGAGAGGTTTGAGCTTGAATATATCGCAAATGGAACCTGGCATCCGATTCAATCCGGCACCGTTGTTGGTCACAAGCGCATCTGTCGATTTTCTGCCGTGCGTTCTCAGTATATTCGGCTGACCATTATGGAATCGAGATGGTGCCCGCGCCTGTCCAGCTTTGAAGTGTACAGGGGCGCTGGGGATTGATAGGCTGATTACGAAACCGAATCATATTTTTCCAAAAAAAGATTCGTTCACCTTCCGCTCCCTCCAGATTAGTGTAAGATGTATGTGAGACCAGACCTTACTCCACAGTAGAGAGGATGTATCGCGCATGAGCCAATCCGTAACGTTCCAGACCCGGCTTCTGAGCTCCTTGTCCAAAGTGTTTGCCGATGAAGAACTGTTGCAAGGTTCGTATAACAACGGGTCCGCATTTTGTAATGAGACGTTTTCGTTTCAGGTCGCTTACCGTTCCAATCGCTTGTTGAAAAACATCCGTGTCATGCTTCAGTCGGAGATAAGCCCGCACATTATCGTCCGTTCCGTTGGTCTGGTTCCATCAGAGCTGCCAGCGTACCATGATCATGACGAATTTGTCTTAAGATCCACGTCGGGCCTGTATCCGGACCCGCTGCTGCCCTTGACCGCAGAATCTGTTGTGACAGGATACCCGAACCAGTGGAGAAGTCTATGGATTACGGTGCAGCCTGAGGATGAGGTAAAGGGCGGTACATATGAAATAGGAATCCGCTTTGAAGCCGATTCGGGGGAGTCGCTTGGTGAAGAGGTCTTCACACTGGAAGTCATTCCGGCATTATTACCCGCCCAAACGCTGATTCATACAGAATGGTTTCATGCCGATTGTCTGGCTGCCTATTACGGTGTCGAGATTTTTAGTGAGCGTCACTGGGCCTTGATGGGACAATTTATGGGGACTGCTGCCCGGCATGGGATCAATATGATCCTTACGCCTTTGTTTACGCCTCCGCTGGATACGGAAGTGGGCGGGGAGCGTCCCACGGTACAACTGGTTGATGTGGCTGTTAGCGAAGATGGAACGTATGCGTTTGCATTCGATAAACTCGACCGCTGGGCGGACTTATGCGATGCTCATGGAATTCAATACCTGGAGTTCTCGCATCTCTTCACGCAATGGGGAGCCCGGCATGCGCCGAAGATTATGGGCAACGTGAACGGCAAGAGCGAGAAGCTGTTCTGGTGGGATACGGATGCGATGGGATCTTCGTACCATGCCTTCATCAGGCAATTCATTCCGGCGCTGATCGGCTGGATCGAAAGCCGGGGACTGAAACAGCGCTGCTATTTCCATGTATCCGACGAGCCGTCTGTCTCCCATCTGGAGGCATATGGTCATGCGAGCCGATTGATGAATGAACTGCTGCCGGATTATCCAATTATTGATGCCTTATCCGATATTTCGTTCTATGAGCAAGGACTGGTGAAGCGACCAATTCCAGGCAGCAACCACATCGAGCCTTTTCTGGACCAACAAGTAACGCCATTGTGGACCTATTATTGCTGTTCCCAGTACAAAGAGGTATCGAACCGCTTCTTCAATCTGCCGTCGGCAAGAAACCGGATTCTCGGCATTCAGCTGTATAAGTACAACATCGAGGGGTTCCTGCACTGGGGATACAACTTTTGGAACTCGCAATACTCGCGCCGCGCCATTGATCCATTCCAGGTGACGGATGCGGACGGCGGTTTTCCTTCCGGGGATGCTTTTGTGGTATACCCTGGCGAAGAAGGGCCTATCGAATCCATTCGGCTGAAGGTATTTCAGGAGGCACTGCAGGATTTGAGAGCGCTTCAGCTGCTCGAGACGCTGATCGGCCGAGAAGCCGTCATGCAGTCGCTGGAGGAAGGGCTGAAGGAGCCGATCACCTTTAAGTGCTACCCCAGGGATATGGAATGGCTGCTGTCGAAGCGGCAGTGGATGAATGAGGAGATCAAGGCGAATATGGTTGTGAAGTAAACGGGATGGCAAGTGCAGCTCCATCCAAACCCGTGTGAATATATTGAGAATGCCCCGCATTCACCGTTTAACGGTGAATGTGGGGCATTCGTTTTATGTACATAACCTCTGCTTAAAGAATTCGATCGTTTTTTTCCACGAGTCCACACTGGCTTCCGCAAGTTGCTGCTTGGTTCCCGGATCGGGGGAAATCGCACGCAAGTAAGGTATGCCGATGTAATGGCCTGCCCCATCATAGATTAGATGCTTGGATATCGCTGCTGGATCGTTTTGTGTTTTTCTCCGTAATCCTTGCTCCGATAGAGCAGCAGAATCCCAGCTTTCATCGGCTGATCCCGATATCATTAAGATTTCGCCGTTTATTTTTTCTAAAGGGATGGTTGCCCTCTCCAGCCATTCGATGTTAGCGGACAACCCGTCGTGCCATTTACGGAAAGGATTTCCCTTTTGGCTAATCCACATTTCTTTGCATTCATTCGCCAATTGGACTGGATTATCTGGCTGCAGATAGGGGAGCGGCTGGCCTTGGTAGGTCCATGCAGGTGGAAGCGTTGGATCATTACTCCATGGGACAATTCCGCTGAACGATACGGCTGATCCGTTCAAGGAGACAACGGCTGTGATTTCAGGAAACAAGGCGGCTGACCACAGAGCAAGTTCACTGCCCCTT
The DNA here is from genome assembly GCF_029893715.1 of Paenibacillus sp. LBL. Lineage (NCBI taxonomy): Bacteria > Bacillati > Bacillota > Bacilli > Caryophanales > Paenibacillaceae > Paenibacillus > Paenibacillus sp. LBL. Next base: position 602,378 of record NZ_JARXYU010000001.1, on the reverse strand, counting down.
GACGTACCGTGAATTCCGAATCCTCCTGCCTGAACTTCAGATCGCTTCTGCAGCCATTTTATGGCCGATTCAACGTATTCAAGTGGTATATCCCTTAGCTGCTTTTGGAGATTCTCCACGCCGAAATAGGCAAGCGCGAATACCGAGAATCCGTGCGAGGCCAGAAGGGCAGCAGTTTTCTCGTTCATTCCTCCCTCGGATCCGCCCACAACGATAATGCCGGGTCTGGGTTTCAAATCCTTGTTATAAAAAAAGTTCCCAATCAGACCTGCTTCCCGCACGGTTTGCTTCACAGTATCATTGCTTGTCCAATGGCGGGTTACAGCTTGATGTGCCACAATCTCATCATGAGTTTCCAACAGCATTAGCGAGGTTTGTGGCGACAGTTCATCACGAGTGTCGGGTTGATTATATTTTTCGTCCAGAACATGCGTCAGTGCATTCTTTACGGTAGGCTCCATGGACCAAAACAAGGCCATTTCATCCACGCCGCAGTATGTGCCATGGATGGGTGCTTGATGGTCCAGCTCTACTTTACCTTCAGGGTCTGCAACAAAACTCGCCTGTGAGGCTAAATATCGTTCCTCATTTATTTTTTTGATCAGATGGAATGTTACGGTTTCTTGCGGCTGCATCCCAGCGGCAGATATCTTTATAGGAGCATCTACCATGGAATGAGGATCACTGATTATAATTTTAGATCGGTTCACAAGCAACAATCGCCTCCTTATTTGAGTGAAGATGATATAGTTCTGCTTATCAACGTAAAAGTCCTTTTTTAACCCATAGAGGTGGTTGAGGGATTCATGGGCGATTAAGGCCAACCACGCCTTCGGCGAAAGAGGTCTGCTGTGGTTCTAGTGGTGCAGCTGAATTTATGCCATCATAGAGGCAAGGGGGTAATACGATGTATTTGGATTTCAAGTTTGCGGATGACCGTCCGGCGTATATTCAAGTCAAGGATTACATGAAGCGCTTGATGACAACCGGTGCGCTGCAAGCGGATCAGAAGCTTCCCTCCACGCGAGAGCTGAGTGCTTTACTTCGGGTTAGCCGTAATACGGTGCTCAGCGCTTACTCGGATTTGGAGGACGAAGGCTATATCTACGCGGTCAAAGGGCAGGGACATTTCGTTGTCCCGTCGGTAAGTGGGGTATCTGTACAGCTAGAAGGTAAGCGGCTGGATTGGGCTCCGCGTCTGAATGATTACGCCCGGCTCGCGGAAGAGAATGATCTGATGAAGCATGGCATCCGCGCCGAGAAGGGCGCCATATCTTTTACAAGCATCGCTCCCGATGAGAAGCTGTTTGATCTGCAAAATGTAAAGCGTGCATTTCTGGACCGGATGTCGCTTGAAGGGGAGGTTCTCCTTAACTACGGTTATGCCAAGGGTTATAAACCGCTCATCGATTATCTTCTCCGTTATATGGAGAACAAGGGCGTGAATATCCAGGGCAAGGATCTGCTTATCACAAGCGGTTTTACAGAAGCGCTGAGCCTGGTCTTATCGACCTTGAACCAGGGGCATGGACGCATTCTGTGTGAGAATCCAACCCACCATACAGCCATAAAAAATTTTAAAATGCACGGGTACGACATCACCGGCGTCGAGATGGAGCCGGACGGCATCAGCCTGACAGGGCTTGCACGCGAGCTGTCGAAGCGCCCTTACGATCTGGCGTACCTTGTGCCTTCCTATCATAATCCTACAGGAATTGTTATGTCTCACCAGAAGAGGCTTGAAGCTCTGCGATTGCTGAATGAGTATCAGATTCCCGTTATTGAAGATGGTTTCAATGAGGAGCTCCGTTATTCGGGCTCGCATATTGCCCCTCTCGTTGCATGTGCAGGGGGGGAGAACAACAGCGTGATCTATTTGGGCAGTTTCTCGAAAATTTTGTTCCCTGGCCTGCGCGTCGGTTGGGTGCTTGCCGACAAGACGCTGATTCATTATCTCGAAAGCGTGAAGCGTGCCCGCAGCATCCATACGTCGACGCTGGATCAATCCCTGCTCTATCAATATCTGTACAACGGCAACTTCGAGAAATATTTAAAAAGGGCCAAGGCGGAGTATAAGCGAAAATATGAGCTGGCGATCCGCTGCTGTGAGGAATGGATTCCGATGGAGCGCTTGTCCGGAGACGGTGGACTTCATCTGTTTGTTGAATTTGGTCCGGATTTCCGGACGCGGGAGCTGCTTGCTGCCTGCTCCGCCCAGGGCGTCGTATTCACGCCGGGTGATATTTTCCATACCGATGGCGGAGGTCATCACACGATGCGCCTCGGCTTCTCCCGCGTCTCGGACGAGAACATCGAGAAGGGGATCCGCATTATCGGTGAAACGGCGAGGAAGCTGCTCAACTAGCAGGGCAAAAAAGAGATCGGAAGAATAACAGTTTAGGAGGACAGCATCATGAAGGTTGGTGTCATCATGGGAGGCGTATCATCAGAAAGGGAGGTTTCGCTGGCTACCGGCAGGGAGATGCTCTCCCATCTGGATAAAAACCGCTACGAGGTTTGCCCGATCGAGATTGATGACAAACGCGAGCTGATCAGCAAAACCGAAGGCATCGACATCGCCCTGCTCGCGCTGCACGGCAAATACGGGGAGGACGGCACGGTGCAAGGCACGCTGGACTCTCTCGGGATACCGTACACCGGCAGCGATGTCCTGTCCAGCAGTGTCTGCATGGATAAAGATCTGAGCAAGAAGCTGCTGCGCTGCGAAGGTTTGTTTACCGCAGACTGGGTCGTGGTGGGCAGTATGCAGGAGCTGGCCGCCGCGGATGTGGAAGGGCTGGGCTTCCCCGTTGTTGTGAAGCCGAATGCAGGCGGGTCCAGCATTGGCACCCGGATTGTCCGTATCCAAGATGAGCTGGCATCCGCTGTCGAGGAGGCGCTCCAATGGGATCGCGCCGTGATGATTGAACAATTCATCGATGGTGAGGAGATCACTTGCCCGATCCTGAACGGGGAAATGCTTCCGATTGTGTCGATTAAACCGAACTCCGAATTTTTTGACTACACGTCCAAATATGTGGAAGGCGAAGCGGATGAGCAGGTGATCGAGCTGCCCCCCGAACTTCGGAAGGCAGTGAATGCGGCGGCGATTCAATGTTACAAGGCACTGAAGTGCAGTGTGTATGCCAGAATCGATATCATCCTGAAGGATAATATTCCTTATATTTTGGAGGTTAACACCCTCCCGGGTTTAACGCGGACCAGTCTGCTGCCAAGAAGCGCGGAAGCAGCGGGATATTCGTTCAGCAGTTTGCTCGATGCCATTATTGAATTCTCATTAACGGAACGAAAAAGCGAAAAACAAGGAGTAGAAGGATATGAATACAACGAGCAGCTTTATATCGCCGACTGTGCAAGATATGCCCCCATCCGGAATTCGACAGTTTTTTAATGCGGCCGAAGCGGACGATGATGTCATTTCTCTGGGCGTAGGTGAGCCGGATTTTGTGACACCTCAGTGTGCGATAGAAGCCTGCAAGCGCGCTTTGGAGCATGGGCGTACGATGTATACGCCAAACGAGGGTCTTCTGGAGTTAAGAGAAGCAATCGCGGAATACCTGCACAAGGGCTTTCAGCTGGAATATGAACCGTCACGAGAGGTTCTGGTCACCGTTGGCGGCAGTGAAGCGATTGATCTTGCTCTGCGGGCGCTCATCTCGCCGGGAGACGAAATCATCATTCCGGTACCCGGGTACATTGCCTATGCTCCGCTTGTTCAGCTGAATGGGGGGAATGTGGTAGAACTGGAGCTATCGGCAGAGGAGGGCTTCAAATTAACCGCGGATGAACTTCAGAAGGTAATTACACCCCGGACCAAAGCGATCGTTGTTAATTTTCCGACCAATCCGACAGGTGCCGTCATGACTTATGAGGATTGGCTCCCGATTGCCCGCCTGGCCGTTTCGCACAATTTGGTGGTCATCTCCGACGAGATGTACGCGGATCTTACCTATGGCCGCACACATACCAGCATCGCTTCACTGCCTGGAATGCGGGAACGCACCATTGTCATCAGCGGCTTCTCCAAAGCGTTTGCGATGACGGGCTGGCGTGTCGGCTACCTCTGCGGAGATCGGGACTTGGTGAGCGCCATGGTCAAGATTCATCAGTACACTGCCCTATGCGCACCCATCATGGGACAGATTGCCGCTATCGAATGTCTGCGGAACGGACTCGGGGATCGGGATGCCATGAAGCTGGCTTATGATGAACGCAGAAGGATGTTTGTACAGGGTCTGAGCGATATCGGCCTGACCTGCCGCGATCCGCAAGGTGCTTTCTATGCCTTTCCCAGCATTGCAGAAACCGGCCTTGGATCGCAGCAGTTCGCAGAGCGGCTGCTTCGGGAAGCGAAAGTCGCTGTTGTACCGGGTCATGTGTTCGGCGCTGGCGGCGAAGGTTTTATCCGCTGCTCGTATGCCGCTTCCTCCGCTCGGCTGACAGAAGCGCTTGATCGAATAGATCTTTGGCTTAGGGCACACTCATCCCGTGCAGTCCAGGACCTGCACATCCTACAGAATTCTTGAGAGTTTACGGTAATCCGTAGCGGTGATCCCCTCTAACCTGCGGAAAATCCGGCTGAAATAATGAATATCCGGGTATCCGACGCCTTCGCCAACCGCCTCGATCGAAATATCGGATTCCCGGAGGAGCCGCCTTGCTTCCCGGTGACGAACGGATTGCACAAATTCACTGGGTGGCATTCCGGCAAATCGTTTGAATAATTTCGCGGTATGATCGGCACTTAACATTAAATGCTCGGCTATTATTTTATTGCTCCAGTCTTTGGCTGGAGTTTTTTCGATTTGGCTCATCAGATCAATCAGTTTGGCATCATGCGGTGACGTTTCCGTCAGGGCCTGGAAAGGATGCGTCCGACACAATTGAACCAGCACGTCCAGCATCAGTCCTTTGCAGGCGAGTTCATATCCGGCAGGACGGTAGGTGAACTCTTCAACGATGCGTTCCATCATCTGAACACAAGGCAATGGAGGCGTGTAGATGGTCCGTGAGGACAGCGGAAGGAAAGCGGATGAAACCGCTTCTTGAGCAAATTTATCCGGAGCCAGCACGGATTCGTTCACAATCATGTCCGCTTCGGTCTGAATGTCCAGTTCATCAAAGAAATCAAAATGAATTCCCAAAAATCGCGCATCAGGCTCAGATATCACCTCATTCTGATGGTAAACACCGGAGGGCAGGAAAATGAGCTGCCCGGCTTCGATGACATACCGATTCCCGTTCATCGTTGTGGCGGCTGCGCCATGGCATACGTAGAGCAGCTCGAAATCGTACAATCTTCGCCTCGGGAGAGCCCCCGTCGCCATGCGTTGGAATTGAGCATAATGAATGCTGGGCGACCATTCCCGGAAGGACGCTTCACGCTTTATCGGGTAATCCGAGTTTGTATCGTTCATAGATAAATCACTCCAGAAAGGGATGAAATAAAATTTTTGAAGAGAACGGAATTGTCCAAATAATCACTTTTCTATCTAAATCATTTGATGGAATATTTATTTATTATATAAGTATTATTACATCCTGATGGTTTATTTACAACTTGACGGAAAAAGTCAAATGTTGCGTTACATGAATCTTTCAATTTATTTTCAAAGACTTCCATGTGAAAGCGGAAGCTGCATCAATCAACCTATTGATTTGAGGAGGGATTCGTCATGAAGAAAGGGATTAACATTTGGTCATTCCAAGGGGATGCGGCCATCTCCGACTGCATCCGATTGGCAAAAGAAGCTGGGTTTGACGGAATCGAATTGTCATTAAACCAAACGGGCGAGCTTGGGCTCCAAGCCGGTGATAAGGAAGTGCAGAACATCGCTGCACAGCTGAAAGACGCGGACCTGGAAATTGCAGGACTGGCAACAGGCCTTTATTGGGATTATCCAATGACAAGCGAAGACCCGGCTGTCCGTGAAAAAGCGATGGATGTTTGCAAGAAGCAGCTGGAACTGGCTGCCGCATTCGGCGTGGACGCCATTTTGGTTATCCCCGGCGCGGTCGGCGTCGATTTCATCCCTGGCTCCGCCGTGATTGATTACGAATATGCATACGATCGCGCTCAAGAATCCATTCGTAAGCTGGTGCCGTTTGCAGAGAGTGCCGGTGTTGCCATCGCGCTTGAGAATGTGTGGAACAAATTTCTGCTGTCGCCGCTGGAATTGCGAAATTTCATTGACGAGATCGGTTCCGATTATGTCGGCTCCTATTTTGACGTAGGGAATGTTGTTCATAACGGTTATCCCGAGCAGTGGATTCGGATTCTGGGTCAGCGGATCAAAAAAGTCCATTTCAAGGACTACCGCAGGCAAGCTGGCGGGCTGCACGGCTTTGTTGATTTGCTGGCAGGAGACGTTGATTACCCGGCCGTGGTGGAAGCGCTGCGTTTAATCGGCTATGACAACTATGTTACGGCAGAGATGATCCCGGCCTACACCCACTATTCGGAGCAGATCATTTTTAATACATCCAATGCAATGGATGCGATTCTCGGACGTACACCGTCATTGCGCCAGCCTGACGCGCGCCAGCGTCAAGGCCAATCATAATAAGGGATACGGAGGGAATATAGGATGCTGAAAATCGGAATATTGGGTTTTGGTTTCATGGGACGCATGCATTTCGACAATTATGTCCGTCTCATGGAAGAAGGTGCCGACATTAAGCTGGTTGCCATCTGCGATCTGCGTATCGATGAGCTGAAAGACAGCAAAGCCAATGGCAATATGGCCACTGAGCGTGATGTATATGATCTGGAGCCCTATCATCTCTACGATCATGTAGACAGTATGCTGGAGAATGAAGAGCTTGATATCGTGGACGTATGTCTGCCGACTTATTTACATGCGGATATGACCTGCATGCTGCTGGAGAAGGGGATTCACGTCATGTGTGAGAAGCCGATGGCAGGCAGTGCAGAAGAAGCCTGGCGCATGGTGAAAACAGCAGAGCGTACAGGCAAAACGTTGATGATCGGACAATGCCTGCGTTTCTGGCCCGCTTATGAATATTTAAAAGCCTGCGTGGAGGACGGACGATACGGAAGCATCGTAGCGGGGGAGTTCTTCCGCGGCTCCGAACCGCCGAAGGGCTGGTTCCTGGAAGGGGACAAAAGCGGTGGCTGCATCACCGACATGCATGTCCATGACGTGGATATGATCCACTGGCTGATGGGCAAGCCGGAACGGGTATCCACATTCGCCAAAACCATCATTGAAGGCAGCCTGTACGATATCGTGTCCACTCATTACAGCTATCCGGATGGTAAGGTGATTAACGCCCATGCGGACTGGACACTGAGCGGTGAACACGGATTCCATATGGGATACCGGGTGAATCTGGAGCAGGCTACGCTTGTGTTCCAGAATAATGAATTGAAGGTTTATCCTGAAGATGCTCCGGGCTTTACGGCTGAGCTGTCCGGTGATTCCGGTTACTATCGCGAACTCCAGTATTTCCTTGAGCATGTTGCACAAGGGACACCCGTAACGGTATGCACACCGGAAAGCGCTGCCGGATCACTGGAAATTATCGAGGCCGAGATCCGTTCCGCGAATGCGAACGGCTCCTTGGAGACATTGCCTGGGAAGCAGACCGTATCTTAACTAAGTTCATCAACATGGCATGAATAAAAAAAGCAGGCAGATCGGGAAATATCCTTGATCTGCCTGCTTTTGCATATGGAGCCCGCTGCGTGAGGCTCTTATTAGGCCCAGACCCGTTGCAGCGAGACTCTGTATGGTAATGAATCGGTTAGGCTCTGAACGTCTTCAGAAAATCTACGGCGAGTTTGATGTCAGCCTCCGGATTTGCTTTCACTTCGCGTTCGATCGTCAGATATCCGGTGTAGCCAATGTCTTTGAGGGCTTGCAGATATGCCGACCAGTTCACGCCGCCTTCGCCGAGCGGAACCTCACGGAACTTCTCGCCGGATTCTGCCATATCGGCGATTAAGTCATGGTCCAGCGGCGGCGCTTCGTATCCGAAATCGCCGTATACATCGCGAGGATCGATATAGTCGGCGAGCTTGATTCCGTCCTTCGCATGCGTATGGACGATATAATCCTTCAGGTTGTACACGCCCTGTACCGGATCATCCCCTGTAACCATGACCATATTTGCCGGGTCGAAGTTAACCGATACGCCGTTGGAACCCAAACCGTCGAGGAATGCCTTCAAGTGGGCGGAAGGCTCGGGGCCCGTCTCGATGGCAAAGAATGCGTTCATGGAATTTGCGAAGGTGCTGAGCTCCACGCAGGCATTGTGCATCGTTTCGTATACGCGGCCGTTGTGGTCCTGCGGAACGATACCGATATGGGTTGTGATAATATTCGTTCCAAGCTCCAAACCAAGCTCCATGATCCGTTTGGATTTTTCGATCTTGGCCGCATTTTCAGCAGGGTCCTGGAAGCCGTGTCCGCCAAGGTCACCCACGAGTGCGGAGATTTCAAGTCCGAGTGATTCGATATAATCCTTCAATTCTTTGCGAGCGGAAGCAGACAGGTTGGCTGGGTCCATTTCGCCATGAACGGCATAAATCTGAACACCATCGGCACCAACATCCCGAGCCTTGATAAGACCTTCTCTTACGCCAACACGAAAGCTGTCCACAATAACGCCAATTTTGTTAGGCATGATAGGCTTCGACATCGTTATATCCTCCTTATATCATCCATCGTCCGTCTGAATTAAACTTCATTCCATGCTTTGCGGACATATTCCAATCCAAATTTGGCTCCCGTACGGCAATCTTCCAATCCTTCGAATTCGATCGAGATGTAGCCGTCATAACCGGATTCTTTCACGATGCGAACGACTTCCGGCATATCGATATCGCCTTGGCCGACAATCGCGCCCCGGAGCCAATTGCCGCTCGAGGTGTTGAACCAGCCGGATCCAGGCACACGCTTGGCCGGGCGATAATAGAAGTCCTTGAAGTGAACCATCGAGGCCAAGCCGATATTGTTGGCTACAGCCACGGTGGATACCTCATCCGCACAGAGGAAATTCCCGATATCCAGGGTTGTTTTGAAGTTTGGATGATTTACGGTTTGGACAAGTGTTTTTACACGGTCGCTCTGCTGTATGAAATATCCGTGGTTCTCCACGCTGGTGGTGATGCCGTGTTCTGCCGCGTAATCGGCAATGATACGGCAAGCATTGGCCAGACGCGGGAGTTCCTCCAGAAAATGAGTAATGGACAAGTCCTTGGAAGAAGCAACGTCATGGCGCATCAGCTTAACGCCAAGGGCCGCCGCTATGTCCACTTCGCCTTTAACTCTTTCAATTTCCGCTTCATAGGCAGCGTCATCCAATTCCGCAAAATTGGCGCCGATGGCATAATTGGAAATCTCAAGCCCTTTGGATGCAGCATGGGATTTGATGGTATCGATCAGCTCCGGCGTTTCCTTCAGGTTAAAGCCGAGCGGAACGATCTCGATATGCTCTCCGCCGATCTCTGCAACGTAGTCGATGACATCGGTAATGGTCATCTCGCCTTTGTTCATGGCCTGATACAGGCTGTATGAGCTCACTCCAAGTTTCATAGCAGAACTTCAGCTCCTTTCTCAGCGGATTCATAGATACCGCACAGAATCTTCATGATCTCAACGCCGTCTTCAACCGGGCTGAGCGGTGTCGTGCCGTTCTCGATACAGGAAATGAAGTGATTGACTTCGCTTTGGAAAGCGGCATCGAAGTCGAATCCTTTGTTGTCTGTTTGCGGCTGGATATTGATGATGGTATCGTGTTTCTCGGTTACGATGGAAACCTCAGGATCAATCTCGAATCCGCCCTTGTCTCCATACAACTTAACGGATTGCAGGTTTTCCTTGGAGTGCAGGGTGAAGCTCACGTCCACCAGCAAAGAGGCACCGTTTTCAAAACGGATCATCGCATTTGCCATATCTTCAACCGTATTCTTCTCCGCGTCGTAATCAGCTGCCTTGTAGAAGGACAGGTTGCGAACATTGGAGCGGTTGCCCAGTTTCCGGTATGTATTTGCACTGACGGCAACTGGCTTTGGACGTCCCATCATATACCAGCACAGGTCAATGACATGCACGCCGATATCGATGAGGGGGCCGCCGCCGGAACGTTCGATGTCGGAGAACCAGCCGCCCGGATTACCGAGACGACGGATGGAGGACGCCTTCGCGAAGTAAATATCCCCGAATTCCCCCTTGTCTGCAAACTCACGCAGCATCTGGGCGTTAGGGTCGTAACGTCTTACGAATCCGACCTGAAGCAGCTTGCCCGAGGATTTCACGGCTTCCTGTACTTGAAGCGCTTCCTCAACCGTACGGCAGAGAGGTTTCTCAACCAGAACGTGTTTGCCGGCATTCAGTGCCGCGATGCTGATTTCGGCATGGGTATTGTTCCAGGTACAGATGCTAACCGCATCGATATCGGGATCAGCCAGAAGTTCGTTATAGTCTGTATAGACTTTGGTAGCGCCGTATTTTTCAGCTGCACGCTGTGCTCTTTCTTCATTTAAATCACACACGGCGAGCAAATTCGCGTTCGCATGTTTTTGATAGGATTGCAAATGCATAGCAGAGATCGATCCAGTGCCAATGACGCCAACATTAATAGATTTCATGATTTCACTCCTCTGAATTTACTGCATTACACTTTCGTATTATAATCCTTTTAGAGGAAGACACCATGATAAACCGTGCTGTTTGTTTGTACAATTGTGCTGTCTTACGGGAAGGAGATCAGAGCATTGGACAAAACACTGCGAGAACCGATGACGATGCCGGATCCTCAGTTTCCAATCAAGGTTCATCGTTGCGAGTTTGATGGCCGGGGACAGGTTTTATTTAACCATCATTGGCATGAGCATCTTGAAATTCTGTATTTTGTTTCGGGGGAAGCGACGCTGGAATGCGGATCGTCCACCTTCACCGCCAAGGAAGGCGATATGATCGTCATTAACCGGAATGAACTGCATTACGGGCTCAGCCAGTCGGAACATTTGTTTTATTATGCGTTAATCGCTGATTTCTCGCTGCTGCAGAGCCATTCCCTGGATGCGCCCGAGATGAAATTCATCACACCGATCACCCAGAACCGTCTGATCTTCGAGAACCGAATCAACGGGGATGATGCGCTGGCACCCATGCTATCCATTATCAAGGAGCTGGAACGGCAGGAATTCGGCTATGAGCTGGCCATCAAATCGGAGCTGTACCGGCTGCTTACGCTGCTGCTGCGAGGTTATGTCGCCACGGTTCTCACACAGGACGAATACGTGGAGCGAATGAAAAATGTGGAGCGGTTTGCGCCGATATTCAAATACATTGAAGAGCATTACCGGGACGATCTGTCCGTGGAGCTGTTATCCGGCATGGCCGGTCTCAGCCGTTTTCATTTCAGCCGGTTGTTCAAGGAGATCAGCGGCCGGACCGTGACGGAGTACGTGAATGAAACCAGGCTTAACCGGGCGGATTACCTGCTCCGCGAAAGTCCGCTTACGGTATCAGAAATTGCGGCGGCTACCGGATTCAACGATATTTATTATTTCAGCCGGACCTTCAAGAAATATAAGCGAATGGCTCCATCGGCTTTACGAAAAAAATGACATTAGACCTGCAAAGTTCTAATAACAGGTTCTATGTAGACATAAGCATAAAAGCAACATATAATGAATAATCATATTTATTGCATAAACGGGCAGAGATCATGGAGAACCCTTTTGCTTCAATGCGTACTGTATTTCAGTATGCATTCAGCAGATGCGGTTCTTTTTTAGATTTATACGTTTTTCTTAATAGATTCAGGGAGGGGAATGTCAGGTGGGCACAAGCTTATCCGCTAGGATGCGGACCCAATATTTGCAGGACATGTCGGCTAGCAAGCTGGATGTGCTGGTGATTGGCGGCGGTATCACGGGTGCGGGAATTGCTTGGGACGCCAGCTGCAGGGGGATGGCTGTCGGCTTGGTCGAGATGGGCGATTTGGCTTCGGGAACAAGCAGCAGATCGACGAAGCTGATCCATGCCGGTCTCCGGTATTTGCGGCAGGGAGAGCTTGGCTTGGTACGTGAAGCAGGCTACGAGCGGGCGCTGCTTCACCGGAGCGCTCCGCATCTTGTGGAGCCGATTCCGATGCTAATGCCTATTTATAAGAAAGGCACCTACGGTTATTTGGCCAGAGCCATCGGACTGTATCTGCATGACTGGCTGGCGGGGGTCAAGGGCAGTGAGCGGGGGACCATGTTCCGACGCGAGGGAACCCTAGCGCTGGAGCCGCTCCTTCGTAAGGAGGGGTTACGAGGCTGCGGTTATTATTATGAATATCGCACCGATGATGCACGGCTAACGGTTGAAGTGATGAAGTCTGCACGGGCCAGGGGAGCACTGATCGCGAATTACGCTAAAGTATGCGCATTTATTTATCGCGGGGGAAGAGTGGTAGGCGCTCACGTGGAGGATCAATGGAGCGGGGAAACCTATGAGGTATTCGCCAAAAAAATCGTGAATGCAACCGGTCTATGGGCAGATCAGGTCAGGCAGAAGGACAATTCGCTGAAAGGCAGGTCATTATTATTCACCAAGGGCGTTCACCTGGTGGTGGATCATGCGAAGCTCCCGATACGACAAGCTGCTTATTTTGATGTGCCCGGTGGCCGAATGATATTCGTTATTCCCAGGGAGGGCAAGACCTACATCGGAACAACCGATACCGTATACGAAGGTGCAACGGAGACGCCGGGCGTTACCGCTGAAGATCGGCGGTATCTCCTTGATGCGGTTCGTCATGCTTTCCCGGATGTCCATTTGAAGATAAGCGATATCGAAGCGGGCTGGTCTGGACTTCGTCCTCTCGTGCGCGAGGAAGGGAAGGGGCCCTCGGAGATATCCGGAAAGGACGAAATGGTTGTATCCGATTCCGGATTGATTACCATTGCAGGCGGAAAGCTGACCGGATTTCGGAAAATGGCCGAGAAGGTTGTGAACCTGGCTGCCAGACAGCTTCAAGAGGCAGATGGCACCATCTATCCTCCTTGTACAACAGACCGGGTACCGATAAGCGGCGGAGAGTTGAATGGTCTTACTTATGAGGAATTGCGAGAAATGCTGGTTAAGCAGGGGAAATCGCTTGGCATCCCGTCGGAGCTCATGCTGGGCTTGATGACCCGATACGGCTCTAATACAAAAGAGCTGCTTCATCGGATTCATGCTGCTTCGCAGGCGTCGGAATCGATGGAAATTAGAGTGCTGCGAGCAGAAATCCAGTACTCCATAGAACATGAGATGACAATAACCGCTGTTGATTTTCTGCTAAGAAGAACGGGCTGGGTGCTGTTTGACCGGCCAAGGGCCGAGAGGTTAATCGCTCCCGTAATCGAGATGATGAGGGATTATTTAGAATGGAGTCAAGAGGAAGTTGACAGACAGCTGGAGCTGCTGCAGGATCAATTGCAGTTGGCATGGGGGGCTCCTGCAGGCGACAGGACGGAGCTGTTTCCGTATCCTTTGGGTAGGGAACATGTAGAAATGGTGGACACCCAAGAGAAAGAGGAGGATTCTCCCACCATCTCAGCCATGATTCGATAATTCTGAATTATTATCATCTTGTCAAATGTAAAAGCTGGATGTAGTATAACCATATGAAGTTATAGAGCTGGGCAGAGATGATGAGAAGCCCTTTGCATAACGAACCTTTCATTTGTCATGGATGAAAGCGTTTTTAATGCGAAGTGTTTCTCTTTTTTTTGTATCCGTATGATCGCTTGTCCAAGGACTAAAGGGAATGGTGCTGTCATATGTATACATACGGATGGGGGCTGTGATTGCATAACAGAACTGATCTAACCAGAACATGTCCCATTTACGTCCCATTTACGTTTGCAGGCGGAAGTTACAGATTGAACATGCAGAGGAGAACGACAATGGATCATTTTTCAGGTTATATTTTTGATTTGGATGGTACGATCTATCTGGGGGCCGAGGCGATTGATGGGGCTGTTGAGACCATTCACTATTTGCAGGGGCTGGATAAGAAGCTGTTGTTTTTAACTAACAAAACGATTGATTCCAGAGAAAATTATTTGAAGAAATTAGCGAAGCTTGGCATTGAGGTAGAACTGAAGCATATATTGAACCCTGCACTCGTTACGATCCATTATCTTCAGAAGCATCATCCGGGTGCACAGGTCTACGTGATCGGTGAGGACATATTGAAGAATGAACTGCTGGATAACGGAATTTCATTCGCATCTACGCCGGAGGAAACCGATGTTGTGGTCGTTTCGTGGGATCGGGAGTTTCACTATCGGCATCTGGATTTCGCATATCAGGCAATTAAACACGGCGCCGATGTTATTGCAACCCATCCGGATCGAACATGTCCCATGCCCGGCGGGGATATTCCCGATTGTGGCGGCATGATTGGTGCCATCGAAGGTACAGCGGGCATCCGAATTACGACCGTCATGGGCAAGCCCTCCGTCTTGACGGCATTGACGGCACTTGATATTTTGGGAGTGAAAGCGGAAGCATGCCTGATGTCAGGGGATCGGCTGGATACGGATATTCGGATGGGAAACGAGGCGGGAATGAGTACGGCATTGGTGCTGACTGGCGTGTCGGGCAGGGATGACCTGATCGGCAGCAGCGTTACGCCTACCTACGTCCTGAATTCGGTCCACGATATTTATCTCGCAGGTCATGCCTTGGAGCAGGCAGATGAAGCAAAGTCATGATGGATATAAAAATATGCCGGGGCAACGGGAGAATTGGAGATGCTGCTGCGGCAACGAGGTGAAGACATGAGAACCAGTGTAGAAGGTGCACAGCGAATTTCGTATTGTTTGAAGCGAAGGCCCATTATCACATCATTAATGCATGCCGAAGAACTGCCCGCCGTGCTGGCAACCGAATCGAATATCGTTTTTATTCTCAAGACCGATATCTTTATGATTGAATCGATTGTCGAGCAGATTTCTGAGGCTGGCAAGCTCTCATTTGTTCATTTTGATCTCATTGAAGGAATCGGCAAAGACAAGACGGGAGTCAGGTATTTAGCCGAGAAGGCAGGTATTGACGGAATCGTTACAACAAAAAACACAGCGATCGTGGAAGCAAAAAAATTGGGCTTGTTGACAGTTCAGCGTCTGTTTGTATTTGACTCCGTCTCACTGGATAACGGAATCAAGATGATTAAGGCCTCCAATCCGGACGCAATCGAAGTTCTGCCGGGCATGGTATGTCAGCGTATTATGGACCGTATTCGTGCCGAGGTGGACGTGCCTGTCATCGCGGGAGGACTCATGATCGATTTGGAGGATTTTGATACAGCTCTGAAGAGCGGTGTAATCGGCATATCCACCTCCAGCAAAGAGTTATGGCGCTGGCAGGATGAACATATGGCATAACGAAGAGCCGCCTTAAATGACAAGGATGGGTGGAGATTAGGAATGGATGTGTTTCAACTGGATACAGGGACCATGCTGATGCGGCTGTTATTTGCTGCGCTGCTTGGCGGTTTAATCGGTTGGGAGCGCGAACGCAGAAACAAGCAGGCCGGTCTAAAAACGCATCTCTTGGTAGCCGTCGGATCAACGCTGATTATGCTGACTTCCATTTACGGGTTTGATTCAGCCCTGATCAATCATCCCAATGCGAGGTTTGATCCTGCCCGGCTGGCCGCACAAGTTGTAAGCGGTATCGGTTTTCTTGGAGCCGGGGCTATCCTGCGGCGTTCGAATCATATCATTTCAGGTCTCACCACGGCGGCAACCTTATGGGTAGCGGCGGCTATTGGTTTAAGTGTTGGTTCCGGGTTTTATTGGCCAGCGATCATAACAACGGCGATTGTTCTGGTCAGCACGCTGGTGCTGAATAAACTGGAATCGAGGTTTCTCTTTATTAAGAAATCCGGCAGCCTAAAAATCATGATTGAGACCGGGGACCGTCCGGTTCATGTCAGCACCATTACCGATTTGCTGCAAAGGGCGAACATGACCGTTGAGGGCATGATCGTCAACAACGATACATTGGAAGATGATTCAACCAAGGTGACGATGGAATTTCGGGTCTATTCGTTTAACAGCAAGGGAATTAACGGATTGTTCGAGCAGCTGTGGCAGGTTGAGGGAATTAAGCAGGTACGCATGAATTGGCGGGATTAAAGAGGGGCCGGTACCAGTTAGGTCCTTAATAGGATAAAGCAATGAATGATAACAGGGCTGAGCCCGGGTGCAAGATGGACCCGGGCTCAGCTTGTTTTGTGTTCTATTTAAAAACCGATGTGTTAAGGGCTGCGCTGCTTGCGGATTGCATGTGAGGACTATCGAAGGCTGCAATGCTGCGTGCAATGAGAAATTGGGCGGCGTAATAGGTTGTCATGATCCACACGCCGGAGTAGCGAATATCTGAAACAAACATGTTCCAGGACAGGATCGAATCCGAGATGACAAACAGCAGGCTCCCGAGCATCGCCCACCGGTTCCCGGTCATAATGGCCGACCAGAGCATAAGTGAAATGACCGTGATATAAGCGATAACCGGAATAATCAAGCCGTGATCTCCATTGGCCTTAATCGAAGACACCAATTCGCTGCCCATGAATAACGAGTAGATTGCGATTGGAACGATGCTGAGGAAACGGAGGAGCGAGTAGCGCCATTGTGTGAGGAAGCCGGCCGCATAGAACAGATGTCCAATCAGAAAGGCGGTGAGACCGACCACGAACCAGATCAGTGTTCCATCACCAATCATACAGAAGAACAGCCCTATCACCAGAAGATAATGAACCTTTGATTTATATGGCGGGAATTGCCAATAAGCAAAGAGTATGATGAGCCACATCGGAATCAGCTTGAACAGCAGTTTGACCGCTAATGGCTCAGATGGAATCAAGAAAATGTAAATGACGCTCATGATCAGGATGACCAATGGCAACCCGTAACGCTTCAAAATAGTATCCTCCCTGTGAATATAGTCTTCATGCATAGACAATTCTTCGCTCCGTATCTGAATTCCTCTTTGCTCTCCGCATGAAATAGGAATGTAAAGCAAATAATGGAGATAACTTGAGTTTTGAAGGATGAGGATACCAACATGATAGGCTACCGATCTCGTAACCGCCGTAAAGCTCCAAAGAAGGATTCAGAGGAACTGGAGCTATCCTCGAAGACGAGGCCATCCGTAATTTCGGGCAATATGGAAGAACAACTGGCTCGTATACGAACTGAATCCGGAGACAGCCCGGATATCGTTATCCGCCGTTTGAAACTGGGCGGTCAGCCTGAGGATAATTGCGCCATCGTTTATCTGAACGGGCTTAGCGATCCCCAAATGGTCAACCATTTTGTGATGGAATCCCTGCTGCATGTAAATCCTGACCTATTGAATAAAGAAGACCCTGAAGCCATGCTGAAGCGGATCATGGAGGATGGGCTCGCGATGGGTGAATCCAGGACCATGACCGAGTGGAATGATATTATGCTTGCCATACTGTCTGGCGATACCGCCATCCTGATCGAAGGGTCGGAAAAAGCCATCGTAGCTGGTACGCAGGGTGGCGAGTGGCGGTCTGTGACGGAGCCGACTTCACAGCTTGTTGTCCGGGGCCCGAAAGACAGCTTTGTAGAGTCCATTGCCACGAATATATCCTTGATCCGGCGGCGGATGAAATCTCCTGATCTGTGGCTGGAGACGATGAAGATCGGGTCGGTAACCCATACGCATGTGGCGATTATGTACGTTAAGGGGAAGGCAGATCCTGAGATTGTGAAAGAAATCAAAGAACGGATACACGGAATCAAAATTGAAGGGATTCTGGAGTCCGCATACATTGAAGAATTTATTCAGGACAAAACGGTGACGCCGTTTCCGACGATCTATAATACGGAGCGTCCCGATGACGCAGCTGGCAAATTGCTGGAGGGACGCATTATCGTTTTGGTTGACGGAACGCCATTTGTCCTGGTGCTCCCAACGGTATTCGTTCATTTCTTTCAGTCGCCGGAAGACTATGCACAGCGATTTGATATTGCCATTGTGATGCGGATTGTCCGCTATCTTTGCTTCATTATTTTGATCTTGGGCCCGTCGGTGTACATTGCACTCACTACGTTTCACTATGAGATGGTACCAACCTTATTGCTGATTAGTTTGGTGGCTCAGCGGGAAGGTGTGCCTTTCCCTGCCTTTGTTGAAGCAATGCTCATGGAGATTGTTTTTGAAATACTGCGGGAAGCCGGCGTGAGGATGCCGAGAGCCATCGGGCAAACCGTTTCGGTTGTGGGTGCTTTGATCCTGGGACAGGCAGTGGTAGAGGCTGGACTGATTACGCCTGCGATGGTCATCGTTGTCGCCCTGACCGGTATCGCAAGCTTTGCGATACCGGCGTACAACTTGTCCATTGCAGGCCGATTGATCCGGTTTGGATTTATGGTGCTCTCAGGCATGTTTGGCTTTTATGGGCTCACCTTGGGATTAATCGTGCTTGTTGCGCATATGAACAGTCTCCGTTCCTTCGGTGAACCTTACCTGGCGCCCATAAGCCCGTTTCGGTACAAGAGCCAGAAGGATGCCGTCCTGCGGATGCCCTTTAAAACGCTTCAGTCTGCTACTCTCACCGCTTCGGCTTCCGGATCCGGCAAGCAGGGAAACCGTTCATCGACACAGCAAGGCATCGGGGCCGGTTCGGGCACTGCAGAACAGAACAACGGCAGCGAGAGAGGGGGCGGGGGCAGCAATCAGCATGCCGTCGCTCCCAGTGCCGAGGGGAATCGTAACTCAGGTTAGGAGCGATCATGAGATATGTTGAAACACAGATGGTTTGCCTTCCTTGTGCTTGGCTGCTGCCTTGCCATGATGACCGGCTGCTGGGATGCGGTGGAGTTAAACCGGCGGGCGATCGTATCCGGGATCGGTATCGATTGGATGGAGAGCAAGAGTCAGTACTTGATCTCTTTTCAAACAGTGGTTGCCGATGAGATCTCCGGAAAAGCAGGAAGAGGGGCCACACCGACATCAGTCTACCAAGCATCCGGTAAAACCGTTATTGAAGCGATGCGCAATACATCCCGAAAAGTACCGCGAATTATATCGCTGGCGCATACGGGCTTAATTGTCATATCCGATGATGTCGCGAGGAACGGCATCGTCGATTTATTTGATTATCTGGATCGGGATTCCGATATCAGGTTGACAGCTGAAATTCTGGTTGCCGGGAAGGGGCAGCGGGCCGAGGAGGTTGTCGCTGTATTGACTCCTATCGGGAAGATTACAGCCTTCGCATTGGCACAGAAGATCGATTTGACCTCCAGACAGTTAAGCGAGAACTTTCGGGTTGAAGTGGATGATGTTATCCGGGGGATGCTTACGCCTGGAGGTGGACCGATTATTAATGGTGTTATTATCGAAGGGAGCAAAGAGGGGGCAGCTAAGAAATCGAATTTGGAGAGTGCGAAGAGCGACGGGTTAGCCGTCATCTCCAATCTGGCTGTTTTCAAAGGCGGAAAACTCAAGGGCTGGATGACGAAGGAAGAGAGCCGCGGGACCGTGTGGATCAGGGATAAAATGCAAAAAACGCCATTGCATATCAAACTTGAAAATGGACAAGGTGAAGTCGCTTTCGATGTCATGCGCTCCAAGACCCGAATTGAAGCCGAATTTCAGGATCCGCTGCAGCCAATCATTCGAATTTTTGTTGAGCCGAACCTCTCGATCCGGGAAGTGAACAGCAGTATTGATCTGAGGGACCCTCATACGATGAAGATTCTTGAAGAGGCTGTCAACAAAGAGGTTGTGCGAATTTTGAAAAAAGCAGTAGAAAAAAGCAAGAAATTGGATAGTGACATTTTGGGATTCAGTCACGTAATCGAACGGACCAAACCGGCGGTCTGGCGGGAATTGAAAGACCGCTGGGATGTGATTTATCCGCGAATTCAGGTTGAATACCAAGTGAACTCGGTCGTGCGAAATTCACAGATGAGAGATCGTTCCTTTAAACACGACATCCACATCGAGTAACGAAAAGGAGGAGCCGTATGGAGAAGGTGAGAATTAGTCCGCTCCAATTCTTCTCACTGTTGGTCCTGTTTCAATTTGGAACCACGCTTGTCGTGAATCTTGGATTGCAAGCCGGTAAGGATTCATGGATCGCGATGCTGATCGGCATGATCATGGGTCTGCTGCTTTTCTCAATGAACGCTTTTCTCTACTCCCTGTTTCCCGATAAACTTCCGACTGTATATTACCGAATATTGCTTGGGAAATATTTAGGTGGATTTGTCGGATTGTCGTACGGTGTGTTCTACTTGCATACGGCTTCCAGAGATGTTGTTGACGGAGGACTTCTGGTGATGGCATCGGCAGCGCTGAAGGAAACTCCCCTGCTTATCGTAAATCTTATCATGGTGATGACGGTTGCGTATGTGCTGGGCAAAGGGATTGAGGTGCTCGCCCGTACTGCGCTGATCTTCTTAGCCGTCGTATTGATTATCGGAGGGTTTAGCTTGTTGGTCATCCTGTTTGCCGGGATTGTGGACCTGCAGCGTTTGCTGCCTGTGATGGGAGAAGGCACGGGGCCGATCTTGGAATCCGTAGTGGAGAAAAACATTCACTTTCCATTCGCGGAGCTTATTGTTGCTACAGTCTTAATGCCTGCCTTGAATCAGAAGAAAACAGGGATTAAGGCCGGTTATTTGGCGATATTATTTTGCGGCGTCATGCTGGCGCAGACCTCAGCCATTACCATTTCAGTGCTGGGAACGAATATTACCGAGCGTTCGGTATTTCCGCTGCTTACCATGGTCGGCAAGGCCAATATTTCCGAGTTTATCGAGCGAACAGAAATACTCGTGGTGATGGTATTAATCATTGGCGTGTTTTTCAAAATAAGTTTGTATTATTATGCGGCGCTGATGTGCACATCGGAGCTGTTTAAGATTCCGTACAAAAAACTAATCTATCCCTATGCTGTAATCATACTGGGGAATTCGATGGTTCTGTCGCGCTCCTATAGCGAACATCTTATGAAAGGGAGCAAGTATCTGTATACCGTGCTCCCTGTATTCACGATTGTCATTCCTGCTGTCTTGGTTATTCTGGGGATGATCCGCATCCTGGTACGGAGGATGAAATCCAAATCCAGATCCAAATCCGAACCTAATTCCAATTCAAGTCCCGCTTCGTGAGCCACATCCTATTATAAGAGGATTAGGATTGGCTTGCATGTCGGGACTTTTTCTTTTTGAAGAATTGATATACATCCGGAACGAACAATAAGATCAGCAGCAGGATAACAGTCCATTTTTCTACAATGGAGAACAGCGTGAATTTCCAATTGATGATAAAGTTAGTCCATGGGAAACCGAACAGGATGTCGGTGATTACGGTGAAGGCAAGACAGAGTGAGCCCATCAGGAAGGTGATTCCATATTTCTTCATATACATCGTTATGTCCTCGCGCTTCGTAAAGTATATATTACAGGTTCCAGAGCTTGGTTGTTTTAGTATGAGGGGTTTCTCGAATAAACATACCCTGTGGAGGATGAGTAAACGAGGGTATTCTCCAGAATCATTCTTGACCAATGGACGATCTGGCGTCGGGTTGAAATGTTGAAATTATGCGGAATATCCGGTTTCGACATTTTCTTAAAAAATAATGCTTGCTTTTTAACTTCTGGCGTAATATACTCTTAATTACGGTGATCAACACAACACCGGCTTACATAATACGCGGTCGTGGCGGAATTGGCAGACGCGCACGGTTCAGGTCCGTGTGGGCTAACCCCCGTGGAGGTTCGAGTCCTCTCGACCGCATCCAAGAACTTAAGCTGTTTTTCAAGTGAATTTCTACTTGAAGAGCAGCTTTTTTCGTTCCTATTCAGAGAGAAATCGCGTTATACTAAAGATGAGAGTGTGTTCTTCATTTGGGTGAAATTGATGGAGTTGGATATATAGTATAGAGGACCCGTTAACCGTTGTAGCCGATTAATACTTTGAATGTAAGGGGTGTGATCATATGATAAAACCTCGAATTGGGTTTGGCTTTATTTTACTGCTGCTTATCGTTGTGGGCCTGGTTGCAGGCTGCCAGCCATCGGATGGAGGGGATGGGGCCCAAGCTCCGGTGCCGGAGCAATCCCCGAATGCTCCGAACAGAGCTAACCCTGAGGGAGAATCTCCTGCCAATTCGAATCATGCTGCGGGTGAAGCTGATGACGCCGGAGATCATAGTGCCGATGCAGAACAGAATCATACGAATGACCAGAAAGCTTCGGCCTTACAGCCCGATGTGGATTTAGCGGATGTGACGGCAGTCAGGCTGGTTAATCATAAAACGGGATGGATAGGCGGAGAAGGCTGGATTGCATATAGTGATAACGGTGGTACGGAATGGGAGGTTCAAGCTCAGCTGAAGGGAACCGTGCGTCAAATCTTTGCACTGAACGGCAAGCAGGCTTGGGCCGTTATGGAGAATAACGATCTCTACCGCACAACCAATGGCGGGCAGACATGGGACCGGATTGGAAGCACGCCGAATGGGGATTTTCTCCATTTTATATCACCAGAAAGTGGATTCAGTGGTCAGGCCATAACAGAGGATGGAGGCAAGACCTGGAGCGAAAAGGATATACCGGATACAACCTTGGGCGAGGATTATTTTCATGAGTATTCAACGGGCTATGCAGGGGAGCCGATGGATGATAAATCGCTTTGAATTGTGAAAAACCGCCGATGAGGGTTTTCTCAAAATGAGAAAAAGCAGATGGGGAAGCGAATGGTTTCCTTGTCTGCTTTTTTGCTGCACTGCATCTTGGGCAGGGGGTTGTAGAATGTGGAGCTTGGCAATTGATTTTTACGTTTACGGAAACTCTTTGAATACAATGCGGGAGCCAGCCCACCGCCCGGCTGTAATTCCGAATAAACCGAAGAAGGCAACCAGAACTATCAGATCGTAAGAGTGCCAGCCGAGCAGAAATCCGATGCCGCTGCCCATCGTAGTTCCGGCCAATAATCCCAATGCCCCGCCAATTTCCTTATGGCGCAACTTCATGCGTGAGTCACCTCCATTCTGGATGCCGCGATTCTCGATGTTACTTGTATTCCCTGATCTCTTCCAAATATGCCTTAACAAAAAATAAGCCCAGCCAAGCCGGATCAAATCCGGCCTGCTGGGCGTTTGGTTCGTCATCTTAAGTATGGTTATTAAAAATCATGATAACTTCATTTAGGAGAATCTTGCTTCAATGCGCAATCTGCGAACAGAACAGATTTAGGGATACGGAAGAACTGTTCCGCTTTTTCCTGAAATGCCGCGGATGGTACGGTGCCTTGATGCAGCCATTTGCGGAACGTGCCGGGATGGACGCCGATCCAGCGGCTGACATCGCTTACCGACAAATCATGAACCATGCACAGGCCTGTCAGAATTCGATTGCTGACCGGAGAACGTGTCAGGGTGCGTTTCATGAAGCGGGAAGGTGCAGGCTGACAGATCAATGGTGATTTCTCCAGCAGTTCTTCTCTGAAGAGGATATGACGGGGATAACCCAAGTAGCTGCAGGCTTTCTCCAGGTTGTTTTTTCCGGGAACGCGTCCCTCATACACCCAGGCACTGACACTACGGGAGGATACTCCCAGTTCTTCGGCCAATTGTGACAGCTTGATGTCGTTGGCCATAAGTATGGCTAGCAGGACGCGGTTACGAATTTGGCAGCGGGTCGGCCGGCGAAAGCGCTTGACTCGCACACCTTTCCCCAAATATTTACGATTGATCAGGGACCACGCCTCTATGGAGTGTTTTTCTTGCTGCAGTTGTGTAGGCATAATTCCTCCGATTTTTTTAACACAATACTACAATATTCGACACTCACTTTTCAATAGCCAATCGTTAAACATTTGTTTCCATTTCGTTGTTACGTGATTTGTAAGGGCAGTGTAATAGTCTGAAAGTCCTGGTTTAACAATTTGTTTACAGATGTTATTGTTCGTCTTTTAGTCATTATATTATTTTATATCAGAATTTATTATTTGTTTATGCTTAAAACACGAACGATAAATATGATTATGTTTGACATATTCGTAATTAGAGTTTATATTAACTGTGGTTGTTGAAGTTGAATGATGCTTATTCGTATATCCCTGATAATAAGGTTCAGGGGTTTCTACAAGGGACCTTAAATTCCTGACTACGAGTAGGATGCGCAAGCATACCTATTCGTAGCAGGATTTTTTTGTGCCTGGAGTCGGTGTGCAAGAGTACAGTCAAACACACAGGGGGATATGATGAGCAAATATGATGTTATCGTGGTTGGCGCCGGACCGGCGGGAATATTCGCGTGTTATGAACTGACATTGAAATCACCGGGCAGCAAGGTGCTGCTGGTGGACAAGGGGCATGATATTTATCGGAGAAGCTGCCCGATTCTGGAGGAGAAAATCAAGCTCTGTCCGCCAGCCATAGGGCGCAAAGAATTTGCCGGATGTCTGCCGGCTTGCTCGATTACGGCTGGTTTTGGCGGAGCTGGGGCATACAGTGACGGCAAATTCAACATAACGACAGAGTTTGGCGGCTGGATGACTGATTATTTGCCTGGCTCCAAGGTAATGGAGCTTATTCAATACGTGGATGCCATTAATCTGGAGCATGGAGCGACACCGGCGATTACGGATCCAACCACGAATGCGATTCGGGATATTGAGCAGCGAGGATATGCGGCCGGACTTAAGCTGCTTCGCGCTCAGGTAAGACATCTTGGAACCGAACAAAATTTGGAGATTCTGAAATCGATCTACGAATATTTGAAGACCAGGGTCGATATGGCCTTCCGGGCAGAGGTAGAGGATCTGGTTACCGTCAAAGAAGACGGAACGTACCGCGTTACCGGCATTGCAATGAAGGGCGGAGAGGTTCATGAGGCGAATTTGGTTATGGTTGCCCCGGGACGAGACGGCTCTGCCTGGTTGACCAGCATATTAAAAAAACGCAGATTGAAAATGCATAACAACCAAGTGGATGTGGGCGTGCGTGTTGAAACCTCCGACGTGGTCATGAGAGAAATTAACGAGCACTTGTATGAAGGCAAATTCATCTTTAATACCTCGGTTGGAACCCGCGTGAGAACGTTCTGCAGCAACCCTTCGGGTCATGTTGTCGTTGAGAACCACAGCGGTGTGATGGCAGCCAACGGCCATTCCTATAAGGATCCGGCATTAGGCTCGGCCAATACGAACTTTGCGCTGCTGGTGTCCCATAAGTTCACGGAGCCGTTTGACAAGCCTAACGAATACGCGCGGGAAATCTGCAAGCGGGCTAACGATTTATCCAGCGGCGGTGTTATTGTACAGAAATACGGAGACGTGCTGCGCGGTCGAAGATCAACCGAAGGCAGAATCCGCGAAGGTTTTCTGGAGCCGACTCTTAAGGAAGCAGTCCCCGGAGATCTGGGCTTGGTTCTGCCCTACAACACGATGAAGAGCCTGATTGAGATGGTTGAAGCGCTGGATAAAGTCACGCCGGGCATTGCATCCGAGCACACACTGTTCTACGGGGTAGAGGCGAAGTTCTACTCCGCTCGGCCGAAGCTGACGGAGTCCTTCGAGACGGAGATCAAGGGTCTATTCTGTGGTGGCGATGGAGCCGGAATTACGAGGGGACTTGCTCAAGCCGGGGCGGCGGGCATATGGATTGCCCAGAACATGCTGAGCCGTCTAAGTTCATGATATCAATGACAATTATCAAGAACAGGAAGTTCTATCAGGAGCGCGTTCCGGCAGCAGCACTACGATGCTCCTGTTTTGTTTTCTCGGGCTCCGTATCGGGACGGTTTACCGGCCTGCATGTAGGTGAGAGCGATTTCTTTTTTTGGTCGAACGGGTTATGATAGATACGGGAGAAATACATAAACGCGAGAGATGGAGGAACGGGCGATGATTAAACATATTGTGTTTTTTAAATTGAAGGAGCCGACGGCTGAGAATATTGAGAAAACAGTTCAGGTGCTGCGCGACATGGATGGGAAGATCCCGATGCTCAGATCCATAGAAGCGGGGGCTGATGTTATTCGTTCCGAGCGCTCTTATGATTTGGCTTTGATAGTTGAAGTGGATAACCTTGAAGATCTGCAGGCTTATGCCGTTCATCCTGTTCATCAGGAAGTCATCCGTTACATTAATACGGTGAAAGATCATACGCTTAGCGTCGATTTTGAAGTGTAGGCGGTTTACAATAGACATACAACAACAGGCTGGAGGAGATTTGCCGTGTATTATGTGAATCAAGAGCAAATTGAACGGCGGCTGAAAGCGATCCCTGAAATAGCTGAAGGATTGCGGACTGCGGCGCAATCATGGGATGGGGGCCTGGTGCTTGGCTTGGTACAGGAGCGCGGGCTTCATCTGGCGATTGAGGTCGTTACGGATGTCGGAAGTTATCTGATTGATGGGTTTATTATGCGGGATGCCAGCAGTTATGAGGATATTATGGACATCAACCATGAGGAAAAGGTGTTCCCTCATGAGGTTCATACCGTGCTGCTGGAGCTGGTCAGACTGCGTAAACCGCTCGTTCAGGACTACTATGAATGGGACAGGCATACACTTCATCCTTTAACTGCCGCTCTGCCTGATGTGCTGGAGCAGTTTGCTGAGAACGTACGCCATTATCTGAAAAATGAAATGTATTAACTGCTTGCTGTATCTCTTTAGAAGCAGTTCCCATGTTAGTTAATATAGGCTCGACTCTATAACTATTCGCAGCAGACCGCCAAGAATCCCTTGAGCGGTCTGTTTCTATGTGGGGATCCATCCATAAACACACGTTGTCCGAAGCCCTGCCGATTCCGGTTTTGTTCCTTGCCGGAAATAAAAAAACTTGTGATGTTGTGTCAATACAAGCCCATCCTGCTTATAATGCATCAAGCGACTAGGCATTCGCCCGGTCGGACGAAAGGAGGAGTTCCCTATGACAGAGTGGAGTGCGCTGGTGGCTGGCGTCGGCATCGTTCTGATTGCGGTAGCAGCGATCATCGTGATGCTGTCGATGAAGAAACTGCTGAACCGGACCGAGGCCATGCTGAGCAGGCTTGAGGAAGACAGTACTCAATTAGCAAAGGAGGCCTCGCAGGTGCTCCGGCAAACGTCTGTCTCTTTAGAGATGATTCAGCGTCAGCTGGCAGCTGGCGAGGCTTTTGCCGCTTCCATGACTGATGCTGCATCGGCGGTAGCCAAGACGGCAGATGCCGTTCACGCCGTAGGGAAAAAAGCCTCTATCACCGCCATCGAGCATTTGGAACGTGCACGCCTCGATAATGAACGTCAAATCGGGGAGATGTTCCGATGGGTGGATGCCGGAATGACACTCTGGCATTCATGGAGCAGGTACACCTCCAAGTCCGGCGAAGGGCAGGCCAAATAGAAGGAGAGATGGGATATGAAAGAGAAGGGCAAAGGACTCCTCTGGGGAGTATTAATCGGCAGTGTTGCAGGTTCCGTTACAGCGCTTCTTCTGGCTCCGAAATCCGGCAAAGAGCTTCGAGGGGATATTGCTGACGGCGCCCGGGGTATCGGCAGCAAGGTTCAGGAGGTAGCGGAGAAGGTAGGAGAGCAAGGCGTTAATCTGATTGGGATCATGACCGATCGGGCAGAGAACGTAATCTCCGACATTCAGTCATGGCGTAACCGGCAAGAGAGCTGGCTGGCTGAAGAAGAAGTTGCGCAGGTCTCTTCATTTGATGACGAGGATTTTGAAGAAGAGCCGTTTGCGTCCTATACTTCGGATGTGAAGGTCAACGATTAACAAGAGTTTAGCATTCGGTATCTAGCCATCATTCATGAGGATAAGCAATATGCCAAAATACATGAAAGCCGGTGTCTCATTTGAGACCCCGGCTTTGCTGTGAATTGGAGATGAGAGATGATATTACTGCCCCTTGTTCCTGTAATGAAAATACGGCGAACGGATTTCGTTATTATAGGATTTATGAAAAATATGCGTTGTCGCTGGTGAGACTGGAGGGATCAACCAGCTCCAATCCCCGGTAAGCTCACGCTTCGCCTGCTCTTCCCGTCGTTCAAACAAGCCGAACTGGGTTGCCGCCGTATGGTGATCTACGATGCTGACGCCTGCTTTTTTGAAGGAATAGAGCACGGCATAATTCAGTTCAACCAGTGCGCGATCCCGCCACAAGGTGGATTCGCTGGACGTATCCTGCCCCATAAGCTCGGCAATAAGCGGAAGTTTGTTGTAACGTTCCTTATCTGCCAAATTGCGGGCTCCAATCTCGGTTCCCATATACCAGCCATTAAACGGGGCGGCCGTATACATAATTCCGCCGATCTCCAGCAGCATATCCGATATGATAGGCACCCCGTACCATTTTAACCCCTGGTCGATAAGGTCCGGCAGTTCCGGATGCTCCAAGGAAACCTCCAGTACAGAGGAGTGTGGAATCGACAGCCATTCCGGCGGTTCGTTGCCCTGCTGAACAACGAGCGGCAGGACATCATGATGGGTCAAATCACCTTGCCACCCAAGCTCCATGCATTCCTTCGTGAAGGATATGGAAGCCGGGTCACCTACTGTACCGTCAGGCGTTTCGTAGCCCGCATATCGTATTAATTGATGGTTTTTGATCGTGAGCGGGGGTTCACCTGGACGGGATGGTCGGAAAATCGTAATGGTCGGTACGATCTTTCCGCCATTGGTGGCATTCTCGATATGCCGGATAAGCTCCGAAAAGATGTCAGAAGTCTTGCTCAAGTGTCTGGCATCGGTTACTTTGAGCCGATCCCAGAATAATCTGCCGATGCAGCGGTTGCTGTTTCGCCAGGCCATTTTGGCTCCGTGCGTCAGCTCCTCTGACGTATGCTCATATGTACCTGTGAGCTCGATCTGTGAGCGGATGTCCATGAGCCGGGATTCCGCTTCTTCCTGAGTCCGGTTTAGTTCTGCATAACAGAGCCCGATAAATTGTTCCGCCGACTTCATAAGTTCGGATGGATGTATGTTGTCATTCACGTGATATTCTCCTTTACTATGCGCACTCATTATAGTATAAACTACCCACGTTTGACGAATAGCACAAGAGTCCTACAATTGCATGAACAAAGTAAGAGGAGGGCTCTACAGCGGCGTCCTCATTGAAGACAAAGGTAAATTGGGGTAAGATTTAAGGTACATTTCGATCCGAAATGACATATGGTATCACTGTAAACCATGAATTTGATAAGAAGGAAGCGGTGGGTTCGTGCAGCAAGCAATCGCAATACTAGACTCGGGTGTGGGCGGGCTGACTGTCGCTAAAGAAGTGATGAGACAGCTCCCGAGAGAGAAGATTATTTATTTCGGAGATACAGCCCGCGCACCCTACGGACCCCGTACGCCGGAAGAAGTCCGATTATTTACGGAGCAAATTGTAGATTATTTAATTCAATATGATCCCAAAATGATTGTTATCGCCTGTAATACAGCAACGGCGGCGGCGCTCGATTATATTTCGTCTAAAGTGTCTGTTCCGGTAATCGGTGTTATTCACCCCGGTGCCAGAGCCGCAATCAGTGCAACCAAGACCGGTAATGTCGGCGTGATAGGCACAACGGGTACCATTGGCAGTGGAGCGTATACAGCGGCTCTGAAACAGCTGTCACCTTATGTCGAGGTGCAGAGCCAAGCCTGCCCTAAGCTGGTGCCGCTCGTCGAACATGGATTATTTCGCTCTAAGGAATCCTTGCAGGTTGTGCAAGAATCCCTGAGAGGCATCAAGGACACGTCCATAGATTGCCTTATCCTGGGCTGCACACATTATCCGTTTCTCAGGAATACCATTCAGACCGTCATGGGTCCGGCTGTCAAGCTGATCAGCTCCGCCGATGAGACAGCACGTGAAGTCAGTACCATTCTGTACGATAAAGGCCAACTCGCAAGCAGTGAGGAAAGCCCGGTGCATCAATTCTTCTGTACAGGAGATCCGGTGATTTTCCAGAGCATCGCTACGGAATGGCTCGGGGATCATATCAAGCGGACGCCGGTTGTTTGGCAAATTACGAAGCTATAATCTATGGTTCATTTCCTTGGGCTTATCAGGAACGATGAAGGTCATCAACATAAGCAGGCCGGACAAGGGATATCACCTTAGCGGTCTGCTTATTCAATTTCACAGCATACATGTTGGACAACCAGCTGCTCATATACATGGAATGGACGCTAATCGAAGCGGCCTTGCCGCGGAAAGGAATCCATTATGCAGCAATATGTCGTACAGAAAGGCGATACGCTTAGACGCGTGGCGGCCAGATACAGTCTGGCGTTTGAACAGCTGATTACGGCGAATCCATGGGCGGCGCAGCAGCCGTACCTCCAGCAGGGACAAATGTTATATCTTCCTACTTCATTGCGTCGACGGTATGTTATTCAGGAACATGATACCTTTGATAGTATTGCCGGAACCTTTCGTTTTCGGAAGGAAGCTCTGGAAGAGCTGAACCCCGGGTTATCGGCGAACCATCTGCCACAGGGAAAAACGATTGTCCTTCCGGCAACAACGCATAAACATTGGATACGATTATCCGGCGAATATGGACCGCGGGATTTGGAGCGGGATATACAAGAGATGCAGCTGCATTATCCTGCAATCGAGTGGAGTATCATCGGCAGGAGTGTTATGGGCAAACCGATTTATGCAGCTAAAATCGGTAGAGGCCCTAAAAACCTTCACATCAATGCCGCTTTGCATGCCAATGAATGGATGACGAGCCCCTGCCTGATGCGGTTTCTGGAGGAATACGCACAAGCCTTGACGGAAGGTTCATCGGTTTATTCTTATGAGCCGGATGAGTGGTACCGAAACTATACATTATGGATTGTGCCGATGGCGAATCCGGACGGCGTAGAGCTTGTACAAGAAGGGGTTACGCCTTCTCATCCATATTACGAGCGTCTTATTGAATGGAATAGCGGGCGTGAGGATTTTCGCCGCTGGAAAGCCAATATTAACGGTGTAGATCTGGGAGACCAATTCCCTGCCCACTGGGATGAGGAAGTGGCGCGTAGGGGGAAGGTCAGGCCTTCGCCGCAGGATTATGCGGGAAGCGCACCGTTATGCGAGGCGGAAGCCATCGTGTTGTATCAGCATACCCTGGACATCTCACCGGATCGTGCG
Organism: Paenibacillus sp. LBL; assembly: GCF_029893715.1. Lineage (NCBI taxonomy): Bacteria > Bacillati > Bacillota > Bacilli > Caryophanales > Paenibacillaceae > Paenibacillus > Paenibacillus sp. LBL. The sequence continues at coordinate 571,216 of NZ_JARXYU010000001.1, read as the reverse complement.
ATCTCGCTTCATAGTCAGGGGAAAGAGATCTATTGGAATTATCGGGATTACGAGCCGCCGGAAAGCGAGGGTATGGCCAGAACATTGGGTCAGGCAAGCGGTTATCGTCCGGTTAAGCTGCAGGGCAGTGATGCGGGTTACAAAGATTGGTTTATTCAGCATTTTCGGAAGCCGGGTTTCACCGTGGAGATTGGTTATGGCATTAATCCGCTGCCGCTCGAAGATTTCGAAGATCTGTGTGTAGAGGTGGGATCCGTCCTGGCTGCGTTCATGTCTTTGAGATAGGCTGTTTTGAAACGAAAAAGGCACTGCAACGTATAGCATATACAGAGAAAGACGGCCGCTGCTATAATGGATCATGGCAGTGGTCTCTTTTCGCCTATACCGAATGTAAGGGTCTCGAATACCGTGATGCTAAGGTTTTCTTAGAGATTCGTGAATTGGGTAATGATATATAGACATGCAGTTGAAATGGAGGGAAACACCATGAAGTGGAGAAGATTATGGTCGCTTCGGCGCTGGTCGCACGTATTCCAGCGGATATTCGGTTACTTGACCTCTTCCCAGGTTGCGCTAGGGGACAAGCTGTTATTCCTGATTCCGGTTGCGCTGTACTGGGTGCTGCCGGACTTGATGCCTCTGCTGCCGATTGATGATATCGGATTTACGATGCTGCTGATGAACTGGTTTGTATCCCGTGTCGAGCGCAAATACCCGAGTCTGCCCAGCTAGATAACAAGGTACCTGCAAGCGTGCCCGATAGGCGGAATTCAGGCTCCGGAATAGACAGGGCCCTTGCGAAAAAGTCGGCTGGGGTCTACAATAACATATTGAATGAACCATCCGTGAGGAGATGAATATACGTGAAATGTAAAATTACCCGCAATGCGGCCAAGGTTATAAAGCGAGAGCTGGACAAGGAAGAGAACACGGGCAAGAAACTTCGCGTCGTGGTTACCCACGCGCATGGAGATCATGCCCATTACGGGCTCGACATGGATACACCTAAGGAAACGGATGTCGTTGTCTCCACAGATAAAGAGATCGACGTCATCTTGGAGGCTGGACAACCCTTCCTGGACGGTGTCAAAATCGACTATCTTTATTTCCCTGAGGAAGGTTTTGTGATTACAAATCCGACCCAAGGCAATCACGGCGACCACTAGGTCACTTCAGAATGAAGAAGGTAATATTCCATGGCTAACGATATCCGCGTCTGCGAGAAATGCAGACACACAAGGTTGAAAACAATGATCCCGAAGATTCAGAAATTGGTCCCGGATGCCGATATTAAGATCGGCTGTAAATCCTATTGCGGTCCATGCGGCAAACGCGCGTTTATTTATATTAACGGCCGCTATGTCAGCGCACCAACAGAGGATGAGGTGCTGGCGAAGGCGTTAGCGTTTGTCAAATAATGATCCATATGCATTCAAGTTGAAGTATTCACGGAAATTCCCATCCTGCGGGTATAGTTCCTGACTCAGCCATCCATGCTAAGAGGGCAACAGGAACCAACAACTATTGAAGGGAGTTTCCGTCATGAACAGTCACGATTCCAGTCTTCATTCCAACAGTCCCAGCAACAGTGCGCTTGATTCCGTGGAGAAGCTGCACCGTGCCGTATCTTCGGCATTGTCGCATCCGACGGACCAGTTAATTCAGCAAGCGGAGAATTCGTTGTCCCACACAGAACGCGCGGTCGATCAGGTGATCGAACAAGGGAATCCGAACGCCGTTGAATTGGCGGAAGAGTTGTTAGGTGAGGAGCAGGAGCGTCTGTCCAAGCTTCGTTCAGCTAAAAAGTAGTTATAAATCCTGTGCAGCCCGTTTAAGAGCCTGTAAGCTCTTGAACGGGTTTTTTAAATGTTTATTTTTTGAGATCAAATATATATCTTAGAAATATATACTTGATTCCGATATATATTTCTGTTAAATTCATGTCATGGATAGAACAAGTCTAATTAAAGGACATTTGGAGATGTGTGTGTTGGCCATTCTGAGCAATGGCAAGAGTTACGGTTACGAGATTATGAAGGAGCTTGAGAAACATCAACTGAAATTGAAGGGAGTAGGCAGCATTTATCCGATCTTGTCGAAGCTGAAAGACCAGAGGTGGGTCACGGATACAAGAGAATTTAGTGATAGTGGTAAGGCCAGAGTGTATTATGAAATAACGCCAAATGGAAGGGTATTTCTGGACAACAAGATTCAGGAATGGCAGGAGCTGCAACAGGATATTCGGTCACTGTTATCAGCGAATGTGCAGCTATATGCAAACGGCGAGGAACGGGAGAGCGGGAGATCATGACACTATCCTATGAAGAAGAACAATTTATAACCATAGTCCGTCAAGAATTGAAAAACTACGATATTACGCCTCATCAGATGGAAGAAATGGTAGCCCAAATTCAGGAACACTTGGAGGCATGCAGGGAGCACGGAGAGATGGGACTTCAAGATTTGGACTCTCCCATTATTTATGTCAGAGACTATGCAGAGGTACAAGGCTTTTCAAGAGTAAGTGACCCCAGTCAATCCACCCCTGCTCCGAAAGACTCCGGAGAGCGAACCAGCACAGGAAGGTTGTGGGGATTTCTGAAGCATCCGCTTATTTTTGCTGCGGTATACGTCATTTGCCAGTTGGCATTTTCCTTCTCATTAACAACGGCATGGGTAAATGGGTATGAGATTACGGGCTTCCATTTACTATATCGGATATCTGATCAGACGTGGTGGAATATGCTTCTGATATTATTCAGCCTTTTGATATCTTCTGTTATTACGCTGGTGGCCTATGTTTATGACAAAAGAAAACATCGACGTCCTTTCCCGGAAACGGAAGCTGGGAGCGTAACATGAGAAAGAAGTGGATGTTTACGATCTTGTCCGTACTGGTATTCCTGTTTCCAACATTCGATCATGCAGTTGAAGCGGAAGATGCACGATTTGGAAAGATTGATCTGTATATGAAAGAGATTATGGAGGAATACAAGATTCCTGGTCTTTCTGTTGCAGTCGTGCAGGATGAGGATATTGTATTTACGAACAGCTATGGTGTAACTGGGGAGGGCAAGACTGTCAGTTCCAAGACCCCGTTCTTACTCGGATCAATTTCTAAATCCATGACGGCTTTGGGGATTGTTCAACTTTTGGAGTCCGGTCAGGTGGATCTGGATGGGTCTGTTGGAGATTATCTTCCGTGGTTTACGGAGGAAACTTCTCCCGAGGTATCATCGATAACGATAAGACAATTGCTGGCACAAACGAGCGGCTACAGTACATTTACGGGCTTGGAGTATTCCGATGTGGCTGCCAAGGAGGCTTCTACCTTGAAAGAGAATGTTCGTAATCTCTCCAGGGAGAAGCTTAGCAAGGCGCCTGGGGAAGAGCATCAATACAGTAATGCCAATTATATGATTCTGGGTGCTATTCTGGAGGAAGTGTCCGGGCAATCCTATGCTGATTACATGGAGAAGCATGTGTTTGGACCGCTGGGTATGAGCATGGCTGCGGCGGATGAGAAGCGGGCTGCCCAGACCGGATTTGAGAAGGGGTTTCAATCCTGGTTTGGTTATCCTAGAGTAAGCAGTATACCGTATGATAACAGCGGTGCTTCATATGGTTACATCACAGCCAGCATTGACGATATGGCGCGTTATCTCCAGTTTCTGCTTCAGGAGAACGAAGGCTTGATCCGCCGTGAATACAAGGAGCTGTTCCTGTCACCACTGGTCCAGTATAGGACTGATCGTGCCTATGGATTAGGCTGGAGAATAAGTGAGACAGACCAAGGGGAGGCCATGTTATGGCATTCAGGATCAACACCTGAGGCTCGCGCGGAGATCTTTTTTATCCCGGATCGGGGTATGGGTGCCGTCATTCTGAGCAACAAGGACCATATTCTTGAGGAAGCCAGACTAATACAGGTATCAAAAGATCTGAGGAGCATAATTGATGGGCAAGACCCGAAGCCGCTTTCCGTGGGGACCCATCCATTGATTTGGCTGTTAGCAGGAATATGGATCATCTTGATGATCATCGTTGTATGGATGCTTATCATAACGAATAAACGTAGCTTTAAGCTACACCTTGCTCTTCCGTTTAGCTTGATTCTCTTTGTTATTTCAGGTGGTATCATTCCACTGTTTACGAGTTTGTCAAGTTCGCCGTGGAACTCCATCCGTCTTTTTGCACCCGACATTGCCTACTTGACGCTGGGGATCGTTGCCTGCGTTGCAATCATGGGACTCTTGCTCTTGTACGGAGCGCTTGTCAGCTGGAGAAGACGTCAGAAGTCAATATCCCATCGGGCTTGAATTGTGAGCTGTATGGAGCAGCTAGAATAAATGACTTTATGCGCGTGATCAGTTGCTGCAGCATAATAAAAATACCGGCAAAAGTAATACAATTCAAATAAACCATAGCGGTGCTCAGGATGTTACTCACGCCGTTATGGTTTATTTTTTATTGTGGACGCTTGATAAAAGATATGGGCGAGCGAAATCGTTCTGGCTTCCGGGCTTTCTTGCGATCAACCAGCAGGAACGATTCGTACATGGAGCGGCTTCAAACGCAAAAAGGGCTTCCCGCAAGATCTAAGATCTTTTGAGAAACCCTCGTTTTTGCAAAGAGAACAAAGGTAAGGATGCCTGGTCTGGCTGCCTTGTTACTTCGTTTCTGCTCCGCCCTGTGTTTTGAATTGCTTCAGCAAATCATACGTTATGACTTGATCCGATATCTTAAGCTGCTTTTGCGTCTCATCATATCCATCACGACATGCCTGGATGTCGGTTGGCTGACGCGTCACCAGATCATAACAGGTTCCACCTTCAAGCCCGGCCGTTTCGGAAGGCAGGTAGAACACCTTTTCATCGGAAAAAGCGCCGCTGCGAAGCGGAATCAGACGCGGCTCCTCATCAAACAAATGACTTCCGATCCAGTAATACGGCTCGCTAGACACACCCAGCAGATGCAGGATGCTCGGCGTCACGTTCATCATGCCGGCGGCATCTGAATATACTCCCGCATTTTCGCCGTCCGGCAAGCGGATCAGCAGGGGAACCTGGTTCATGATTTGTTCCATGTCGAGAGCGTTCAGCTCCCGTCCGAGGAACTTCTCGTAGTCCGCTTTGTCCTTGATCGAATTGTCGTGGTCGCCGTAGATGATCAGCATGGTGTTATCCCATAATCCTTGCTCTTTCATCTGGTCCACGAACTGGCCGAAAGCTTCGTCAACATAATGGATCGACTGTAAATAATCCCCGAACATCGTGCCTTCAAAAGCGCCTGTATCCAGCTTCCGGGCATCCTTCGGCACATAATACGGATGATGGCTCGTTAACGTGATCAGGAAGGAGTAGAAGGGCTGCTTGATGCTGTCCATCTCATTCAGCGATTGCTCCAAAAACGCTTTGTCACTGAGTGACCATCCCAGCACATCGGTCATATCAAAATCTTTTTTGCTGTAAAACCGATCATACTTCATTTCCCGATACATCGTCGTCCGGTTCCAGAAGCTGCTGTCATAGGCGTGGAAAACATTTGCGGCATAGCCCTGTTCCTTCAGAATCTCCGGAAGGGTATCGTATTCACGATCGGCATACCGCGTAAACACGGAACCCGTGGGCAGCGGCAGCAGGGAACTGTGTGTGACAAAGTCCGCATCGGACGTTCTTCCCTGCCCGGTTTGATGATAAAAATTGCTGAAATACATGCTCTCTTTCATCAATCGGTTGAAGTTCGGCGTGATTTCCTGACCCTCGATGGACTGGCCAACGACAAAATTCATGAAGGCTTCCGTCTGAATCGTAATAACATTACTGTTTTTATACTTGCCAAACCAAGCGTCAGAACCGGATGGCTTCATACGTTTGGCATCAAACCAGGCCTTGACCTGATTGACCTCCTCCTCAGCCAGCTTGGGCTGGCCAATCAGGTGATCCCGGCCATATCGGTAAATATCATATCCGTGGAAGCCGATCAGCCCCGTCACGTTATAAAGCGTGATATTCCACCAATTGCCCTCAAACAAGCCTACCGCCCATGTATCCGAAGCTCTTTTGATAGGAACAAAAGTCATGACAAGACCAAGGATGAGAACGAGCGTACCTGTTACCAAACGGCGATTGATCCGCTTGTGACGCTGCTGGCGTTGTTCACCAGGGAACAGGTAACCATTCGTGATCGATCTCCGTTTGCGGAATACCATGACTGCCGTAAACGGAACGATGATCAGCCAATCCAGGAAAAAGAACAGGTCATACCCGTGAATAAGAGAACGGATGCTGTCTCCGAGGGAGCCGACTTGCCCGGCCTGCAGGAGCACCGGTACCGTGATGAAATCATCGAAGTAACGGTAGTAGATCAAATCGGCGTACAGGATGCCTGTCCACAGCAGATTCAGTAAAGTTAGAGATGCGAGCCTGCCTCTTGGCGGAAGCCAAAAGGTCCAGAAGGAGACCAGCAGAAGCGAGCCCACGGCTATGATATAGTCTGCTTGATCGAGCTTCATATTGGAAATATGGAGATGATGATCCAGCAGGATGAGCTTGTACATCATAAGGACAAGGAATAATAAATATCCGGTATATCGGTAATGGAGCCCTTTGGAGGCCCGTCTTCGGATATCAATCCATGAATGGGATGAGAGCAATGGCATATCCTCCTTCACCAGCATTATTCTTTAGATTATAGTTTGGGCCGGCATGAATTCAAACGGAGCCCTCGCAAAAAAAACCGCCCGTGGGCGGCGATGGCAGTAGGATCATTATATTATTCTGCCGGTTTATTACGCGGCGGCAGGGGACCCAGATATTGATAGTACTGGCATTCAATCCGGCCATTGAACAGCTTGCGGCGCTTGTCTGCCTTGCGGCCGAAGTAATGCTCGAACTGTTTGGTCGGGCTCAGTGCGAAGAAGGACCAGGTCGGAAGCGAGTGCGTCACAGATCCGAGCTGGCGGATCAGACGTTCAACCTCCTCTTTCTCGCTCAATCGTTCCCCATAGGGCGGATTGGTTATGATACATCCGAATTCACCTTCAGGAATGGCCTTGGCTGCAGGAAGAACGTTGAACTCGATTTCTCCGGCGAGACCGGCACTCTTGGCAGACGCCCTGGCGACTTCGATGGCTTTCGGATCGATATCGCTCCCAGCAATCTGCAGCGGAATATCGTCCTTCACAGCGTCAAATGCTTCCTCGCGCGCATCTTCCCAGAGGTCGTTCCCGATGATATCCCAATGCTCGGACGGGAACGAGCGGCGCATGCCGGGAGCGATGTTCCAGGCCAGCATAGCGGCTTCAATCAGAATGGTGCCTGAACCGCAGCACGGGTCATACAGCGGGCGATGCGGTCCCCAGCGGCTCAGCTGCAGTAGAGCGGAAGCCATAGTTTCCTTCAGTGGAGCTTCCGTTACCAGCTTGCGGTAACCGCGTTTATGAAGGGCAGGCCCCGTCGTATCGAGCGTCAGTATGGCGCGATCCTTCAGCAAGGACACTTCAACTACATAACGGGGACCGTCCTCGGGGAACCATTCCGTACGATGCGAGAGCTTCAGCTTCTCCACGATCGCTTTTTTCACGATGCCTTGGCAAGCAGGAACGCTGCTAAGCTGCGATTTATGGGATCGGCCTTCCACAGGGAACTCGCCATCCGCCGGAATCCATTCTTCCCATGGAAGGGCCTTCGTTCCTTCAAACAGCTCATCGAAGGTGAAAGCCTTGAACTCACCCATTTTGACGAGGATACGATCTGACGTACGGAGCCACAGATTACAGCGGCAAATATCAATCAGGTCACCCGTAAAGGTAACTCTACCATTCTCTACTTCCATGTCCGTGTACCCGAGCTCTTTCAGCTCGCGGGCAACAACGGCTTCAAGCCCCATCGGGGCTGTCGCGATCAATTGTAATCGAGGCATTAACGATGTCAACTCCATTTAACATGTGTACGGCGATAGTCGCCGCCGGTTCAATCTATATAGTATAGGCGATTGCATTGACTAAGACAATTATCATATGATAGATCTCGTTAGGTTTAACGGGAAATAAGGTATGCTACTAAGAAAAAGGAGGCAGCTTCATTGCTTACGACCCCTGATGATTATGTTAACCAATTATATCCTGAAGATGAAGAGCTTCAGCTTGTGATAGAGGCCATTCGCGAACATGGCATGCCCGAGGTTTCGGTGGCACCGGCTTACGGCCGGCTGCTGACCCTGCTCGTACAGACAGCCGGCGCACGGAATATTCTTGAGATCGGTGCGCTTGGCGGATATAGCGGAATCTGTCTGTGCCGCGGGCTTCCTGCTGACGGTAAACTCACTTCACTGGAATTGAAGGAGGAGTACGCGGCGCTTGCGGGCACTCATCTGGAGAAGGCCGGCTTCAAGGATCGGGTGGAATACCGGATCGGTCCGGCTGCCGATAGCCTGGCAGCGCTGAAGCGGGAAGGGCGGACATTTGATTTTTTCTTTATTGATGCGGATAAGGAGAATTATCCTCTGTACTTGGAATATGCGATGGAGCTTGCAAATCCGGGTGCCATGATCGCCGGGGATAACTGCTTTTTGCGGGGAAGAACGTTGAATTCGGAGAAAAACGGACCTTCGGTTCAGGCGGTACGCCGCTTTAATGAAATCATTGCCACCGACGAGAGGCTGGTTAGCACGCTGCTGCCTGCCTATGACGGGTTGATCCTTGCACGCGTTAAATGATTAAACACACCATGATGTTGTGTACTGAACGATAAGATGACCATGGGAAGGAGTGCACCCATTGGACTGTCGACTGGAAGTCAGATTTGGGCCAGTGTATGAATTCTTTAACAGTATCCACACCTATATGTGTCCGTATGCCGTGGATATATGCAAACAGCAGATCCCTGATTTCAGGGAGGTTTCCACAGGTCATTTTGCTGCTTGCCATCTGATCTGATTCATAACAAAGGGGCTGTCCTCGGGTCGATTGTGACCACGGACAGCCCCTTGCAATTTGGAGCGATATTGGAGCGGTGCCATCAGGAATTGTATATCTAACGGTACTTGGGCGAGGGTTTGTCTGAGAACAGCTTCCGCCTCACCCAGATCATGTTGATGATCAGCAGGCAGCCTGAAGTAATAAACAGCCCCTCAATTCCGATGAATCCGGACAAGAACCCGCCGATCACTGCTCCGAGCATGTTGCCAAGCGCAAGTGAGCTTGTGTTGAAGCCGAAGGAGCGGCTTTCCATGCCGTCCGGGGTATAGGAGCGAATCAGCGCGTTGACACTCGGCAATAATCCGCCCATAAAGACCCCCATCATAAACCGTACGATGATGAGCTGCCATACGGACTGCACAAAAGCCTGCGGGATCAGCGTAAGTCCCGTTCCGATCAAGGCATACGTCAAGATCCGGTGTGCCCCGACCTTGTCGCTGAGCTTGCCGAGAATCGGCGAGGCGATCATGTTCGAGAGCCCTGTCACCGCTACAACGAACCCGGCCCATATGGCGATATCAACCGCCGACCCATGCAGCTTCTGAACATACAGCGGGAGCAGCGCCATCGGACTGATCATGGCGAATTGAAGCAGGAACGTGACCGCGAACAAGGACGGCAGCTGCGGAATGTGGCTCAGCTCCTTCAGTCCGGCGATAACCGAAGTCTGCGGCGCCCGGGCCGCCTGCTCACGGTTGAAATTCTCTTTGACGAGGAACAAAGCGAGCAGCGAAGCTGCAAATATCAGTCCGCCCGTAATATAGAAGATTGGCCGGAACCCGACCCAACTGGCCATGAGTCCGCCAATTAACGGACCGAGTATCGTGCCGGCAACTTGTCCGGACTGCATGATGCCCATGGCAAATCCCATCCGGTTCTTTGGCGTGGTCCCCGATACGAGGGAGATAGCCGCCGGGTTAAATCCCGATATGGTACCGTTCAGAAGACGGAGAACGAGCAAATGCCACGGATGGGTGGCAAAGCCCATACACGCAATGACAAGCGCCATGCCGAATCCGGAACGCAGCAGCATCAGTTTACGACCGTACTTGTCCGCGACTTTTCCCCAGATCGGCTGAAAAATGAATGAGGTCAGGAAGTTGGCTGCGAATATCAATCCTGCCCATAGTCCTATTTCCCGGTCCCCTACAACATTCAGGTCCTGCGCCAAATACAATGTCAGGAACGGGGTGATCATCGTCATCCCGGAGTTGACCAAAAACTGTCCGAACCAAAGCACAATGAGATTGATTTTCCAATTGGTCAATGTGCCCGTCACTTCCTTTCTAAGCTGTCGAGCCCGGAATGAACCGGACGAATGGAGTCTTACCCTAAAATTGCCGTTCTTCCAGTATAACATATTTGAAAAATGCCAAAAGCTAACAATGTCATAAGATTGTCATGCGATTTTCATAGGATGTCCATGTAAGACGGTTGTTACTTACTTTTAAAAAGGGCATAATGTTCTATAGGAAACTTTATACACTGATGGGGGCCGTAATCATGACCTATAACGATCAATTTATCCGCGCTTGCCGTAAGCAGGAAGTAAGCCATGTTCCTGTGTGGTACATGCGACAAGCGGGACGCTATGACCCGGAGTATCGAAAGATCAAAGAAAAGTACTCCCTTCTGGAAATATGCAGTCAACCGGAGCTGGCGGCTGAAGTAACCTTGATGCCGGTACGGAAGCTCGGTGTGGACGCAGCTATTTTATATTCCGATATTATGAATCCCGTTGCATCGATCGGGGTAGACTTCGATATTGTGAAAAATATCGGGCCTGTGATCGACAATCCGATCCGATCTGCAGCGGACGTAGAGAAGCTTCGCCCTATTGATGTGGAAGGCGATCTTGGACATGTGCTGGAAACAATCCGCATCTTGGACAAGGAGCTTGAAGTACCGCTGATTACATTTGCCGGTGCTCCGTTTACAATTGCCAGCTATCTGATCGAAGGAAGACCATCCAAGAACTATCTGCGTACGAAAGAGCTCATGTACAGCGAGCCGAAGGTATGGTTCTCCCTGATGGATAAACTCGGAGACATGGTGATTGCTTATTTGCGCGCCCACGTAGCGAACGGAGGGAAAGCGTTTCAATTGTTCGACAGCTGGGTGGGGGCCTTGTCCCCGCAGGATTTCCAAACCTTCGTGCTTCCTACCATCAAGCGTATTTTTGCAGAGCTTCAGGATCTGCACGTTCCGAAAATTTATTTTCCTGGCGTAAGCTCAGGAGAGCTGCTGCCTACGCTAACGGATCTCAGCGTTGATGTGATCGGCCTGGATTGGAGAGTGTCCATTGCGGAAGGACGCCGCCGTTTAGAGCATAAATATGCTGTTCAGGGTAACCTGGACCCGACCGTGCTGACCGGACCGATGCCGGTCATTCAGCAGTATGCGAAGGAGATCATCGATCAAGGGATTCAGGAGCCGGGCTTTGTGTTTAATCTAGGGCACGGTTTATTTCCGGAGGCTTCCCTGGAGAAGCTGCGTGAGCTGACATCCTACATCCATGAGTATTCGGCACAGGCACTACAGGCAGGTGCACAACGTTCTTAAAAGGTGAATATTTTATTAGTCAGAGGTGAGATGGTATGAAGAACAAGATTGGTGTATTGGTTATGTCCTATGGCACACCTGAGAACATGGAAGGAATCGAGAGTTATTATACCCATATCCGTCGCGGAAACAAGCCGACGGAGGAGCAGCTTAAGGAGCTGACCGACCGCTATGAGGCGATTGTTGGAGGTGTGTTTCCGCTCCGTGAGAACACAGATCGTCAGGTTCGGACGCTGCAGGATACATTAAATGTAGATCCGCGCAGTGCCGACCTTGAATTTGTATGCTATCAGGGATTGAAGCACGCTGCCCCGTACATTGAAGACGGTGTTGAGCAAATGGTGCAGGACGGCATTAAGGAAGCTGTCGGCATCGTGCTTGCTCCCCATTATTCCACGATGAGTGTGGGTTCCTATGTGAAGCGTGCTCAAGCCAAAGCGGATGAGCTGGGACTTCAGATTTCGTTCGTGGAGAGTTATCACATGCACCCGAAACTGATCGAGGCTTTTGCAGACCGCGTGTCTGCCAAGCTGAATCAGTTCGAAGAGGCAGGCGCTGATCGGGACAGCGTGAGAGTGCTGTTTAGCGCGCACAGTCTTCCTGAGCGTATCTTGTCCGTAGGAGATCCTTATCAGGAGCAGCTGCTTGAGACTTCCAAAGCCGTAGCCGAAAGAGCTGGCGTGAAGAAATGGCAGTTTACTTGGCAAAGTGCGGGCCGGACAGCCGAGCCTTGGCTTGGCCCGGATATTCTGGACACACTGCAAACTCTGAATAAAGAGGAGCAGGTTGAGGATGTGCTGGTTGCACCGGTCGGATTCGTATCAGACCATCTTGAGGTATTGTATGATCTGGATATCGAAGCCAAAAGCATTGCCAAGGAAATGGATATGCGGCTTGAGCGTATCGATTCGCTGAACAGCGATCCGCTCTATATGGAAGCGCTCAGTGATTCCGTGATCACGCTGATTGGACTGTAAAGCCGTTATTCGCAAAATTTGAATATGAAACATGGATATAGAACTCCCCGGTGACGGGGGGTTCTATTCTTTGCCGGGAAGCTGGTATAATGGGGGGAGCGACTTATTGCACTATTGCGCGATCTCATAAGTGAATAAAGGAGTGACCTATGCAACTGTCACGATCAGAGAAGAGCAAGGCCGAGAAGAAGGCCCGTAAGCAGCGAACCGGACAGGTTTGGATCATACTCAACCTATGTCTGATTTTGATGATTGCTGCTTTGCTTGTCTATCATTTTAAATTTAGAGAAGATCCTGTTCAGCAAACGGCACATCTGCCTGGTATGCCGGAATTTGGCGTGGAAGAGAACGATCCGGATCAGCCGGGTTCCGGGCAGCAGTCCGGCGGCGAGGGAACGGATTCGGCCCACCCGAATACGGATGAGCCCGATGAACAATGGGATCCCGATACATCCGAACCTGCAGACAGTGGAGCCGATGAACCAGCCGGCACCAATGACAACCAACGGGTGATCATGCATTTTGCCGGGGATACCTTATTCTCTGGCAAAGTGGAGGATGCGCTGAAGAGACATGGGTATGACTATCCATACAAGCACTTGGGCACCGCATTCCTGGAGGATGATTTGACCGTTCTCAATCTGGAGACCCCGGTCACGACCGGGGGAGTTGGCGCGGCCAATAAGAAATTTGTATTCAAGTCCTCGCCTGAGGTTTTGCCTTCCCTTCGAGAAGCAGGGATAGAAGCTGTTAATCTGGCTAACAATCACATTCTCGACCAAGGTCAGGAAGGACTTCTGGATACCTTGAAACATCTGAAGGACCATGATATCCGCTATGTTGGAGCAGGTCGTAATGAAGAAGAAGCCTTTGCGGCACAGTATTTCGAGCTGCAGGGCATGACGGTTGCACTGCTTGGATTCAGCCGTGTCCTCCCGGAGACGTCCTGGTATGCCCTGGAGAACAGGCCGGGCGTAGCGGGGGCCTATGATCACGTTCTGCCGAAGGCGGTTGAAGCGATTCAGGACGCGCGTTCCAAAGCCGATCTGGTCGTTGTGATCGCCCATTGGGGAGAAGAGCTTCACAAGACGCCAAATTCATACCAGATCAATCTGTCGCGTGCGTTCATTGACGGTGGAGCGGATCTGATTATCGGAGGGCATCCGCATGTGCTGCAGGGCTTGGAGCAGTATAAAGGCAAATGGATCGCGTACAGCACCGGTAATTTTATATTTACCAAATCGGGGAATGCCGATACGTGGAGCACTGCCGTATTCCAAGCCTCGTGCAGCCGTCAAGGAGACTGTGACCTGAAGCTGACGCCATACCGAACGGAGATCGGACAGGTCATTCCGCTGGAAGGCGAAGAAGCTCAAGCTTTGCTGCAGGAGGTACAGAAGCGATCCATCGGCGGTGTCAAAATAGCACCGGATGGTGAAGTTATAACAGGTAAAACAGTGGAATAATGTTAATTCGTTAACAGTTACACCAAGGAGGTCCCACCATGAACAATTTATGTGTGGCTCACCGGGGATTTTCCGGTATCGCACCTGAAAATACGCGCGCAGCCATTCAGATGGCGATGGATGAGCCTTTTGTGCACTGGATGGAAATCGATGTGCAGCTGACTCAGGATGGAGTCCCTGTAGTCATACATGATTTCAGCGTAGATCGTACGACAACAGGCCGGGGCAAGGTGAAGGATCTAACTTGGCAGGAAATCCGGAGAATGGACGCTGGAGAATGGAAGGGACGTCAATTCAGGGGGGAGCAGGTTCCTTCACTGGATGAAGTCTTGCAGCTTGTCAAAGGACGATTGAAACTTAATATCGAGCTCAAGACGAGCGGAGATATGTATCCAGGTCTGGAAGAGGCTGTGCTGGAGCGGGTCCATGCTCACCGGATGCTCCCGGATGTGGTGCTCACCTCCTTCGAGCCGAAAGCCTTGATTAAAGCGAAGGAACTGGATCCCGAAGTGAATACAGGACTTATTATCGATGCTCATCCCCGTAATTTGTTATCACGCTTGAAGCAAATGAAATGCTCTTTTTTATCCATCGGTTATTCTCATCTGGATGCAGCCTTTGCGTCGGATTTGGTGAAGAATGGCATCACCCCCATGGCGTGGACGGTGGATGATGCGAAGAGTATGAGATCACTGGCAAGAATGAATCCGGCCATCATGATCTGCACGAACCGGCCCGATACTTGGGGTCAGATTTTTATTCATAAAATTGCACCAAAAGTTCCATTCTGGCGAAGAAAATGGAGGTTTTAATGTATGTGTGCCCTAGTCAATAACGTATATTGCGTTGGTCGTAATTATCAATTGCATGCCGCCGAACTCGGCAATGCCGTGCCGGAAGAACCGATGATCTTTCTCAAGCCTTCCCATGCGGTCGTTCCGCTGGACGGAAGCGTGCTGCAGCTGCCCCTGGATCGCGGCAGTCTTCATTTTGAAGGGGAGCTTGTCATTCAGCTCGCGGAGGATTACTCTCCAGGGATGACGGTTGATGAGCTTGTAAAAACAATGGCCCTTGGCATTGATTTCACACTGCGTGACGTTCAGACGGTGATTAAGGAGAAGGGGCATCCATGGACCGCGGCGAAAGCCTTCAAATCCTCTGCGCCCCTTACCCCATCCATAACATTCCCGGGAACCGCAAAGCTGGCGGCTACGGATTTCACCGTATTGAAGAATGGCGATGAGGTGCAGCGAGGGAACGTGAAGGATATGATCTTCTCCCTTCAGCGCATTATTGATTATATTGGCGAATTTTATGGTCTTGGCAAAGGGGATTTAATCTTCACGGGAACGCCGGCAGGTGTCGGTCCAACTGAATCGGGGGATGTATTCGAGTTATTCTGGGGAGACATCCGTCTGGGCCGCTGCGAAATCGGGTAATCTGGCAAGCTATCATGGGAGGGATTGCAGATGGATTGGCTGATTGGAGCCGCAGGCGCCATCATTGTTGCGGGAGCGGCCTACCGGAAACGATCGCTATCGGAATCCGGAGCCGCCGCCGCTATTCTGATGGGCACCATATATTATGGAGCAGGGAACGTGTTTTGGTTCGGGACCCTGCTTCTTTTTTTCATTACTTCTACGCTGCTTTCCCGATATGGAAAGAAACGCAAGGCTGATCTGGAGAAATCTTATGCCAAGACCGGCCGGAGGGATGCAGGACAAGTATTCGCCAACGGCGGTATCGGCATGGTGCTGTGTCTGTTAAACGCATGGGCCCCGTCCGAGTTGTGGGTGCTGTTGTTTATAGGGGTCATGGCTACGGTGACGGCAGATACCTGGGCGACGGAGTTAGGAAGCCTCAGCCGGCGGCCGCCGCGTTCTGTCCTTAACGGAAAGGTGCTGACTGCCGGAGAATCGGGAGGAGTATCCTGGGCGGGCTCCATAGCGGCAGCGGCAGGGAGTGTACTGATCGGAGCCGGGGGATGGCTGCTGGCTGAATGGAGCGGTATGAGCGCGGAGTTACTCTCATATGTTCTGGCGGCCCTTGCCGGGGGATTGGTCGGTGCATTTGCTGACTCATATCTCGGAGCGGCTGTACAGGTGATGTATCGCTGCCCGGCGTGCGGTAAAACTGTCGAGGTGGCGCAGCACTGCGGACAGGAGACCGAACGCATGCGAGGGTATTCGTGGATGTCCAATGATGCCGTCAATCTGCTCAGCTCACTTCTTGGCGGGGCAGCAGCATATGGGACTGCAGTGCTGGTTGCGTTATAATGCAGTTCATTCATCGATTAACGATTAACGAAATCTATAGATGTAAGTAGGGATCAGACCAATGAATATCTTGACCGTAGAACAGGTAAACAAAAGTTATGGAGATAAAATACTGTTTCAAGATGCATCCTTCGGCATGGAGGATCAGGACAAGATTGGCATCATCGGTGTAAACGGTACAGGAAAATCTACGTTTCTGCGCGTTGTCGCAGGACTTGAACCGCCTGACTCCGGTAAAATATCGATGGGCAATCGCATCCGGGTGCGCTATCTTGCTCAGAATCCCGAGTTTGATCCGGATAAAACCGTTCTGCAGCAGGTGTTTGAAGGGGATCTCCCCGAGATGAAGGCCGTCCGGGAATATACCGAAACAATGGAGCTGCTGGAGCTCCATCCGGGCCATGAAGAGCTGCAGCAGAAATTGCTGAAGCTCAATCAGACGCTGGATTCGCTGCAGGCATGGCAGCTGGAGAGTGATGCAAAGACCATTCTGTCCAAGCTTGGAATACGCCATTATGAGGCGAGAATGGGGACACTCTCGGGTGGACAGCGCAAGCGGGTGGCTTTAGCCGCTGCCTTGATCCAACCGTCGGATTTACTCATATTGGACGAGCCGACCAACCATATCGACAACGAATCTGTTGCCTGGCTGGAGCAGTACTTGCAGAAGCGCCGGGGCGCCCTGCTTATGATTACGCATGATCGGTATTTTCTGGACCGGGTGGCCAATGTCATGCTGGAGTTGGATCATGGACGGCTGTTCCGATATGAGGCGAATTACAGCCGTTTCCTGGAGCTGAAGGCAGAGCGCGAGGAGCGGGAAGCCGCATCCAAACAAAAGCGCCAGAATCTGCTGCGGAACGAGCTTGCCTGGATTCGCAGAGGAGCAAAGGCCCGTACGACCAAGCAGAAGGCGAGAATCGACCGTTTCGAGAAACTGAAGGATCAGGAGATCATACAGGGCTCCGGTGATCTGGACGTATCGGTTGCTTCCACCCGTCTCGGCCGCAAAATTCTAGAGATTGAAGGTCTCCGTAAGACGGTCGGCGACAACATATTGATTGAGGATCTATCTTACATCGCCGTGCCCGAGGATCGGATCGGTATCGTGGGTCCGAACGGGAGCGGTAAATCCACGCTGCTGAATCTCATTGCCGGAAGGCTTCAACCGGATGCCGGCGAAGTCGTGCTTGGGCCAACAGTTAAACTGGGTTATTTCACCCAAGAGCATCAGGAGATGGATGGCAGTCAGCGCGTGATCGAGTATATCAAGGATGAGGCAGAGGTTGTTCGTACGGCGGACGGCTCTGCCATTACCGCGGCCCAGATGCTGGAACGCTTCCTGTTCCCGCCTGCGCTGCAGTGGACGCCGATAGCGAAATTGTCCGGAGGCGAGAAGCGCCGGTTGTACCTGCTGCGAGTGCTGATGAGTGCACCGAACGTGCTGCTGCTGGATGAACCGACAAATGATCTGGACATACCGACATTGTCCGTTCTGGAGCAGTATCTGGATGAGTTTCCGGGTGTTGTCATCGTGGTATCCCATGACCGGTTTTTCCTGGATCGAACCATGGATAAAGTCATGGCGTTTGAGGGCATGGGGCAGATTCGTGTCCATGTTGGCTCTTACAGCGAGTACGCAGAGTGGATGCAGCGTCATGGCAGCGAGGCTGCCGGAAGCAAGACGGATGCAGCCGGTAGCAGTGGCGCTAAATCAGCTTCGGGAAGCAACACGGTGCCGGGCGGCAGTTCAGGTAAAGATACACCGCGCGAACGTCTGAAATTCAGTTATAAAGAGCAGCGGGAATTTGAGCAGATTGATGGTCTGATCGAAGCTGCCGAGAACAAGCTTGTATCCGTTCAATCGGAGATGGAAACCGCCGGTAGCGACGCAGCCAGGCTTCAGGAGCTGATGCGGGCTCAGGAGGAAACGGAGCGTGAACTGGAGCATCTGATGGAGCGCTGGACCTATCTAAACGAGCTTGCCGAGAAGATTGAGCAGAGCAAGAAATCCTGATGCGTCAGGCAGGTTCAAAGAGAAAATAAGGGGCGTCCCCAGGCCTTGTGCCTTGGGGACGCCCCTTACCTATAGAACGGTTTATTTCACGTAGGCTGCCAGCAGTTTGACGGTGTTAAGAACCGCCTGTTTGTGCGTTCTTTCCATCGCGTGGGATGCATGGACGCCGGGACCGATCAACGCAGCTTTGATGTTGCTGCCTGCGGAGAGCGCCGCCGAAGCATCGGAGCCGTAATGAGGATAAATATCAACGGCATATGCAATGCCTTCGCTCTCGGCCAGTTCAATCAAACGACTGGTCATGTCGTAGTCATAAGGGCCGGACGAGTCCTTGGCACAGATGGACACGTCGGTTTCCTTGCAGCTCAAATCATCGCCGATACAGCCCATATCCACCGCAATCATTTCATTGATGTCGGCAGGAATGTAGGCTGCGCCGTGTCCAACCTCTTCGTAGTTGGAGATAAGGAGTTTTACATTATATTTGGGCTTCCAGTTATCGCGCTTCATGCTTTCGAGCAAGCCGAAGAGTGCAGCGACGCTGGCTTTGTCATCCAGATGACGTGATTTGATGTAACCGCTGGGAGTAATGACCGCACGGGCATCAAAGGAGACGAAGTCTCCAACGCCGATGCCGAGTTTTTTTACATCATCGGCTGATTCAACTAATTCGTCGATCCGAACCTCCATATTGGCTTCCTGGCGCTTTAAATCACGGGCGTCACTGTATACGTGAACCGAAGGATGGGTGGAGAGGATGGTTCCGGTATATGTCTTGCCGCTGCGTGTATGGATGATGCAGTATTCATTCTCAATGCTGTTCATCATGTATCCGCCAACGGAGGTAAGCCGGAGCGTACCTTCCGATTTCACGGCACGAACCATCGCACCAAGGGTGTCGACGTGAGCGCTCAGCCCGATCGTACGGCTGCTGTCTTGTCCAGCGATGGACAGGATGGCGCCGCCTTTTTCGTTCCATGTAAGAGGAACATCAAGGGAAGCGGCTTCCTGTTCAATCCGCTTCATAATGGTGTGGGTATAGCCGGTAGGACTCGGTGTATCGAGCAATGCCTTAAGCAGGTCCAATACGTATGTTTCATTCGGTTGTATAGCAGACATTAGATGTCAGGCCTCCTTGTTTCTTTCATTCATATTGATTCATCATCCGGGGACATCAGGGTTCAGCAGGAGTGTCCTTCGGATCTTTTTTCATTTCCTCGTCCGCAGCTTGCATTTCAGGAGTGTATCCCGTTACTTCACGGATATGTATAAGTTGTTCCGCTAACGAACGGATTTCCTTCTGCATTTGATATTGACGGTAAATGCCGAATGTACCGACAATCAGTCCCCCGATCAGAGAGCATCCGATAATGAGTAGAATCAGCGGTACGTTGACTGTACCGAACAACAGGTTTACTGCAACGGGATTGACATTGATCACGGCAAATACGGCTGTAATAAGGGCAAACAATAAAGCTGCGATTAGTGACCATTGAATTTTCATAGGGAACACCTCCTTCCTCAAACAGTATAAAATCCCTTGCCTGTAAAGGGCAAGGGATTTTATTCCACTGGTCAATTGAGAATGATGCATCTCGCTCAAGCGTTGATTATTTTGTCAACTGCTCCATTTGGCTGATGATGTCTTCGAACACACTCATGGCCTCGCGGATAGGCTCCGGAGACGACATATCCACGCCAGCCTTCTTGAGGATGTTAATGGAGTAGTCGCTGCCGCCGCTCTTCAGGAATCCGAGATAGCGGTCCACCGCAGGCTGGCCTTCCTCCAGAATCTGCTTCGAGAAGCTGGTTGCAGCCGAGAAGCCGGTTGCGTATTTGTACACATAGAAGCTGTTGTAGAAATGAGGAATCCGTGCCCATTCCATTCCGATTTCTTTATCCACTTGCATCCCTTTGCCGTGATATTTCACGTTCAATTCATAGTAGATGTCGGAAAGATCCTGAGGTGTCAGGGATTCGCCGCTCTCAGCGCGCTCATGAACGATTTTCTCGAACTCGGCAAACATCGTTTGACGGAAGACCGTTGTACGGAACTGATCGGCATAGTAAGTCAGCAGGTACATTTTTTGTTTGGGATCCTTGGCGTTTTTCAGCAGGTAATCCATCAGCAGGGCTTCGTTGGTGGTTGATGCCACTTCAGCTAGGAAAATGGTGTACTGCGCATCCCGATATTTCAGGGCGTTGTCTGAATAGTAGGAGTGAAGGGCATGCCCCATCTCATGAGCCAGGGTAAACATGCTGTTCAGGTTGTCTTTATGGTTCAATAATACGTAAGGATGGGTACCGTATGCACCCCAGCTGTATGCGCCGGTTCGTTTGTTCTCGTTCTCGTATACATCGATCCAGCCGTTGTCATAACCTGCTTGCAGGCTGCTCAGGTAATCCTCGCCAAGCGGCGCAAGGCCTTCCTTGGTCATTTGTTTTGCTTCTTCGTAAGTGATGTCCCATTTGTACTCTTCCACGAGGGGAGCGAACAAATCGTACATTTGAAGCTCATCCACGCCCATCAGCTTCTTACGGAGCTCCATGTAGCGGTGCAGGAGCGGCAGACTCTCATGAATGGTGTCGATCAGGTTTGTGTAAACTTCCTTCTGGATGTTATCGCCATACAGGGCCATTTCCAGTACAGAAGGGTATTTGCGGACACGGGAATAGAAAATATTTTTGTTTACGTTGGCATTCAGCGTAGCAGCAAGGGTGTTTTTCTGCCTGCCATAGGTGTCGTAAACCGCTTTGAAAGCACGCTCGCGCACTTCGCGATTCGGGCTTTCCAGGAATTGAATATAGTTGCCGTGTGTGAGTTCAACTTCCTTGCCTTCTTCGTTCTTGATTTTCGGGAATTTCATGTCCGCATTGTTGAGCATGCCAAAAATCGTTTGCGGTGCAGAGGAGAGGTTGCCGACTTGAGCCAGCAGCGCTTCTTCCGTCTTGGAGAGAACATGTGCTTTCTCCCGTTTCATCTCCGTCAGCGTGAACTTGAATTCCTTGAGGGCAGGGTCCTCGATCAATTTGTCCAGTTCCGCTTCAGACAGGGACAGTATTTCAGGCGTGATGAAGGAGAGTGCTTCTCCAGCTTCGACATTCAGTTTTTTGGCTTTGGCGGATAGCGATTGATATGTAGGGTTTGCTGTATCTTCATCATGATGCATGTGAGCATACACGTATAGACGCTCGGCATGATAAGAAATTTCGTCTTCGAGCTCGAAGCATTCTTTGATGGATGCCGCGTTGTTTAATTTGCCTTGATACTCGTCTGTGCGTTTAAGAAGATTCTTCAATTCCGCAAAGCTTGCATCCCATGCTTTCTGGTCGGCGAACATATCCTCGAGTTTCCATTGATGCTCTTTAGGGACATCCGCGCGTTTCAACAATTGTTCCATAGAGATCCTCCTTGAATGATGTGTATTATTTGGAGTCCGGGTTTCTTCAGATAAGGCTTGGGAGCGGGCAGTAGAAACAGCGATCAGGCTGATAGCAAGTGTAATGCACATCACCTTGGCGCCTCTCATGGCATAACCTCCTCGGATTAAGCTATCCGAGCGATAGTATGCCGCGTACCCGCTACTTTCATCCTAATAAAATTTACGAGGAACCCAGATTAAAGAAACTGTATACAATAAGGTAAAAGGCAAACAGGATGAAGGCGACCGCAGTCACGGCCATCCCTCTTCTCAGTTTTGTTGGAATCCGATCCCGGTTCATGATCATAATGGCACCCAAACTGAAGGCAAGAATAATGAAGATGACAATATTCGTATAATCCATGTTACACCTGCTTAAAGGCAGCCATCATTTGTCGCCATTCATCTTCCCGGCCTTCAAAATCATCCTTGGGGAAGCGGTTTTGAGCCCAGTGCATCAAAGCTGGCCGGCTCATAAACGTATGTGTCTCCTCACCCCATTGGTCAGAAATTTCTCGGAGAACGATGTATCGGCCCTGTACTTCAACCGTCATCATGTTCCATTTGTCTTTTTTGTATATTTCATGTTTTTTGATCATATTCAGTCTCCGTTTGCTACTTAGGCTTTTGGGTAAATGATAACGCACTCGCGGTCTTAAAAGCAAATAATCTTTACATTAAAATAGCGGCCCAAAAAAGCATTGCGGGGTGATTTGACGGATTGCATTGTCATAAAACATGGGATATAATATGGATATTCGCCATAGATGGCGGTATTTTTAGGAGGTTGTTCATTTGAAAGGTACAGTTAAATGGTTCAATGCAGAAAAAGGTTACGGCTTCATTTCCGTTGAAGGTGGCGAGGATGTATTCGTACACTTCTCCGCAATTCAAGAAGAAGGCTTCAAGAGTTTGGAAGAAGGTCAAGCGGTTGAATTCGACATTACTGAAGGTAACCGTGGTCCTCAAGCAGCCAACGTAACAAAACTGTAAGCTAACTCCTGATACGGAGATCTTATAGAATTACCAAGGCATGAAGCGCAGTTCTCCCCCGAGAACTGTGCTTTTTTGTATTGTAATGGGACAAGCCCATACTTGTGAAAAAAAGGGGAAGCCCGGATTGCCAATCGCCATGGGGTCCGGACTTGCCCTTTTTGAGGTTAAGGCGCAAAGGAATCTGCGCTGCATTATGCGCTTATTCCACTGATATTCATATCCTCCGGTTTGGCAAAAAGGTGCCGGTAGAGAAACCCGACAAAGGCCACGAAGGCTAGAAAGGCGGCAAGCAGGTAAAAGGCCGGTCTTCCCGCAGCTTCAAACAGCAATCCGCCGAAGGCTCCGCTGAGAAGTCCCGAGGCGCTCGACCAGAAGATGATGAAGAGCGCCATGCCTGTCGCCCGGTACTGCCAGGGAATGATCCTTGTAATATAACGGACGGCGGTTACATAGAACACGCCAAAGGTAATGCTGTGAAGCGACTGAACCGCAAGTACGGACAGCGGGTCGGATGCCAGCGACATGAGCAGAAATCGGAGTGCAAACATCAAGCTTGCAAAGCCAAGGAGCGGCAGTTCCTTCATCTTGTCACCATATTTGCTGAGCAGAAAGAAAATGGGGATTTCACTTGCAGCCGAAATCATTAAGGACCAGCCGATGAGACCCTCGCCGGCACCCAATCCGGATAAGGTGAGGGTAAGAAATGCTTCATTCATGCGGTGTGCGATGGCAAGGCAGAACGAGCAGCCGAAGAACCACAATATCTCTTTGGAGCGCAGAATTTTGAGGAGGGCGGACAGCTCCACCGGCTCGGATTTGGTTGCAACTCCGTCGCGGAGAAGAAAGGAACAGAGCAGCGTAAACACACCGATCCCGATGCCGATAGCCAGTGTCGCTGAAGCGCCGGCAGCTCCGACAGCATAGCCAATCGCCAGCGCGAAGAAGGCATACCCGAGAGAGCCGAATACCCTGATGACCGTAAAGCTGCGGCCGTACCGCTGAGCCGTTTGGATGGCCATGGTATCCGCCAAGGGATAAACCGGATAGTAGAAAAAATAAAACAGGCTGATCGTGATCAGCACAACGCCAAAACTGGAAACCTGCCACAAGACGAGCATCGTCACAAGCTGTCCGATAATCAGAATGTTCATGATGCGCTTGATGGTCCGGTACTTGTCGCTTGTGTAGCTCCATATCATATTGGAGAACATGGATATAAGCGGACCGACCGCATACAAATAACCGATTTGCGCGCTGCTGAAGCCGATCTCTTTGTAATATAACGGAAAATAAGATATGACAAGGGCTGTTGTACCAAATATCGTAAACATAAAGGCGCGCAGCCAGTTCTGATCCGGTCTGGACGAAGCGGGAAGTTGCATGATGGGATCTCCGATCTCTAATGAACCCGCTTGTACAGCGGCATTCACGAGGTAAGTGGTCTGTTATTTAGCTCCGATTAGTATATAACATACCACGAAATGGAGATAGTTGGACTAAAGCTGACAATAAACGACATACAGGCGTCAATGATATGTGTTATTTGTGCAAAATGAACGATCATATTATAATAGGTTTGATTTGGATAGGTATAAAAAGACAACCATGTGGAGGCAGAGTTCATTGAATAATCAAGAGCTAAGCCGTAAAGTTCCGCGCAGTCCGGTTGGGCTGATGAGCCGGGTGTACAAATTTATACTTCCGGAAGTGCGGATCGAGTTGGAGAAGTGGCGCCGGGAGGCTGAGCAAATTCCGGATGAGGAGCTACGAAAGCAGGCACTGGCCAGTTTAGATACCAAAAAATTTCACTGCCAGGGCGGTGCAGTTTATGCCGCAGCCAATCTGCCGGAGAGGCATATTCTCATTCCATTGATTGTAGCTTACCAAACAATTAGCGATTATCTCGATAATTTATGTGACCGCAGTACTTCGCTGGACCCAGCGGACTTCAGACAGCTCCATCAGTCGATGCTGGATGCCGTTACACCTGATACGGAACCTGTTGATTATTACGCTCTTCGGACCGAGAGGGAGGACGGAGGGTATCTTCTTCGTCTTGTCCAGAAATGCCGGAATTGCATCGGCGAATTATCAGGATATGAAGCGGCAAAGCCCTACATAAGGGATTTGGCTGGGCTGTACACCGATCTTCAGGTGTATAAGCACATCCATCCGGATAAGAGAGAAACGGCATTATTGGAGTGGTGGTCCCGGCATGCCCACCGTTCACCGCATCTGCGGTGGAATGAGTTCGCGGCTGCAACGGGATCGACCTTGGGCGTGTTCATGCTATTCTTGGCTGCAACTGATCCGTTTTTGGATGACGAGGATGCTTCGTCCATTCATGCGTCTTATTTTCCGAATGTATGCAGTCTCCACATTATGCTGGATTATCTTATTGATCAAGACGAAGACAGGCTGGGTGGCGATCTGAATTTTTGTAATTATTACGAAGATGCCGATACGATGCTGAACCGTATAGCTGCCATTGTGGAGTGGGCCCGGAAGGATGTCAGAACAATTCCCTCGACCCCTTTTCATCGTATGATCATTGAGGGGTTACTGGCGTTATATTTATCCGATCCAAAAGTCAGCGAGCAGCACTTGGTTCGCAACGTATCCAAACGTTTGATGAAGAAGAGTCCGATGACCCGGATCTTTTTCTACGTCAACAGCCGATGGATTCGCAAGCATAAGCATGAGTGACATTGAAGGAGGAATAAGAAACATGGCAGAGGTTAAAAAGATTGCAGTTCTTACAAGTGGTGGCGATTCCCAAGGGATGAACGCGGCGCTGCGAGCGGTTGTACGCAGCGGTCTGTATTATGGTCTGGAGGTATACGGGATTCAGCGCGGATACCAGGGGCTGCTGGAAAACGACATTACACAAATGGACCTGCGCAGTGTCGGAGACATTATTCAGCGTGGCGGTACCATCCTGCGCTCAGCGCGCTGTGAAGAGTTTAAGACACCCGAAGGGCAGCAGAAGGGTGCCGACATTCTGAATCAGCACGGCATTGACGGTCTGGTCGTTATCGGAGGAGACGGTTCTTACCATGGGGCGAACAAGCTCAGCAAGCTTGGGATCAAAACGATGGGTCTTCCAGGAACCATTGATAACGATATTTCCTTCACCGATTACACCATCGGCTTTGATACGGCTGTAAGCGTCGTTGTGGACGCTGTAAATAAATTGCGCGACACCATGTCCTCCCATGCCCGTTCGTCTGTTGTAGAGGTTATGGGGCGCCACTGCGGCGACATTGCTCTTCATGCCGGCCTTGCTTCGGGTGCAGAGACGATTCTGGTGCCGGAAGTGGAGTACAACCTGGATGAAGTGGCTTCCCGTTTGCGTGAGAATTTTGCAAAAGGCAAACGCCACAGTATTATCATCGTAGCTGAGGGCGTTGGACGCGGCGAGGATATCGTATGCGACCTTAAAGAGTGCCACGCATCAATCGATGCGCGTGTAACGGTGCTCGGTCATATCCAGCGCGGGGGAGCTCCAACACCTTTTGACCGCAACCTCGCAAGCCGCCTTGGCGACTTTGCGGTTCGCAGTCTGATTAATGGGGAGTCCGATAAAGGATGCGGCATTATCAAGGGTGAACTGGTTCTCACGGATATTGACAAGGTCGTTAACACAAAGAAGGAATTTGACCGCGACTTGTACGATTTGGCACTGCGTTTGTCTCAATAAGCAGGGTCCGGCGTATAACGGAGCAACCCCTAAAAAAAACCGTCTCCAATGGCAGAATGATTTCTGCATGGAGACGGTTTTTTTATGATGGTGCGGATACGGTCGAAGAGGCTGCCTGGCGTGCAAACTTTCCCTGCACCTTGACCAGGCGGAGGAGCATCAGGACTGCACCGACGGCAAGTCCCGTTATTAAACCGATCCAATAACCGAAGGCCTGCCAATCGGTGTAATTGGCGAGCACATATCCGACAGGCAAGCCGATTACCCAAAATGACAGGAAAGCGAGCATGAAGGCCACGTTGACGTCTTTGTAACCCCGCAGCGCGCCTTGGGTCGGTGTGGCGATGGCATCCGAGATCTGGAAGAAAATCGCGAACAGCAGAAAGTGCTGGATCAACGCTACAACGGCAGGTTCATTAGAGTACAGTCCGGCAACCTGGTGACCGGCCACAAACAGAATGACAGCCGTAATCAGCGAGAGGACAACGGCTGTACTTATCCCGAGCTTCGCGTACTTCCAGGCGTCCTTCATTCGTCCCGAGCCGGCTTCATAACCAACAAGAATGGTCAGGCTCATACATATGCTTAACGGCAGCATATACAGTGTCGTGGCAAAATTCAAGGCTGCTTGATGGGCGGCAATGGTCGCCGTATCAAAGTTGCTCATAAGCAGTGTTACGGCTGCAAACACGGCGGTCTCGAGAAAGATGGAGAAGCCGATGGGGACGCCAATCTTTAGCAAACCTTTCCAAGCGCTCAAGGAAACTCCCTGCAGCTGCCTGAAGACAGCAAACGAAGAGAACGGGTGTTGTCTGTGAATCGTAATGATCGCGATCACCAAGACCGTCCAATACGTAATAGCAGAAGCAAGACCAGCACCTACACCTCCCATTCTTGGGAAGCCCCACAAGCCATAAATGAGCAGGGCATTCAAGCCCACATTCACGGGAAGGGAGATCAGCGTGATCACCATGGAAATCCTGGTTTGCCCCAGCGCATCGATAAAGCTGCGGAGCACCGTATAAGCGAACAGCGGGATGATGCCTAACGATATGGCGGCGAGGAATTGCGAGGCGATACGCCGCACCTCAGGCTCCAGGCTCATCGCACCGAGTATGCCGGGTACTGCGGCATACCCGATAGCGAGTACGACAATGGCGAGTAAAATGGACAGCCAGAGTGCCTGATTGACCTGGTAAGCGACCTTGTTTTCCTGGCGTCCGCCAACGAGCTGTGAAACGATGGGGGTAATCCCCATTAAGATACCGCTAAGGCCGGTCTGAACTGGAATCCAGATGCTTGTAGCTATCGCTACGCCTGCCAAATCGACTGAACTGAACTTTCCTGACATATTGGTGTCAAAAAAAGTAATGGCAGATAAAGAAAGTTGTGTAACCAGGATGGGAATCAGAATGATCGCGAATTGCTTCAGTTTTCCCCAGGTTGTTGTTGTCGGCTGCATGTGTGATTTGGCCCTTCTTTTTTCAAGGTGATTTTATGATATTGCTCTCATAATTCTAGGTGGATCCTATGATGTGTACAATAACCTGTTCATTGAGCGGTGAGAAAGAACTCAACCAGCGGTTGAACGGGAAGTATCAACAAGAGTTCTCAGGGACCTTGTCAGGTCCCAACCACCATCATAGCACCTGCTGTCAAGAGGAATGCGGCCTTCAAAGATACGATAATGATCAAAGGGCCAGCCGTTGGATGGCTGACCCTTTGTTCTGATGATCGATGAATTTATTTATGTGTAACACCTTCGGTGTACCGGTTGGAAGCATTCCAGAGCAAATATTCATCGACATTCGTATCCTTGAGGGCACGAATCTGCTCCTCAATTTCTTTTTTACCGTACTTGGCATAATTTCCGCTTCCGAGCCAGCTGGCGGTAAAGTCCTGAATCCAAGGTCTGATGATCGGTTTCTTCTCTCCCAACTCGTCAAGCTTTTTGTGGGTATCCTCCATGGAGCCTTTAATGGTCTGGTAAGGAGCTTTATCCGGAACGGGGGAGCCGAACCAGCCTGCCGTGTAATGGCTCGGGTACACCATCGGACTGATGATATCCACGTTTTTGGAAATCTTGACAAAGTCCTGGCCAATGCCTTCTGCGGCCGGGACCGAAGCTGCATATCCGAAAATATCTACGGATACGCGGATGCCAAGCGGTGCCAGTTGTTCACGGGTATACTGCACGAAGTCGGATACCACGTCCACGCGGGATTGATCCGTCTTGGTATATTTGAGGGAATCGGCGCGTTTCTCGAAGCCCTCTGGAAAACGAACATAATCAAACTGGATTTCCTTGAATCCGAGTTTTGCTGCTTCTTTGGCAATTTCGATGTTGTAATCCCAGACCTCTTTGCTGTACGGGTTGACGAAGCTGTCGCCGCCGCCATTGGTCCATACGCTGCCATCTCCTTTACGGAAGGAGAGCTCCGGGTTTTTCTTGGCGAGAATGGTATCCTTGAACACAACGACCCGGGCAATAGGATAAATATCGTGTTTCTCCAGACGCTTCATCAATTGGTTGATGTCTTTGATAAAAGGCTGGGATTTACCGAGCTCCTTCAGTTTCGGATTATCGGTCTTGTACGTTATGTATCCCTCATCATCCTTGATGTCGATGACCATGGCATTGAGTTCGGTCTTGTCCATCAGATCGACAAGCTGATTCATTCTGGAGCCGCCTGCGCTATAAGCTGTTACATAAATGCCTTTGACTTTAGGCGCATCAACCTGCGGGTCGATCTCGGTGGTGTTTGGCTTGAGGCCGCTCTGGCCTTGAGTTTGATTGTTTTGATGCATGCCTTGAATCATGGCGGTATTTAATGATGCCTGAAGTTTGGCGGTAAGCGTGCTGTCCTGTGGACTGGAACCGCCGAAGCCCGCTGACGCCAAGATGAATAAAGCCAAGATGATATTCATAATTACTCTCTCCCTTGTGTACATTCACATCATGATTATAAAGGAACGTATGCCTTCAAAAAGAACAGGTTTGTTACAATCGACAATAAACTTAGAAGCGGCGGTAAACATACCTTGTCTACATTAAACGGTTGAAGGGCGTTTTAAACGATAAAAGGGACTTTTGCTGTAGAAGACGGTGAACAACATGTGAACATGGGGAAGTAACCGTTATAGTAACGACGCGAGAGTTGCGGATAAAAAATGCCGTTATTCACCGGTCGATATATCCCCGGAGAAGAACGGCATTCGTCGTGCAATTTTCACGTATTGCTTAAAATTAATGCAGCGGAGTTTGGTTCTGATGCTCGCAAATGCTGAACTGAATGATTTCAAGAGCGTCCTCCTGCTCCAGAATACTCAGCCCGTCCCGCAAAACGATCATGGAGTTCAGTTCGTTCTGTCTAAAGAACGGTATCATTTCCGGGAACCACTTCATGACGATTTGTGACAATTTTACCGTTTCCATTTCCATAAAAATCACCCTTTCCTTCCAAGTTGGTTAGGTAGGACGTCTTCAGTAAAACGGAAAAACAATTAAAATTGGGCCAGGAGAGATGCCCGGGAAACAGATCTCATGAATTATTGTAGGAACCGCGCACAAATATTATACCACAAATTTGCCGTACCCTCACACGCGGCAAATATTTAGTTTTTGCGGAATTGTCCCATTACGGCTGTGGTTTCCACGATATTAACAAAAGCATGCGGGTCCGTTTCTGTAATAATTTGCTTCAGCTCGGCGAGCTCATATCGTGTGGTGACGGTCATAAGCATATCCTTCTCTTTATGACTGAAGGCTCCCTGGGTTTTGATCTTGGTAATACCGCGGGGGCGTTTGAGCAGCTTCTCAAGCAGGGCTTCCGTCTGGTTTGTCACAATGAACACGGTAACCTTGATATGGCTGACATGGAGCATATCCACCATTTTTCCGGCAACATAGATGGATGCCATGGAGGCGAGTGCCAGATTCCAGTCGTTTTCGAGATAAGCAACTGCCATGATGACGATAGCGTTCAAAGTGACAAGCACGCTGCCAACAGGAAAGTCCCGATATTTGGTCACAAGGGAGCCGATGATATCAAAGCCACCTGTCGATCCGCCAACCCGAAAGGAAAGGCCGGTACCAAAGCCGACAAGCACTCCACCGAATACGGAGGACAGCAGCATTTCGGTGGCAACCACCTTAACCGGGATGATCTCGAGGAACAGGGTTGTGACAACAACTGACAGTATACTAAGCCCGACGAATCGTTTTCCCAGCTTGAACCAACCCGTAAGGAGAATGGGAATATTGAGCACAAAATACATGATACTGATATTAAGCGGCGTAAAATAGCCGATAATTAAGGCGAGACCGGAAACACCCCCGCTTAGTAAATGATGGGGAATCAGGAACAGGTTGAATCCGCTCGCAATAATAATGCCGCCGAATACAATCGAGAAATAGGTCCATAGACGCTTCAACATAGGAATCACCTCCCGGTTATTATGACTTCTTTAAGCTTGCTGGTATTCCAGAATTGTTTTGTGATATAATGTATTGGATATTCTTGAGTAGTCCGTTACATTGATAACTTTGCAAGCTTATCAGGATGATTATACATTAACCAGTCCATACACTGGTGATAAGAGAAATATACCGGTTCACCTCGTGCAGAAAATCCTGCTGGCCGGGAAAGCCTATAAACGTTACCACTACTTAAGAATACAGATAAGAAAGTGGATGTCCACAGATAGAAGGAGTATGAACCTATTGAAAAATTTCGCAGATTTTGGCTTGGAGCCGCGCGTGCTGCAAGCAATTACTGAGCTTGGCTTTGAGGAAGCCACACCGATTCAATCCCAATCGATTCCGATTGCTCTTACCGGAAGAGATATGATTGGACAAGCACAAACTGGTACAGGTAAGACAGCAGCATTCGGCCTACCTCTTATCCACAAAATCGCTAAGGAAGAAGAGCGTATCGTCTCTCTCATCATGACGCCTACCCGTGAGCTTGCCATTCAGGTTGCAGAAGAAATTGGCAAGTTGTCCCGCTTCAAAGGAATTCGTTCCTTGGCTATTTACGGCGGACAAGATATCGGGCGCCAGATCCGCGCTTTGAAAAAGAAGCCTCAAATTATTATCGGTACACCGGGTCGATTACTTGACCACATCAACAGAAAAACAATCCGACTTGACGATGTACAAACCGTTGTACTGGATGAAGCGGATGAAATGCTGGACATGGGCTTCATGGAAGACATTCAGTCGATCCTTAAGCTTGTTCCTGAAGAACGTCAAACCTTGCTGTTCTCCGCAACTATGCCGGCTAACATTCAGAAGCTCGCATCCCAGTTCCTGAAAGATCCTGAGCATGTATCCGTTATTCCTAAGCACGTAAGTGCACCTCTGATTGATCAAGCATATATCGAAGTTCCTGAGCGTCAAAAATTCGAAGCGTTGAGCCGACTTCTGGATATGGAGTCTCCTGAGCTTGCGATTGTATTCGGACGTACCAAGCGCCGCGTAGACGAGCTGGCAGAAGCTCTGCAAAAACGCGGATATTCCGCAGACGGCCTTCATGGCGACCTGTCCCAGCATCAACGTGATACCGTTATGCGTAAATTCCGCGATGGAAGCATCGATGTCCTGGTGGCAACAGATGTGGCAGCACGTGGTCTCGACGTATCGGGCGTTACCCACGTTGTGAACTTTGACTTGCCTCAAGATCCGGAGAGCTATGTACACCGTATCGGTCGTACAGGCCGTGCGGGTAAAGAAGGTACGGCATGGTCTTTCGTAACTCCTCGTGAGATGGATCACCTCTATTTCATCGAGCGCGTTACACGTCATCGTATCCCTCGTAAGCCTTTGCCAACGATTGCTGAAGCGATTGAAGGCAAACAGCGCATCATCGCGGAGCGTGTGCTTGAGATCATCGAGCAAGGCGAATTGACGGAATACAAAGGTCTGGCTATTCAATTGCTGGAGCAGTATGACTCCGTACAATTGCTGGCAGCAGCAATGAAAATCCTGACTGGCGACAAGAAGGAAGCATCTGATATTCATCTGACACCAGAAGATCCGATTCGTGCGAAGCGCCGGAAGCCGGATATCCGCAGTGGCCGCAAACCAAGCGGTGGCTATGGTGGCCGCAACAACAGCGGTGGCGGCGGATATCGCCGTGAAGGTGGCAGCGGCAGTAGTGGCAGCGGCAGCAGCGGTAACCGTGGCGGCTACTCCAAAGGCGGATATAACCGTGATGGCGGCAGCAGCTATGGCGGCAATCGCGACGGTGGTGGTTACAACCGTGACCGCAACAACAGCGGTGACCGTAAGCCGCGCTCTTACAGCGGAGGCGGCGAGCGTCGTCCTAACCGGAGCGGAGACGAATAATGGGTTCTGACGGTTAATTCTTTTGACCGAAATAACTGAATTCAAGACGAAGCAGCTCCCCGTCTAAGGTGGAGCTGTGCTTCGTCTTTTTTTCATGGTTAAAGAAGGTACACCACCAAGGGTGTACCTTCTTTTTAACCGCGCAGTTTTACGCATAACAGCGGATCTGATTCATTACATCATTCGGGAGACATTAGATATAGAATGTGCTCAGAATAATTACAAGCAGAATGAACAGAACCAGGACAATACCAACATTATTTCCGTAGCCATAACCGCCTACACCTTCACAAGACATACATATCCCTCCTCTTAATTTTAAAAATTGAATCTTGTTAAATGGATTACGTGATATCCTATGGAGAAACAGCGGCATTGGATTGGATATACACCTAGCACTCTTCAAATTAGGCTCTGGCAATGCATGTGCAAAATAAGGTATATTAATAGATACATGCATGATTTGAGTGAGGAGGAAACGGATTTGGAAATGAAAGGAGCCATGGGTGGCTTATATAAGCTCACCGAGTGGATTACCCGTATTGCTTTTTCTAACATCTTGTGGGTTATTTGTACATCGCCTTTCCTGTTTATCGTACTAACCAAATTCCTGATGGCCGTTCAGACACCGGATGCGCATAATGAGCAGCTATTGTCGAACTGGATGCTGGGAATCTTGTCACCGTTTGTGTTGTTCCCGGCTACAGCAGCTTTATTCAACGTTGTACGCAAATGGGTTATGGGTAATTCGGATGTATCCGTATTCAAAACATTCTTCAGGGGTTATAAGGAAAACTACAAACAGAGCATGATCGGCGGCATATTTTATACGCTGCTGTTCGTGATTATGTATGTGGATTACACGGTTTATATGACGCAGCTCGATGGCTTCCAGCTTGTCGGCATTGTCATGCTGGTGCTGCTTATTGTGTTGTTTGTCTCCTTGTTCAATTTCTTTTCCATGACGGTTCATTATGAGATGAAGACCCTGCAATTGCTGAAAAACGCAGTGCTGTTGACCTTGATTCGTCCGTTTCGTGTATTTTCGACGTTGATCGGAAGCGCTGTCTTGGTGTATATCGGTACACAGATGCCGGTGCTCTTCGTGTTCTTCCTGTTCTGCCTGATGGCATTGTTTGCATTCTTCAACTTCTATGCGACCTTTACGAAGATGCAGGAACAGCAGGAGAAGATGAAGAAGGCCGAGGAGGAGTCGGAAACGGAACAGGCGCTTCTGGAAAGCATGGATTCCGTCAAAAAGGAAGAGAACGGGTCGAAGCCTTAAATAACGAGAGGTTTACTTTTCCGGCAAAACCTCCTATAATAAGACTACATCCTGCGATGTTCGTTTCGGTTTTCCGTTGTTTTGAACCAATGACGATGTCTAGGGAGATCAATACGTAATCGTGGCTGGAATGCCCTGTCTATATGACAAGGGGAATTCATAAGCGATTCTGCGGTCACCCACCTGCTAATGCAGGTTCGAAGACAATGTTTACCGGACGGCATAGGCGGGTTTCGTTAAACCAATGAATAGGCATCTCTTCTATTTCGAATTCGAAGTGAAAGAGGTGCCTTTTTGCTGTATATAAAGGTTTGCTGAAAGCATAAACAATGTTAAACTAGAGTATGGAAAGGAACGGTCATTTATAAAGGAGGAACGGTCTTTGTCATTAAAACGAGTTCTAATTGGTATCGTGCGCAGCTATGACGGCACAAGCGACCGTGCTAAAGATCCCAAGCTGAAGACGCGTTATTACAATCTTTCAAAAGAAAAGTGTTTTGAAGAGGTTTCCTCGACACTGAAAAAAATTCCGGGCTACAAAGTTCTGCATGAGGTTAAGTCCGTTGGAGAAATCACACTCGAGAAAAGAACCTCATTCGGACGTACACTGGACATTACCGTATCCGTGCTCGGCATCAGTCCGGTTCGCAGTGCAGTTGATATGTATTCGGCGTCTCGCGGTTCCCTAGGGGATCTGGGGGCGAATTACCGGGTCATCCTGAACCTGTACGCCGTACTTGACAAAAAACTGAGCAAGTATAAAGTGGATGCTTAGTAGAATAAGAAAAAAGCGGGAGAGCTGCTCTCCCGCTTTTTAAAAGTGTACAGTGTATGTAGCCTTTGGCGGTGTTATCTAAGAGATTTAACCGCTTCTACGGCAGCCTCGTAATTCGGGTGCTCTGTCATTTCGCCAAGGTATTCTACATAGGCGATTTTATCGTTGGCATCCACTACGAAGATCGAACGCATGTCGAGTTGGAATTCCTTGATGAGCACGCCATATGCTTCGCCAAAAGAGCGAGATTTATAATCGGACAGCGTGACGACACGGTCAACACCTGCTGCTCCGCACCAACGGGCTTGGGCAAACGGAAGGTCGGCACTGACGGTGAGAACAACAACGTCATCGCCCAGTCCAGCGGCTTCTTCATTGAAACGGCGTGTCTGCGCGTCGCATACCCCGGTGTCGAGGGAAGGGACTACACTGATCAGCTTGATTTTACCTGCAAAATCTTTAAGAGATGCGTCTTCCAGCAGGTTTTTGCTCACTGTAAAATCTGGAGCGTTGTCACCAGCCTTGAGCTCTGGTCCGATGAGTGTAATAGGATTGCCTTTAAAAGTGGCAGCTCCTGAACGTTCTTGAGCCATGAAAAATCTCCTCCTTGGATATCAAAGTTTGGTGATCAGGTTCATGGTACATTATAATCTTTTTAAAAAGGGAATGTCCACTAAGGGCGCCCTTGGCCTGGTTAGGATGAGGAGGATGCTATGATTTTCGTACGTTATGAAAACTGGAAGAGTTATTTGCGTTATTATCCTGTGACATCGCTGCTGCTTGTGATCAACCTTGTAATGTTTGTGATTACAGCGTTTGACGGAGGATCCAGAAATCCGGTTACGCTGCTGAAATACGGCGCTTTGTCGGATTTGCCGGAATTCGTAGATCAGGCATGGAGATATGTCACGGCGATGTTCTTGCATAACGGCTTTGATCATCTATTGTTCAACAGCTTTGCACTGCTGGTATTTGTTCCTCCGCTGGAGAGAATCATGGGGAGCTGGAAGTTTGCTATTCTGTATCTGCTCAGCGGTGTTCTCGGTAATGTAATCGGATTGGCTTATTATGAGCGCATGGAACACTACACATTCCTTGTAGGCGCATCAGGAGCCATCTACGGAGCTTATGGCGCTTATCTGTACATCGCCCTGTTCCAGCGGCATGTCATTGATGAGTCGTCCCGCAAGACGCTGTATACCCTGCTTATTCTGGGGATTCTGTTCTCGTTCACCCCTGGGGTCAGTCTTGTAGCCCATGTCGGCGGATTGGTAGGCGGATTTTTCCTCTACGGCCTCATGATTCGATTATTTAAACGTCGGACATAATCGGACCTTAGAGGGTCTGTTATAATAGAATTGGATGATTTGGATAAAGTCTTCAAGTCTTCTAGGGAATAAGAATGGAGCGATAAAAGGCGTGGAATTACGACAGTTGCAATACTTTGTAAAGGTTGCGCAAAAGGAACACGTTACCCAAGCGGCAGAAGAGCTTCATGTGGCTCAGTCAGCCGTCAGCCGTCAAATTCATCAGCTGGAAGAAGAGCTTGGTGTTAATTTGTTCATGCAAAAAGGCCGGAATCTGCAGTTAACTCCGGTAGGTCAGCTTTTTTGCAAACGGGTGGAGAGCATCATGAAGGATTTGGACCGCGCGGTCGTCGAGATACATGAATTTCTGGATCCGGAGCAGGGAGAGATTCGCATCGGTTTCCCTCACAGCCTGGGCATTCATCTGATTCCGTCCATTGTGGCTGAGTTCCGCAAAAAGTACCCGAACGTGAAGTTCCGCTTCAAACAGGGGATGTTCCCGACATTGATCCGGGACGTGGTCGGGGCCGAGGTGGATTTGGCCTTTGTATCCCCTTTTCCGGATCGACATGATCAAGTGGATGGGGATATCGTGCTGACAGAGGAGCTGTTTGCGATCCTGCCGCCGAATCATCCGCTTGCCGGAGAGCAGTCCATTAAGCTGGAACAATTGAAAGAGGAGCGCTTTGTGCTGTTCAGCAAAGGATATTCCCTGCGTCCGATTGTGTGGCACGCATGCCTGGAAGCTGGATTTACGCCGAAGATTGCCTTTGAAGGCGAGGAGACGGATACGATTCGCGGACTGGTTGCTGCCGGCATGGGGGTCAGTCTGCTTCCTGAAATGGCGCTCTTCCAGACGAACCCGCTCCAACCGGCTCGCGTTCGGATTTCCGAGCCGAAGGTAACGCGTTCGATCGGTCTGATTCACCGTGCCGATGAGAAGCTCCCGCCGGTTGCTCAGGCTTTCCGCGCGTTCTTGCTTCAATACTTTGGTATTGACCCGTCACCAAAAAAGGAAGGGAAAGCGGACACCGCTTCAGCTCCCTAGGTTGGCTTCATTAAATTACGAGAAAAACATCATCAAATATAAAAAGAGGGCTTTCCTCTCCACCGATCAATGGTGAGAGGAAAGCCCTCTTTGTTTGTTCTTATACCGATGTTATGTTAGTCGCGGTTGCTTGTAAAGATCATAATATAACGAATCAGCTCCAGCAAGGAGATCAATGCAGCAGCGACATAAGTCAATGCAGCAGCGTTCAATACCTTAGCAACTCCACGTTCTTCGTCATTGGCAATGTAACCTTCCTGTACCATGAGCTGGCGAGCACGGTTGCTCGCGTTAAACTCGACCGGCAGGGTGACAAGCTGGAAGGCAACGGCACAAGAGAAGAAGATGATGCCGAGACCGACAAGGTTCATGGCCTGGAACAGGAAACCGGCAATCAAGAGAAACGGCGCGATACCGGATGCAATGTTAACGACCGGGAACATCTTGTGACGGGCAACGAGCATCGGATAATGCTCGGCATGCTGGATGGCATGGCCGACCTCATGACAAGCAACAGAGACAGCTGAGATGGAACGCTCGTAATATACAGGCTCTGACAGACGGACAACACGCTTGGTCGGATCGTAGTGGTCAGACAGCGCGCCTGGCACCGGTTCAATGGGAACATCGTGAAGACCGTTGGCATCCAGCATACGCCGGGCTGCATCGTAGCCGGTCATGCCTGTGCTGTTCTCAACCTTGGCCCACTTATTAAATGTGCCTTTAACACGGAATTGAGCCCATAGTGAGAAAATAAACGCGATTATAATGAGAATAAACATCCAGTCAGAATACATTTATCATACCCCCATACTAAGTTGTAATTTGGCGCGGCATTGTTACATCGAAGTGAACTGATTCAGCAAAATTTGAAGTGACTCGATACAAGCAGCTCCTTTGGGAAGAATATTAGCAAGTACCTCCTTGGCTTGACTGGGCTTTAGTTCGCTCAGGAGTGGATTGAGTTCCTTAACATCCCGTTCCAGCTGTTTCATCTGTATTTCGAGCTTGGTCAGTTTTTCCGTCATTTCGGAATCATCGGCAACTGACTTCCACCGATCCAGTCTTTCCTTAATCTCATCGAGAGTATATTTCTCTTGCTTTAACTGATTAATACGTTCGAGAGTGCTTAAGGTTTCAGAACTGTACAACCGGTAGTTTTTTAACGTCCGTTTTTCAGGGGAGATCAAACCCAGCTTAGTATAGTAGTCAATGGTTCTTTCGCTGATTCCGGCAGCCTTAGCCAGTTCGCCTATCCGGAAAAGGTTTCCGCTCATGATCCCCATAATCATCACCTCACAAGCCTTCATTGAATTGGACATTAATGAATGCATTTATATTTTCATTTTAATAGAAATATGATACATGATCAGGAACCATACAGTCAAACGTCATAGTTGTGACGAAAAAACCTTGCAGTTAAGCCTTTTTTTAACTACATATGATGTAAGGTCATTTGCACTGTATGCGCTTAATGTTATATTACATTACATAATAGACGTATTTTGGACTTTTTTTTGAAAAAAACCGTTGCGAATTTTCAAGCGTCCCCCTATAATGACAATATGAATTCAAGGAGATGTTATATTAGTTAACACAAAGGGGAGTGTAAAACATGAAAAAAAGATGGCTAGGTTTAATGGCGGGAGTAATCTCACTACTCGCATTCCCGGCGAGCGCGTTCGCCGCTGATGGGGGAGCCACAAACGTTGAATTAACGGCTGGTTTGAATTCCGTGTTCGTATTCTTGGCAGCTTTGCTCGTATTCTTCATGCAAG
Organism: Paenibacillus sp. LBL; assembly: GCF_029893715.1. Classification (NCBI taxonomy): domain Bacteria; kingdom Bacillati; phylum Bacillota; class Bacilli; order Caryophanales; family Paenibacillaceae; genus Paenibacillus; species Paenibacillus sp. LBL. Next base: position 532,278 of record NZ_JARXYU010000001.1, on the reverse strand, counting down.
CAGGATTCGCTCTGCTGGAGGCCGGATCGGTTCGTATGAAAAATGCGGGGCACGTTGCAGGTAAAACATTCCTGACTTTCGGTATTTCGATCGTAGCATTCTGGGCGCTAGGATTTGGTCTAGCATTCGGTAACGGGAACAGTTTTTTCGGATTTGAAGGTTTCTTCTTAAGTGGTGACAATGCATCGGGTTCATTCGATTCATTATCGGCTTATGATGTGCCTACCACGATAATGTTCTTGTTCCACTTATCCTTTGCGGCCGTATCCCTGGCTATCGCTTGCGGCGGTATGGCTGAACGTGCAAAACTGAGCGTTTATATCGTGTTCGGCTTACTGTTCACCATCGTGATTTACCCGATTGTTGCTCACTGGGTATGGGGCGGTGGATGGCTTGGGGCTCTGGGCATGCAGGACTTTGCCGGATCGACCGTTGTTCACTTGACTGGTGCTACGGCAGCTTTGGTGGCTACCATTCTTCTGAAACCTCGTCTGGGCAAATATAATAAAGACGGAAAGCCTAACAGCATCCCGGGCCACAACCAGGTCCTATCTGTCCTCGGCGTATTCATCATCTGGATCGGCTGGTTCGGATTTAACCCAGGCAGCACCATCTCCGCACTTACGGACGGATTCTTCGGTTTCGTGGCATTGAATACAAACATCGCCGCTGCGGCAGGTGCACTTGCAGCGCTGCTGATCTCGTGGGCGGTTCTTGGCAAAGCAGACATTCCTAGCATGCTGAACGGTATCCTTGCTGCATTTGTTGCGATTACAGGCGCTTGCGCATTCGTAGAGCCGTGGGCGGCCGTTGTTATCGGTGCGGTTGCGGGTACGATTACTTTCTTTACCGCTCAGTGGTTTGATCGCAAAGGCATTGATGATCCGGTATATGCATTTTCCGTACATGGTATTGCAGGTATGTGGGGCGCAGTGTCCACCGGCTTGTTCGCAGCACCAAGACTTGTTGAAATTACGGGTGTAGGTAAGGCAGGGCTGTTCTACGGCGGCGGCTTCGGACAGCTTGGGGTTCAGCTTCTGGGTCTGATCGGTACGTTTGCATTCGTTCTTGTGATCTCATTCATTATTCTGTACATCATGAAAGTTACGATGGGTATCCGTGTAACGGAAGAAGAAGAATTGATGGGTCTAGATATTAGTGAGCATGGTACTTATGGATATCCGGAGCAAATGAAACTCCTGGTGGAATCGGAAGGCAAATCTCCCGAATTTCGTTCCGGAAGCAAAACAATTCCTGGAAGCGATGCGTCATTATAAGTCCTAACCATGAATTGCTTATGAAGCATGTAATAAGGAGGCCGCGGCATGAAACCTCTGAAATCCGTAAATCTGTTTCCGGTATTCTCGGAAATTCAGAAAGCAGTATCAGCCCAGCAATTACGAGATGAACGGATCGCTTGTCAGAATCATCTCCTTGAGAAGCGTAGTGACATGGAGCTTAGAGAATGGATCGCTTCTGTGAACCGGATGCACGATCTGATTGGGCAGCGTGCCGCGGCTATCTGTGAGCAGGACATGTGGGAGGCTGGCTACGGCCGGCCTCCTGCACGTTATGCGTTTGTTGCTTTTGGCAGCAGCGGAAGGCAGGAAGCTACGTTGTGGAGCGATCAGGATAACGGTCTGATCCTTGGCGATGAGCTGGGTGAGGAAGACCTTCCATTTTTTTGGGAATTTGGACTTCGTCTATCGGATCTGTTGGAGTATACAGGCTACCCTAAATGTTCGGGAAAGGTGATGTGTTCCGAACCGTTGTGGAGTAAACGCCTAGAGGATTGGAAGAATCAGATTAGTGATTGGTGCAGCGACCAGCAGTGGGAGCCGATTCGCAATTTCATCATCGCTGCGGACCTGCGCCACATCTCGGGTGCTGGCGAGCTTACGGAAGCCTGGACGGAGCATTTCCGCAGTTCCGTTGAACAGCATCCGGACATCGGCAATGCCGTGCTTCGGAACACTGTCAAGCACAAAGCAACGCTTAATGTGATGGGAAGGATTGTCACGGAGCGGTTTGGTGAGCATGCCGGAGATTTTGATGTGAAGTATGGCGTGTATATCCCTCTTGTAAACAGCATTCGAACGATGGCATTACAGCGAGGCATCATCGAAACCTCCACGCTGAAGCGAATGGAGAGGGTCATGCTGCTGGAAGGAGGCAACCTGCTTCTGGAGAGTGTCCAGCGTGCCTTCCTGACGGCGCTTCGTTTAAGAAACGACACACCGTATCGGATCGAGAATGGACTGATCACAAGCAGCGGTTATATCCCGCAGGAGCAGCTTAAGAGCAAAACCATGCAGTATGAGCTTCGCGATACACTTGGTGTTGTCAGGCGGATACACCGGTCATTGCAGCGCGAGCACCGTTTTGCGGAAAGGAGGAACTCATGACGGAACCGGTACAATCAAACGGCGGCTTCTGGAGATCGCTGCGCTCAGGTAACATTAATTCCGCAATCGCCTCCATGCGCGGGGCACAGACAGCGCAGCAGCTCGCCTTCATCCGGTCCCAGATGAAGGATAACCGGAGACCGGAGGTCCTTGGAACTCCACTGGACGAGCTTGAGGTTGTTGTATTCGATCTGGAGACAACGGGGTTCAATCACCAGCATGGCGACGAGATTTTATCATTCGGTGCAGTCCGGGTCATCGGGGAACAGGTTATCGAGCAGGAGTCCTTTCATATGATCGTGAACAGTGGTTCCCCAGTCCCTCCATTTATAACCGAGCTGACAGGTATCACGCAGCATATGGTTGATGCAGCCCCGCCTTTAATGGAGGGGCTGCATGATTTCATGGCTTTTGTAGGGGGCAGGGTTCTGGTCGCCCATGCAGCTGCGCATGATCGGGGATTTCTGAATGCAGCTCTGTGGAAAACTTCAAAGGTTCGCTTGACCCACAGGCTGCTCGATACGATGATGCTGGCGCAGAGGCTATATCCGGAACAGACGGATTACAGCCTGGATGAACTGCTGCGAAACTGCAGCATTCCGGTGGAGGGCAGACATCACGCACTCTCGGACGCGCGCATGACCGCCAGGCTGTGGGCGGACTATATAAAAGAGATTCAGGCGCGCGGGGATGCAACTACACTGGGAGATATGTACGTTTATTTAAGCGAGGCATAACAGCGGGGAGCCCGTTATCCTTCATGGATATCAAAAGGAATCGGGGCAAGGGCGTACGACTCCGCATTGTGCTGTGCCAATGTGTTTACTTTACAAGGGTCAGGGGATTCCATGTGTGTTTTTCCTCTGGTGATCTTGTAAGTATGAAGCTGCAGGGAATGGTTGCCAGAGGCAACTGAAACTGTCGGTCTTGCGATGGCATACACCTGAAGCAATCCACCGAAGGATGGAAGCTGCAGCATATCTTCTCGGGATGGCTCGGGCGAAGTGTGCGGGTGGCTATGAAACAAGCCGACGAGTCCTTTTTCGGTTAAAGCCAGACGGGTCCAATGAACCGGATCCAGATGAAATGAATGCAGCGGAGACTCCGCTGTATTTTTTACGGGAATAAACTGTGTAACGGTCAACGTCCGGCTTGCCGCCAGTGAATGCCCGATAAGGACCCCACAAGCTTCCTGCGGCAGGCAACCGTACATATGCTCCGTTATATGTTCAATAACCTCTGCGTGCAGCAGGAGCTGCTCCAGGGGCGTGTCGCATGGTGTCATCTTTTTTCCTCCAGACAAAATTCAGGTCGTGGTGTGTTTGAAAGATTAGGGTTTCAGGGTACAATAGGGACTATAACTAAGATAAGCAAAGGAACCTATGCCTATGAAACGTAACCTGATCATTATCGCTCTGCTCATCGTCGCAGCAGGTGCGGTTATCTATAATCAAGCCGGTGATCAAATTCAAGCCGTATTCATGCAGGAAAAACCGCTCCCGACAGAGACCGGGGCCCGGGCAGGGCTTCTGGCTCCTGCATTTACCCTGAAGGGGATGGACGACAAGTCTTATGCCGGCGGCGGAGCGCGCGATAAAGCCATGATCATCAACTTCTGGGCATCCTGGTGCGAACCATGCAAGCAGGAAGCCCCAGAGCTTGACAAGCTGGCAGAGAAATATGCAGATGAGCTTGAAATCTATGGCGTGAACGTGTCCAAGTACGACAATGAGAAGAAAGCTCGTCAATTCGTCAAGGATTTTAAACTTCGATATCCGATCCTGCTTGATCCGAAGGGAGAGGTGTTCGAGAATTTGTATAAAGGGCAAGTGTTCCCGACCAATGTCCTTATCGATCGAAATGGCGTGATCCAAGAAATTATTCTTGGCGCTCCTGCTCCCGAGGATCTTCACAAGAAGGTTGCCAAGCTGGTGAAGTAATCGTCAGATGGAGGTAAGACATCAAAAAGCGCGTTCCCTATGTTCATAGCGGATACGCGCTTCTATTTATATTTCAGAAATCAATGATTAATCAAGCCTTGCCTTGCGGCGGATTCATGTGTCTGCTCCGGTGAAATCTGGCCTAGCAGCGCATAGCGCATACTATCCACAAGCGCTTCCCAGCTCGCCTCAATGACGTTGCTGGATACACCAACCGTGTTCCAGGCATTTTCGAAGTTCTTGGATTCGATCAGAACCCTTACTTTTGCAGCGGTTGCGTCCTTGTCATCCAGCACACGGACCTTATAATCAGCAAGATGCATTTCCTTGAGTGTCGGGAAGTATTGGACCAGTGCTTTACGCAGTGCATTATCGAGCGCGTTGACAGGACCGTTGCCTTCCGCTGCGGTATAGATGCTCTCGCCGGCCACGTTGACTTTGACGAAGGCTTCGGAAACGACCGGCTGTCCGGCTGACTTCTCCACCAGCATTTTGAAGGATTCAAACGTGAACAGCTCCTGAAGCTCTCCGTTTGCTTCCCGAAGAAGCAGCTCCAGCGAAGCATCCGCGCCTTCGAATTGATACCCTTCGTGCTCGAGCTCCTTGATCTTGCCAATAATATGCTTGGATTGCTCGCTGGCCGGATCAAAGGCCAGACCCATGTCCTGCGCTTTGGATACGATATTGCTCTGTCCTGCCAGCTCCGATACCAGCACACGCTGCTTGTTTCCGACCTTCTCCGGCTCGATATGCTCGTACGTTCTGGAATCGCGCAGAATCGCAGAGACATGGATGCCTCCCTTATGGGCAAAGGCAGCGTTGCCAACATACGGCTGATTAACCGGCATATTCACGTTGGCGATTTCGCTGATATAACGTGCGGTATTTGTCAGGGTGCGGAGTTTATCGTCCCCGATGCAATCATAACCCAGCTTCAGCTGGAGATTCGGAATGATGGAGCACAGATTTGCATTGCCGCATCGCTCTCCGTATCCATTCATGGTGCCTTGGACATGCTGGACACCAGCCTGTACAGCGCTCAGGGTGTTGGCAACGGCAAGCTCGCAATCATTGTGTGTATGAATGCCGAGTGGAGCGCCAGGGAGCTGCCCGGTTAAAGAAGTGACGATGTCCGAGATTTCATGCGGCAGACTCCCTCCGTTTGTGTCGCACATAACGAGCCAGTCAGCACCTGCATCCCGTGCCTTGGACAAGACGGCAACGGCATATTCCGGATTGTTCTTAAAGCCGTCAAAAAAGTGCTCGGCATCAAAAATCACTTCCAGGCCTCTCTGTTTAAGGAAGGCGATGGAGTCATAGATCATGGCCAGATTCTCTTCAAGTGTCGTCTGAAGTGCGGTGTGAACGTGGAAATCCCAAGACTTCCCGACCAGGGTAGCCGCTGAGACTCCGGATTCCAGTATTCGAAGCAGATTGGCATCCTGATCAGCAATGGAACCTTTGCGGCGGGTGCTGCCAAAAGCGGTTACTTTTGAAGTCAGGCCGAGATCCTGGACTCTTTTGAAAAATTCGATGTCCTTGCTGTTGCTTCCCGGGATACCGCCTTCAATATAATGAACACCAAGTGCATCGAGTTTCTTGGCGATTTTGACCTTGTCGTCCGCTGACAAGCTGATTCCTTCGCCTTGGGTTCCGTCGCGAAGTGTCGTATCAAAGATGGAAATGGACTTAGACATGATGTCCTCCTTTGGGTGTCCGGGATTGGACCGCATTGTTTATAATTTTGTATTATAGCATTTCTTTGCGGGAAAGTAACAGAGTAAAAAACTTTTCACAAAGCGTCTCCATTGTTGACCATCGTCAGGCGTGAGCGTTATGCTGAAGGCATTGGTACCGTATTCTTTGATTCCTGATGAAATATAACATAGACACTCCGATGTCTAAACCAAATATAATGGAATGGAGTTCTTGCCATGATTCAATATTCTGATGATCAGGTGACGGTTTTTCAAAGTGCGTTATTTCAGACCACTTCAACGGTCATCCAGCTGGATGAGAGCATCATTATCATCGATCCGAACTGGCTGCCGCACGAAATCGATGAAATCCGTGAACATGTTAACGGGGTTCGGGGAGGCAGGGATTGTTATCTCATCTTCACGCATGGAGACTATGACCATATAATTGGATATAAAGCTTTTCCGGATGCCAAGACGATTGGAAGTGCCGGACTCCGAGATCACCCGGACAAAGAGCGTAAACTGAAATTAATTCGTGATTTTGATGCTTCCTATTATATTACTCGCAACTATCCCATAGAATTCCCTGTGCTTGATGTCGTTATCGAGGAAGATGGACAGCAGCTCGCACTAGGTTCCACGACACTTACGTTCTATAAAGCGCCGGGACATACGGCTGACGGTCTGTTCACCGTGATTGACTCCGTGGGCGTATTTGCAGCCGGTGACTACTTATCCGATTTTGAGCTCCCGTTTATCTACCACAGTGCATGGGACTATGAGGGGACGATTCGCCAAGCTGCAAGGATACTGAAAGAGCATCCGGTAACTCTGCTCATCCCGGGGCATGGCCAGCATACGACAAGCCAATCGGAGATGGATCGAAGAGTGGAGATCGCCCGGAGCTATTTGGAGCGGCTGCGTCAGGCTGTGGTTGATGGCGATGATATGGCCCTTGATCAGCTGCAGGAGGAGCACGGATTTGTCTCCGAATTTACGGCGGAGTGTCACAAGGAAAATGTGAGAATCATTCAAAATGAGTTTCAAGCTGAGGGCAGTCATCAGAGTTAAGTAGAACCGAACCGAAAGAAAGAAGGAATCCGTCCGTGGGACATATCGACCATTATTATCCGGCCAGCGGCCGCGTTATTCTTCATGTGGATATGAATGCTTTTTACTGTTCCGTGCATGAGGCGGAGGAGCCGGAGATCTATCGGGGCAAGCCTACGGCTGTTGCAGGCAGCATCGAGCTGCGAAAAGGCGTCATTGTGACATGCTCCTACGCCGCACGGTCACTCGGCATACGCACCGGAATGAATGTGAGACAGGCCCTGCGGATCCACCCTGACTTGATGATTATCCAGCCTGATTTTCATCTCTACCGCAAGTATTCCAATGCGTTTATGAATATAGCTTATGCGTATACCCCGTTATTGGAAGCGACTTCGATTGATGAATGTTATCTGGATATTACGGGCTCGAAGCAGTTCGGCACGCCGCTGGATATCGCCCGGGAAATCCAGGAACGCATTCGCGAGGAGCTGTCACTGCCATGCTCCGTCGGCATTGCTCCCAACAAACTGCTTGCCAAGATGGCCTCGGATATGAAAAAGCCTAACGGGCTGTCCGTCCTGCGGATTCGGGATGTGCCGCAGGTGCTGTGGAACAAGCCATGTGCGGAATTGTTCGGCATCGGCAGCAAGACCGCCGAGAAGCTGCGGAAGCTGAATATTCAGACCATCGGCCAGCTCGCCGCTGCTGAAGAAAGCCTGCTAACCGCCACGTTCGGTGTCATGGGATCGTGGATGAAACGCGCGGCCAGCGGCATAGACCATGCGCCGGTGGTCGCAGAACGGGAGCAGAGCAAATCGATCGGGCATACGACCACGCTCCCGCAGGACGTTACCTCGGCACATGAGGCGAGAAGGGTGCTGCTCAATCTGAGCGATCAGGTGGCACGCCGGCTTCGCAGGCAGGGGCTGATGACCAGCGGTATACAGATCACGCTCCGTACACCGGATATGAAGACCATTACCAGATCCAGACATCTCGCTATCCCGACGGAAACGACGGAGGATATCTACCGCGAGGCGTGTAAGCTGTATGATCGGCACTGGAAGCAGGACAAGCCGCTCCGTCTTCTCGGCGTTACGCTGCAGCAGCTGATCGCCAAGGAGGAATCTGCGATTCAGCTGGACTTGTTCGATTATGAGAAACAGCCGAAGAAGGAGTCGCTGACCCGGGTCATGGACGAACTGCGCAATAAATTCGGCGAGAGTGCGGTGCTGACCGCGGGAATGCTTGGCGATGATCCATCGTCACTCATCCGCAATCATAAACGGCGAGGGACTTCCTTGCAGATGGATTTTGTAAGGGATCTTGAGCAGGGTAACAAAAAGACCGAGCGACCCTCCTCCGAGGAGGCAGATCGCAAATCATTTGACAACTAGTTAAAGTTGTTGATTTCCTTAGGTGCAGAGCCGATTTTTGTCGGAAAATCTTAGGAAATATATTTGTATTCCTAAAAAAATTGTATTAATATATGTAGATGGTGACGGGTGACCCGTCATATTATACTATGTCTTATAGAGATGTTTATAGATATACAGGAGGAAGAGAGACTATGGCGAAGTTTACTTGGGTAGATAAAGATACCTGCATCGCTTGCGGCGCATGCGGCGCAACGGCACCCGATATTTATGATTACGACGACGAAGGCCTGGCAGAAGTTATTTTCAACGGAGACAACAACCGCGGGGTAACCGAAATTCCGGAAGATATGCATGACGATATGCTGGATGCTTGCGACGGCTGCCCGACGGATTCAATTCGGATTGCAGACGAGCCGTTTGACGCAGAATAAGAACACCGCTCGATCCCTGATATTCCATCTTAATTGAACTTATACCGACGTCCTCTGCTCCTCAACGGCAGGGGGCGTTTTTTCGTATATAGGCATTCATACATATTTGGTGTCATTATACCGATATACAGGATAATAGAGGTAAAAATGTCATATAGGAGGCTCTCGAATGAACAATTCGCTGTACCTCAAAAGGTATGTGGAGACGCATCCTGATAATAAAATGGCCTGGTATTTGCTGGGCAAGGAATATGAGCAAGCCGGTGAACAGGGGAAGGCCAACTATTGCTACAATAAGGCGGAGGGAGTCTACGAAGCCTTTGAGCTCAGTCAGGTTCCGTCTGATATATGGAAAAATTATGAGCAGCGTTTATTGGAGATGGAGAGAGATAAGGACCTCAAACGGAAACGCATCCGGCGTTTGCTTGCAGCGCTGGTGTTATTGCTATTGGTATTCATTCCGCCAGCCCAGGCGCCAGGCTATTCTTCAGCGGAAGTTGCAGAAGGCAGATTCCCGCCGGATGAGCCGGTTTCAGCTTCTTCCGCCAATAAAGGGAAGAATCATTCCCGTAACGAACCCCTATACATAGCCGTTGCATCCGGTCAGGCGAATAATTCCTCCGGCATGCTGCCCTCACTCCTCCAGCAGCCTCGGCAGCTGCCTGCCTGGTCTGTTGCGCTTGGAATGAAGCGCTCGGGCAAATGGCTGCTATGGAGCAAGGATATGGAGCGATTATACGGACTGCACCGCAATGATCAAGGGGCTATCGCCATTCAGCCTTATGAAGGAGCAGCAGGAGAATGTAATTGTGAACCCGCGAGCAGCTCGGCGCTTAAGCGGGGGGCGGAACGATGGGCGAACTTGCAGGTCGAAACGGCGGTTCTGCAGGAGGCGGCCAACAGGTATAAGGCCAGGCATGACCAGCTGCCGAAGAGCTTGAATGATCTGACACAACCGTATCCTGACAATTGGCTGTCGGGACGCTCCAAGGCGATGGAGGACATGTTCGGGGCTCTGATGAAGCAGCAGTCGCAGGGAGCAGGCGGACAAGGGAATCAACAAGAGCACATGACAGAAGAGCCGGGGTACTGGGGAACTTCACCGAAAGGCGATCCTTTTTTTGAGCAGCCGCTTCAGGTTATCATTGATCGCAAGCATCATCGTCTTGCCGTTGTAAGCGGCTCTGTCCTGCTGCGTAATTATGCTGTCGGGCTAGGCGGAGCGAAGACGCCGCTGGGCGATTTTCATATCAGTGATAAGGTTGTGAATCCGAACGGGACCACGAAGGGTCCCTATGGCACGCGGGGAATGCAGCTTTCCGATACGTTATACGCTATACACGGCACTGAAGATGTGGACAGCATTGGAGCGAATGAATCCGAGGGGTGTATTCGAATGCTCAAGCAAGATGTGGAAGAGCTGTTTGACATGATTCCGATGGGGACAGCCGTGAAAATCCGGGAAGGGGTCCTTCCTGAAGAACTGTGGACGCCGAAAGAGCGCTTTAAGCTCAAGCATTCCCAGGGTCAGACTAACCCCGGCAAGGTGTACCACTGGCTGGATTAAGGCTGGGCAATAACAATCAGAACGATAATCAGGATAATAAGAAGAGCGATGCCGGAGCCGATCCATACGAGGGCCTTCTTATTAACCTCTTCTTTTTTCTGCTGCAAAGTTGGAGGTTTACGTTTGGCTGACATGGTCTTTCCCCTCTTTCTCTTATAATCGCGAAAATATTTATACAACCTTCTATTATTGTATAAGGTTTGTCCTAAAATTACCATATCACTTCCTCATTAGTCGATAGCCCGGTTTATGCTGAAGAACTTTCTTTTTGAGACAGAAACGGATAAACTGAAGGATAGAGAAATAACTGGATGAGAGGAAGAGTGGATGTGCTGTACCGCAACATAGGCAAACCTATATTTTTTAAACTGGATCCCGAAAAGGCTCACCACCTTGTCGTTGGCGGGCTTGGACGTGCCTCCGGCGTGGTCGGCGCAGACGCTGTCATGCGGGGGATGTACGGTGTTAGCGAAACACCGGATTTGGCTGTGGACCTGTTCGGGCTTCATTTCCCGACACCGGTCGGACTTGCCGCCGGGTTGGATAAAAATGCACAGGCCGTCAAAGGATTCTCCTCCATCGGCTTCGGATTTATGGAAGTAGGCACGGTGACCCCGAAGGGACAACCGGGCAATGAACAGCCGCGATTGTTCCGGCTTCCTCCGGATGAGGCGCTCATCAATCGGATGGGCTTCAACAACGAAGGTGCAGAGGCGATGGCAAAGAGGCTGTCAGCACTCAAGGAACGCCGTATTCCGGTTGCCGTGAATATCGGGAAGAACAAAGCGACTCCGAACGAGAAAGCCAACGGTGATTACGAAGCTTGCATCCAAGCTTTATTTCCGTATGGTGACTTTTTTGTTGTCAATATCAGCTCACCCAATACGCCGGACTTGCGCAGCCTTCAGCATGGAAGCGAATTGGCATCTTTGCTGGAAGCCGTTAAGAACGAAATGTCACGGCAAGCCCAAATCCATGGAGGCGATAAGGCCGTTCTGGTGAAGATTGCGCCGGATGTAAGTGATGCCGAACTGGAGTTCATGGTGGATACGATTAGCACAAGCGGCGTTTCGGGTATTATCGCAACAAATACAACGCTTTCCCGGGAGGGTCTGACTCACGGTCATGCCAAGGAAATCGGCGGCCTTAGCGGGAAGCCGCTGCGTGAGCGCTCTACAGAGATTGTATCCCGCATTTATAAGCAGACGGGCGGTTCGCTTCCGATTATCGGGTCTGGCGGGATTTTTTCGGCGAGAGATGCATATGACAAAATACGCGCAGGCGCAAGCCTGGTGGAGATTTATACAGCACTTATCTATGAAGGGCCTGAGGTGAACCGCAAGCTGCATTCCGGTCTTCGGGATCTGCTTGCACGGGATGGATTCAACCATATTTCCGAAGCCGTCGGGGCTAATCATCGGTAAAGGGGTTAAAGACAGGAGGCAAGGCGATGGACGTTAGAGACTGGGGGACATTTTTGCTTCCGTATGAGCAGACCGTTGAGGAATTGAAGGTCAAATTCAAGACGATGCGCTCCGAGCTGAAGAAGCGGGAGGAATACGCACCTATCGAATTCGTAACGGGTCGGGTCAAACGGATCTCGAGCATACTGGACAAGGCGAAGCGCCTCAATGTGCCGATGGACGAGTTGGAAACCGGGATTGAGGATATCGCAGGCATTCGAATCATGTGTCAGTTCGTGGAGGATATCCGGCGGGTTGCCGAATACATCCGGGCACGGAAGGACCTGACCGTATTATTTGAGAAAGATTATATTACCAACTTCAAAGAAAGCGGCTATCGTAGCTTTCATATGATTATCGAGTACCCGGTGCAAACTGCCCTGGGACAAAAGAAAGTTCTTGCCGAAATCCAGGTCCGCACATTGGCCATGAACTTCTGGGCGACGATTGAGCATTCGCTCAGCTACAAGTACCGGGAAAGCCTTCCGGATGATATCCGGGCACGGCTGAAGAAGGCCGGAGAAGCAGCCAACACGCTGGATACGGAGATGTCGAGCATCCGCGAGGATATTTTGGAGGCACAGCGCAAGTTCGAGGATGACTCGAATATTACGACGCAGGTGCTGAATGCGATTCACAAGCTGTATTTCTTTCATCTGGTTAATGAGGCGATTGCATTTCAGAGCCGGTTTAACGTGATTTGGCAAAATCACGACATGGATGCGATGAAGGTACTGCTCGACGAGGTCAAAGAGCTGCTCTCCGAAGCGAAGAAGAAAGTAAACGAACATGAGTTATGAACCGTTATACGTAGCTTACCTGGTATATTTCAACCGCGATCAGGATTATTTCGAATGTCATGAGGTGCTTGAGGAGCTGTGGCTTGAGCAGGACCGCGATCCAAGATATAAGGGACTGCTGCAAGTGGCTGTGGGGCTCTTTCATTTTCGGAACAACAATGTAAGAGGAGCGTACAAGATGTTCACCAGCGCCGTATCCCGGCTTGAGGTGTATCCTGAGGATGAACTGGGAATCTCCCTTGGGAAGCTGGTGAGTGAGGTGCGCCGTTATGCCAAGCAGCTGTCATCCTATGACGCTCATCCTTTTCCCTATAGGGATCTGACCATAGAAATTGGGGATACTGAGCTTAGGCAGGCGGTTGAGATGGCTTCGGAGAATATAAAACCCAACATTCCGCAGCGGCGAAAGCCGGAACGGTCACATTCCCATTGAATGGGAAGTGCCAAGGGGAAACAAGGTGAAAAAAAGAGCTGCCCGTCTGTAGAGTGATCTACTCCGGGCAGCTCTTTTATGCGGAAATGCAGCGATCAGGATTCGGTGCCTTTGTATTTGTTATCGATGAACTCTTTGATCTCCTCGACGGATTTTCCTTCATCATGAAGCCGCTTGGCATCCTGCAGCTCGGTCAGACAGATGCCGCATTGGGCGCCATGGTCCGTCCATTTGACTTCGCCGTCCTTGCTCTCGGCGATGAAGCAGCGGTGGAGGGAATCGTGATAGCCGGTTTCCTCATCCATACAGCCGCAATAACATTTGATATCCTTGATGATGTCCTCTAATTCGGCGACCGTGGCATAGGTTGCTTGCGTATTGTCGGTATAACTCGACAGGAATTCCGGCATGACCGTCAGGCTCGCAGTTGTCTCGTATCGTTCAGAATCGGCGCCGTGCTGATGCCCCACAGCGGATTCTTTGCCGCCGCAAGCGGTAAGCAGCATGCCTGAAATGACGAAGGTAAAGAGTATAGCGCGAGTGCGGTTCATGGCGTCACGCTCCCCTTGTATTTATCAAGGAATTGCTTGAAGTCATCCACCGAGTAGCCTTCACTGGAGCCTTCCGGCTTCAATCCGCCAATCATGCGTTCTTTCTCCACACCGTTCTCATAGTAGACAAGCGTTGGGGTGAACTCAATGTTGTATTCCCTCCAGCCTTCCTGGTACTCACGGAGGTTATACTGGTGCATCGTAATGCCGGCATCATCTGCTAAAGGCATCAATTCCGGGGTTGTCGCCCGGCAGTGCGGACAGTCGGAAGCAAAGAAGTATACGAAAAAGTTCTCTTTGTTGTCTACCTTGCTCTTCAGCTGATCCGGCAAAATAATTTGCTGGTAGTTCGGATCATTAAGGAGTTCCTGCGTGGCTGGGTTCAGGCTGGAGACCTTCTTACCGCCATACAATTCGCTTGCTTCTCCTTGACCGTTCAGGAAAAAGAGTGCAGCGACCAATACAATAAAGACTCCGCCAAAGGCGTATAACGCGGTGTATTTATTCTTTTTTTTGCGGTTCATGGATCCACCCCCTAATGATTAATAATAACAAGGACTTGTCCTTTTTAATGTAGTTTATTATACAATATTAAAAGTCGGAGCGGAACATGCGAAAGTCCGCTTCGGTAATGGGAAAATATCATTTAAACCGATACGATACAGAACAGGTAGGTACTTAGTATGGCATTACGTCTGCCTTCGCCGTTTCTGGCGAAGATGAAATCGCTGCTTGGCGAAAACTATGACAATTTTATGAAGTCGTATGAACAGCTTCCGTATGCAGGCATTCGGGTCAATACGCTGAAGATCAGCAGAGAGGAATTCCTGAAGGTATCGCCCTTTGAGCTGGAGCCCATTCCCTGGTGTTCTACCGGTTTTTATATTCGGGATGGGGAACGCCCGGGACGGCACCCTTACTATCATGCAGGGCTTTATTATATACAGGAGCCCAGCGCCATGGCGCCGGTTGAATTGCTGGGCGTTGCCCCTGGGGATATCGTGCTGGATCTGTGCGCAGCCCCTGGCGGCAAATCCACGCAAATTGCGGCCAAGCTGAAGGGGGAGGGAGTACTGGTCAGCAATGATCTTCATCCCGACCGGACAAAGGCGCTGGCCAAAAACCTGGAGATGTACGGCGTCCGGAACGCCGTCGTGCTTAATGAGGACCCGGAGCGGATTGCCGGGGCTTTCCCCCGATTTTTCACGAAAATATTAATTGATGCTCCCTGCTCCGGCGAAGGAATGTTCCGTAAAGACGAATCCATGCTGAAGTATTGGGAAGAATCGTCTCCCCTTAAATTTGCAGAGATGCAGCGGGAAATCTTGACGTCGGCTGCAAAAATGCTTACGCCTGGAGGTCGGCTCGTGTATTCCACCTGCACCTTCTCACCGGAGGAGAATGAGGGGATGATTGCGGAGTTTCTGAACAACCATCAGGATTTTCGCTTGGTCCCAGTGGAGCATTCGGACTATTTCTCCCCGGGTGAAACCAAGTGGCTGACAGGACAAGGGCACGTGGGGGACGACGTACTGATACAGCTGACCGGAACGGCCAGGTTGTGGCCGCATAAGGTGAAGGGTGAAGGGCATTTTATGGCTGTGCTTCAGCGGGAGGGCGAGCTGACTTCAGGGGATGACGAATCGAAACGGGCTGCCTTGATGCTGCAGGACGACGGGACGCTTGCCGTCTCCTCCCGAACAGATAAACCGCGCGAGCGCAAAGGGAAACTGTCACTCCGGGAAGAAAAGATGGGGCAATCCGGGAAAAACAGTAAAAGCGGTAAAAGTGCTGCTCGTCAGCAGACATCACGCCGGGGCAGTGGGGATCGTCAGGCGGATTACATCTCAATCGATCCGTTTTATGACTTTATCCGCGAGCAGCTGCATGGAAGTCTGTCAGGATACCCTGTGTTGTATGGAAACCACGTGTATATATCTTCGCTGCCGGAAGATCGGCTGAAGCAACTGAAGGTGATCCGTCCTGGATGGTATATGGGACAACTGAAGAATGAACGGTTCGTGCCCGGTCATCCCCTGGCGACGGCGCTTCATCCGGAGGAGGCTGCAAGATATGTGAGTCTGTCCTCCGAGGACGGGGAAGCGGTACGTTATTTGAAAGGCGAAACCCTGTCGATCTCTGAGGAGCGCGTGGTATGCCGTCAGGGTGCTGAAGCTAAGGGTTATGTGTTAGTCTGTATAGACGGGTACTCAGCGGGATGGGGCAAATGGCAGGCAGGCATGCTGAAGAATGAGTATCCGGCAGGTTGGAGGTGGACATCGGTATGAGTACAAAGGGAAGAACAACGCAAAGATTGGACAAGGTGCTCTCTAATCTGGGTTTCGGCTCACGTGCCGAGCTGAAGAAAATGGCCAAACAAGGAAGCATTGTTGTTAATGGCACGGTGATGAAAGATCCCGGCAAACATGTTGATCCTTATACGGACATCATTGAGTTTGAGGGTGAGACCATTCAATACCGGGAATACGTGTATATAATGCTGCACAAACCTCCGGGTGTCGTTTCGGCAACAGAAGACCTTCGGGATCGAACGGTGCTGGATCTTCTGGACAAGGATTATCTTGTCTTCGAGCCGTTCCCGGTGGGCAGACTGGATAAGGATACGGAAGGACTGCTGCTGCTGACAAACGACGGTAAATTGGCCCATGAACTACTGTCACCGCGAAAGCATATCCCCAAAACCTATGAAGCGATTGTAGAAGGCCGCGTCGGGGAAGAAGATGCCCGGCTGTTTGCTGCGGGGGTCACCCTGGATGACGGGTATGCTACCATGCCAGCGGAGCTGGTGATCCATTCCCATGAGGAACGGGATGACGGAGTCATTCTGTCGCGCATCTCACTGACGATTCATGAGGGAAAATTTCATCAGGTAAAGCGGATGTTCGAGGCGGTCGGCAAGAAGGTCGTGTATCTCAAAAGAGTCAGCATGGGTGAGCTTCGACTGGATAAAAGTCTCGAGATCGGGACATATCGGGAGCTGACCGAAGAAGAGCTGGCTTTGATTGGAAGAACAGCGTCATTATAGAGAAATAGATATTTAAAAGGATGGATGGAGAATGGCATACAAGTTGGTGGCACTGGATGTTGACGGAACGCTGCTGAACGATGATCATGAAATTACGGAAAAAACCAGAAACACCGTCATGGAAGCTGCAAAACAAGGGGTAGAAATTGTACTGTGCACAGGAAGAGGTCCGCTGAATTCGATTCCTTTTATGAAAAGTATGGGTCTTGGCGGTTATGTTATCAGTCATAACGGCGCGGCAACGGTCGAAGTGGAGACCCAGAAGATTGTGCATCAGTTCGGCATGGATCCCCTTCAGCTCGAGCCCTTCATGAAATACTGCCGTGAGCATGGCGTGCATTTTGACGTGAATACTGCATTTGAGATGTATGTGGACCAAGTGGAGGAGCTTGCTGGCCCTGTTCGGTTTATGTATGAAAACTACTTGATGCTGCCAAGCAACCTCCCGGCATGGGAGGAGCTGTCGGGCCCGGTGGTGAAACTTACGGCTTTCGGCGAGTCGGCCGATATGGACCGGGTTTACGGGGATTGGAGCAAGTGGAACCTTCCACTCAACATGCTGCGAAGCGGGGAGTTCTTTATCGATCTCATGCATCGTGATGCATCCAAAGGAAATGCGCTGAAGCAGCTGGCAGCCAATAGAGGTTATCAACAGGAAGAGGTGCTTGCCATCGGCAATTACTTTAATGATATCACGATGCTGACTTTTGCCGGTATGGGTATTGCGATGGATAATTCTCCTGTGGAAGTAAAGGCTGCTGCCAATGCGGTGACGACTTCAAATAACGAGGATGGCGTACACGAAGCGCTGGTAAAATACTGCTTGTCATAAATCGAATAGGCTAAACAATGAACCCCGCCACAGACACTTGAATCAAGTGCCTGTGGCGGGGTTTTTGTGTGGAATGGGTCTCTTCACAGAGTCCATTCGGAACCGAATGTCATGCATATCCTTCCAAATTTGGATTGACACCATTATGTTGGCATGCTATTTTTATGAATGAAAATGATAATCATTATCAATTATTTCGAGATGGAGAATACATCTGTTCATCGATTTGATCCAAGGGAGGCTGCTCATGCGTACAGAAGAAGAGCTGAAAATAGAAGATTACATGTTGGATTCGGACCGGAATGGAAAAACCAGCCTGGTTGAGATTAAGGAATATATAGATCGTCATTATAACGAAGCGTTATCCATTTCCCAATTGGCGCAGATGGCTAATATTTGTCCTAAATATTTTGTGGATCTGTTCAAGAAGACCTTTGGTCAGACGACCATTGATTACTTGACCGATGTGCGTATTAATCACGCGAAGCGCCATTTGGTTGAATCCGACGATCGGCTAAGAGATATTGCGCTGAAGGTCGGTTATAAGGATGAATTCTACTTCAGTCGTAAATTCAAGAAGAAGGTGGGCATGTCCCCGACGGAGTATGTCAGAAGTTCAAGACAGCTGATTGCGGCTTGCTCTTCGTCCATCATTGGGCAGCTGGTGGCACTGAATGTCATACCCGCGGCCGCGCCTCTTGACGCCAAGTGGACCCCGTACTACTACAATGCCTACAACTCGGAGATCAAGTCCCGGCTGAAACTTACGTCCCCCTACCCGGATAGCCGATTCGAAGAGAATATCGAGCAGTTATTTCGCGCAAAGCCTGATGTCATTATCGGTATGGATCATCTTGGTCCAGACGATATCAGCAAGCTGAAGCATATTGCTCCTACCTTGATCGTTTCATCCCGTGCAGGATGGAGGGATCAGCTTAGGACGATCGCCGCTTTTTTGAGCAAAGAAGAACAGGCGGCATTATGGATCGAGCAGTATGAACAGAGAGTCCGGTATGCACGCTCGCAAATGCTGCAAGTGGTTGGAAAAGAGAAGGTCATCGCGCTGCGGATATACGGCTCGAACCTCTATATATATGGTAACCGGGGGCTTGGGGAAGTGCTGTATCAGGATTTGCAGCTGATTGCTCCCTGCGCTTTGGATGCCAACCATAATCAGCCGATTTCGCTGGATGATCTGCTGGAGTGCAATCCTGACCGGATCCTGATTGCGGTATGCCCTGAAGCCGCCTCTCGCCGCAGTTGGCTTGCGCTTCAGTATTCTGCCAAATGGCACAAACTCAGAGCCGTCGCTCAAGGTGGTGTATATATGATCTCGTCCGATCCCTGGTTTGAATATTCTGCGCTTGCGGTTACGAGAATGCTGGACGAGGCGCTGCTGCTGTTTACAGGAGATAGTCCAAATGGAGTTCTGGATAAAAGCCATGGTGAATCTTTTGCCACATAATATATACTCGACTTAATTGAGAATCATTATCACAGGAGGAGATTGATTGTGGCAAAACGTGTGAACCGTGTAAAGGGTAGTTGGAGAATCAAAATATCAGCACTTGTGTGCTGTGTACTCGTCATAGGCTTGCTGTCAGGCTGTGGGGACAAGGGCGATTCCGGGACAGCGGATGGTGATCAGCAGGCAACAAAGAATGCAGCGACTGAAGTCTCTAATGCAGGAGAAGGCGGCGACAAATCGACAGAGGAAACGCAGACGCCTGATGAGGTGGCAGCTGCAGGGGAGGAACGGACGGTTACGGATGAACTTGGGCATGAAGTTAAAATTCCGGCCGACGTGAGTAAAGTATTCGCACCTAATATGGAGGATTCATTGTTGAAGCTGGGTGTGAAGCCTGTTGCACAGTGGGCTAACGGCAAGATCGGACATGCCTATTTGCAGGAGGAGCTGAATGGCATCCCTCTGATTGATTTTTCAGGAGGCTTGCCTTCACCGGAAGCGTTAATGTCCTATGAGCCGGATCTTATCGTACTGCATACAGAAACTTACGCAGCGGATGGAACTTATGAGAAATATGCCAAAATCGCGCCGACGTATGTGTTTAAGAATGCCTCCGGCAATGTTGAGAAGTCTCTGGCAACGCTGGGGGATCTGCTGGGGAAAGCTCCAGAGGCTGACGAAGCCCTGGCCAACTATAGGCAAAAAGCAAGCGAAGCGAAAGATAAGCTCAGTCAGGTGATTGGGGACAAGAAGGTTGCCATTATTCGTTTTGCACCTAGAGGTGTTAGTCTGATGGGCGGAAATTATCTGTGCGGGTTCGTTATCCATCAGGATCTGGGGCTTGGCAAGTCCAAGCTTGTCGAGAACGAAAATGCGGCTAACATCTCATTAGAGATCCTTCCTCAGCTGGATGCGGACTATGTTTTTGTAATTAACGCTTATGATCAAGGAACCGAGCGCATGAAGGAAATGACGGAAAGCCAGATCTGGAAGAGCATGCCTGCTGTCAAGAATGGGCAGGTGTATGAAGCAAATAACGCTTACTGGCTTGGAAGTGGCCTCATTGCATACGAGAAAATCGTAGACGATGTCGTTCGCTCCATTACGGGTCAATAGGGAGGGCATCATGAGCAATCCTATACTCCATCTGGATATGATGCGTCGCAGTGTCGAGCTGCCAAATGCAGAGCATTGGGTAAAACAGTCGAGTGCAGGGCATCGCCGCTATCGGATCATGGCCGCACAGCCGATGGGGCAGGCTCCTCCGGCAGGGTATCCAGTTATTTATTTGTTAGACGGTAACAGCGTGTTCCATACGATGGTCGAAACCCTGCGTCTACAGTGTCATCGGCCGGATAAAACGGGGATTCTGCCTGCTGTCATCGTCGGTATCGGTTATGACACGGAGGGGCAGTACGCTCCGGACCGGTTCTATGATTACACGCCTTTTCCCAATACGAAATTCAGGAACAAGTTTGATGGCAACTCGGTACCGGAACAGGGGGGAGCGGCTGAATTCCTGCAATTTATGGAGGAGGACTTGAAGCCGCAGATCGAAAGCGAGTTTAACATTGACCGTAATCGCCGGGCGATATTCGGCCATTCACTTGGCGGATTGTTCACGCTGTATGCCATGTTCAGCAAACCGCAGGCATTCAGATATTACATTGCAGGGAGTCCTTCCATTCATTGGAATCAGGAGTATCTGCGTGAGATGGAACAGCGCTTTACCGAGCGTGTGAAGGAAGATCCGCTCCAGGTGCGGCTGATGCTTGGCGCGGGAGAACTGGAGAGGTCTCATGTGACTGGCAATTGCATAAGCGCTTGTCAGCTCGCAGAACGCTTGGCTCCTCTGTCGGGATACGGCATTCATGCTGAATTTAAGGAGTTTGAGAGCGAAGGGCATCTCTCTGTGCTGCCCGTCCTCATAAGCAAAGCCTTGAGGTTTGCGCTCAATCCTGATGACTAAGGAGTTGAATGATATGGAGTATGCAGGTATCCGAGGAAAAGTGGCACTCGTGACCGGGGCTGCCCAAGGTATTGGGGAGGCGGTGGCACGAGCTCTCGCTCAGCAAGGAGCCATTGTGGCGGCTGTCGATCAGAAGGAGGCTGAGCTGATCAGCCTCACCGCTGATTTAAGCCAATCGGATGCGCTAGCAGCCGCTTATCAAGTCGATGTCGGTCACAGCGCCGATGTCGAAGCCGCTGTTGAGCGAATCGAGAGCGAGCTTGGTCCGATTGATATTCTCGTTAATGTCGCGGGTGTGCTGCGAATCGGCGGGATTGATTCACTGGATGACGAGGATTGGCAGACGCATTTTAACGTCAATACAAACGGCGTGTTCTACACGTCGCGTTCCGTTGTGCGGCGTATGGCTAGACGCAATAGAGGGGCTATCATAACGGTCGGATCGAATGCGTCCAAAGTTCCGCGTGCACAGATGTCTGCCTATGCTTCCTCCAAGGCAGCATCGACCATGTTCACGAAATGCCTGGCACTCGAATATGCCCGTCATCACATCCGATGCAATGTCGTTTCTCCCGGCTCTACCGATACAGAGATGCAGCGTTTGTTATGGAGGGGCGGTCAAGGGGCAGAGTCTGTCATTGAGGGTTCGCTTGAATCCTTTCGTGTCGGCATACCGCTGGGCAAAATCGCACTTCCTTCCGATATTGCGGATGCTGTTCTGTTTCTGGCATCCGATCAGGCAGGACATATTACGATGCAGGATTTATGCGTAGATGGCGGTGCGATTTTGGGCTGCTGAGGATTCTCGGATTGTACGAGATTCCAAAAAAAATATGGGTAGGCTCATAAGCAGAGAGGAGACTGTAATGTTACGCTATGATGCTCCAACCGCAGCCGAGGCTGCGAAACTTATGGAACAATATCGGTCGGGTTCGTCTTTCTTCTTCTCATCGCCGCGCAAGACGTTATTAACGCATGGAGAGTATTCGAAGCTGTCTATCCCCTCGGGAAACGACAACAGGTCGCTGCCGGAACGTGTAGCGGAGCTGCTGGGAGCAGCGAAGCAAGCGGGACGAACGGAAGCCGTGGTTGTAGGTGCCATCCCTTTTAACACATTGCAACCGGCAAACCTGTTTATCCCCCTTACAGCACAGTGGTATGACTCACTTCAATTCACAACGGGAGAAGCGCCCGAAAAACCGCAAATTTCCGGTTATGAAGTACAGCCTGTTCCGGGACCCGCGCAATTCAAGCAAGGCGTGGACCGTGTGCTGGAGCTGATCCGGCAAGATGTACTCCAGAAAGCCGTGCTTTCCCGAACATTATACATCCAACTTCCCCAGGCCTTGCAAATTCCTCAAATCTTGTATCACTTAGCATATTATCACGCTCATGGTTATACCTTTGCGGTTCCATTGCTGCCGGAATTATCGCTCTCCACCAGTCCTGATGCCATTGCATCGACACGAACGCTATTCGGTGCAAGTCCCGAGCTGCTCGTTACGAAGAAGGGGCTCCGGATTCAAGCTAATCCATTGGCCGGCTCTGCAGCGCGCAGTGAGGATCCGGTTGAAGATGAGCGGCGGGCGGCGGCGCTGCTGTCCTCCGCGAAGGACAGATACGAGCATGCGGTTGTCATTGATGCGGTGGCAGCTGCTTTACAGCCTTATTGCAGCAAGCTGGACGTTCCCCCAGGCCCTTCGCTTATACAGACGAAGGCCATGTGGCATCTGTCTACTGAAATCAACGGCGTGCTGAAGGATGATGCGGTGACGTCACTGGATCTTGCCCTGGCAATGCATCCGACACCAGCGATATGCGGTACGCCCAGCGATGCGGCCCGGAATGCCATTCAAGAGATCGAGCCGTTTGATCGCGGCTTCTATTCGGGAGCCGTGGGCTGGTTGGATGCAAACGGGGACGGAGAGTGGGCTGTCACGATTCGCTGTGCGGAAACGGAAGGGCAATTCATGCGGGTATTTGCGGGGGCCGGCATTGTGACAGGCTCAGATGCAGATGCAGAGCTGGCCGAGACGTCAGCTAAATTCCGCACGATCCTGGCTGCTATGGGCTTGAACGAACAACAACCGATGACTCTGAAGGAGGAATAAGCCATGTTGGCAGGATGGAGGGCTTGGCCTGAGGAATTTGCGAACCGTTATCGCGCGGAAGGATGCTGGCAGGGAGAAACTTTCGGACAGCTGCTGCGGAAGCGGGCCGCAGCAGACGGGGAACGGATCGCAGTCGTGAGCGGTGATCAGCGGATCAGTTATGCGGAGCTGGACCATCGAGTGGACCGTTTGGCTGCCGGTTTTCTTAAACTCGGAATTAAGGCCGAGGATCGAATTATCGTTCAGCTCCCGAATATAGCGCAATTTTTCGATACGATATTCGCGCTGTTCCGGATCGGGGCGCTGCCTGTCTTTGCTTTGCCTGTTCATCGCAGGAGCGAAGTCGTCTATTTATGCGGGTTCAGCGAGGCGGCTGCCTATATTATTACAGACAAGGACTCGGGATTTGATTACCGGGAATTAGCGTCTCAAGTCCAAGCATCGGTCCCATCGCTTCGTCATGTCATCGTGGCAGGCGACCCGGGTTCGGGGGCATTTACCTCCCTGGACGATTTGTATATAGATGACGCGAACGAAGTGTACGACCGGTTAGACGCGGAGGGTCCTGATTCTGGCGACGTTGCATTCTTGCAGCTGTCGGGAGGAACGACCGGG
The DNA here is from genome assembly GCF_029893715.1 of Paenibacillus sp. LBL. Taxonomy (NCBI): domain Bacteria; kingdom Bacillati; phylum Bacillota; class Bacilli; order Caryophanales; family Paenibacillaceae; genus Paenibacillus; species Paenibacillus sp. LBL. The sequence continues at coordinate 508,515 of NZ_JARXYU010000001.1, read as the reverse complement.
CTTCCAAAGCTCATTCCGCGCACGCATGACGATTATATATACAGCCTGCGCGTTAGTGCGGAAGTATGTGCTCTCCATAAGGAGAGCGTCTACTTGGCCGTACTTCCGGTCGCCCATAATTTTCCGCTCAGCTCGCCGGGCGTGCTGGGGACATTGTATGCGGGAGGTTGCGTGGTGCTTGCCCGTTCAGCCAGTCCCGATGTCGCATTTCCTCTAATAAGATCAGAGGCAGTGACGATTACGGCTGTCGTTCCGCCACTGGCCTTGATCTGGCTTGAGGCGGCTCAATCCCGTCATTATGATCTGTCTCATCTGCAGGTGCTGCAGGTTGGCGGGGCCAAATTCAGTGCCGAGGCAGCCAAGCGGGTGAAAAGGGTCCTGGGCTGCACGTTACAGCAAGTATACGGAATGGCGGAAGGCTTGGTGAATTATACCAGGCTGGATGATCCTGAAGAAATCACGGTGAATACACAGGGGCGACCGATGTCGCCGTTCGATGAAGTGCGGTTGGTCGATGAGGATGATGTTGAGGTACCTCCCGGTGAGGTAGGGGAGCTGCTGACACGAGGACCCTATACCATTCGCGGTTATTATAAAGCGGATAAACATAATGAGAGGGCATTTACGTCAGACGGCTTTTATCGTACGGGCGATCTTGCAAGCATGACGCCTTCCGGTTACTTGGTAATTGAAGGCCGTTCGAAGGATCAGATTAACCGCGGAGGCGATAAAGTAGCGGCAGAGGAGGTTGAGAATCATCTGCTTGCCCATCCGAACGTGCACGACGCAGCTGTGGTAGCCATGCCGGACGAGTTTCTTGGCGAGCGGACCTGTGCTTTTGTGATCGTGCATGATCCTGCCATCAGCGGCAATGAGCTGAAGGCTTTTCTTAGAAAAAGAGGGCTGGCTGCATATAAAATCCCCGATCGGGTGGAGTTTATGGAATCCTTCCCCCACACCGGGGTAGGCAAAGTGAGCAAAAAGAGTCTGCGTGAACTTGCGGCACAACAGCAGGATGAACGGGTGAACGTTTCAAAATAAACGAGAAAAGAGGAGATAGGATGGCACTTCCTAAGATATTACCTTATCCAATGCCTGTGGAGACAGATTTACCCAAGAACAAGGTGACGTGGACGGCGGACCCGAGTCGTGCCGTGCTGCTCATCCACGATATGCAGCAATATTTCGTTGATGCATTTACACCTGATCAATCTCCTGTCGTGGAGTTGATCGCCAATATTCAGAAGCTGCGTCTTTACTGTACAGAGCTGGAGATTCCGGTTATCTATTCCGCACAGCCTGGCGGCCAGGCGCCCGAGCAGCGCGGCCTGCTGCAGGATTTCTGGGGGTCCGGCATCGATGACGGACCCTATCAGAAAAAGTTCGTTGATGCGGTTGCGCCTGCTGAACAAGATATGCTCCTAACCAAATGGAGATACAGCGCATTCCAAAAAACGAATTTGCTGGAGATTTTGCGCGAGCAAGGGAGAGACCAGTTGATGATATGCGGCATCTATGCGCATATTGGCTGCTTGTTGACTGCCAGCGAGGCCTTCATGAAGGATATTCAGCCCTTCTTCATTGCGGATGCGGTTGCGGATTTCTCGGAAGAGAAGCATCATCTGGCGCTTACCTACGCTGCAGAACGATGCGCTGTAACACTGACGACGGAACACCTTGTCACCTCGCTGACCCAAGCTTACCGGCCTGAGTCTGAGGGGGTTGGATCGTTCAGCGGAGGAATGGATGAAAGGGTAGCTGTGGAAGAACAACCCCCGCTGACACTGCAAAGACTTCGAGATGAAGTGGCAGCCCTATTACAGGAGCAGTCGGCTAATCTGGGCGAAACCGACAATCTGATCGAACACTGGGGACTGGATTCCATTCGAATTATGAGTTTGACCGAGCGTTTGCGTCGCGACGGCATCGATATCAGCTTTGTGGAATTAGCTGAACATCCCACACTGGCCGATTGGTGGAAGCTGCTCTCAATCAAGATGAGTGTGTCGCCGCCTAATTATGATTACTATACGGTATAGAGGGAGGGGATTTATATGCTTGAGGAGAAGAGGGGGCGCTGGTCTCTGTCCGGAGCTCAGCTGGGTATTTGGTTTGCGCAGCAGCTTGATCCAGACAACCCGATATTCAACACAGCGGAATGCATTGAGATACGCGGACCTGTAGATCAGACTCTATTCGAAACGGCTGTACGACAAGCGGTGGGGGAGGCGGAAGCCTTACACGTTCGCTTCGGTGAAGATGCGGACGGTCCTTGGCAGTATATCGTTCCTTCTCCGGAGTGGCAGCTTCAGGTTATCGATGTCAGCGGGCAGGATGACCCGGTTCATGCTGCCCAATGTTGGATGGAGCACGATCTTGCCCAGGTTGTAGATCTGAGCCGAGGGCCGTTGTTCACGGAGGCACTGCTCAAGTTGGCATCCGATCGCTACTATTGGTATCAGCGCATTCATCATATCGTAATCGACGGTTTCGGCGTATCGCTGCTGTTAAAAAAAGTTGCCCAGGTTTATACGGCATTAGCAGGCGGTGGTTATTCTGAACCAGCTGCTTTTGGCCCATTTCGTACGATCCTGGAAGAAGATACGGCTTATCGCATGTCCCAACAGGTCGAGGCGGATCGTCAGTTCTGGCTGAAGCGCTTTGCTGATGAACCGGAGGTTGTCAGTTTAGGCGGCCACGCCCAGCGGTCTGCACGGAGCTTCCTGCGCCGATCTGCGCAGCTTCCCGAATCTGCGCTGCATCGCTGGCAGTCAACCGCCCAAGCAACAGGGACAAGCTGGCCGGACGTCGTTGCAGCTGCAGCGGCTCTGTACGTACATCGTATAACAGGGGCAAATGAGGTTGTGCTTGGCTTGCCGGTCATGTGTCGACTAGGCTCAGCCTCGATCCGTGTTCCAGGCATGATGATGAATTTGCTGCCGCTTCGCGTGTTTGTACGGCCCGATATGAGTCTGATGGAGCTGCTGCAGCAGGTCGCAGCAGAGATTCGCGACATCAAGCGTCATCAACGCTACAGGCATCAGGACATTCGACGTGATCTTAAGCTGCTGGCGGATAACCGCAGGCTGTTCGGGCCGATGGTGAATGTGATGCCCTTTGTAGAGGAATTAAATTTTGGAGGATACGGCGGCAGCGTCCGCAATCTTGGCTCCGGTCCCGTGGATGATCTGTCATTGAACGTGTATGGTAGCATGGATGGGAACGGGCTGAGGATGGATATGGATGCCAATCCGTCCATTTACAGCGAAGAGGAGTTAGAGTCCCATTTACACCGCTATTTGTATCTGCTTGATAGTCTCGCAGACGCTGAACCGGCTGATCCTGTCGGAGGCTTGTCGATTATCCTGCCAGAAGAACGGGACAGAGTGCTCCTGGAGTGGAATGATACAGCGCGTCCATTACCGAGGCTAAGTGTACCGGAATTGTTCGAAATGCAGGCCGCACGCACCCCGAAGGCAGAGGCGGTCGTATGTGAAGCGTTAACGCTTCGTTACGAGGAGCTGAACAGGGACGCTAATCGCCTGGCTCATATGCTTATTGCTCGCGGTGTAGGTCCTGACCGAATCGTTGCCCTATCGCTGCCGCGTTCTCTGGATATGGTTGTTGCGATTCTGGCTGTGCTTAAGGCCGGAGCGGCCTATTTGCCGATAGATCCGGATTATCCGTCCGAACGGATCGCTTACATGCTTGAAGATGCGGAGCCGATGTGTCTGATTACGGCACAGGAGCTGGCTGAGGATTTTGGCAAAATGATAAGAACAGAAGCCATTGTAGAGCTGGATGCACCGGCCACCCTCCATGATCTGGAGCGGCAGGCCGTTCATAATCCCGGAGATGACGACCGCATTAGCTCGCTGTTGCCGCTTCACCCTTCCTACGTCATCTACACCTCCGGTTCGACAGGGCGCCCCAAAGGGGTGATGCTCACTTTTGAAGGACTTGCCAATCTACTTCTGGATATGCAGGAGCGCATTGAGATCGGTGAACAGGATCGCCTCCTGTCGGTTACTACCATTTCCTTCGATATCTCGGTGATGGAGGTGCTCCTGCCGCTGACATGCGGCTCGACACTCGACATTGTCATGAGGGATACCATTCTCGACGCACCGGCTCTTATTCGCAGAATCCATGAGACGGGCGCTACCATTATGCAGGCTACTCCGACGTTATGGCAGTCGATTGTTGCTTGCCGTCCCGGGAAGTTTAAGGGGCTGAAAGTCATTACAGGCGGCGAAGCCCTGCCGGTTGGACTTAAGCTTGCGCTTCAGGAACTGAACTGCGAAGTGAATAATCAGTATGGCCCGACCGAAACGACGATTTATTCAACGGCTGCCAAGCTTGACCATGAACGCGAGAAGCCATCCATAGGGGGGGCGATCTGGAACACGAGGTTATATGTGCTCGATACGTCACTCTCTCCGGCACCTCCTGGCGTAGCTGGCGAGCTGTATATTGCAGGTTCCGGACTGGGCCGGGGCTACCTGGGCCGACCCGACCTGACCGCAGAACGGTTTGTGGCCGATCCCTTCGGTCCACCCGGATCCCGAATGTATAGAACAGGCGACCTCGCCAGATGGCTGCCGAACGGCTGGATTGATTATTTGGGGCGTGCCGATCATCAGATCAAGCTGCGCGGATTCCGTATCGAGACCGGAGAGATTGAGTCTGTGCTTGTCACTCATCCGGATGTGGAGCAGGCTGCCGTCATCGTTCGCGAGGATCGTGCAGGTGATCGCCGGCTAGTTGCTTACATCGTACCGGCATTATCAGCTTCATCTGGTTTGATAGATACGGCAGAACTGCGGCGCTACGCCTCCCTGAAACTGGCCGAATATATGGTGCCGTCTGTCATCGTAAGACTTGAGACCATGCCGTTAACTCCGAATAAGAAGGTGGATCGTAAAGCGCTGCCTGTGCCCGATCATCATGCGGCGATTGGCCGTATGCCGCGAACTCCGCAAGAGGAAATGCTCTGCAGAATTTTTGCTGAGGTGCTTGGCTTGCCCCGGGTAACGATAGATGATGATTTCTTCGCGCTTGGCGGTCACTCCTTGCTTGCCGGTAGGGTGATGGTTCGTGTCCGCGAGGCTTTCGGCGTAGAGCTGAGCATCGGAAGTTTGTTTGAAGCTTCAACAGCAGCGAGTCTGGTGAAGCGGCTTGACCATGCACAAGAGGCAAGACATGCGGTTCGCCCGGCTGAGCGGTCAGAGCGTCTCCCGCTGTCGTTTGCCCAGCAGCGATTATGGTTCCTGTATCGACTGGAGGGGCCAAGCCCAACCTATAATATTCCGCTTGTGGCTCGCCTGTCGGGTACGCTGGATCTGGATGCATTGAAGTCGGCACTGGGGGATGTAGCCGCTCGGCATGAATCGCTGCGTACGATATACCCGGATGATCTGGGTGCTTCATATCAGTTTATCTTAGCCTTTGAGGAGGCAAGGCCTGAGCTGATTGTATCCGAAATAAGCGAAGCAGACCTGCCTGAGCGGTTAGCTGAGGCTGTCCGATACCGTTTCGAGTTAGCAAGCGAGATTTCCTTGCACGTAGAGTTATTCAAGCTGGATGATGATGAATATGTGCTTCTGCTGCTGCTGCATCATATTGCAGGAGATGGCTGGTCGTTAACCCCGTTAACACGGGATCTGTCCCACGCCTATGCGGCACGGTGCCAGAGGAGTACCCCTGGGTTGCCTCCGCTTCCAGTTCAATATGCAGACTATGCGATCTGGCAGGAAGAGCTGCTTGGCAGCTCGGGAGACGAGAGCAGTCTGATCAATCGCCAGCTGGATTATTGGAGAGGCGCACTTCGCGGCTTGCCGGAGCAATTGGATCTGCCAACCGATTATCCAAGACCGGCAGTGGCCAGTTATCAGGGAGGAAGCGTGTCGTTTCCGATTACGCGCGAGCTGCATCAACAGTTAAATGCGCTGGGGCAGAACAACAGGGCTACTTTATTTATGATATTTCAGTCTGCCATGGCGGCACTGTTCACCAACCTCGGCGTGGGAACGGACATCCCGATTGGCAGTCCCGTCTCGGGCCGGAACGACGACAATTTGGACAACCTGATCGGCTTCTTCATTAATACGCTTGTGTTTCGTGTCGATACCTCAGATGATCCGTCATTCACTGAACTGCTGCAACGCGTACGGGAGATGAGCCTGGCTGCGTTCGAGCATCAGGACGTGCCGTTCGAACGCCTAGTAGAGGCACTGAACCCACCGCGTTCCCGGGCGCGGCACCCGCTCTTCCAGGTGATGCTGGTTCTGCAGAATACACCAGAAGCCTCGCTTGATCTGCCTGGAATTACGTCCAGCTTGCAGCTGCAAAGCGTGGGTACGGCGAAGTTTGACTTAACGTTCGAGTTGACCGAGCGCCGGGATGCAAACGGCGAGCCTGACGGATTGGACGGATGGATCGAATTCAGCACAGACTTGTTCAAACATAGTTCTGTGGAAGCGATGGCGGAACGGTTTGTGCGTGTGTTGGAGAGTGCTGTCATTGAACCAAGTAAATCAATCAGCAAACTTGATATTTTGACTGGACAAGAACGTGAGGAAATGAGACAGCAGTGGAGCACTCCGCTGCCTGTCTCGAAGCAGGCTACCATACCCCAGCAGTTTGAAGCACAGGTAGGCCGCTCGCCTCTTTCGACAGCCATCGTCTGTGATGGCGAATCGCTGAGTTATGAGGAGCTGAACGAGCGTGCGAACCAGCTTGCTCATATGTTAATCGCGTCAGGTGTCGGTACGGAACAGATTGTGGCTCTGGCACTCCCGCGTTCTATCGAAATGGTGATTGGTATTCTGGCTGCACTCAAGGCGGGAGCCGCATATCTGCCGCTGGATCCGGAATATCCGGCGGATCGACTGGCTTATATGATGGAGCATGCTTCTCCAGTATGTCTCCTGGCAAGTGTTCAGGTGATGGATCAGCTCCCGAATTCAGCAAGTGTGCAGCGTATCGTAATCGATGAGCCTGAGCAGGCTCTGCGACTGCAGCGCTATTCCAAGCAGAATCCAAGCGATCTTGAGCGACACCGGCCGCTTATGCCGCAAAGTGCGGCCTACATCATCTATACATCCGGATCTACGGGCAAGCCCAAGGGTGTGCTTGTACCGCATCAGAATGTCATCCGGTTATTTACGTCTACTGAGCATTGGTTTCATTTTGATGAGACGGATGTGTGGACTTTGTTCCACTCCTATGCCTTTGATTTCTCGGTATGGGAAATATGGGGACCGTTGTTGTACGGCGGGCGACTTGTAGTTGTTCCCCATACGATCAGCAGGTCGCCGGATGAAATGCTAAGCTTGCTGTCCCAAGAAGGCGTAACGGTGCTGAACCAGACTCCATCGGCGTTCTATCAATTGATACAGGCGGATCGGGAGCAACCGGAGACGGGAAGGAATTTGGCGCTAAGGTACGTTGTATTCGGCGGCGAGGCTTTGGAGCTTGGGCGGCTGGACGACTGGTACCAGCTTCATGCTGATGATGCCCCGCGCCTTGTTAATATGTACGGCATAACGGAGACGACCGTTCATGTCAGCTATTTGGAGCTGAACCGATATAGCGCGATGCCGGGAGCTAGTAGCCTCATCGGAGAATCCATCCCGGATCTTCGGGTATATGTGCTGGATTCCAAACTCCAGCCCGTTCCGTATGGCGTAACCGGCGAGATGTACGTCGCGGGGGCGGGGCTGGCACGTGGTTATTGGGGGCGTCCCGACTTGACAGCCGATCGGTTTGTTGCAGATCCTTATGGTCCCCCAGGTACGAGAATGTATCGGACCGGAGATTTGGCGAAGCGATTTGCCGATGGCACACTGGATTACTTGGGACGTTCTGATCATCAGGTCAAAATACGCGGCTTCCGCATTGAGTTAGGGGAAATTGAATCGGTTCTGATACGCCATGCTGACGTCGCCCAGGTTGCCGTTATCGTGCGTGAAGATCAGCCCGGAGATAAACGGCTTGTCGCCTATGTCGTCAGCCATTCCAATGAGACGTCCTCGGGTGCAGAGCTGCGCCGTTATGCCGCTTCCCTGCTGCCTGACTACATGGTTCCGTGGGCGATCCTATTCATGGACAAGCTGCCGCTTACGCCCAACGGCAAGCTGGATCGCAAGGGGCTGCCAGCCCCGGATATAACGTCTGATGCAGACGGTCGTAATCCGAGAACTCCGCAGGAAGAAGTGTTATGCGAGTTGTTTGCCGAAATATTGGGTGCCAAGAGGGTTGGCATTGACGACAGCTTCTTTGAGCTCGGCGGCCATTCCTTGCTGGCCGTTCGATTGATCAGCCGTGTTCGAGAAGCGCTGGGGAAAGAATTAAGCATTGCGGCTTTGTTCGAAGCGCCCACGGTTGCGGGGCTTGTTGACAAGCTCGAGATGGGTGGTGGGAACAGCGCGCTGCAGGTCGTTCTTCCGCTTCGGACACACGGTAATCAAATCCCGCTGTTCTGTGTGCATCCGGCCGGGGGATTGAGCTGGTGTTACGCCGGCTTGATGAAGCATCTTGGCATGAACTATCCGATTTACGGCTTGCAGGCAAGGGGGATCGCCCAAGCGGAGGAGCTGCCGCAATCTTTGGAAGAGATGACGGCAGATTATATCCGCCACATACGTTCCATTCAACCAACGGGACCTTACCGGCTGCTTGGCTGGTCCTTAGGCGGTAACGTCGCTCAGTCCATTGCGGTACAGCTGCAGGAAGCGGGCGAAGACATCGAGTTACTCGCCATACTGGACGCTTATCCCAGTCATTATTTGCCGATCAAGGATGATCCCGATGAAGACGAGGCTTTGACCGCGCTGCTCGCTCTTGGCGGTTTTGACAGGGAAAGTATTGAGGAGGGGCTCGGCGACACGCCATTAACCATTGCGACGGCGCTTGAATTATTGCGTAACGAGAGCAGTGCACTGGCATCCCTTGAAGAAGAAACGATGATGAATCTGAAAACGACCTATGAGAATTCGGTTCAATTGTTGAAGGCCTACGTTCCGAAGCGATTCGAGGGGGATATGTTATTCTTCCATTCCACCATCATTCCCGATTGGTTCGATCCCATTGATCCGGAGATGTGGAACCCTTATGTGGGCGGAGTGATCGAGCGGCATGATATCGAATGCCGGCATAAGGATTTATGCCAGCCGGGTCCGCTTGATTATATCGGCAAGTGTATTCTAGGCAAGCTGGAGGCAGCTGCACATCAAAAGCAGACAACTGATGACGGGAGGGAGCTAATTTATGACAAATCCTTTTGAACAAGCCGATGGCAAATATGTCGTATTGATGAATCATGAGGGACAATATTCGCTTTGGCCGGCTTTCGCGGCTATTCCGGATGGCTGGACTCAAGCGCTGGGGCTTAGCACACGAGAAGAGTGCATGACCTACATCAACGAAAACTGGGTCGATTTACGGCCGCGGAGTTTATATGCGAATGCCGGATCGGCACCGGAAAACAGGCCATGAGCCGTTGGATGAATCCGAAAAAGGTATTATGCATCGTCTATGTGGCAGCGATGTTTGTTGTTGCTATGGACGCTACCGTACTGAACGTTGCACTTCAGACGATCAGTCAGGAGCTTGATGTACCGCCAGCGGCTTCGGGTATTCTGAACGTCGGTTACTTGGTCAGCCTCGCCATCGTTCTGCCGATGGCGGGCTGGCTTGGCGACAAGTGGGGGACGAAGCGGACGTTTCTGCTGGCGCTGGCCATATTTACCGGAGCGTCCGCATTATGCAGTTTTGCCGACAGCTTAACGTCCCTGACGTTATTCAGGGTAATTCAAGGCATCGGCGGAGGTTTACTGACACCGGTCGGCATGGCGATGCTGTTCCGTACATTTCCTCCGCAGGAGCGTGCAAAAGTCTCCCGTTCACTCATTCTGCCGATTGCAATAGCACCAGCTATCGGACCGATTGTGAGCGGTTTGATGGTTGAGCATTTTACTTGGCGGTGGATCTTCTATGTGAACTTGCCAATTGGAATTCCAGCGCTATTGTTCGGGCTGTTCTGGTTGAAGGAACATAAAGAACCGAATGCGGGCAGATTGGACGTACCCGGTTTTCTTCTGTCCGCGCCGGGTCTTGCGCTGCTTATGTACGCGCTCAGCCAGGGACCGCTTCATGGATGGAATGCCCCGCGGGTATGGATCGCAGGACTGGCAGGCATGATATTGCTTGCTGCATTGGTCAAGGTAGAACTGAGCGTCAAGCAGCCGCTGCTGGATCTGCGACTGCTTGGCAACCGCTTGTTCCGAACGACGGGCTTCATTGCGATGTGCGCTTCCGCAGGGCTACTGGGCATGCTGTATGTATTCCCTTTAATGTATCAGAACGCATTGCATGTCTCAGCGCTGGAAACGGGGCTGACCACGTTCCCTGAAGCCATCGGTCTCATGATTGCCTCACAGCTCGTGCCCTGGACGTATCCCAGGCTTGGTCCGAGACGCGTCATTATCATGGGACTCTTGGCAACGTCGCTTATCTTCATCCTGCTCAGCATGGTGTACGCAAACACAAATCCGTGGTTTATCCGCTGCTTGCTGTTTGGCGTGGGTATTTTCCTGGGCCAAACCGTCGGATCTGTACAGATTGCTGCCTTCGCTACCATTCCGCCAACCTCAATGGGGCGGGCTTCGACTTGGTTCACCGTGCAGAACAGGCTGGGCCCTGCAATCGGCTTGGCTGTGCTGTCTGGCATCCTGGCGGCTGTCGGTACGGGAAGTGTGAACGCAGCAGGGGACATGGAGCCGAATCTGATGGCTTACCGGGCGGCATTGCTCGGAGCAGCAGGATTCCTGCTCATCGGTGTCGGTTTTGCGTGCTGGATTCGGGATTCGGATGCCGCGGCTACGATTCGCAAGCCCGTTGCTTCGAAGCCGGTGAAAGAACAGGCATCTCCGGTTGAAAGTTAAAACAAGATAAAAGTATTTTAGGGTTAGTGATGTTAAGCTCGAGCAGATCGTGTGCAAATGTTAATGATGAGAGCGGCCTTGGTAAGTTGGACAAGGTGGCTTTTTATCATTTATTGTACATCGTATGGACTTCTCCTCATCCGCACGATGCGTGGTTTTGGGGCATGCTAGGATGGCTGTCGACCATTGTTACTCTTTCGATTCAAGAGATAAGATCAGCAAGCTATAAGCATAAAATCTTTAATTAAAGATTCTCTGGCTTGACTTATAATCAGTTAACTGATAAATTGATAATAAGATAAAGCAACAGCAGCATGGAGGAGGGATGGGATGATATGGCGATGAACTTGATGACTCGGGGAACTCGGTTACGATTATTTCTATCCGCCCAGAACGCAGCTAAAGCTTGCAGAAGCGGTAATCCATGCCCAAGGTAGGCATGAGCTGGATTAGAAATTGCATATCCCTTAACCTCATGAAAGCTCGGATACTGACTAAAGAATAAACGGTATACAAACAGTGGAGTACGAAAATCATATGTTATCAATGTGAAAATTAAATCGTCCTAATATGTGCCATGACGCCGTGGCGGGGCGTTACAGATCGGTGTCGTAATGGATATATATTTTTTACAACATCACTTAATTAGTTAATTGAAAGAGGTGGGGGATTGTTATGCATCACATTCCAGGGCATCATCATATATCCATGCTCACGAAGAACGCTCCGTTAAATCATGAGTTTTATCATAAGAAATTGGGTTTGCGCAGAGTAAAGAAGACTGTCAATCAGGACAATCCTTCCATGTACCATTTGTTTTTTGGGGATTTAACGGGAAGTGCCGGGACCGAGCTCTCCTTCTTCGAAATGCCTGCTGCAGGCAGAACGGTCCGCGGCACCAATGCGATTACGCAAATCGGGCTGCTTGTTCCCTCCTCAGATAGTCTGAAGTATTGGAAACAGCGGTTTGAACAATATGAAGTTACCCATGGTGACATGACCGAGTACGCAGGCAGAGAAGCACTTCCATTCGAGGATCCGGAAGGACTTCGCCTCATTCTGATTAACCATGACGGTGCCGAGGTACCGGCTGGTTGGGCGGCCTGGGAAGATTCCACGGTTGAACTGGAGCACCGCATTCTGGGAATGGGGCCGGTTGAGATGACCGTACGCAATCTCGGAAAAATGGCGGCAACACTCACGGAAGTTCTTGGATATACCGAAGTTTCACGTTCGGAACATGAAGCGATATACCAGTCCGTTGAAGGGCAGGCGCTTGGTGAGATTGTAGTTAAGCAGCAGGATGGGCCAAGCGAAAAACCAGGACGGGGCAGCGTACACCATCTGGCGATCCGTGTAAACAACGAGGAGGAGCTCGCTTATTGGAATGAGGCTGTCATAGAACGAGGGTTCCAGTCGACGGGAATCATCGACCGCTTTTATTTCAAGAGTCTGTATTTTCGCGAAGCGAACGGCATCTTATATTTGAAATTGCGACGGACGGACCGGGCTTCACAGCAGATTCCAGCGTAGAAGAGCTGGGCAAGCGGCTGGACCTGCCGCCATTCTTAGAGGGCAAACGTGCTGAAATTGAAGCAAAACTGACACCATTAGATTCATAAAGGAGGCGCCACATCATGAAAGAATATCGTATTGATCCGGATAAAGGACTCGAAATCGGCATTTATTCCATCGGTGAGCATATGATCAATCCGCTGACCGGAACCCGCATTAGCGCTGAACAACGTATACATGAACTCATCGAGGCAGCGAAGCTGGCGGATGAAGCCGGATTGGACGTAGTTGCGGTTGGGGAAAGCCATCAGACTTATTTCACCACGCAAGCACATACGGTCATACTGGGCGCGATTGCCCAAGCAACAAAGAATATAAAAATCGCAAGCTCGGCCACGGTGCTGAGCACATCGGATCCGGTGCGTGTATATGAGGATTTTGCTACGCTTAACCTGATCTCGAAGGGTCGTGCCGAAATTGTAGCCGGCCGCGGTTCACGCGTCGGGGCTTACAGCCTGCTAGGTTATGACGTGCGTGATTACGAGGAATTGTTTGAGGAAAAGATGGAGCTTCTGCTCAAAATCAATGCGGAAGAAACCGTAACCTGGGAGGGGCAGTTCCGTGCGCCGCTGAACCATGCGGCTATACTTCCGCAGCCTCAATCCGGAAGATTGCCGATCTGGCGCGCCGTCGGAGGACCGCCCGCGAGTGCAATCAAAGCAGGTTATGCCGGGGTTCCGATGATGCTGACCACGCTGGGCGGCCCGGCCAGGAACTTTAAGCTTGCGGTTGATGCGTACCGTGAAGCGCTGCAGCGCAGCGGATATGACCCTGCTCTGCTTCCGATAGCAACCACCGGCTTGTTATATACGGCAGAGAACTCGCAGGATGCGCTTCGTGAATACTATCCGCATATTAATTCCGGCATGATGGCGCTCAAAGGCGGCGGTTATCCGAAGCAGCAATTCGCCCAGTCAACGGATCACCGTGATGCGCTGATGATCGGGAGTCCGCAGCAGATCATTGAGAAAATGCTCTATCAACATGAGCTGTACGGACAACAGCGCTTCTTGGCGCAGATCGACTTTGGCGGACTGCCATTTGATAAAATCGCCAAAAACATTGAGCTTATTGCTACGGTCATAGCACCGGCGATCCGAAAGCATACGGCTAAAACAAAGGAGAATATCGGATGAAAATCGTAGGAATCGCCGGCTCGAACGTCGGCACCAAAACCAAAACGGCGATGGACTATACCTTGAATGCAGCCCGCGCTCAATATCCGAATGCCGAGATTACTTTGCTGGATTTGGCGGAATACACCATCGTGTTTGGGGATGGAAGGGATTATCGCGAGTATGATGGAGATACGAAATATGTGGCCGAAACGATTATGGAGGCAGACGCAATCATCATCGGAACGCCTACTTTCCAAGCTTCGATTCCGGCAACGCTTAAAAATATCTTTGACTTATTGCCAGTGAACGCATTTCGCGGCAAGGTGGTCAGCATGCTGGCGACAGCAGGATCAGCCCGGCATTTTCTGATGATAGAGCAGCAGTTAAAGCCGATTCTGTCTTATATGAAGGCACATATCGTACCAACCTACGTGTTTATCGAGGAAAAGGATTTTCACCGCAATGAAATCGTAAATGACGATATTCTCTTTCGGATTGATCGGCTGGTGGAAGATACGGTAATGCATCTGAACGTGCTGACAGCCATTCAGGAAGCCAAAGATGCAGCCTATGATTTTTGATAAGATGAAGACACACAATAGATAAGGTAAGATGAACAAGGGGTTATCCTCTGCGTAATTGCAGAAAGGATAACCCCTTTGTTGGTGTTCCGTTGGACTTAAGATATCGGGAGATAATCATTCAGGCTCAGCGAACCGTGTCATTCTTGCAGTTCGTTGAATCAGAATATCACTTCGGATTCCGCAGGCCTTTAGGCAGATGATTCTTAAGCTGACCGCCGCTGGATTTGCCCCAGCCGATGGGGAGTCCATCTGTAGTCACTAAAGTCCACCCCCGGTATTCGGAAGGAATCGAAAGCACCTCTCCCCGCAGATAGGCGGCTACTTCCGCCGAATCTGAGGCCAGATCCCAGCTTCTCGCAGCTTGGTCGCGTTTCAAGGACATAGCAAGGGCATGTGCGGGCTCGATCCGGTTCTTCTTCAGATGCGCCAGGTGAAGTCCTGCACGGGGCATCTTCAGTCCCTTAAGCTGCTGGTCATTCCAATTCCAGCCTTCGCTGACCGGGAGCCAGTACAGCTCCTCGCCAAACAAGATCGGCCTGCCGCCGCTAAGCTCAAAGCCGGGGATGTCCTGCTTCGCCCAGTCCAGAAACGCGTCCAACGCGGACTGCGCAGGGGGTTGATTGCCGCTCTGTCTTGATTTAGCCGGAAGTTTGCTGTTTGTTGACAACGACTCCATGTTCTGACTTACAACTCCGGCAGGCGATTTGGTCAAGACGGCAACAAAATGCCCCTCGCCGCGTTCCAGATGCGGCCATAAACGCTTCATTTCTCTCAGTTCCATGTCGGGATACTGCTTGAGAATACGCCCGACCATTTCCTCGTTCTCGGCCTTATTGAATGTACAGGTGGAATAAGCCAGCGTTCCTCCGGGTTTGAGCATGTGGTAGGCCTCCTGGACAATGTCCCACTGCCGGGAAGCACACAGTTCCACATGATCGTGGGACCATTCGGCAATGGCTGCGGCGTCCTTTCGAAACATGCCTTCACCGGAGCATGGAGCATCAAGCATGATCCGGTCAAAGCAGGCAACGAAACGGCGGGATAGCTGGTCCGGGGCCGCACTCGTAACAACAGTATTCTTAATGCCCATACGCTCCACGTTCTCGGCCAGGATCCGTGCCCGTTCGGGGTGGATTTCGTTAGAAACGAGCAGCCCTTGCCCCATCATCTTGGACGCAATATGGCTTGTTTTACCGCCGGGAGCCGCTGCAAGATCCAGGATGGTCTCCCCGGGCTGAGGATCCAGCAGTTCTACTGCTGACATTGCAGAGGGCTCCTGAATATAATATAGTCCGGCGGCATGGTAGGGGTGCTTGCCTGGACGCTCGTTATCATCATAATAATATCCGCTGTCACACCAAGGCACCGCTGTCAGGTGGAATTGGCGAATCAGGTTCTTTAGGTTGTCTGCGTCATGAACCGCTTTCAGCCGGTTTAGGCGCAGTCCATGGGTGCGGGGCGAATCGTAGCTGTCCCAGAAGTCATATGAAGCATCTCCGAGTATTTCATTCATACTGGTAACATAGCCTACAGGCAATAGTTCCTTTCTCATTCGTTAAATAGCTCCTTCTATAGAATAAATAGCATCTTGAAGTGTAAAGGCAAAAAAACTCCTGTTCAGAGTTGATCGTTCTCTGGCTTTAAGGAATCGGTCATTAGTTTATCACGTTGTTGCGGTACTAGTAAAGAAATGTCAAGCTAAAAAAGGGCTGCCCTCTATACGAAGAGGGCAGCCCTGCCGCCTGTGTTATCCGGCAGATTCCTTCGGTTCTGCTGACGCGGTTTTCATGGACCGGTAATCGGACACCTTGTTCTTGCCGTTTGTCTTCGAATGATACATCGCTTTGTCTGCCTGTTTCATAAGCTCGTCACCACGAACGCCTTTGCGCAGCACGCTGTACCCGATACTGAGGGTTACGATGGTTTCGCTTGCCACCCTGGCCCGAATATTCTCGGCAACCTGAGCGGGCTTGACCTTGCGGTCAACCACCAAGGCGACCAGTTCCTCGCCGCCATACCGGCCTGTAATCCCGATTCCTTCAAGCTCTTCCTCCATAATGGCGGCGACTTGCTTCAGCACTTCATCGGCTCTGGCATGGCCCTGCGTATCGTTGAGTTTCTTGAAATTATCGATGTCACAGAAAATGGCGGATATTTTCAGTTCCTGCGACGTGTAATGATCAAGATACTTCATAAAATGCCTTCGATTGTATAGCCCTGTCAATCCGTCTGTGATGGCAGAGCGGTATATGGATTGCATCAGCTCGACGATGCGTCTGAATAAAATGAAAAATACAATGCTGTAGAACAGCACCGGCAGCGCGAGCGCAAACCCTTGAAGTACAGAAGCCAGGGTGTTTGAATAGGTATGTATGGATTGCAAAATACCCCAAACGGTGTACACGGCAAGCCCCATCGCATATTTAACCGGTTGTCCGATACGAGGGGTTACCTTGACAAAAGCCAGGTAGAGGGCAACGAATTGAAAACAATCAAAATATATGCTCTGCCATATCGGATCTAGGGTGAAAGGAAGGAAAGAAGGAAGAATGAGCGGAAGCACAAGCAGTGCGGCTGACAGCAATGGAAGCCAGTAATGCATGGTCTTGATTTTACGGTACAGCATGACAACCGAGACGTTCAGCAGGACAAACGAAAAAAGCTGGATAAAACGTAAAATGTCCGATTCCGGTGAAAAAACAGGCATTCCCGTCAATGCTGAATGGATGTTCAGACCCTCGTATGTCATAATAAAGAGGAAAGCTGCCGCCATATAAAGGTAAGCATTCTTGCGCTGCTTGCTGTACATAAACAGACACATGATCAGCATCATGAGGGCGATATACGCTCCGCAAACAGCAAATATGGTGGGTAGTGGAGAAGTGGACCAGTAGCTCAATTCATAGGACAAATCGATTCACTCCTGAAAAGGGATAGGTTTCCTTTGCATGAAACATATGTTCTAATATATCATATCGAAAAAGAATCTGAAAAGAGATTTAGAGAAAGGGGGATCCCCATGAAACTTCTTCAGGCATTATTTTTCCCTCCAGAACAACCAGGTGGCGTCTCGTCCATGATTCCTTATTTGCAGGAGCGTTTTCATTCTTCCCGTTGGGAGATGGAGATGTTCTGGCTGCCCAAGCGGATCCGCAACAAAGGCCATGAGGATCCAATATTCCATACCTTTGATTGGAGAGAATACGAAGAAAGTCCGATAGTTGCCAAATACCTTCAAACGTACCGGGACTATCTGTGGTGGACGCGTCTGCGCATTCAAAAGCCTTATGATCTCATTCATAGTCATCATCCCATTGCAGGCATGGCCATGAAAGCCGTATTCCCCGAGGTTCCGCTGATTCAAACCGTGCATTCCAGTTACGAGCGTGAGCTCATTCTGAACGGAAGGATCAAGGAGGGGGGGCTTGAGCACCGATTCCTGGTTTCTTTGTACAGGGAGCTCGAATATATCAGTGACCGCCTGCTGACGGTATCAAATTCCTTCAAGGCTTACATGTCGCCGTATGTGAACACGCCTGAATCGATCGGGGTTATCCATAACGGATTTGACGATAAGCGATTTAAGCCGGTTCCTCATGAAAATGCGGTGCCACAGCTTATTACGGTATGCCGTCTGGTGCCTGCCAAAGGATTGGATACTCTGCTTCAAGCCTGCGCGGAGCTGAAACGGAAGGGATACGATTACGTCCTTCATATTATCGGCGACGGACCTTCCCGTCAGGAGCTTGAGGAGATGGCGAAGGAGCTCGACATTTATCAGGAGACGATTTTTTATGGATATACGCTGCATCCTGAGGAATTTATGCCGTTCTTTGACATCTTTGTCCTGCCTTCAAGAGCGGAAGCGTTCGGCTCGGTGTTTGCAGAGGCTGCGTTAAGCTCGCTGGCCCTGGTCGGCACTGACGTTGGCGGTATTGCCGAGCAGATTGAGGACGGGGTGAACGGCTTGCTTGTACCGGCGGAAGACCCGATGGCATTGAGTGTTGCACTCGAGAAGGTCATCAGTGATCCGTTGTATCGTTATGAGCTTGCCCGAACCGCTTCGGATAAGGCGAAGAACCAGTACTCCCTGGCCAGGTCGGTGAATGAACTGAAGAAAATGTATTTGAAATTTCAACCCCAGATAGAGAGTTAGGGATCGGCTATGGCATCTTTTCGATTTATTCATACCGCAGATTTACACCTGGACAGTCCGTTTATCGGCATAAGCGGACTTGATGACAGCTTGCGGTCTTTCGTTCAAGATTCGACTTTTCGCGCGCTGGATCAGCTCGTTCGGCTCGCCATGGATCAGCAGGTTGATTTTATCGTGATCAGCGGGGATATCTATGACAGCTCCAACATCTCGCTTCGGGCACAGCTCCGATTCATGGAGGCCCTTGAGCGTTTGGGTAAGGAAGGGATTGCGGTATATGCGATTCATGGCAACCATGATCCGCTGGACAGTACCAAGCTCTCGATGACGCTGCCCTCCCATGTCCATGTGTTTGGGGGCGAGCCTGCCAGCGTAACGGCGGTTCGTCGTTCAGACCGTGAAGAGGTGGCGGTCATTACCGGGATGTCGTATCCAACCTCGAAGGTAACGGATAATATTGCGATACGATATCCAGCCCCAACCAGCGGGTTGTATCAGATTGGACTGCTGCATGCCAATGTGGATGGAGACCCGCAGCACGAAACCTATGCGCCCTGCTCAAAAAAGGATTTGATCCACGCCGGATTTCATTACTGGGCGCTCGGACATATTCATTCCCGTCGTACCTTGCAGGAATCTCCTTACATTGTCTATCCGGGCAATATCCAGGGACGCCACGTTCGGGAGACCGGCCCCAAGGGTTGTTATGTCGTCGATGTTGATGAAGATTTCAACACGAAGCTCTGTTTCCACGAGCTGGATTCCATGCGCTGGAACGTTGTAGAAGCTCCTATCGATTCTACCCAGGACGTCGATGCGTGGAGGCTGTCGCTGGAGCGGATTCTTACGCACACGGCCCGGGAGAACCCGGAGCAGCTGAGCATGATCCGGGTTCGGATCACGGGTCGAAGCCCGGTTCATCGCCAGCTTGAAGGCGGATATGTGCTGGATGAGCTGCTGGCCGATCTGCGTAGAAGAGAGGCTGCGAAGGGACGGATGTCCGGTTATCGCGGCTGCGTCTGGATTGAGAGCTTCACGCTTCAATCGGGGGACGCAATCGATACAGAGCGGCTGCTGCAGGAGGACAGCTTTGCGGGGGATTTGCTTCGGCTCGCCAGGCAGGAACAGGGAAGGCTTCATGAGCCGGATGGAATTGCTGCCAGGAGTGTGGAGCCTTTGCTCGAGCACGCCGAAATCCGGTCTCTGCTCGATGACACAAGCCCGGAAGAGATGCTGGATTGGCTTCGCAGGGCAGAGGAACTGACGCTGGGGTTACTGCTGCGTGACCGTTCGCAGGGGGAAGGTGCCGGAGCATGAGACTTGAGCGGATGAACATCCAGGGCTTTGGAGCAGTGCGTGACAAAAGCCTGACGATTGAAGCACCGGTAACCGTGCTTTACGGACCGAATGAAGCGGGAAAAAGTACCGTGCTGTATTTTATCAGAGCCATGCTCTACGGTTTTCCCGGCAAAGGCTCACCGGCGGAGCGCGGCGCGCCTGCTGATGAAGGAATTCATGGGGGTGAGCTGCGCTTTTTGGATGAAGAGGGTGTGCCATGGGTCATCAAGCGCTACAGCCGGTCCAGGGAGACCGGCTCGGCGGCTGGCAAGGGTGACCGTTTACATATTCATAAACAAATAGCAAACGGTATGGTCATGGAGCTTGGACAGCAGGAGCTGGAGCAGTATGCTCTAGGCGGCGTATCCAGGGATATGTTTCGTCAGCTGTTTGCCATATCGTTAAGCGAGCTGCAGGAAATCCGCAGCCTTCAATCCGCGGAGATGAGCAGCTATCTGTTTCATGCCGGAATTGGCGGCGGCGCCAATATACTGGATGCTGAGCGCAAGCTGTCTACGGAGATGGACAAGCTGTATAAACCTCGCGGGAAAGTGCAGCAGACGGCCAAGCTCCTGCAGTCCATAGAGCAATTGAGGGCACAGGTTAGGGAGAGCCAGGCCTATGTTCCCCGCTATAACGAGGTTGCTGCTTCCATCCAGGAGGCTGAGGAACGGCTGGATTTGCTGGAGCAGGAGCGCGCCAGGAATGCTGGAGATTTGGCATTGCTTCGAAAAGCGGTGGAGATCCGTTCTGTTTGGCTGGAATGGCGTGAGGCCAGGCTGGAATTAAAGGATCTGATGGACAGTGATGCCTTTCCTGCTGATGGAATAACCCGATACGAAAAAATGCAGGAGGAAGAGCGTCTTCTTCTTGCTCAGTCCCTTCGTGCCGAACGGGCGATAGAGGAAATAGAGGATAAGCTGAAGGCATTTGCCTCGAACGCTTTTATGGAACAGTATGGCGAAGCGATTGAGGATCTGTGGTCGAGGCGTAATATTTATGAAGCAGCGAATCGGGAACTCGCAGAGCTCACAGCCGAATATAAGTCGCAAGAGATCAGGCTGGAGCAGCTGCTTCGGGATATAGATCCGGCATGGACTCAGCAGGAGCTGCTGGCCTTATCGATATCCGCCGCTGAGCGTGACGAGGTGCGGAGAATCAGCGCCGCTTTCAGTGGATATGACCGCCGGATGGAGGCGTTGTTCATTGAACAGCGAGGCGCCGAGCGTTCGGCGGCAGCAGCTGAATCGGCGCTCCGGGAAACCCGGCGGCAGCTGCGTGAGGAGGCGGAGCGGGGGGAAGAGACGTTTGCCATAATAAAGCCGGCAGCGCCGAAGGAAACCGCTGCGCTATGGAATCAGCTTCAGCTGGAGATCGAGCGTTGGCGTGAAGCAAGATTGAGCCGGACTCAGCCTGAAGCGGCTTCCTCTAGCAGGCCGGTGAACAGCCGATTACCGCGAATGCATTCGGTGCTGCTTGCGGGTATGGCGGTCATGACACTGCTGCTGGCAGCGGTTTTGTTCTGGACGGCGACCCCGGAAGCCGCAGTAATCTCCAGCATTATGATGCTGCTCGGTATGGGGTATGTATACTGGAGCGGTCGCCGCGGGCTGGTCGTTGATGGAGTACCGCCTCAGGAAATATCCGCTCATGACAGGTACGGAACAGAAGAGATCAACCATCTATATTCCATGCTGATCGCTGCCCCCTATGCCGCTGCGAGCTCGAATCTGGGCAGCCGAAGGGACAAAACCGCAGCGATGGCACATGATCCCTTAACGGTAGAGGCACAGATGCGCGAGCTTCGGTCTGTGATGGAGGGATGGCAGGCCTGGCGGCAGCGGCTGGATCGATTAAGCTCGGACTGTGCGGCGGCCGAGGAGAAAGCCGCACTTCAAGCTGCTGAACTCAAAACGGTTCTTCAAACGATTCAGCAGGAGGAGCAGCGATACTTCGAGTTGGAGCGGAAGTGGGAGTCTTGGCTGATGTCCAGGGCTCTTCCACAGAAGCTTTCTCCGGATGTGATGCTGGATGTGTTCGTTCAAGTGGAGCAAGGGCAGGAGCTGATCCGCCAGAAGAGATCGCTTGGACTGAAAATGGATGTCCTGTTAAGAGAGACGGAGGATTACGTGTTCCGATGCCATGAGATATTTGCGGTTGATTCGGAAGGTGACCTTAACGATAGCAAGAGCCTGACAGTGGCTGAGCTTGGGAATCTCCATTCCAGATGGAAGCAATACCAAGAGGATACGCGGCAGCGTAAGGTGCTGGCAGAACGGATTGCCGAGCTGCGCAAGGAAGCAGCAGCGATCAATGAAGAGACAGATGAACTGCAGCAGCGCAAAGCGGGCCTGCTTGCGCAATCCCAGTCGCCTGATGAAGAATCGTTTCTCCGAATGGGGGCGGCTTCCAAGCGGCGGGAAGAGCTGATTCGCATCATCCGTCATCATGAAATTACGATGTTCAGCGGCTGGAACGATGCAGGCCGCGGGCAGCTGGAACACCTGCTGGAGCTGACGGATGCTGCGGAGCTGGAAGCTCTGTGCAACCAGAAGGAAGAGTCTGCTTCAACTGAGGCCCGTCTTCGGGATGAGCTTCAGGAGCGGCGCGGGCGGCTGCTTCAGGAGCGGGAGTCACTGGAATCCTTGGGCAATCAGGATTCGGCCCTGCAGCAGCTCGAGGAATTGCGATCCGCACTAAGGGAGTTAGTCTCCCAGTATGCGGTTCGTTCGATGGCCTCCGAATTCATAAAGCGCACACGTCGTTTATATGAAGAGGAGAAACAGCCTCAGGTGTTACAGCTGGCTTCCCGCTATTTCTCGATCCTTACCGGCGGCCTGTACAGCCGGATTGTGATGCGGATGGGAGACCAGAGTCTGCTGGCAGAACGTCCGGAAGGCGAGCTGATTGAAAGCAGCAGATTAAGCCGAGGCACGGCGGAGCAGTTGTATCTGGCCATGCGTCTTGGGCTGATCCAGTCGATGCCTCATGCAAAAGGCCTGCCGCTGCTGCTGGACGATTTGTTTGTCAATTTCGACGGTGAACGGCTGGGGCATGCACTGCGGCTGATTTCGGAGTTATCGCGTACCCGGCAGGTTGTGATGATGACCTGTCACCGGCATGTGGCTGAACAAACGCAGGCACAGATACCCGGTGCGCAGCTGATTTCATTGCAGTCATAAAGAATGGGGTTGTCCCAAGGCACTTGATGACGTGCTTTTGGGACAGCCCCATTTATTTTTATTTATTTGCTCCTTATTTGTCCCTCACCTGAGGTGTTCCGAACAGAGTCAGACGGAGCACCCACAGCAGGCACAGTCCTCCGAACGTGGGGTAGAGCAAGGAGAGCAGGGAGCTGAAACCGAACTGGCTGAAGAAATAACAGAACACCATGATACCCAGGGTAATCACTCTTGGCGAGAGGGAGGTGCGCTGCTGCACCTGCAGCGTGATCCCGTAGATGTTGGCAACAAACGTGCTGAATATTTCAAGGAAGATCAGAATGAGATAGATGATCTGAACAAGCCAGCCCAGCTGATTGGCGATGCTGCCCATCGGAATTTCATATTGGGAAATGCCGGGCATATGGGCGGACATCGCAAAATGGGCTGCCATCAGCATAAATCCTACGCCTGTACCTCCGATGATGCCGCCCCATTTTACGGTGCGAGCGCTCTCCGTTTGACTGCCCAGCGGGACCAGCACCGGCATCGCCATCACCAGGTTAAAGGCCGTGTAGAGCAGCGGCGCAAGCCAAACCGAAGGGAGACTGTGGTCGGTCGTCAATGTTAAGAACCGGGTGGCTCCCGGTGTGTGAATCGTTTGAGAGACAATAGCAACCGATAGGGTCAGCATCATGGGAACGACGAGACTGTTCATCGTCATGATGGACTGAATGCCTTTTCTAAGAATAAAATAAGTTCCGATCATCGTTACAAACAATCCGGTCTGATAATTTAAATTCAGATGCTCCACAAAAACGGATCCGGCACCGGCAAGCATAATGCTGTTCACACCAAGCAGGATGATAAACATAAAGAGGCTGATCCAGCTCCCGGCTTTCTCCCCAAACAGAAACTTGTTCAGGTCTTCGAAGGATTGGGCGCCGATCCGTTTGGATATCGTCATGATTTTGGTGCCGAGCCAGATAAATAATCCGGTAGTCAGCAGAATGGTAAGTGTTGCCCAGTGCCCATACTGGGTAAAAAATTGAAGGATTTCCCGACCGGTAGCAAAGCCAGCGCCCACAATCGTTCCAATATATGTAAAGGCGATCTGTAAAACACGCATATAATTACGCAAGCGCCGCGGCCCCCTTGAAAGTTATTAATTCTGCATAGTACAAGGTATGCCTCACACAGCTGGGACATGACTCCAACCTGTCCGAGCGTACGCTTAATAAGGGGGTTATGTCATTGGTTGGTCTGTTTATGGAGCTTGATGTTAGGATTTATGACGGAAACCGTACACTTAAATGACGGAGTGATCGTTTGTACTTGCCGTACAGGGAGGAATATGTTACTTTTACGACAAAGGAATCGTGGGAGGTCTTTTTGATGGAATGGTTGAAAGAGCGGATCATTAAAGAAGGTGTCGTGTTGTCGGAGCAGGTGCTGAAACTGGATGCGCTGCTGACACATCAGGTTGACCCGGCTTTAATTATGGAGATGGGCCGAGAGTTTGCGGCAAGATTTAAAGAAAGCGGTGTGACCAAGGTGGTTACGCTGGAATCCTCCGGCATTTCAGTGGCATTTGCTGCGGCTTTTGAACTGGGAGTTCCTATGGTATTCGCCCGACGCAAGAAAACACTGCTGGCTGACCCCGATGCCTTGTGTGAGCGCGTCCCGTCTTTCACCAAAGGAATTGTTACGGATATTATGGTGTCACGCCAGTTTATAGGGGAACATGATAAGGTGCTCTTCATTGATGACATTATTGCCAACGGGGATGCAGCAAGAGGTCTGATCAAAATCATTGATCGGGCAGGCGCTGAATTAATCGGGCTGGGTGTTGTGATCGAAAAGAGTTTCCAGGCTGGGGCAAGAACCTTGCGTGAGCAAAATGTTCATGTGGAGTCGCTAGTTACGATTTCCTCACTTGAAGATGGTAAAATTTCGTTCAGCTAAATCGTTAGAATCGGCATAGGCGACTCAACGTGCAAGTGAAGAGGGCTAGGCCTTAGGTCATGAACGTTTGTACCTGTGCCATGAGATATGAAATATGGAAATTCGTAGTTGATTTTAGATGGATTTCCGCCTAAAATCGCAACAAATTCTTTTCGCCTCCGTGATTTTCGCTTATAATAAAGAGGTAGGCAAGAGAGAGGAGGCAGCACCATGGGGAAACAACCTGTAACCGAGCCGTTTTTGATTGATAAGCTGAATGAAGCAAAGGTACATTTTGAACGTGCTTTGGATTGTAAACATACGGAGTTTGATGATCTATATCCCTATATGATTGAACATCCTCAGTTTTTCTGGTACAAACGCTATGTTGCCTGGTCAGAACTGCTGACGATTGCCGGATTGTGTGAGGAGGTTTCCTTCGAGTGGAAGGAACAGTTCACACCTCAGCAAGTGGAATATATCGAGAAGCGTGTGATGTCTTCAACCGTTCTGGACTTCTGGTACGAGAAGAATGACAGCATCGAGCCGGCACAGCGTTAATGGGTATATAGAACATCCCTTAATCAGGATGTTTATCGATAGCGTATGGCATCGCATTCAAAAGACCTAAATGATATTCATTTAGGTCTTTTTTTGCAGAGTAGGATGATGAAGGAGGCATGGCGATGATTAGTGATGAAAGACTTGATGAATTAAGGGTTTCCGGTGAGCTGGTTCGGGTTGTGCGGGACGGCTTGGAGAGCAATGATATTATCGGCTTTGTTGTCGCCTGGGACCCGGAGCAGGTTATCATCCGCCGCCGAAACCGGCGTGTAGTCAAGCTGGATCGCAGGTACAGCTATCAGTTGAAAAAAGAGCCGAGAGTGAGCCCGATTGAAGAGTAGGCATAGATTTGGAACTCGTCGGACAACTTAACCTCTAGAATATTTTATTTAGAAGAGGTGTTCAGACGATGGAAATGTCCAACGATAAGATCTCGGCATATAAAAATGAAATCCTGAATTTAAAGCAGAGCATGCCCGAGATGGCAGAGGCGTATCATCAGTTTACCGGCGTCTGTTTTTCGGATGGCGAGCTGGATGAGAGAACGAAACAGCTGATTGCGCTCGGGATTGGGCTGTTCGCCAATAATGAGCTGTGTACCTTCTATCATATGGAAGAGGCCCGTGCCAAGGGAGCCTCGGATGCTCAAATTATGGAGGCTGTAGCAGTAGCGTCTGCCGCTAGTGCTGGACATGCTCTCTCGCAGGGATTGACCCGTGTGCAGCATAATCTTCACTAAGGCACGATCAAATTAAACCGTCTTATCCGGCGTATTGTGCAGCCGGGAAGACGGTTATTCTCTGTTGAACGGCCGCAATTAGCGGGCGAATGCAGCGGCAGGAGCAACCGGATGCTCGGTCGTCTCGGTCTCAGGCGGAACCAGCCCGAGATAGGCGCGCATGCGGTCCATCATCTCCTCGCGGAAGGATGGCCATAGAATATTCATCGATCCGATGTAACCCCGGCATGCATACCGTGCCTGAATTCCGTCCTGGCTCTGTACGATGTCATAAACCTTGATCGTTCGCTTGGCGAACTCCTGCTTCACTTCACGAAGAAGGACAGCTGCCCGTTTGGCACCGTTACCTACCATTTCCACATACAATTGAGGGGTCTTGAAGACACCGCTCTCCTGGATGATCCGGCAATCCCGCTCAAACACTTTATGGATGAACCTCAGAAGCAGATAACTCTTGATCAACGCTCGCTCTTCCGTCGTAACAGCCGGTATGGCCATCAACTTCACCGCCTTTATATAGTAAATGGTTATTTAATGAGAACTTATGTTCTTATTTTAACCGAAAATCAGGTTTTTAATCAAGCTGAAAAAAAGTGTTGACTCCATTTATTCAGCGTGATATTATATATCTTGTCGCCGCTGATTAGAGATTGACTCGAGGCAGACAGGCAATATGCGGTCGTGGCGGAATTGGCAGACGCGCACGGTTCAGGTCCGTGTGGGCTAACCCCCGTGGAGGTTCGAGTCCTCTCGACCGCATCCTAAAGAAAAAAACTCGTAAACTGCTTTGCAGTTTACGAGTTTTTTTTGCGTGGAGATTCTATGGGACAGGGTTAATGACTTATACCAAAGAGATGGAATGCACGTATTATATTAGATAGTGATATAGATATAGGTAGTTGAGAGTAGGTGATTGCCTTGTCAGCCAAGGATTTGAGTCTCCAAGAGCAGCTTGCGGCTTATGCTTGGCTGCAAGCGTTGGGAACGAATATTGCTGCTCTGGGTCAAACCAAAAAGTTGTCCAAACGAAAGAAATTGCAGGCTGAAGGCCGAAGACTCTCTGTTCTTGGAAATGCGATGCAGTCGATAGCCAATGCGGCTCAGGCAGAGATTAGCACAAAAATGAGGGGCACAGCCATGAATAAGAAAGCTAACGATCTTACGGCTGCCGGCAATCTTCTGCAATCCGTCGGAAATGCGCTGCAGGTTATTGCGGGAGAGGAGCATCCTTGAATGACAACACTTTTAACACTTCTGAAGGAAAACTGAACATACTCAAAAAAAGAAACAAGGCGTTTACCTGTGACGGGAGGTGTCTTGTTTTTATTTTCTTGAACGGAGAGGTTTCTTGTGCCTGGTGTCCTAATGAATGTTAACATTCAGCTGCTGCGTTACATATTTGAATAACTTTTCTCAAATAATACGGTTAGGTCTGGTAAGTATGATGGTGAAAGGAAAGGGGCGTGAACAATGCGGAAGGTATTTAGAAATTCGGTTGTCTTCTTGCTGTGTATGATATGTGGGATCGCAAACGGAACACAGGGGGGCGGATATTTTGCAGGGACGGCCAACGCCGCTGAGCCTCCTGTTCAACTAACCAGGCAGTTACGTGAGGAGCCTCTGAACAACCAGTCTGGCAAAGGGCAGAAAATAAGTAAATTATCGGTCATCATTGATGACTTTGGCAATGGTCAGAAGGGCACTCAGGAGATGCTGAGTCTGCCTGTCAAGATTACGGTTGCCGTGATGCCTTTTTTGCCAACAAGCAAAAAGGATGCAGAGTCCGCGCATAAGATGGGACATGATGTTATTATCCATATGCCCATGGAGCCTAAACAGGGACGAGCTTCCTGGCTTGGACCTGGCGCCATTCTGAGCTCGCTTACCGATGAGGAGATTCGTAAACGAATGGAAGAGGCGATCGATTCCGTACCGTATGCGATTGGGATTAACAATCATATGGGCTCCAAGGTTACAGGTGATGAACGGATCATGTCGATTGTGCTTGATGTGTGCAAGGAAAGAGGATTGTTCTTTATCGATAGTAAAATCAATTACCGCAGCGTGGTCGG
This sequence comes from Paenibacillus sp. LBL, assembly GCF_029893715.1. Taxonomy (NCBI): domain Bacteria; kingdom Bacillati; phylum Bacillota; class Bacilli; order Caryophanales; family Paenibacillaceae; genus Paenibacillus; species Paenibacillus sp. LBL. The sequence continues at coordinate 480,318 of NZ_JARXYU010000001.1, read as the reverse complement.
CAAGCTGGCGGCAGAGAAGGGGATGCCAGCGATTGCCAATGATATTTTCCTGGACGATGTTCATACGGTACAGCATGTAAGCAAGCAGCTCGTGACGGCGGCACAGCATGCGGAAGAAAGAACATCCTGCATTGCCATTGGGCATGTTGGCGTATTCGGCACCCGAACGGCAGAAGCACTGAAAGTTTCCATTCCGGAGCTGCAAAAAAAGGTTGAGTTTGTTGGTATTAGCGATTTGGTTAGAGAGCGTTCAAGCTGGAGGCCTAATCCGCTGCCGACGTATTAATGCGTCCCGTTTAATTGCTGGATTAGTCAAAATCGGTACGAAGATGAGGGAGGTTCGGGCTTAGATGCCCGAGCCTCCCTCATTGTTATAAACATACAGCCTTCCAACAAGACACAGGCTATTACCGACTTGATTGAAGCATGAAGGCCTGTTTAATTTGGTGAAACTGCAATTAACGGATGCGGGAATCGTTGAGCTTGAATTGTCCCACCAGCTGCTGCATGGAATTTGCAATGACTTCTACATTGCCGGAGGTGTGTCTTACGCTTTCGATTTCCCGGGAAAGCTCCTGAACCCTGCTCTCCACGTCCTTGGAGATCTTGCGGTTCTCCTTGCTGACCGAAGCAATCTTCTCCATCAGCTGAACCACTTCATCAACAGCCTGATGCTTCCGAAGATCATCCTCGGCCGCCGCCGTTAACAGCTCGGAGGCTGCGGAAACCAGGAGATTGCCTTCCTGCACCACCTTGGTCCCTTCCTCCATGGATTGAAACGCAAACTCGGCATCTTTGTAGATATGACTGATAATGCCATGGACTTCCTCTGTGGACTGTCTCGTCAGGTCGGACAGCTTACGGATCTCGGATGCAACAACGGCAAAGCCTTGGCCATGTTCTCCGACTCTTGCGGCTTCAATCGATGCATTCAGGGCGAGAAGATGTGTTTGTGATGAGATTTGCTCGATGACATGCAGCACACCTTTTATCTCCCGAACGGTTTGCATGAAGATGCGGATGGTATGGTTTGTTTCCTCGACTTTGGAAGAGATGTGTGACATCTTGTCCCCGATGCGGACCACCTCGTTCTTGGCCACATCGATCTGTTCATTGGCCTGCTGTTCAAGCTGGCGCAGCGTCTCCCGCATGTGCTCCGCGCGCTCCTTGACGGCATCAATATCCAGAAGCTGGCTGCGCATGCTGCGGATCATCTCGCTGATGTTGCTGCTGACCCGCTGTGCGGACGTCACAGTAACTGCGGTTGTGTCATTCATGATCTGTTGACTGGAGGAAACATCGCCTGCGGTCAATTTCACCTGCATCATGATACTCTCCAGCGAATCGATCATATTGTTGATCCATTTGGCTAACTCGCGGGTTTCGTCATGGTCGAAGTGACGGGTATCCAGCCGCTGGGTAAGGTCGCCTGTGCCTTCGGCATTAATGCGGATGAATCGGCTTAGACGGCGAAGGCGATCCGCCACCCGTTCAATTTCCTTGCGCCCCACCAGAGCAGAAGTGAGGAGACCGGTAATCAGACATGCGGCCAAGCCAATAATGGCGGCAGCTAGCGGAGATAAATGGGAGGCGGCAGCATATACAATCGCAGCAGTCATTACGCTGGAGAGAAGCGTGGACGCGCTGTGCAGCCTGGAATGTCTCCATCTTATGCTGCGAATCCGGTAGACCTCCTCCAAATCGCCTTCACACATCATCCCCCAGTCATCCGGACAATGGGGCAAGCGAAAAGTCACGCCCTTGCCAATCACCGGTATATGGCGGTAATCGGAGTAACCGGGAAAGGCAACAAACAGATTGTCGCCGTTGCGGATGGTGCTGGCCACCCCTGGATGGAGTTGACCTGTTGCCGGATCGGTGAACATAAGCTCAAGTTCAGTATGCTCTTTGACTGATACCGTACCCCAGTCGGTGGTAACGCCATCCTTCAAATTCTCGCCGTGGGTAAAGGTGCGATCTTCAAATCGGCTTCTTGAAAGGGCCGTCCCCGGAGCGATGTGAAGATTCAACTCAGGCTTCGCCATAAAAATATAGTTGTCACCGGAGTCAGGGTATATGTGTCCGGATTCCCGCTGAATTAAATCCCCAATGACGTCATTAGGCACTCGCCCGCACAGAATACCTGCAAAAGCTCCGTCTGTATGGAGCGCATTCATGAATAAAAGTGTCATTTTGTCGTGAAAAGTGGAGGTTCGAGGACCGATGGTTAATGTGATGGGGTCGCCGTAAGGTCCGAAGAGTAATTTGCCGGTTCCAAGACCGGTGAGATGATGGATAGCACGGCCCAACTGACTTCCGTCATCATAGGTTGTACCAATATGTGAAGCGTATGTAGAATACGTGACCTCACCGGAGGGGTTCAACACAAACAATTCAGTGAAGTCGGAAGCGCGCGAGTAAAGGGCAGAGAACAGCTGCTCTTGATTCATTCGAGAGTCTGAAGACAAGGAATGCGCGCTGCAATCTCCTGAAGCATGAAGCTTGTCCAGCTGCTCCTTGAGGCGGTCCAGATGCCCCCAATATTCATGACTCCACGAGAACAGCAGCTCTTTGCGTGTCTCGGCAATGCCTTCAAATATCTCTTCAACATCTTCCTTCAACTTACGATTCAGACGCCATGAAATCCAAAGCGGAAGTCCCTGGCGATAGCCAAGCCAGTCAAACATAGCGATCTCCCCCAATCCCTATTTGAGTAATGTATCTTTATACATGTTAGTTATACTACCACAGTTTCTTGAAATTTCGATAAGGAATTTTGAAAAAAATGATACTTTTTTCATATTGATGTTAGATTTATTAACGTATGATCGGGTTTTAGGTCCTAGATCGTTAGAAGTTCCCCTGTCTAAACAAAAACAGCTCTGAACTACAGAGCTGTTAAATAACTTATGATCCCGTCGGCAATGGCCTCGGCAATCTTCATTTGGCCGTTGCGGCTGGTCAACAACGTCCGATCCTCCACATTGCTCAGAAAACCGGTCTCTACAATAACCGCAGGCACCTTGGTTTGATTCAGCAGATAATAGGGCTTGCCCAGCATGATGTGATTGCTGTTGTTATACACCAGATTCAACTGTTCCTGGATAGTATCGGCAAGCAAAGTGCTCCGGCCTTCGGATTGATGGAGCACGATCCCGCCTCGTTTGGAGGAATTCTTCCCCCAATTCACATGAACGCTGACCACGAGCTTGGTCGGAATTTCGCTGCTGAGCTGCTTGCGCTGCGACAGATCGCGGCGGTGTCTGGAGGAGGTTCGATGCCAGCGGTTGTCATCGCTAAGGGCATAATCGGCATCGCGATTCAGCACGGCATGATAACCTTCCTGGCGAAGCAGCATGAACAGTCGGCGTGAGATGGCCAGATTGATATCTTTTTCTAGAATGTCGCCATAGGACGTACCGCCATCGATTCCGCCGTGACCTACATCAATCAGAACGACATCATAAGGAAAAGGGTGCAGATGCCGAAGCTGGGTGTGGTCGGTTTCTTTACCGGAGGATTGGGTGGATTCCGGCGTTTCTGACAGAAGCTGGGTTGACTGTATTGAACTTTGATAAACGGATTGAGCGGGGGGCGCCATGGCTTGTTCTTTTGCTTGGCAAGCCTCCGCGACAGAACTCGGAATTGCCAGTGCAAGGAGGAGCATGCATACCCCTGCTGCCTTAACCATGATGGATTCCTTCTTTCACGTAAAAAATTTCGGCTTGATTAGAATGTGCATTTTGCGGAAAATTCATGCCGATCATATTCCAGCGTCTAGAATCCATTGAAACGGAGCAAACTGATAATGGGATGTGGATAAACCATAAGGAGTGAATTCATATGGCTAGCGGCGATGAATTAATTAAGTACATTACGGAGCGCGTAGTTCATTATATAGATACACCTAAGGATATCCGGCGCAAGGCAAGGGTCAAGGAATCCTGGACCACCCGTTGGTTCGGTATGATTCCGTTCTCTATGTCGTTATGGAAAGAAGACGTAACCTCCAAACGTAAAAAAAGGCAAAAGTAGCTGGAGCTTCATGCTCACAAAATTCCGAATTTACATCTTATACAGTGTAACAAAGGACGCTGCCCTTCAGAGGGCAGCGTCCTGTTTAGTCTGTATGTTTAAAACGATGAGGGCAGATGGTTGAATTACATTTCAGAAGGAGTGCTTAGATTGAAACCCTCTATTCCGGCTGTGCATAGAATTGGCCTTGCCCGATCAGATGAGATGCTGGCAAAAAGCGAAGGGTGTCGCTATCCCGCAGAGGAACCGATACATAAATCGCAGCCGGATTCTGCTGATTCCCCGAAGACCAGCGATGCCAGCCAGTTAAGCTGAAAGGGGATCCGAAGGCGGCATTGCTTTTTTTGGACTTGAATATCAGAGCAGAGTGCTCCTGTAGTAGATTCCGGAGATCGGCACTACTGCCAGCGTTTAGATGGGCTGACGTCAGCCAGAGCAGATTATCGTAAGGATCCTCGGAGGCTGCGGCTGATAGATTGGGTGTCTCGGCAAGCCAAGCATTCGAAGATGTCGAAGTGACGATCCCTTTTGTCGCTGCTAACAGAGGTGTTGGTAATGCCTTGATTCTGCTCGACTGAGGTTCATCCGGTAATGCCTCACTGTTCAGCGCGCTAAAATAAACTGGCTTCTTGCCAGGAAGCTGAACCTGCCACACAGGTGATACATCATACAGTTTGCGGACGATACTTCCTTGGGGTAATACCCCGCCTGTCTTCAGAAGACCTTCTGCTGCGAGGCGCTCATTCAGCGGCGCCTGGCTGAAGGGAAGGGTGGAGCCGATCCCGTACTCGCTTAGGATGTAACTACCATCGTCTGCTGCACTAATAATCATATATCCTTGCGGAATACCCTCGCTCGAAATTGTGATCAGCCAGCCGTGTGTGCCCGGACCGAGGGGGGTGAATTCCATCTCTGCTTCGTCCCAAGCGGTAAACGGTGCATGTACCGATAAATGATCCACGGTCTCCTCGGCAAAATCAACCAAACTGCCCGGTATCTGAGCCAGAATGGGGCTGCTTGACGTTGGCGTACCATGGATACCTCCATTACTGGCTGCAGCCGTGCTGGTCAGTGGATTTACCGCACCTAACCACAGAATGGCCGTTATCATGACAGAGGCTGACAACAATTTATAACGGAGAGACCGGTAGTTGCAGGGTGAATCCGATTTGCTGAAGATTCTTACGTTCCAAAGCTTCAAATCATCAACCGCCTTTCCTTGGCTCTACGCGCCGTGGATGTGATAACAATGATCATATCGGACAAGCTCTGCAAAGGCTGTTGCAAGCTGTCGCGGCAGGGGAAGGGGGACAGGTTCTTTTTTTGCCTGCTTTTGTAGAGGGGCGTCATGAAGAGGCATCCACGGGCGAACAGAGGTGAAACAAGCCGCAGGTTATGACGGACAAGCTCACTTTTGGCTCGTACTGCCACTGCATTTCGGACCTTCTGTTCCGGTATTGCTCCTCAATGAGTACCTTTTTCTCTTCGTCCTGCTCCTTGAGCAAGTCCTCGTAATAGCCATCGATCACCAGAAACTCATCCTTCAGACGTTCTCTTGCCTTCTCAGCCCAGTCGTAATCCAGCTTGCTCAATTTGTCGATCAGATGGTTCTCCAGCGTGGATACGGCCTGCTGAAGGGTAAGCACGGCAGGGCGTACATGAACGCTCTCCGGTAATCGGGGCGTAAGGTCGCGGCCCTTCAGGATAGCCGGGAAATCTTGAGCAATCGTTCGGCTGGATAGTGAGATTCCTAGAAAGAACAACTCCTCACGCTTCAGATCGCAGCTGAACTCTACCTTAAAGCAGACGCTAAGCCACTGCTCATAAGGGGTCGAGCGCCCTCGGGGGCGAGGCTCGGTATCGCGCTGCTGGAACAGATAAACGCATTTGCCTTCCTCGCGGGCTGCATTCCAGATTTGGGCGAGCCGGCTGCTGCCATAACCGATATTTTCCCGTTGAATCCGGCCAGGTCCAAGGACAGGGAGTACCGGCGCATTTCCGTAATAGCGGGCCAGCAGCGGATCCTGCGCTGGTGCCGCGAGCTGAGCTTTGACTTCCGCCTCTTTTGTCTTCGCGAGCCGTTCATCGTATTTATCCGGATCAAAGACGAAGTTGAACGACAACGTTTCGGCTGGAGCGCCGGTACGTTCCACAAAGCCCCAGTAGTACGGGCGGTTGGTGAGCATTTTATCGGCCTGCGGGGACAGTTTCACCGTGACATGCTCAGGTGATTTTTCAATGACGGTGCATTCGGTGGCTTCCAAATAGGCCATGAAGTGCTGCTGCACCTGCTGCGGCGTCATGGTCATATTAGGCCTCTTCCTCTCTAAGGGTTTCTTCTTCGCTGCTTTCGAGCTCGATATCCTGTTTGATATGGTGTATCGTTTCGCCCAGTGTACTGATGCGCTGCCGGATTTCATCGTCGTTGCCGGATTCCAGCATGATTTTGTACAGGCTCTTCTCAATGGATTCCTTCTTCTCAAACCGCTCCAGAATGACATCCAGTCCGCCGATGACCATCTCGAACATATTAATCTTCTCATGCAGCAGGTTCAGGATATGTTCTTCAATCGTTCCGGAGGTGGATAAATTGAAGATTTGCACATCGTTGGTTTGACCGAGACGGTGCACGCGTCCGATCCGCTGCTCCACCCGCATGGGATTCCACGGCAGGTCAAAGTTGACCATATGGTGGCAGAATTGCAGATTAATACCTTCTCCGCCCGCTTCCGTAGCAATCATAACCTGTGCTTTACCGCGAAAGAGATCCATCATCCAGTCCTTCTTGCCTCGGTTCATCCCACCGCGGTAAGGTACGGAAACGAGACCGTGATCACGAAAATAATTAAGCAGATATTCCTGCGTTGCCCGGTATTCCGTGAATACAATAACCTTCTCATTCATTTGTTGAATGAGCTCAATGGTTTTCTCGGCCTTGGTGTTCGCTTTTATGGCCTTGATCAGATAAACCAGCTCCCAGATTTTATCGCGGAGGGGGGAGTCCTCCGGGAGCTTCTTGGACAAATTAACAAGCGTAACGAACACCGCATCCCGGCTGCTGCACACCTCCCGCTGCAGCGTAACGAGGGACAGCATACTGCTTAAATTTCCCCCGGCTGCCTGATACTGATCTTTGACGAAGGATGTGACCCCGTCGTATAATGACTGTTCTTCTGGCGAAAGGCTGAGCCCTACATTGCGGACGGACCGCTTCGTGAATTTCACTTCGCCTTCGCCGCGGCGGTTGCGGATCATGACCTTGGACAGCTCGTCCTTGAGCTGGTCCTGATTCTTGGGTCTCCGTTTATCGACAACGAAATTCGCGGCAAACTGTCCTTGGCCGCCAAGCTGGCCCGGTTTCAGCAGCGTGATGAGATTGAAGAGCTCACTCAAGTCATTCTGCACGGGCGTGGCCGTCAGCAGCAGGCAGTATTTTTTGCGCAGCTTTTGAATGAATTGATAATTGGACGTTTTCTTGTTCTTGAGTTTATGCGCTTCATCGATGATGAGCATATCGTATTCTTCGTTTAGCAGAATTTCCTGATGAGGATCGCGTTTGGCCGTATCCATGGAGGCGACAACGATATCGTTGCCCCAGGAGTAGGCTTTTTTCTGTGCGACCGCAGGTATGCCGAACTTGGAGTTCAGCTCACGGACCCATTGCAGCACAAGGGAAGCGGGAACCAGTATCAGAACTTTGGATACGAGTCCGCGCACGAGGTATTCTTTTAAAATAAGACCGGCTTCAATTGTCTTCCCAAGTCCCACCTCATCGGCCAGAATCGCTCTGCCCGACATCTCGAACAAAACGCGTCTTGCCGTATCCGTCTGGTGGGGAAGCGGGGATAAGGTGCCAAGATGCTTGAGGCATTGCAGCTCTTCGAAGCTTGTAACGAGGCGGGATTTCTCGCCTTCTACGGCAAGCTGGGCCAGTCGATAGTCACCCCAAGGTCCGCCTTTGTCCAGGCGTCCGGCGAGATCGTCAAACCAGGAACGGTCGATCTGCAAGGGAACGGGAATGCGCGGGTCGATGATCATGCCTGAATCGGCAGATGGCTGATGGTTCATGTCGATCTCCTCCTGTTGTGAAATATTCCGGGCCAGCGGTGTATATGTAGTATGGACGAAAAAAGAAGTCTTCATAACCTTGCTTGGATTTGGGAGAAGCGAAATCCCCTGAGGGTGCGCGGCTGCTGGAATTGGATATTTTCATCCTTTTTTTCATAGGGAAGAGTGAAAAAGAGAGCGAGAGGAAGAAAGCAGAAGCTTGCGAGCGGGAGCTTGGAACAGTCGGCTTAATTTTCACATTATCGGCATAGTTAACCTATATATAGTGTAGTATAATGAATAAATAGCACTATATATAGTGTATATAGTGGTTTCGGATGTTTGACCGGCTACATAACAGGTTATGTTGTTGGTGAGCGCATACACTTGGGAATCTTTTTGATTTTATAACTTATATTAGGAGGTAGTTGCTCTTGACTACGATGCAGAATCAGCGGCTGGAAGGTTTAAGCGAGAAGATCTTTTTGGACCGGTATGCCTGGAAGGATGCGGACACCAACAACGCGAAGGTCGGCGATGTGGTGCTTGTTCTGACGAAGGATGATCCTAAATTTCCGACTAAGGAAGTTGGCGAAATCGTGAAGCGCGAAGGCCGCAAGGTCACGGTGAAGACACGGAAGGGCGAGCTTGTGGAATCGGATGTGGAGAAGCTGACGTTAACCATCGAGAAAACGCCGGAAGAAATGTGGGATCGACTCGCAGCTGCTATGTCATCGGTGGAAGCAACGCCGGAACTGCAGGAGGAGTGGCGCGGGAAATTCCGCGAGATTCTGGATGATTGGAAGCTGGTGCCGGGCGGTCGGATTGCGGCTGGTGCGGGTGCAAGCGATGAATTGACGCTGTTCAACTGTTACGTGATTCCTTCGCCGAAGGACAGTCGGGGCGGGATTATGGAAACTCTGTCCGAAATGACCGAGATTATGGCGCGCGGCGGCGGTGTCGGCATCAATTTGTCCTCCCTGCGTCCTCGGCGGGCGATTGTGAGAGGTGTGAACGGTTCCTCCAGCGGTGCGGTATCGTGGGGCGGATTGTTCAGTTATACGACAGGCCTGATCGAGCAGGGCGGAAGCCGCCGGGGCGCGCTCATGCTAATGATTAACGATTGGCACCCGGACGTGGAGGATTTCATTACGGTGAAGCAGACGATGGGACAAGTTACAAATGCAAACCTGTCAGTATGCGTCAGCAATGATTTCATGAAAGCCGTGAAGGAGGATCTGGACTGGGAGCTCGTGTTCCCGGATACCACCGATCCCGATTATGATGAGTTGTGGGACGGTGACCTGGAGAAATGGAAGAATGCCGGACATAGCGTTATTCCATATAAAACGGTAAGAGCACGCGAGGTATGGCATACGATTATCGAATCTGCATGGAAATCCGCGGAGCCGGGTGTTGTCTTCATGGAATACTACAACCAGATGTCCAACAGCTGGTATTTCAACCCGATTATCTGCACGAATCCTTGCGGTGAGCAGGGACTTCCTGGCTGGGGCGTATGCAACCTGTCGGCGATGAACCTGTCGAAGTTCTATGATGAGGCGAATCATGACGTCGCTTGGGAAGAGCTGGCTACCACGACGCGTTACTCCGTGCGCTTCCTGGATAATGTCATTGACCGGACGCCGTACCATTTTGAAGAGAATGAATTGAACCAGAAAAAAGAGCGCCGCGTGGGCCTTGGAACGATGGGTCTGGCCGAGCTGATGATCAAGCTGAACATCCGTTACGGCAGCCCGGAATCACTGGAATTTCTGGATAAGCTGTACGGCTTCATCGCACGCGAGGCGTATCTGGCTTCCGCCGATATTGCCGAAGAGAAGGGTTCGTTCCAAGCATTTGATGCCGAGCTGTACCTGCAAAGCGGCTTCATGAAAAATATGGCGGAAGTGTATCCAGAAGTGGCGGATGCGGTGCGTGAAAAGGGCGCGCGCAACGTGACCGTGATTACCCAAGCGCCGACGGGCAGCACGGGTACGATGGTTGGAACGTCGACGGGCATCGAGCCGTACTTTGCCTTCAAATACTTCCGTCAAAGCCGTCTTGGCTTCGACGAGCAGTTCGTGCCGATTGCCCAGGACTGGCTGGACAGTCATCCGGGCGAGGAGCTGCCGGATTATTACGTCACGGCGATGACACTCTCCGCCGAGGACCATATCCGCGTGCAGGCGGCGATTCAGCGCTGGGTGGACAGCTCCATCTCGAAGACGGCCAACTGTCCGGCTGACTTCACGGTTGAAGATACGAAGCGCCTGTATGAGCTGGCATTCGATCTGGGATGCAAAGGCGTAACGATCTACCGTGACGGCAGCCGCGATGTGCAGGTGCTGCAGACGGAGAAAAAAGAAGATAAAGCAGCCGAAGCAGTGACCGCCCCTTCGGCGGAAACGGCCTTGGAGCAAAGCGCGGCAGGGCAAGCGGCAGAGGATGCGGCGAGCGTGGAGCAAGCGGGTGCAAGCGTAGCAGTGACAGCATCCACAAGCAAGAGCGGGCTGGATAAACAATACAAGAAGCGCCCGCAAGTCCTGCGCGGAGCTACCTATAAGATGAATACGCCGTTTGGCATGGCGTACATTACGATCAATGATCTGGACGGCATTCCCAGCGAAATCTTCCTGAATGTCGGCAAGGCCGGCTCGGATGTATTCGCGATGGCGGAAGCCTTGGGCCGGGTCTGCTCCCTGTTCCTCCGGTACGGGGACCACGGCAATAAGGTGGAGCTGCTGATCAAGCACCTCAAGGGCATTGGCGGCACCGGCGCGATCGGCTTCGGTGCGAACCGCGTGGAATCCATTGCCGACGCCGTAGCGAAGGCGCTGGAAACGCACGTGGCGAACAACGCGGAGGCGGATCATGACCATGATCCGGCACCGGTTGCAGCCACGATGGCGCCTGTCGATGCAGGCGAGGCTGGTGCAACGGCAGCCGCAGGGTATGGCGGCCACGGCTCGCAGGCAGGCGGCGGCTCCATGTCGCTCGATCTGTGCCCATCCTGCGGCGGTGCATCCTTGATTAACATTGAGGGATGCAAGACGTGCGGTAACTGCGGGTACAGTAAGTGTTCTTGAGGGATTGCCAAGACTTAAAATCATTTTGAAGACTACGGTAGAATAGAATCTGCACCCGAATCGAATATTTAAAAGCTGGAAGCACCAGTTCCTCTGCCATGCAGATGGAATTGGTGTTTTTTGCAATAGATTAACCGTACCATTAACACCCAACATTTATTATTCGGAAAATTTAATATATATGCATAAAATCTTTATTTTGATATAATAGTTAAAATATTACTTATGATATGACCATTACATAATTTCTCTACTGACGTTCTAAATCAAGAAGGAAAGAAGGGAGGTAAATGAATGAAGAAAGTAGTATTGATCTTGTTAATAGCATGTTTCTCTTTCTCTACTAGCGCATTTGCTGCGTATACTGCAACATCGCATGATTTGACAGTTTACCAACCAGCTCAACATAAATTAAGTGTTGGCCTATGGAGCTCTACGAATGAAACCGTTGAGCTAACGCTATATTCCAAAGGACCAGCCGGTCAACTTAGTACAGTATTCACGACAACCGTGAATATCGGGCCAACCTCACCAAGTCCTGTCGAGTATTCAGTAGGTTATCTTAGTCCCGGAACATATGTACTCAAAGGACAGTTTCAAGGGTCTTATGGTAGTCTAGGACCTGTTAGTTTAAACCAAGTCTATTAATAAATGCATAGAGATCCAAACGGCCAAGCCCCATCGATTGGCCGTTTTATTTTTTAAATTGAAAAAGGATCGGTTCCTAAACGGAGTTTGAGCGAGCCCAACAAAGGTTCACCCTTCGGGTGGCATTCGTCGCCCCCCGGTCCACCAGAGGTTTTTTAAGGAAGTGGAATCAGCCGGACATACCTGCGTGGCTAAGTCCTGTCTGACCTGGTCGCAACGCGACCTTAAGACTCTCGGCGCCGTGAATCGGGAAAATGAAAACTATGGTTATTGCAGTAAGCGGTTACTCGGGAGCAGGCAAAAGCACCGTAGTGTGCTTTGATGGTATAATCAGGAAAAAGGGTAGTTCAGGTAACCAAATTTGTATAAGAGGAGGTCATCAGCATGAACATCCATAGTGTTTATGAAACAAACAGCTCTTATTGGAATACCAAAGGAAATGACCACTTAAGAGCAATTGTGCTTCCTTTTTATGGAGCATTCATCACGGAAGAAAAATGCCAACTTTTTGGCGATGTCTCAGGGAAAAAGATGTTAGAAATAGGCTGTGGAAATGGACAATCCTTGCAATATCAAGGGGAGCGTCATGCATCTGAACTATGGGGGATCGACATATCAGAAAAACAAATTGAAAAGGCAAAACAACACTTGACGGCGTGCGGGCTTTCAGCAAAATGGATCTGTTCTCCGATGGAAGAAGAATGTAGCATCCCTGAGGATTATTTTGACTACGTTTATTCGATTTACGCCATAGGATGGACAACCGACCTTGAAGGTACTTTTCGCCGGATCGCTTCTTATTTAAAAAAAGACGGCATATTTATTTTCAGTTGGTCTCATCCGATACACAAATGTGTTGTTGAAGAAAACAATACATTTTCGTTTAACAAAAGTTATTTCGATGAATCTTGGTATTCGGTATCTCCTGATTTTTGTCAAGGCGTGCTAACCTTATCAGATCGCAAACTATCAACCTATATAAATGCGTTGGCAAAATCAGGGTTTGTTATTGAACAAATGGTTGAAGAAACCGAGAATGAAATCACACAACTACACGATGAAAATAACGATTTTGTCAAAAGAGCCAAGATGTTTCCTGTAACCTTCGTTATTAAAGCGAGAAAACTTTAAAACTTCGCCCGTCGTGTGAATAGGGGAAAGGAGAATACAGATGAGCCCTCCGAAACATATTGTTTCTGCAGCAGCAATTGTAATAAATGATAACAATGAGATATTACTTATTAAGGGACCAAGAAGAGGTTGGGAGATGCCTGGGGGTCAAGTTGAAGAGGGAGAATCATTGAGTAAAGCCGCAATCCGAGAAACCAAAGAAGAGTCAGGAATTGATATTGAGATCATCAGATTTTGTGGGATATTTCAGAACGTTGGAAATTCAATTTGCAATACCCTATTTCTCGCAAAACCAATAGGCGGAGAATTGACACCATCATCTGAAAGCTTGGAAACGGGATTTTTTCCGATTGAAGAAGCGTTAGCGATGATTACATGGAAAGATTTCAAGAAGAGAATTGAGTATTGTCTAAGAGCAGAGGTACAGCCTTTTTGCATCGAGTTTAACGACAAGATGAATATTTGAAAGGATCACAGGAAGTGTCACTAAATATAGAGTCCCGACTGACTTGTTACAAGTTCAGCAGCCCCTTGCGCAGTCTAAATCAGGGGGCTTTTCTAAACCTATGGAAATCAACGAACAGCTGTGTAACATAAAGGAGTTAGTTATGAAAATTAAAATCAGTGCCTTAAGCACATATATGATCACTCTAAATTTTATAATATTTCTTAATCTTTTGAATATGACTTACAACTTTGTTCGTAATATTACGAGCGATTTTAAACTTATACAATACGAGGGTTTTGTTATTAATGATGTTGAATTTAATAATTTATCTTTTAGGATACATACAGATTCCGAGGTGTTCAGTCATTTTTGTCACCCAATGCTACTAATCCTTTTTGGAATAACATTAAATATTGCTTATTACATAATCAAAGTAATAGTCGAAGGCAAAAAAGCAAATTCTGATAAACCATTCAGCGTAATCAAATAGTGTATCGAAATCCAAATCACCTGAAGCGGAAAGGATGGAAGGCAATGAAATTTGAGATTTTAACGATACCCTCGTTCTGGAAAACGGACATGAAACAAAAGTATTATCAGCTATATGAGGAAAACAATAAACTCGTTGTTCTGTTTCCCGGAAAAAACTATCCTTGTGATAAGCCATGTCTGCATTTTGCTGGAACTTCCTCAATCCAAAGTGGTTTCGATTTATTGGTACTTGAATATGGGTATCAAGCAGCGAGAACGGATTTGGATATGAATGAGCTGCAAAGAGTAATAGAAGATAGCTATGAATCGGTTCAACGAATCATTAGCAAGTATAATCAAGTTGTTTTTATCAGTAAGAGCATTGGAACAATAGTTGCTGGAGAAGTGCATGAACAACTTGAAATCCCAGTAAAACATCTGTTCTTGACACCAATTAAAGACACCATTCACTATGTTAACAAGTTTAATGGCCTTGTGGTTTATGGAACAAAGGATGAAGTGTTCAATCATGTGCTTGCCAACCAAATTAACATAGACAAAGCCAGAGAGGTAATTGAAATTCCGAATGCAAGTCATTCTTTAGAGGCCCCTAGTGTTGAGGAAAGTATTGAGATTCTAAGTAAACTTGTAAAGATATATGTGAATTTTCTAAATAAGTAATCCCATTAGTAAGGCAATATCAATAAGGAGCTGATATAAATTGCCAGAACGTCTTAAATATCATTTCGAGCCGAAAACCGGTTGGATCAACGACCCCAATGGTCTAGTCTTCTTTAAAGGGCGATACCACGCTTTCTTTCAGCATTATCCATTTGCTCCCCGTTGGGGTCAGATGCACTGGGGGCACGCTGTTAGCGATGACCTTGTTCATTGGGAAGAATTATCGATAGCTCTCTACCCTGACCAGGAATACGAAGACAGTGAGCAGGGTGGGTGCTTTTCTGGCTGTGCTGTCGTCAAGGACGACATCCTTTATCTCATCTATACCTCGGTATCAGATGTGCACGGTCAGACACAATCGGTTGCAATTAGCCATGACGGAATACACTTTGAGAAGTACAGTGGTAATCCTGTTATCAGGGAGTTTCCTCCAGAAGCGAGTGCTGATTTCCGTGATCCCAAGGTCACCTTCATGGACGGAGTTTACTATATGGTAATCGCGTCAGGCAAGGAGGGCATTGGTAAAATACTTCTTTATCAATCACAAAATCTGCTGGATTGGGACTACGTAGGAGTCCTGTTTGAGGGCTCTGAATATGGAGGCGTCTTGGAATGCCCTGACTTCTTCCCTTTTGAAGGAAAGAATCTGCTGATGTTCTCACAAATAAACCGTGACACCCGTGCGACGATGTTTGCTTATGGTAATTTTGACGGAAAGCAGTTGACTGATTTTTCATTGCATACGCCTCATATTGGGCCGCACTATTATGCACCACAGACTTTTCTGGATCCTAAAGGCCGCAGGATCATTATCGGCTGGTTATTCAACAAGGATGAGAAACTAAACGGGGGAGCCGATTATGCTGGGGCATTGACGATTCCATGCGAGCTAAGCATGAAGGACGGTAAATTGCTCGCCTACCCTGTAGCCGAAGCACAAGAGTTGCTAAACAATTCTGATGAACTGGTTGTTGTCGAGAACGATAAAGTTTGGATCAAAGCAAACAATATTACCTTCCCTGTAGAATACGGCGGTGCAATAAACTCTATCAAGGTGCTGCGTGACACAAAAACCATTGAGGTGTTTGTTAACAAAGGAGAGGCCGTGTTTACCTACTGGTATGCAAAATAAATAAGCCGAGGAAAATGTGTGATAAGCACTTTATCTAACAATCTATATAAACTGAGGGCTTACCTTTTATGTTAGCTTGAACAAAATCCCCAAGTATTGACATGGAAATTTATCGTATGTTAGCATTGCTGTATCTGGTACGAACGGAGGGGTTACGTGTGGCAAACTAATTCTCGATATTCTTCGCACAATGAATTGGATAGTGGTTTAAGGCTATTTTGTGTGCAAAGTAATCGAAGAATGGTTTGCCTTCACGGTAACCTAATTTAGTTATATGCGATTAGAGACGGGGGATTTTACTCTCCTATCGCGTTGACTGGACTTGAAGAAAATGTAATGAACCCTTTAAGGATCTATCTGGTGACTGGACTGCGAGTCTATCATAGGGTGATTATCTTATTTGTTCATTTTCAAATTCTTTTTCGATTACAGTATGCATAGGCCGATATAGCCTGTGTTTTTTTATTTCGTATAACATATTGGAGGTAGGAATTCACATGAACGAACGATTCATAAATGCAGATGGAATTAATATATGTACAGACAGTTTTGGAGATCCCGTTAACCCGGCCATTTTGCTGATTATGGGTGCCCAATCCTCCATGATTTGGTGGGAAGAAGAATTCTGCCAGCGTCTAGCTGATACAGGGCGTTTTATCATTCGTTATGATAACCGCGATGTTGGACGCACAACAACTTACGAACCTGGTCAACCCGATTATACTTTCGAAGACATGGCAGATGATGCTATTCGTGTGTTGGATGCTTATAAAATGGAGAAAGCGCATATCTTAGGCATGTCGATGGGCGGCATGTTGACTCAAATGATAGCTCTGCGTCATCCGGAGAGAGTTCTAACGATTACCCTCCTATCCACGTCCAATTTTGCTCCACATCTTCCCCCGATGGAGGAAAAGATAATGGACTTTTTCTCGAAAATGGGGGTTATCGATTGGTCCAACGAACATTCGGTAACGGAATTTGCTGTGGAGAGATCGAGAATTCTAGCAGGTTCAAAGCATCTTTTCGATGAGAATAAAGTTGGCATTTTGGCTAAACGAGAATTTGCAAGAAGTAATAATATCGCGAGCATGAGTAATCATGGCTTAATAGCAGGTGGCGAATCGTACTTGGCTAGGACGAGTGCAATAAATGTACCCACTCTGGTTATACACGGTACGGAAGATCCCATAATTCCTTATGAACATGGTGAAAATCTTGCTAACGAGATTCCGGGTGCGGTTTTACTAACATTGGTGGGGACAGGACATGAGCTTCATTATGATGACTGGGGTTTAGTCATCGATTCGATCTCAAAGCACACTTCAATTTCTGAATAGTTCAACTGACGGGTACGATAGCAACCATTGAGCGGAAGGGAGCCTATATTATGAAAGAATTACTTGAAGAGCCAAAAGGGACAACATACAAAGACCTGTTAGAGGTAGCGTTTAGCACATGTGACGAGTTTCTGTTAGTTAAAAGGGACCAACTTGATTTAAACAAAAACGCTAAACAATGGATTGAAGAGATAAAGCCGCACATAAAAGAAATAAGAAGGCAGGATGCATGGCCAGGGACAACTTTACTTGGACACTATGCGGATGTTTATTATTTTAATTGCAATCAAGAATTGAAAGAAGTGCTGATAAGGAAAACTGAACGCTTATATCAATGGCTCCAGCCAGAATTGCTTGAAGACATATGCTTTTTTAAGAACGGGAAAGAATGGTTGGCTACTGTAGCACATGAACAAATAGGTGTTATTATGACTGAAGATGAAAATGAAATTGAGAAAATTAGAGGAATAAAAGGAATTAAAATGTCATGAAAAATTAAAATGATTTAGTATTTTATAACAAGTCTTATACGCATATAAAACATAACAATAGTCAACAAGAGGAAGTAAGAAACCCACCCAAGGTCGAGGCCAGAGGTGGGTTTTTTCACAGAAGAGGTCTTCGTCTGACGGACTTTTGATAACGGCACCTGCAAAAGACAGAGTAGAAGCATCGAATTTATCTGGAAAATTAATGAGTAGGTAAGCCTCGGTCAGGATATATGTTTGTCTATGGTTGCTTAGAATCTTGTGTCATGCAGCATCTGTCCACCAATTCCCTTATATGGGTGTTGAGGTCGTCTTTTCACTGCACATTTTGTAGCAGGAGGCTTGGCGCTTGGGGACCGTTTTATAGTAAGCTTATACATAGTGATTTTTAAACTTGGAACTGTGAGGAAATGAAGATGACGAAGAAGCTGTATTACGAGTCCGCTTATATTAGGGAGTGGGAAACAAGAATCACGCAGAAGTTGGAACGGGAGGACGGCATCTATCTGGTATTGGAGGAGACGGCCTTTTACCCTCATGGTGGGGGACAGCCCTGCGACCTGGGGTGGATCGATAAAATTCCGGTTCTTGATGTCGTTCTAGAAGAGGGAGCGATTCTGCATAAAGTCGAGTTTTTTCCGGAAAAGGAAGAGGTTGGCTGCCATTTGGACTGGGACCGAAGGTTCGACCATATGCAGCATCACAGCGGCCAGCATCTGCTGTCAGCCATGTGCCTGGAGGCATTCCAAGCCGAGACGCTCAGCTTCCATCTGGGTCAGGATTACGCGACTATTGATGTCGCGCGATCGGGTCTGTCTCAGGCTGAGCTGATGATGCTGGAGCTGGAGATCAATGATCAGATTTACCTGAATCGAAAGGTATCGAATTATTTTGTGAGCCGGGAGCAGGCTGCTGTTCTGCCACTGGTGAAGCAGCCGAAGGTAACCGATGATATCCGGATCGTTGAAATCGAAGGTATCGAATATAACGCTTGCGGCGGCACACATGTCTCCGCAACGGGTGAGATCGGAATGATCAAGCTGCTTAGATCGGAAAAGCAGAAGGGGCACGTGCGTATTTATTTTAAGTGTGGATATCGAGCGTTAAAGGAATTTAATATTGGAATGGAGATTCTCGGCAGCTTGTCGGCCAGGTTCAATACCGCCAAGGAAGAGATTCCGGACCGGATAGCGAAGTGGGATCTGGAACAGAATCAGCTCCAGGCTGAATTGAGTGCAGTGAAGGCTGAGAATGATGTTTATTTGGCTGAAAAGCTATTGGCTGATCGTCAGGGCAGGCTGATCCAGCACGTTTTTGCGGACAAGCCGCTGAAGGATATGCAGAACCTGACGGCCAAGCTCACCGAACAAGCTGACGTTATCGCACTCTTCGTGTCCAAAACAGACCAAAAGGTAGTTCTCGCCCAAGGAGAGAGGGGACCTGCTTGCGGAGCTTTTTTCAAGTTGCATCTGGCCGATTATGGCGGTAAAGGCGGAGGCAGCGATAAGATGGCACAGGCCGGTTTTGCCACTGCGGAGGATGCCATGTCGTTCTATCATTTTACGTCGGAGTCATTAATGGCGCTTGAAGAGGAGTAAGCGGCTTTGGTTGAAAGCTTCATCTGAGGGCATGCTCGAAACCAGGGTTGGCTGTGTTCACGGTTTATTAATTAATATAGTGCAGAGTTATCGCGGATGACCTGCAGCGATGTCATGGAGATGACCTGCTGCGGGTCTTTTTTTCGATATATGATACGGAGATATTCCGGTTAATCGTTATATACACGGGTATTTACGAACTGCAAGAACAGGGATATTATGGAAGTGTCTAAAGAAGAGGATAGGGATGCCAAGTATTTTTAAAGGAAGGATGTGTTAGGATGCTTCACGATTTACAGGGCGAAGAGAATATGTCAACGATTGTGGGGATGTTATATGGCGCGGTAAAAGAGAATAGTCAACGACTAAAGTCCATATCGGAAGGCATGTCGCAGGAAGAAGTAGATTACAAGGGCCCAAGCAGCCATTATAATAGCACCGCTCAGTTAATCCAGCATATCCTGTACGTTGATCTGAATTGGATTTATAGATTAGAAGGACAGCCGCTTCCACAGTCATTAAAGGACAAATATGGTCCCATGATCGATGATAATAACAGGCTTCCAATGGTCAAAGGAATACCTCTGGAGACACTTATGTCTAATTACGAAGATGTACTAAATAGGTTGAAGGAAACATGCACGCAATTAACGGATGCTGATCTGGATAACATCGTCACATTTGGTCATGAAAATGAAAAGCAAGCAACCATCCGCTGGGGATTATGGCATATCGCAGATCATAACCGCTATCATCAAGCCCATATCAACCAGCTTAGAAAGTGGTACAGTGAAAAGTGAAATCGATTTTTCATACACTAATGGACAGTTAAGGAGCATTGTTATAATGAAAAGAATACTTTCAATCTTTGTATTTTCATTGAGTCTGATATCATTCGTGATTTCCTTAAAGTTATTTTGGAATATGGCTATTTTTTCGGATGAACATGGTTCGAGTCCTAGTATCGTGAATGGCGGCGACTTCTGGCTGTTAATGGATTGGTTAAGACTATTTTTACTGTTTTTGCTATGCGTTGTTTCGGGTGTGAGTGTCTTTAAAAGTTATGATAAATAACCACGAGGAGAGAACATATCCCCATGATGACACAAAAAGAAATGCTACATATCGTGCAAACACAGCTAGCCATCGACTTGAACTGTACCGTTGACGACCTGAACAGAGAGAAAGACAGCGTTATTTTTGTAGACGCCAATGATAATCCCGGACGCAGGCCGTATCCGAGGAAAGAGCGTTATTTTGAAATTTTGTCCATGGGTAAGTCCATTGTGGTATCGGCTACGCCGGAACGACTGGAGATTGCCAAGGCGCATATGCACGGAAAAGATAGAGACGCTATTTTTTCCTTACCGTTCATTAGAGGTCTCTACTTACACTTTCTCCCTGACTTGGAGAGAATCAAGCCGGTGTCGCCACCAGCCGGTTTTTCATATGAAGTGGCCGAGAAGAATGAGATTGCGAATTTCATGGGGATTAAGGGACTGGAAAATGCTATTATATCTGACACGAATCTGCCTATACAGACGGTGTTGGTTGTAGTCGCCAAGCAGAATGGGAAGGTCGTTGGTTTGGCAGGGGCGTGTAATGCATGTGCCACGATGTGGCAGATTGGAATCGAGGTGCTTCCAGAATACCGCCACTTGGGATTGGCGTCTTATCTTGTAAGCAGCTTAACTTTTGAGATATTAAATCGGGGCTGCGTACCAACATATGATGTCATCTCAAGCCATATTGCCTCACAACGAGTGGCTTACCGGGTAGGATATTATCCGGCATTCGTGACGGATTGGCGAGTTGACTTCAAGGATTATGAAACTGGGGCAAACAGATAACGAAGAATTCGATACATAGTAAATGAAGTTAGCTGTCAATCTGAAGATAAAAAGAATACTTGGTTCGGGTATGCATTAGTTAGCCCCATTGAATCAATGAGGCTTCGGTCTATGCGGAGGTTGCGTTTAATGAAAAAGGTACGCCTTCTTGTGTTTAGTGTAGCTGTATTATTAATTGGAATTGGACTAGTTTGGTATTATGTTTATCCCATTAAGATTCAAGAGGTTATGAGACATACAAACAAGATTGAGAAGATGGATTTTGTATCGATTTCAGAGGGTGAATCCAATCATTATTCTATAGCATTTCATGAGCAAGACAATACGAATGAGTTGATCGACATCCTAGATGCTGTAACGTATAGCCGAGAATTGAACCATTATAAAGGAAGTACGGACAGGGTAATTATGATGATTATCTTTTATCGGAACAGGGATGGAGAAATAAGTAACTATTCCTTCGATATCAATGAATCCGGAATCATTATTAGTCATCATAAACAATATCAGATGAATGGGGATACACGAAGGGTTTTTGACCGTCTTTCTGGATGGATCGAGAATAAAGGTACATACATTCGAGTGCAATAGAGGCTCGTTCCATCAACCAACAACCCGGAGGGATATTCCCTGCCGGGATGTTGTCCGCCCCCGGGACCTACTCCCTTACATACTCCACCGAGTAAATATGCGTCTTGGTTAAATCAATGACCTCTTTAATAAAATCCTCCCGGGATTCCCTGAAACCGTTTCGGATCCAGCTCAGAATCAGCCCGTGGAAGCCGTAGGCCGTATACTGTTTAAAATAATCCATGTTAACCGGGATGTTGTTAATCGTTTCGAATATGAATCGTTCCTTGTAGATTTTTAGAATCGTTTGAGGGAATTCGGTGTGCAGACCCGGTAAGGTATCCTCGTAGGTAATCAGTTCAAAAAAATCACGATTCTCGTAAATGTAGGCAACGATATTGAAGGAGGGTGTACCCAGATTTGCCGTATATACTTTGTGTCCAGGTATATAAAGTTTGCCCACCGATTCTTCCAGACCCCGGAGCATGGAAGCCCGTAAATCCTCGGCCAATTCGATTTTATCCTGGTAATGCACATAAAAGGTGCTGCGATTATATGCGGCCTTATCCACGATGTCCTTCACCGTTACGGCATGATATCCCTTTTCTTTTACAAGTTTGATAAAGGCCGATTTTAGATGTTCCTTTGTACGATTTTTTCGCTCCGATGTTCCGGTTTGTTCATGATTCACGAGATGCGTGCCCCCCTAAAAAAAGACAGTTTTGTTGTAAGTGTTGACTAGATAGACACTTCATAACATCTTACTGATTGTTAAATGTGAACAGAATAGTACAATTAAATTGTAGACAAAATAGTACTAAATTTAAAATCTTAAATTGATTCCATTTGAAGTGAGTTAGTACTATTTTAATAAATTTTACGGGGGTATCCAAGATGGGCAAATTACAAAACAAGGTTGCTGTAATTACTGGTGGTGCATCCGGCATCGGTGCAGCGACTGCACGCCTCTTCGCTGAAGAAGGTGCCAAAGTGGTGCTGGTTGATCTGAATGAGGAAAAAGGCAAGGCGTTTGAAGCTGAATTGAAAGCGCTGTATTATGAGGCGCTGTTCGTGAAAGCGAATATTACGAGTGAAGAAGAAGTAGCGAACATCTTCAAACAAGGTATTGAAGCCTTCGGCAAAGTGGATGTTGTATTTAACAATGCAGGCATCGGGCGCGTTCATTCTTCGCATGATCTGGCGTACTCCGAGTGGCGCAACACCGTAAACGTGGACTTGGACGGCGTATTCTTGGTTGCACGCGAAGCAATCCGCGAAATGTTAAAAGCAGGAGGAGGCACAATCGTTAATACGGCATCGATGTACGGTTGGGTCGGCTCTCCAGGTTCCGCGGCTTATAATGCCGCTAAAGGCGGTGTCATCAATTTGACACGGTCCCTGGCGCTGGAGTATGCCGAGCATAATATCCGAATCAACGCGCTATGCCCCGGGTTCATCGATACACCGATCATTCCGGAGGAGAGCAAACAAGCCTTGGCTGCGGTCACTCCGATGAAGCGTCTGGGACAAGCCGAGGAAATGGCGAAGGCCGTTCTCTTTATGGCTTCGGATGACTCTTCTTTCATGACGGGAAATACCCTGACGGTTGACGGTGGATATACAGCCAAATAAGAATAGGGACCAAGACACCTAGAGAAGTATAAATCAATCCGGGAGGTCTATACAAATGAGTAAATTTGATGGAAAAGTGATTGTCATTACAGGTGCAGCAGGTGGGATCGGTGCGGCAGCAGCGAAGAAGCTGGCGGAGCAGGGTGCCAGCCTTGCGCTTGTTGACTTGAACCTGGAAGCCGTTCAACGAGTCATCTCCGATCTGGGTATTGACGCTTCCAGAGCGATTGCGCTGCAAGCCAATGTGGCCAAAGAGGAAGAAGTTAAAGCTTATGTGGATGCCACGATTGAAAAGTTCGGCAAAATCGACGGTTTTTTCAATAATGCGGGGATCGAAGGCATCACTGCCAATGTAGAGGATTATCCGACTGAGACGTTTGAAATGGTCTTTAATGTCAATGTTAAGGGTGCCTTCCTTGGGCTGAAATACATCGTTCCCGTCATGAAAAAACAAGGGTACGGCAGTATCGTGAACACCTCATCCGGTGCAGGTCTGATCGGTTCGCCCGGATTTGTCGGTTATAATAGCTCCAAGCATGCCGTAATGGGCATGACGAAAGTGGTTGCCTTAGAAGCTGCTCCGTTCGGTGTGAGAGTAAATGCGGTTGCGCCTGGAGTGATCAATACCCGCATGATGCGCCAAATCGAGAAAAATACGGTTCCTGAGGATGCGGAAGGAGCAAAAGAAGCATTCGGTGCCGCTGTACCGCTGGGAAGATACGGAGAAGCGGAAGAGGTAGCGAGCGTAGCTGTCTTCTTGTTATCCGACGATGCCTCCTATGTAACGCAATCCATCTATACGGTGGATGGCGGTCAAATCAATCAGTAAAACAGACTGGATTCAGAAGGTCTTGGTCAGGTGTTGTATACCTGACTGAGGCTTTTTTGTTTAGCCTGCGTGTGGCTCAGGGGGGGCTGTGAGGTTGGCATTCACCTGAATAGTCAGGTACAGCTCTAAGCTGATTATAAGTGTGAAATTATGTTATTCCATCCAGCCAGATGAATTGCGGCTTGTGGGATTTTTTGCTATACTTTTTTGAATAAAATATGATTGGGGGTTATATAGATGGCAAAATTGAATTGCTCATTAGCTAGGGAGTCCTCACGCAAAGCCTAATCTGGGGCGATACTTTGTGTGAGGTGCGATAGGATGAATTCGGTCGCCCAAACGAACTTTATCGTTTCTAATAACGGGCTTTGCACCTTATGGATTTTTCATAAAAAATAAGGGGCTGAAGACCTATGAGTACAGCATTTATTAGAAACTATCAATTCAACATCATTAAAAAACAAGCGGAATTCCTTCTGAAAACATTGCGAACCGTGGCGGATCGGAAGGTTATAGAGACCGTAAGATATCGTTCTGCCGTAAACGTGATAGAGGCGTTCCCTTACCTTGAAGGGGATCAGCAGCAGATGCTGGAACAAATTTCGGCTCTCGAGACGGCATATGATTTCCAGAGATATCTTGAGACATTAGAACCGTATCTGGATCCATTTCCGCCGATTACGGTGAAGCAGATTGAGAAGCTATTCCCTAAAAATAAAAAATTGAAAGTGCCTGATCTTCAATCCATTGATTTTCGATATGTGACGTATCTAAGCTGGGTTGATATTGCCACGAATAGACTATTCATTGTGTATCCGTTCGAAGGACGGTTTATCGGTATTGAGGGAAGAATCACGCCGACAAACAAGAAAGGGTACTGCCTGTTCTGCAATCGTCATCAGGAGCTTGCTTTCTTCTCGGTCAAGACCAAGCCTGCGAACGCATCACCGGATAATTACGCTGCGATTGGTCATTACGTATGTATGGATAACCATGGATGTAATCAGGTGATTACGGATACAGGATCACTGGAGAAGTTCATTCTCTCCGTACGTAAATAACGCTATAACCCCAAATACGGCTGCCCTGAAAGGCAGCCTGTTTTATTTTATAAACAAAGGATGATTTCGGTAGCTGAGCGTGGCAGACTATAACTACGCATAACAACATGCTTTGGCATGCTGCGAGGGAGGAAGTCATAAAAATTCCTCATATAAATGAGTTCACCATCAGTTCACTTCATGTAACAATATCTTGACAACTCAAAGCAGCATGTTATCATATTACCGACAGGCAGTCGGTCTATGCAAAAGGAGGTGTAGCCATGAGGGTCGTAAAAAAAGCGGAGGATCGCAAGAACGAAATCCTTGACGCGGTGGATGAGCTTTTTGGACAGAAGGGTTTTGACGGAACAAGTACCAACGATATTCTTGAAAAGGTCGGCATTGCCCGCGGAACCTTGTATCATCACTTCAAGTCGAAGGAGGATATTATGGATGCATTGATCGATCGGTATGCGGTCCGATTGATAGATGGGGCACAGGAAGTTGCCGCAGACAAGAGCATACCAATCGTCGAGCGCATCATCCGTGTTGTAATGGCACTGAACCTAAGCGGGAGAAGCAGCGAGCAAATTATGGAGCATATTCATAAACCCCAGAACGCACTGATGCATCAAAAAATACAAAAGGTTATCATCAACGGCGTCCCCCCGATCCTGACAGAGATCATCCGCGAAGGCATCCAGCAGGGCCTGTTCAGCACACCCTTCCCGTACGAATGCATGGAGATGGTTGTGATTTATGCGAGTACCGTTTTTGATGATGATCTGGTCGTTATGACAGAGAAGGAGCGCAGCTCGCGAATTGTGGCCTTTGTTTGCAACGTGGAGAGGCTGCTCGGAGCAGAAAGCGGAAGCCTTATGGACGTTATGGGGATGTTTGGAGAGGGAGATGAAAGCAGCCGTGATTAAACCAGGGAAGTCTTTCAAGAAATTTCTCCTCTTATGGTCGGGACAGCTGGTTTCAACAATAGGAAACGGTCTGACTTCGTTCGGGCTTGGGATCTATGTTTTTCAGCAGACGGGAAAGGCATCGGCTATGGCGCTGATAACCTTGCTTGCGTTTATGCCGTCGCTCTTTTTGAGCGCTTTTGCCGGAGTGCTCGCGGACCGGTATGACCGCAGGCTTTTAATGATATTAGGGGATAGCCTTTCCGCGATAGGGCTTGTATTCATCCTCGTTTGTTTGCTTCGCGGAGAAGCGCAGCTATGGCAGATATGCGTCGGGGTTGCCATGAGCTCCGTGTTTTCATCACTGCTTGATCCTGCATATAAAGCTACGGTTACGGATTTGCTTACCGAGGAGCAGTACACACAGGCAAGCGGTCTTGTCCAGCTGGCGGGCTCAGCCAAATTTCTGATTTCTCCGATCCTTGCGGGTTTTTTGCTCACGATTGCAGACATAAAGCTGCTGCTTGTTATCGACATTTGCACTTTTTTTGTTACCGTGGGTACTACGCTCGCTGTCCGCAGCGGCATTGCTTCCAAGACCGGTCATCAGGTTACATCGTTTATTCGCGAATTTATAGACGGGTGGAATGCGGTTTCCAGAAACAAGGGTGTGTTTGTTCTGGTGATCATGACATCGGTGCTGACATTTTACCTTGGGGTGATGGAGACGCTCACGATACCGATGCTGCTTACCTTTACGAACAGCTCGATGATCGGAACGATTGAAACTATTGTGGCTTCAGGAATGCTCGTGTCCAGTATGATGTTAGGATTTCTTCCGATAAAAAAAGATTATGTGAAAATCCTTTCGATTTCGCTGTTTTGCGTAGGCGCGTGTATGGCAGCTTTTGGAGCTCGTGAAAATATCGTCTGGATATGTATTTCGGGATTCCTGTTTTTTGCCATGCTTCCGTTTGCCAACATGAGTCTGGATTTTTTGGTTCGCACCAACATGGATAATGCGGTTCAAGGCAGAGCGTGGGCGTTTATCGGAATCCTGTCCCAGCTTGGATTTGTTGCCGCTTATACGCTATCGGGTGTTATGGCAGATTATGTGTTCACTCCATTATTGGTTGAAGGCGGAGCGCTTGCTGGGAGTGTGGGGAAAGTCATCGGCATCGGCCTTGGCAGAGGAATGGGATTTCTCATCATCATCGCCGGGGTGCTGTTATGCGTAACTTCGGCCGTTCTGTATAAGCTGCGATCGGTCAGAATGCTAGAAGACAGAGGTGGCTTATGTATTCCAGAATAATTCGCAATGATATATCCAAAAGCAAATTAATCACGTTGACAACCATGATATTTGTTGCAGCAGCAGCGATGCTCGTTTCGCTGGCCGTGATACTCGTTGTCAATCTTTCCGGTGCGATAGATACACTTATGAAACGGGCGGAAACGCCGCATTTTATGCAGATGCATTCGGGTGAGATCAATACGGATCGACTTACAGCTTTTGCGGAGCAGCATGGGAATGTTGATGAATTTCAGGTGCTTGAATTTGTCAACATGGACGGCGCACGCATCATATTAGGCGACAACTCGCTTACCCATAATGTTCAGGATAACGGGTTCAGCATGCAGAGCGACAAGTTCGATTATCTTCTAGATCTTGACGGAAACGTCATCCATGTATCCGACGGCGAGTTATATGTTCCCATCCATTATATGAGGGACAACACCACGAAGGTCGGTGACAAGGCACGAATAAGTGGAAAGGAATTTACCGTTGCGGGATTTCTCCGCGATTCGCAGATGAATTCCACACTCTCCTCCTCCAAGAGATTTCTTGTAAGCAGCCATGATTACGCGGTAATTCAAAACCTCGGGACCACAGAGTATCTGATTGAGTTCAGATTAAAGGATCTATCGGCGCTTGGCGCATTCGAAACCGATTATGCCTCCGCAGGTCTTGAAGCGAACGGACCCGTGATTACATATCCCCTGTTCAAAACAATCAACGCCATTTCCGACGGGATGATGATTGGGGTAATCCTTCTGGTGAGCGTGCTGGTCGTTGCTATCG
This sequence comes from Paenibacillus sp. LBL, assembly GCF_029893715.1. Classification (NCBI taxonomy): domain Bacteria; kingdom Bacillati; phylum Bacillota; class Bacilli; order Caryophanales; family Paenibacillaceae; genus Paenibacillus; species Paenibacillus sp. LBL. Next base: position 452,295 of record NZ_JARXYU010000001.1, on the reverse strand, counting down.
CTTTGATGTGCATACGCTTTACGCTGCTTGCCAAAATCGAAGACGATTACCGCCAAATTGGCGTTATGAAGGCAATGGGGATGCGTATCTCCGACATGAAGAGGATGTACCTTGCCAAATACGCTGTGATTGCGGCTGCGGGCAGTATTCTCGGGTTCGCACTTTCATTGGTGTTCAAAGGCATGCTTCTTGAGAATATCCGGCTTTACATGGGGGAAAGCGAACATTCTTCTTCAGCATTGTTGTACGGAATCATCGGCATACTGCTGGTATTCCTTGCAATGATGGCTTATATAAATGGAGTGCTGAGGCGCTTTCGAAAAATATCAGCCGCGGAAGCCATACGTTTTGGCAATTCACAGGGGCATACCGCCGCAGGTGCTAAGCATCTGAGATTAAGCAGGAACAGGCTGCTTAACACGAATGTTGTTCTCGGTATCCAGGACGTTCTCGCAAGGAAAAGACTTTACGCCACCATGCTAACGGTGCTGGTCATTTCGGCATTTATCATGATTGTTCCCCATAACCTGTACAGCACGATTTCATCGAAAGGCTTCATTCAATATATGGGTATCGGAAACTACGATATGCGTATGGACATTCAGCAGACTGACAATATATCCGAAAAAGCCGCAGAAGTACTAGAAAAGATGACAAGCGACAGTGCCATTTCACAGTATGCCGTGCTTGCAACAAAATCGTTCAAAGTGAAGACATTGGATGGCACGGAAGAAAATATAAAAATTGAGCTCGGCGACCATTCGATATTCCCCATTGCGTATTCCCAAGGCAAAGCACCCGCCGCAGAAGATGAAATTGCGCTTTCTTCTCTGAACGCCGATGAACTGGGCATAGGGGTCGGAGAAACCATGACTGTAGTTGTTGAAGGGAAGGAGAAAATTCTCACGGTTAGCGGCATCTATTCCGACATCACCAATGGAGGCAAAACCGCAAAGGCTGTTTTCCCTGACCAATCGGCGGATACGATGTGGTACGTGATCTGTGCGGAGCTTTCCGATCCATCTCTCATCAATAGCATGGTTTCGGAATATGCGAGCAAATTTAATTATGCAAAGGTTTCGGACATTGACAAATATATTGCACAGACATTCGGCTCGACGATAAGCGCCGTCCATAAGGCCTCCTATGCCGCCATTCTTGTCGCGATAATGATAACGGTACTGGTTACTCTGTTGTTTATGAAAATGCTTGTTGCAAAGGACAGATACTCCATCGGCGTTATGAAGGTGTTAGGCTTTACAAGCTCAGATATTAGGGCGCAGTATGTCACGCGTTCGGTATTCGTTCTGATACTCGGAATGGTGCTTGGCATACTTCTGGCGAACACGCTCGGAGAAATGCTGGCGGGGGTGGTCATCTCCATGTTTGGAGCGTCGACGTTTCATTTTGCGGTCAATCCGCTTTCGGCGTATCTGCTTAGCCCGCTGATGATGATCGGCTCGGTACTTATTGCAACCATAATCGGCACATCGGGCATGGGTCACATTAAAATTTCTGAAAACATAAAGGGGTAGGCATATGAAAAAGATGTTGATCGGTGACCATATCGTAAAATCTTTTGGCGAGGGTGATGAGAAGCACCATGTTCTGGACGGAGTGTCCGCCTATATCAATGAGGGCGAATTCGTTGCGGTTATGGGACCTTCCGGCTCGGGAAAATCAACGCTGTTGTTTGCGCTGAGCGGAACGGATGTCGTTGATGACGGTAAGGTAGTATTTGACGGCAGGGATTTAACGACGGCTTCGGAGAATGAGCTGGCTGATATACGCAGAACCCAGATGGGGTTTGTGTTTCAACAGCCGACGATGCTGAACAACCTGAATATCCTCGACAACATCATTCTCCCGTCTCTGCGGGACAACCGAAAAAACGTTGCAAACATAACGGCAAAAGCAAGAACGCTAATGAAAAGGGTAGGTATCGCGGAGCTTGAAAAGCGCGACATTACCCAGGTATCGGGAGGCCAGCTCCAGCGTGCCGGGATATGCCGCGCGCTGATGAACAATCCGAGAATCATCTTCGGCGATGAGCCTACGGGCGCGCTCAACTCAACGTCCGCGCAGGAAATGATGGACTTGTTTTCCGAGATCAACGCGGAAGGTACGGCGGTTATGCTTGTCACTCATGACGCCAACGTGGCTGCCCGAACGGAGCGAATTATGTTTATGCGCGACGGCAGCATTGTCAGTGAGCTCCAACTTCCCAAGTATGACGGAACGGATATGGAGGGCAGGATTGAACACGTTACAGTGAAAATGCGTGAAATCGGAATATGACACGATCTCATCGATAGGGTCAATATGAACTTTTGAATGCATTCAAGGCGCAGCCCTAGCGTCCTTTGTTCAACGGATGTATAATCATGGAAAATGCTCGAAAAGGGAGTGTTTTCCATGGAGCTTCAAGAAATTAATCGAGAATTAAAAGAGACAAGGAACGAGTTACTTGGCATCCTCAAGGGCTTGGATGGAGATCAACTAAACAGACGGCACGACTCCAACAGCTGGAGCATCAGTCAGATATGTCAACACTTATGTAAAACAGAAGAATTATATGTTGCAGCAATAAAAAGAGGACTAAAGAGCACGGATGATTCAATCTTAGAGAATAAACCTTTGGAATTTCTGCTGGACAGAAGTAAAAAGCTAGTGGCTCCCGACATTGCCAGACCAACGGATGAGATTATGGAACACAAGGAAATGGTGGAGAAGTTCCATCAGTCAAGAGCAAAGTTAACGGAACTTCTAAATTTATTAGAAGATCCGTCCATCCTAAGCAGAAGACATTTTGTCCATCCCGTCTTTAAAGAGATGTTATTGATTGAATGGGTTAGGTCGCTGTACCTGCATGAACAAAGGCATATTCAACAAATAAATGAAATTATCGAAGGATTTAAGTGATGCTTTGAAAATTCCCACAAGGGTTGGAACATCTATTGAATTCATACATGACAGCCCTTGTTCAAGTTTGGTTTTTTTATTTAATTGATCCTGCTAATTCTATGATTTCTTGTTCGCTCATAACATCATCTTCTGTATAATCAGTCACCGTGACTACTATTTTCCAATCTCCTTTTTCAAAATAAAGGTGTGGAACATGGATGAACTCTGGACTAGTAATCAATGTAGCCGTGACGTCTTGAATTGAAATTTCCTTCACTAGCGCTGTACCAGTAGTTTGTGCGTAAAACTCAGGCTGTCTATTGTTTTTATAATTAGCTATGACTTCATAGTAGCGGTCATTCGTACGTATGGTATAGTCATACCCAAGAGGTGAATCATCCTCTTTTCTAGTTCTAATTTCTCTTTGCCCAGACATCCCATCTAATGGATCAGGCCATGGAATAGAGATTCCAAGCGACTTCTCTGCCTCCTCCTTGTTTAAAACTAGAGATCGGGCATCACCTGCAGTATTCGCCCATGAATAACCGATTTCAGCATTTTTCACGTTTTTAATCCATTTAACCTCTATAAACTGCTCAATGAACGCCCGTACTGGGGATTGAGATAGGGTAAGAAAGCATAGTGAGCCAAGAATAGATAAAACAATGATTCGTTTTCGATAAATACGACGATTTGGATGACCGCCTGATTTTCTGTTTGAATATTTTTCCCATATATTCTCGAATAAAACAGATGCGTGTTTAGAGTCAATATGGGTATGTAATGCATCCTTAATATCCGACCGGTTAATTTGTTTCATGGTAAGCTCTCCTTTTGCGAAATTCAAAAACTTCATTTTCCAGCATCTGTTTACGAAGCGTAGTTAAAGCTGCATTGAGTCTTGATTTGCAAGTACCTAATGGTATACCTAAGGCTTCAGAAACTTCACTCAGCTTCAACTCAGCATAATAATGAAGTACGATGATTTCTTTGCTTTTCAATGATAGCTGGTTAATTTCTTTCCAAAGTTGCAGAGATTCTTCATTTTGTATGATCTTGTTTTCAATTAAATCCTCATCAGCCGTTTCTGGTGTGACACCGATGAATTTCAACCATTTTTGCTTGCGAAGCATGTTACGCATCGTATTTATCGTTATTTTATAAATCCAAGGCTGTATCGACTTAGTGGAATCGTATGTATTAAACTTTCTGAACACTCGGATAAAAGTCTCTTGCGTAATGTCATCAGCAAGCGCTTCCGATCTTGTTATCAGCAATGCGGTTTGATAAACATACATAGAATATTCGGTAAATAACTGTTTGGCTTCATCCTGTGTTATTTCAGGTAACATCAAATCACCCCCTTTTTGTTTGTTTTTCACCTTATATACACACTCAGACAAGATTTGGTTCGGTAGATTTTGATTTATATCGAATCCTATCAACATGTACTCTTGAGTTTATAGGGATCGGTCGCATATTTCGATGGTCAATTTCGTTAACGTTGAGGAGATGTATCAACCATTGTTCATCAAAAAAAGGCTAACCGCACGCGGTTAAGCCTTTTTGGTTTGCATACAGCTCGATTCCCGGCTATGTGCCATGAAACCTTGAATACGAAGTAGTTGTTAAATCGCAGCTCTTACTCCTTCACAGAGCCAATCAGCAGGCCTTTAATAAAATACCGCTGCAGGAACGGATAGAACAGCACCACCGGGCCAATCGTCAGAATGGCGGTGGCCATCTTCACCGATTCCTGAGGGAGCGTCTGGCTGCCGAGGATGGCTCCGCTGCTCTGCATCTGCTGGATCATGCTGATCTCGGAGTTCAGCTTAAACAGCAGGTATTGCAGGGGATACAGCTTCTCGTTGTCCACCAGCATGATGGCGTTAAACCAGTTGTTCCAGTAGGCGATGCCGTAGAACAGCGTGATGGTGGCAAGGACGGGCATGCACAGCGGGAAGAAGATCCGAAACGCGATATAGAAATCGCTGGCTCCATCGATTTTGGCTGCCTCCGTGAGGGACGGCGGAATCTGGGACATGTAGTTGCGCACGAGGAACAGATTGAACGGGTTGAATACCAAGGACGGAATGATCAGGGCCCAGATCGTGTTGTTCATACCGAGATTGAGGTTGATCAGATACCAGGGCACCAAACCCGTATTAAACACCATTGTAATGAAAAAGAACAGTCCAAGTCCGTTGCGGTAACGGATATGCTTGGCGGCCAGCGTATATCCGGCCATGGACGTAATCGTGACGGCAAGGATTGTGCCAATCACCGTCACGAAGATCGAGATCATGTAACTCTGGTACAGCGGCGTGCTGCCGAACAGGAGCAGCTTGTACGCATCCAGTGACAGCTCACTCGGAAACAGCTGGTACCCGAATTGTTTAATGCTGGCTTCATCCGTGAAGGAGACCATAAGCACGAGCAGCATGGGCAGGATGCAGAGGATGGAGATGATACCGATCAGGGCGGCGTTTACGGCGTCGAAAAATTTAGGTCTGGACGTCATCTAAGTTTTGCTCCTTTCCGAATGGTTCCGGCACATCTAGAACAAAGCATGATCCGGATTTACCTTCTTCACGATTTTGTTGCTGCCCCATACGAGAATAAAGCCGACCACGGATTGATACAGTCCGACGGCCATCGCTTGAGCCGGATTTCCGATGGTGCGGAGAGAACGGAACACATACGTGTCAATGACGTCGACGGTGGGATACAGCAGCCCGTTGTCCTTCACGATGGCATAGATCATGTCGAAGCTGCCGTACATGATTTTGCCCAAGGCCAGCAGGGTCAGGATGGTTATGGTCGGCAGCATGAGCGGTATGGTGATATGACGGATAAGCTGCCAGCGGCTCGCCCCGTCGATCCGGCCAGCCTCGTAATAACTGTCGTCAATTCCCGTAATGGCTGCCAGATAGATGACGAGGTTCATTCCGATGTCCTTCCACACCGCCGCGGTCGTAAGAATCCACGTCCAGTATTGCGGAGAGGCGTACCAGTTGACGGGATCGACATGGAAGAACGCCAAGATGCGGTTCAGGATGCCGTAGTCGGTAGACAGCAAGCTGTAGACAATGTAGCTGACGATGACCCAGGACAAAAAATGCGGAAACAATATCGTGGATTGGGTCACCCTTGAGAACCAGCGGCTGCGGAGCTCATTGAACAGAATGGCCAGTGCCATGGCTGCGAGCGTGCCAACCATGATGAATAAAAAATTGAGCTTCAGGGTGTTGAACGTAACCTCAAGCGCCCTGGGAGACGAGAAGAAAAACTTGAAATTGTCAAAGCCGACCCAGGCGGAATTAAAGAGACCTGTCTTGAAGTTGAATTTTTGGAACGCAATGAGCATGTACGGAAGCGTGAAATAACCGAAGACCAGTGTATAGATGGCAGCCGGTACGACGAGCAGGTAGGCGGATCCATTCGAGCGGATTTCGCGCAGGAAGCCGGAGCGGTTTTTTTTCACAGGTAGCACGTCCTTTCGTTTGTGATGGGGGCTGCAAGCTTCAGCGGTTCTGATTCGAGTGTAAAGAGAGTTGCCGTGTGCAGTAAACTATGAAAATGGAGTTTGGGCGGATTGAAGGGAGATAAGGCTGCTTTAAAAAACGGCAAAAACTTCAAATTTGAGTGTTCAGCACAGCGTCGTCCGGATTGAATAATCCCGAAAACCCCTTATACTGTAAGGGTTCTGGCTAATGATGCTCCTAAAGAATAGCCTGGGGATCAAAATAAAGAATGCGTTTTCATATTGATGAATGTCCTAAGCAAATGTAAGATGAGAGTAAACCAATAATCCGGTCCAAGTATTCGAATTGCTAGAAAACATGATTAAATTAACATATAGACTACATATAATGTTAGTAATGTTCATGGGTGATGGGAAATTTTGTAACTCCGAGAATTTCATTTTAACTTATAACAACCAGATGGCAAGGAGGGAGAAAATGATCCGGCAGCGATTATTCCGTTATGCAGTCTACCGAAATATGTTTCTCAGCTTTATTTTGCTTACGGCAGCCATGATTGCCCTCGTAACCGTTGTCCTGTTCATGATGTTCTCCTGGAGCACCGCGAAGGAGGTAGGAAAAATATCCGAGTCGATGCTGAAGCAGAACAGCGCCGTATCGAGCGTAATCCGTGATCAGGTTTATAACGTAGGCAATCTTCTGCTCAGCGACAAGGAGATCGTGGGCGTCCTGTTGGACAAAGAGACCGATCCGGTGAAGCAGTATGGGGTGTTTGGCACCCTTAACCGAATTCAGTCCACGTATCCGTTCATCCATTCAATCGGAATTTATAATGGCTCGAATAACACATATCTGAATACAAAAGGGATTACCAAGGATCAGGAGAAGGCATTGCTGGAGGAGATCAACCGCAAGAACACATCCTATTTCCACCTGTTCCCGCGCAGGATCTCTTCCGCTACTTCGGCGAACCGGAGCGAAGATGTCCTTACCTTCGTCCTCCTGCCGAGCTATTATTCGCCGCTAAGCTCCAAAGGCGCAATCGTGATCAACATGAGTACCGACACTATTCAGGATCTTATCGGGGGTTATCGCAACGAAGCGGTGGATTCACTGCACGTCATCGATGACAAGGGGACCATCATTACCCATTCGGATCGATCCCGGTTCATGGAGGATATTTCGCAGGAATCCTACGTCCAGTCGATTCTGGCATCGGACAAGGAGAGCGGTTATTTCACCCGCTCCATTGACGGACGCAAGAGTCTCGTCACTTACGTCAAGTCCAAGGATATGAACTGGACGTTTATCAGCGTAAGCCAGTATCAAAATCTGCTGTTCAACATGCAGGCCCTGCGGACGTCAGCGCTGGTTCTTGCTCTGGCATGCTTCGCCGTCAGCATGTTCCTCTCGATTTGGCTTACGCATCATGCTTACAACCCGATCCGCCACCTGCTGGAGAAGATGAGCGCCATTCCGAAAGTGAAGGATCGGCGGCAGATCAACGAATTCGCCATATTGGACATGACTTACGCCGAGATGACCGAGAAAATGCGATCGATGGAGTCCGAGGCTTCAGTCGCGCGTCAGGCCCATGTGCTGCAGCTGCTCAAGGGCGGCGACGAGACGGCATTCCGCCGTCTGGCCGGAGAAGGCAAGGGGCCTTACTTTCTGGCAGTAGCTCTTCTACTCGATAGCGAGGACGGATCGCCCGGCGGTGAGGACGAGGAGCTGCAATCGTATGCATGCGCAGCTGTAGCCCGGGCAGCCCAGCACATGCTGGAGCCGGAGGGAGCCAGCGTGGCGGCCGTGGGGGATGGGACGGTAGCGATCCTTCTCCCTATGAAGCAGAGCCGTCCCCCGCTTCATGTATTAGGCATGTTGGAGGAGCTCCAGGGTGAGATTCTCCGCACGCTCCGCGTGTCCGTTACCGTCGGTATCGGAACCGCTGCGCAGACGTACGAGGAGCTGCGTGAATCGTTCGATTGTGCGCAGTCCTGCTTCCGGCAGCGCTTCTTCGAAGGCAAGGGCAGGCTGTTCCAGGCCGATCCGGTCATTATCGCCGTGACCGAGCCTTCCGAAGCGCAGTATCCGGACAAGCGTGAGAAGCGTATCATCGATGCCATCAAACTGCAGCAGAGCGATAAACTGGAGAAGGAAATCGATCAGTGGATCAAGGAGATTCGCGATTACAATTACCATGAAGTTATGTTTTTCATCAATCAATTCATTGGGGGCCTGTACAAGCAGCTCAATGTACACACGGTGAAAAATAGGGAAAGCGCAGACCTCTTCCTCGGTTTCACGCGTCGGATTACGCGCTTCCAGACGCTTCAGGAAACCGCGGATGCCTTGAAGGAACTCGCTCTGCAGCTCTGCAGCCTCTCCGAGGAATCGGGTGCGGTTCGGCATGCGGAGGTGGTGGATTTTATCCAGATGTACGTACGCAAGCATTACGCGAGGCCGGATATGTCGCTCGAGCAGGTTGCGGGCGAGGTGAAGCTGTCCCGGAGCTATGTCGGCAAGCTGTTTAAGGCGCATTGCGAGCTGTCGTTTAACGATTACCTGAATGCCGTCCGACTGGAGAAGGCGAGGGAACTGCTCGCCAGCACCGAGGATTCGGTTCAATCGATCAGCGAACAGGTAGGCATTCTGAATACAACCTATTTCTATACGCTGTTTAAGAAGCACTATCAGATCTCGCCGGCACAGTTCCGAAGCCAGCATGCAATCGAGACGAAAAAGGCGCAGTGAGGGGCAGCTAAGATGCGGGTTCAACAATTCGGATTTTGTTCGACGCCGAGATTACTTCCTGATCTGATTCGTGATCAAAGAAGGCTTCCTGACAGCCGTTTAAAGCGTTTTAAAATGGCGAAAACCATGATTTTGAAGTATACGCCATCCCTGATGTCTCCTTAAGATAGGAATCGTACAGCATGATAGGAATTACAGCATGACAAAACCAAATGAAGTCAGGGGGAGACACGCATGAAAAAAAGGAAAGCGCTAGCACTATGGTTGGCCGCAATATTTATGGTTTCTGTGATCGCGGGCTGTTCCGGTGGAGGCGATTCCGGCGGCGAGAGCGGATCGGCGAGCGGAGAGAACGGCGGCGGGGATAAGCTCCCGGTCCGGTATTTGCTTCCGGGCTCCGCGCCGCAGGGTTTGGAAGCAGCGGTCCAAGCGATTAACGAGAAGCTTGAGGCCGATGGCCTGAACCTCACGTATGAACCGACATACATCGCGTGGGACGTATGGGATCAGAAGACCAATCTTATGATGTCGACGGGCGAGGAATTTGAGCTGATCGCGATCATGCATGATACAAAAGGACCGACGGTTCTTGCCGGCAGCGGCGGGATCATTCCGATCGACGATCTGCTGGATCAATACGGCAGCGAGCTGAAAGCTTCCATGCCGGACTGGATCTGGGAATCGTCCAAAATAAACGGCAAGATTACTTACGTGCCGAACTTCTGGGCGGATACCGCTTATAATGACGGCATGTTCACGATTCGGACCGATCTGCTCGAAGCGAATGGTTTGCAGGCTCCAACATCCCCGGAGGAGCTGCTGGATGCGGCGGAGACGCTGCAGAAGAACTGGCCGCAGGACAACAAGAACGTGTATATCAAAATGCTGGAGGAGCCTGCCTACTTCCTGCATACAACGTACGACACGTATCCTTTTACGGTGGCGGACAACATGATCTACATCGATCAGCAGGGGAATGTGAAGTCCTGGTTTGAGACCGAGGAATTCAAAAAAGACGTGCAGTTCATGAATGAGGCGTACCAGCGTGGACTGATCATGAGCGATCTGCTCACGACACCATCGGAGGTTATTAACCAGGAGGAGCTGGTCGGACGTTATCTGTATCGTCCGGGAGACGTTGGCGTGAGCGACACGATCCGTCAGTCGTTTCCGGAAGCCAAGCTGGATATTTATTATTTGGCTGAACAGCCGAAATTCAGATCCTACGCGATCCGCAATTCCAACGGAATCTCGGCTACGTCTCCGCACCCGGAGGCCGGTGTTCAATTCTTGAACTGGGTGTACAGCAGCCAGGAGAACATGGACCTTGTCCAAAGCGGTGTGAAGGATGTGCATTGGAAGGATACCGGAAAGAATACGAAGGATTATCTTGCGAAGAACGAGAACGGTTCCCCAGCTTATGAGCTTCCGTACTGGCTGCTCGGTCATGTGGAGATGAATCGTTATCCAACAAATACGGATCCTGCACGACTGGAGCGGCGGACATCGATTTCCGACGATGCCGTAAATAGCATCACGATCGGTTTCACCTTCGACCCGACAAACGTCGCTTCCCAGTACGCGAATTGTATTGCCGAGTTGAAGACCAGCGTCTATCCTGTGATGCACGGGGTCGTGAAATACGAGGATGCCTACGATAAAATGCTGGCTGCGATGAAGTCAGCCGGTCTCAATGAGGTCGTGGCGGAATATAAACGGCAATTCGATGAGTGGAGAGCCGGTCAATCGTAAATACAGTCGCAATAGGCGCAGTGCAACATCATATAACCGGGCAATCCCTGCCCCGGCCTTAGTGCCGGAGAGGGATTGCTTTTTTTGTGCATAAACCAATCATAAAGCAGGCTGCGAGGGGAGGCTTGGCGGAAGCAGGTGTTCAGACGTTACCCGCAGCCCCGCCCCATAGCTTCAATTTCCCGATATTGGCGTATTTCAAAGTTTTCTCTCAAAAGTAAAGTGTTCAAGACAGGAATTCCCGAGCTAGAGTAAAGGTCAGACGAAGCCTGGAGGCTTCTCGCAGGACAAATAGACGACAATTACGATCGGGGCTGTCCGCATAACAAGAGCTGGGGCAGCATAAGGAGGACGTTGTTCATGACCAAGCAAGCACAAGCCATCCGGAAGGGCTGGCAATGGTTTACGGAAAGCCGGTACGGCATGTTTATTCATTTCGGACCTTATGCCCAATATGGGCGAGGCGAGCAGGTTCTGTTCCGGGAGCATTTGGACCAGGCGGAATACGTAAGGAAAGCCTGCGAGTGGAATCCGGAATTTTTTGACGCCGAGCTGTGGGCGTACACGGCACGCAAGGCGGGTATGAAATATGCCTGCTTGACGACTCGTCACCATGACGGATACTGCTTGTGGGACACGGAGACGACGGATTATTCGAGCGCGAAGCAGGCGCCGGGCAGGGATCTGGTCCGCGAATTCACCGATGCATTCCGTGCCCAGGGACTTCGGGTCGGCTTGTATTATTCCTGGATCGATTGGCGCATCCCGGCTTACTTCGACGGACCGGAGAAGGATCCGGAGGGCTGGGAAACGATGAAGCGGTATTTGCATGCCCAGGTAGAGGAGCTGGTCACGAAATACGGGCGCATCGATCATTTCTTTTTTGACGGGGTCTGGCCGCGAACGGCGGAGGACCTTGAGAGCATCAAGCTGGTCGAGCGGATGAAGTCGATTCAGCCGGATATTCTGGTCAACAACCGCCTCGGTCTGTCCGAGGAGGAGAAGCTGCATGCGGACGGTGGCGGCGGATCGGGTGATTCGGAGGTGCTAGGCGACTTCGGCTCCCCGGAGCATGTCATCGTCCCGGATCAGAAGCGTCTGTGGGAATCCAACCAGGTGACAACGTGGCGGCTGTGGGGTTACACGAACGGCGAACGATGGCGTCCTGCCGATGTCCTGCTCGACATGCTGTGCGAATGCGCGGAGAAAGGCGGAGCTGCTGGAGGGAATTTGCTGCTTAATGTTGGGCCGCAGCCTGACGGACAGCTTCCTCCGGCATTCGTTGAGCGTGCGCTGAAGATCGGCGAATGGCTGGACGTTCACGGGGAGGCCATCTACGGCTCCGACGGCGGGAACCTTACAGAGTTCATTTCCTACGGGCGGCAGACGCTGAAAGGCAACCAGCTGTTTCTCATTATCCGTTTCTGGGACGGCCGTCCGATGCTGAGGCTGGCGGATTTGGTGACACCGGTATCCCGGGTTACGCTGCTGACGACGGGACAGGAGTTGTCGTTCCGGCAGGAGGACGATGTGCTGTATATCGAAGGGCTGCCGCGGGAACGTCCGACCGAGTTGTTCCCGGTTATCCGTATCGAATGCGAGAGCCGGCCGCAGACCAATCAATGGGGCTTGGAGCGCCTCTGGACCGGTGATCCTTCCCGAATCGCCGACTGGGCCAGGAAGCGAGGGACATCCGTTTATGTCGATGGTCAGCCTAGAGCGAGAAAGGAGTAGTCCATGAGAACGCTGGTATTTTACGATGAACATTTTCCTTATGAAGGCGAGCGCCCGTCCGAGAAGGCGCTGGAACAATTGCGAGGATGGGGGGAGGTTGCTGATGTTGCGGCTGTAGGAGAGCGGCTGGCGGAAGGCGGCTGGGACGTGCTCCTGCATCTGCATGGACCGTACTTTCCGAAAGCGGCATGGACGACCATCGAGGCATATCTGAAGACCGGTGGAGGTTTAGTGCATGCGGGTGGTGTGCCTTTCCGCAGACCTGTTCGAGAGCTGGACGGAGCCTGGCATATCGAACGCGAACAGTTGGCTTATCATCAGCGAATGGATATCCACGATGTGCTGAAGGTCGATGTGTCGCGCGTCCAGGGGCTGAAGACCTCCGCCGAGTATCCAATCCTGCAGGGGCGCGGGGATCTGTTCGGCATCGAGCCGACCTGGGGCTTGACGCTGCATCCGACCAAAGCAAGTGATATTCCGTCCGAGATGGGGGCAGGCGGTCCGATGGACGCCGTTATCTCACCGCTGCTGACAGGTGTGGATCGAGATCAGCGCGAGCGGTCTGCTCCGATTGTCATGTTAGAGCAGCATAAAGGTGATTTCGCAGGCGGGCGCTGGATTCTGATCAACCAGCAGCTGCGGGCTTCGTTCTGGGAGACGGAAGGGCTTGACGTTCTGAAAGATTTGGCCGAATACGCTGGAATGGGCGTTACGGAGCTGTGGCTGAAGCCGAATTATGCTTCCTACGAGCCGGGCGAGGAGATGCGATTGACGGTTCAGCTTCAGGCTCTGTCCAGAACGTCCGTCCCGGCATCACGCTGGCATTTTGCGGTTTGCGTCATGAAGAAAGACAACGGAGAGATTGTCTGGACCGGGCACGCGAGGTCGGAAGCCGGTATGGAGCAGCGGGATCTGCAGCAGCTTCACTTGTCTGTGCCGGTAAGGCTGGAAGCGGGCCTGTACCGGATCGTGTGCGAAGCCGAGTCCGAGTCCGGGGAGCGTCGCTGCCTGACCCAAGCGGTCTGGGGTGTTGACCGTCCTCTGCTGCAAGCTGGGGAAAGGCTGGAATGCGGGCGCGATTACTTCCGCCGCGGAGGCCGATCTGTTCCGATCGTTGGGATGACATATATGACCTCCGACGTCGCGCGGAAATTTCTCCATCTGCCAAACGTTCAGCGGTGGGATGCGGATATGGCGGAGATGAAGAGGGCAGGGATCAATCTGATCCGGACAGGCATTTGGACAGGATACCGAATGATCATGTTTGCCGACGGCCATGCGACTGAGGACGTGATGCGGGCGATCGATGCCTTTATTCTGACCGCCAAGCGACATGAGCTGGAAGTGACATTTACCTTCTTCTCCTTCGCTCCAGAGGCTTGGGAAGGCGTGAATCCGTATCTGGATCCGCGATCGGTGGAAGCACAGAAACGCTTCATTGCTTCTATCGTAGGGCGTCACAGGGGAACGACCAACGTGCATTGGGACTTGATCAATGAGCCTTCGCTGTTCGATCCGAAGCGGATCTTCGAGGGGCCGGTATCGATAGGGGACCGGTTCGAACGACAAGCCTGGTCCGAGTGGCTGCGGCAGCGCCATGGGAATGATCTCTCGCTGCTTCAGGAGCGCTGGAACATGACGCCGGGTGAACTACCGTCATTCGACTCCGCACCGACGCCGAGTCCTGACGATAAGCTGTTCAACAGCGTGCTGCAGCCGAAGAAGTGGGGGCCGTGGCTTGACTTCACGCTGTTTACCATGGATATGCACAACCGGTGGGCATCTGAGCTCATCGGCACTATTCGCCGCTCCGATCCCCGTCAGCTGGTGACGGTCGGGCAGGATGAAGGCATCTGCTCCCAGCGCCCGTCGCCGTCGTTCTACGGCCCTGTCGTTGATTACACTACGGTCCACTCCTGGTGGCAGAACGATCACCTGGCGTGGGACGGCATCTTTACCAAGACGCCGGACAAGCCAAATCTGGTCCAGGAGACCGGCATCATGCACGTGCAGCGTCCGGACGGCATCGCCAAGCGGACGGAGGAGGAGCTGCGCAGCATCCTGGAACGCAAGTATGCCTATGCGTTTTCGACCGGAGGCGCGGGGGCCGTGCAGTGGATATGGAATATTAATTACTTCATGGATAACGCCAATGAATCCAATATCGGGGCGCTTCGGGCGGATGGAACGCAGAAGCCCGAGGCCGATGTGTCCTATGACTTCGGCAGCTTCATGAAGGAAGCATCCGTCCTGTTTGACGATGAGCGGCAGCTTGAAGATCTCGTCGTCGTTTACCCGTACTCGAATGATTTTTCCAGCAGGAAGCTGGCATACGAAGCGACAACGAGGGCCATGCGCACGCTAACGTTCGGGATGAATGTCCATCCACGCGGTATCGGCGAATACCAGTTGGCAGACCTGAAGCGCTATCCGGCCAAGCTCATCATCGTGCCAAGCGCGCACAACTTCGACGATGAAGCGTTTGCCATGCTCCTTGAGCTGGCAAGGGAGGGCAGTACCGTCCTGTGGACCGGACCGCTGCGCACCGATGCTTATTGGGGGGAGGCACTGCACCGCCTGCAGGCAGAGATCGGCGAGACCGTCCAGGCCAACGTGCTTCGGGAAGAAATGCTGGAGCTGGCGGGTGAGCGGTTTGCCGTTTCATATGGTGAGCGGAAGATCAATGCGCTGGCAGTGGATCGTCCGCTGAGTCGGTTGGATGGAGCGCTGGAGCCCTTCACGGTAACCTTGGGCAAGGGACGATTTATCTGGTGTCCGCTCCCGGTTGAAATGAATGAGCGCTGGGAACCGATCCAGGCTCTGTATGCGGAAGCCCTTCGCTCCGCGGCCATTTTGCCCGAGCTGGAATGGCTGAAGGGGGGCGAACTCCCGGGGATATATGGCCGCAAGCTGGCATTCGGACAAGGAAGCCTCTATGTCTTTGTCTCCGAGCACGCGGCAAGCGCAGAAATCGAAGTAAGAGACCCGGTTTCCGGGACGGGTTACGCCTTCGTGTTGGAACGGGAGCGAACGGTCATGTTCATGACCGATGCGGAGGGACAGGTGCGAACGGTATACCGGCCGGAGGAGGTTCATATTTGGCAGAGCCCATCGTCCAGACCTTGAGTCGTACGCCCTTCCTCAACAGGCAGGAAGAGGGCTCGATGGAATTCGACTTAGGTACTGCGCGGTGATGCAGCTTTACTGAAGGACACGTTGAGGGAGGTTTTCTCGGCTGATGAATCAGATCGAGAAGCCTCTTTTTTCGTATCGGGGAACATATCATAGGGCAACCCCCACTGTGGTTTTGCGGGTGACGGTGGAAGGGAAATCGGTCAGCTGAAGTGCTGAACGATCACAAAAAGGATTTCCGGAACCCATGGAGAATACGCTTATACGGGCGGTTCCATGCTCATATCGAAGGAAAATTCGGGTTTATTAGACGGAATCGAGTGTTGTTATCTGCATCGTAAATTGCTGAGCGGTCGATATCAGGAATAAGCGAGGAGTGATATGAATGAACGAACAATTCCTTCAATTATACGACTATAACGTTTGGGCGAATGATAGAGTATTGGAACATCTTCAAACATTGCCGGACGACGTGTTCTTTCAAGAAGTGAATGTAGGCTTCAAATCCATTGCGGAAGTTGTCGGCCATCTTGCAGCCGCGGATGAAGTTTGGTTTGCCCGGATCAAGGAAGAAGTTTCTCCTGCCCTAGTCTCGAAATCATTTGCTAGCATTGAGGCAGCTCGTCATTATATGAGCCAGACCCAGACACAGAACCGCGAATACTTGGCATCGGTTCACGATATGGGAAAGCACGTGACGTATAACAAGCATCAGAATTCGATTTCGGAGATTGTTCAACAGGTCGTAAACCATGGAACCTACCATAGAGGCAATATCACCACGATTCTTCGGCATTTGGGACATAAGGGGATATTAACGGATTACATTGCCTTTTTATGGGCGAGGGCGTAATTCCATTATTACAGTCTAAATAAAGGGACTCCCTGTTACATGACAGACTTTTATGTGGCTGGCGTTCAAGCAGGACCTGAATGTTATGTTAATATAGTTGAAGTATGATGGAATTGAAAGGATGGTTAACATGATTCAATCGATTGTCCATATCGCATTGGTCGTGAAGGATTATGATGAGGCCATAGCCTTTTACACCGGGAAGCTGAACTTTACCTTGGTTGAAGATACCTATCAGCCTGAACAAGACAAACGCTGGGTGGTCGTAGCTCCTCCTGGGTCAGTTGGCACTACGATATTGCTTGCCAAAGCGTCCAAGCCTGAACAAGAGCCTTTTATCGGAAATCAGTCTGGAGGCAGAGTATTCCTGTTCTTGAATACGGATGATTTTTGGAGAGATTATCATGAAATGGTATCGAGAGGTATCGAGTTTGTGAGAGAACCCAAAGAGCAGGATTACGGCATGGTGGCTGTGTTCAAGGATTTATACGGGAATCTGTGGGATTTGCTGGATCTGAAAGAGAATCATCCATTGATGAAACGGATGAAGTAAGCCAAAATACATAGATTGTATGTCTAAGAAACGTACAGGAGGGGACTCACAGCATGTCCAACATTCTGAATGTGATTGTCATTGCAGCTCACCCGGATGAGCCTGAAATTTACGCGGGGGCCATTTCGGCTTTATATGCAGAAATGGGCCACAGGGTGAAGTTTGTTACGTTAACGGATGGATGCTGCGGTCATCATGAGATGTGCGGAGAAGAACTAATCGCTCGCCGCAAACAAGAAGCGGATGAAGCGGCGAAGCATCTTGGCGTCCTGGAATATGTCGTACTGCCCATTCCGGATGGGGAGTTGATGCCGACACCGGAAGTACGCAAGGAAGTGATTCGTCAAATTCGGGGCTGGGAGGCGGATATCGTCATTACCTTCCATCCGGATGGGCCGGGTCATGTGGACAACCGCAACGCAGGGAAAATCGTACGGGATGCGGCAGATTTTGTGGCAAAGGTGCCCAATGCGGTACCGGAAGTGCCGTCCTTGAAGAAATCCCCGATATTCTTGCTGATGCCGGACTATGCGGCAAGGGCAGCCTATTCACCGGATATCGTCATTGATGCGGGAAGCGTGATCGAGAAGAAATTGCGGGCCTGTGACGCGCATGCTTCCCAATTCTATGAATTTGCTCCATGGCAAGGCGATTTCTTGCATGAAGTACCAGATAATTGGGAAGAGAAGCGGACGTTCATTCTGAAGTATTGGGATCGTTTCCTGCGTGTGTCCGATGAAGTGCTGCCAACGCTTTCGAAGCTGTATGGTCAAGATTACGCAGCAAGCGTTCGATATGCAGAGCCGTTCGAAATCGCGAATTATGGCAGAAGACCGAATGAAGATGAAATGAAGACCTTGTTTCCTATGTTAACAACGAGTGCACGCGTGTGATCTAATTCAAGATAATTAAGACATACAAAAGAGCGGATTCCTCTCAAAGGAAATCCGCTTTCTTTTATGATCGAGCAATCCAACATATGCATTTGGCCATCTCTACTAGACTTTTTCTATAGGTGTTTCTACAGCAGGACAAAACCCGGGGTTCGTCGAACATAAGAGCTCGGCAAATTGCGGTTGGAGTTTGGTTAGTTCAGCAAAATAACTTCCAATTACATGATTGGCGCTAACCGAACCATTCTGGAAGTTGAGCGGGTTGTGGGTGTGGACATGACTGTAATAATATTTTTTTTCCCGTTTTGGCACCTTGTAGATATGCGGGGGTGCATGTGTCACAACGTCGAACAGGTTGGCGATGCGGAAGCTGCTCCGAACGTACTTCGTATAGGCCATAGCAAAATCGGGATCGCCTACACGGGGTGACCCATATGTAAACACATAGGGGGTAGTGTGGTCCGTGTTGGCGGCAATATCTACAGCACACAGCGTCGCAAGTGCTCCGCCAAGACTGTGGCCTGTGATATACAAGGTCTTGTCATGAGGCAGCCTGTTAAGCGCGGACATAATCTGGCCTCGGGTGGAGGCGTAGATGTTGGTGAAGCCGCGATGCGTGAGAGAGGGCTCTTTAATATATTTGAAGTTTTTTTGGGAAGCGATGGCATCTGAGATCCAATCTGTTGTGGAGAGAGTCCCCCGAAAGGCAATAATAATCTCATCCGGAGATTCAAGGATAAACCCGAAGCGTTCCGCCACGCCGATTAAGGAGTTCGCTTCAATGGTGTCGTGGAGCGAGTAACGCAGCGGCAGGACAAATGAGCCATCCGTATTGGTGAATTGTGTATAGGTCTGTCCACAGATGGCTGCCAGGAAAATGGCCCACTGTTCTTGTTCCATGCTTGTACCCATGCATATCCCGCCCTTCTGTTCTCCTACACTATATTAGGGAGCGGAGGGAATGGTGCCTAGATGCTCCAAAATGGCGAGTTACACCTCGATCCAAAGGGAATTTGCCGGATTTATTACTCAGAAGGTTTTGGAACAGGCAACTTATATGGTACGATTCAAGAGACATTCATAGGACGACCGATGTATAAGCATATGTGCGCCTTCAGATTGTACTTAATGATCACTAGAGAGCAGGGTTATATAGAATGACAGACAATACTCAACAACGCTTCCGTTTCAGCGAAGCGCCCATCTGGGATTTACAACGGACTTATTATGAAGAGCTGGGGATGAAAGCCTGGAATAATGACCAGGTCCCGCAATATATTACGAGCAACCCCATGATTGCAACGGCTTACGCCGAAGTTATATTCGGATTCCTTCGGGACCGGGCCAGTCAAGGGGATATGACCGAGCCCGTTACCATTTTGGAGCTAGGGGCCGGAGCGGGGCGGCTCGGATACCATATCCTGCATAAGCTGTGCGAGCTGAGAGATTATGCAGGAATTGCGCTGCCCCCTTTTCGCTATGTCATGACCGATCTGCCGCAGAAAAATGTCTCCGCTTGGAACCAACATCCTGCGATGCAAACTTATATCGAGCAGGGACTGCTGGATTTCGCAAGGTTTGATGCCGTGCATGACAAGGAATTGAATTTGGTGGTATCGAAGACAACGATCCGACCCGGGGACCTGAAGCAGCCGCTGCTGATTATTGCTAACTATTTCTTTGACGGCATTCCGCAAGAGCTGATTTACGTGGGGGAAGGGAAGATTTTTGAGAGCGATGTTGTCATCGACTTTCCGGAGCAGTATGAGAAGCTTAAGCCGTCTGAAGCGCTGGAGCGAATGAAGCTGGCTTTCGAGCACCGGCGGGCACCCAAATATGAAGAGGAAACCTATCCGTATCGCGATGTGATTGCCCATTACCAGCAAGAGCTGGAGGATTCCCATATCCTGTTTCCGGAGGTGGGGTTGAACTGCCTGGAGCGACTGAATCAGTTGTCAACGTCAGGGTTTCTGCTCCTTACGGCAGATAAGGGAGATCATCGCCTCGAGAACTGGAAATTTGCAGAACCGCCGCAATTGATTTACCATGGCAGCTTCTCGTTAACAACGAACTATCATGCCTTGCAGCATGTGTTCGAGCAAAGAGGTGCGGAGGCGATATTCCCCACCCAGCATTATAAAAATATTAACATCGGCTGCATACTCATGCTGGAAGAGCCAACGACATATGCTAATACTCGGCTGGCTTACCGCCAGTTTATCGAACGCTTCGGACCTGATGAGTTCTTCCTCTTGAAGGAATGGATCGATCGGAATATTGAAAGCATGGGGATTCAGCAGATTTTGTCCTTTTGGCGTTTGGGTGGTTATGACGCAGAGTTCTTCATCCAGAGCGCCAAGCGCATCTCGAATCTGCTGCCGGAAGCCAATGATGAAGAAATGCTGGATATCCGTAAGGGCATATACATCATGTGGTCATCGTACTACGTGATGGAGCAGCGTTATGACCTGGCTCTGGATGCGGGGCTGGTGCTCTTTGAGATGGATATGTACGAGGATGCGATGTTCTTCCTGAAAGAATCCGTTGAAACGGATGAAGATGAACCTGTGCCCACGGTTTTATATTGTCTCGCAATCTGCTGTTACGAGCTTGAACTCGACGAAGAGGCACTGGAATACACGCGCCAGGCGCTCGTTCTGGAGCCGGATCATGAAGAGGCATTAGCTTTGTTGAAATGCTTTGAGTAAATTCAGGAAAAGAATAGAAATAGCACACTCGACCCGGCCCAGAGAATTTCGCAGCCGGGTTGTGCTGCGTAAACCAGTCTGAGCTGGCAGATCAATTAGTACAGATAGCATCTGCGAAGATTGAAGTAGTGGAGTATAATGAATAAGGCATGGATAACAAAATGATGCTGACAGAAATAATACTCACAGAAATAATACAATGATAGGTGAAAACAATGAGAATAGCTTTTTTTGATTCAGGGTTAGGCGGATTAACCGTGTTGTCAGCGGCGATGAGGGAGCTGCCGCAGGAGGACTTTTTATTTTTTGCCGATACCCTGCACGTTCCTTACGGTACCAAAGCCAAGGAGGACGTCAAATCCTACATACATGATGCCATAAAAACCATTATGCAGGAAGAAGTCAAGGCCATTGTGATTGCGTGCAACACGGCTACAAGCATGGCGATATCCGAGCTTAGGAGGACTTATCCTATTCCGATTATTGGTATGGAGCCTGCCGTAAAACCAGCTGTAGAAATCAATCGGTCCAGCGGCAAGCGAATCCTGGTGTTTGCCACCCCATTAACACTAAGGGAATCGAAGTATCGGGATCTGGTCAGACGAGTTGATAGCATGCATATCGTGGACTCCTTGCCTCTGCCAGAGCTGGTGGAATACTGCGAAGCTTTGAATTTTGACCAAAAAATCATGAATGCTTACTTTACCGAGAAGCTTGACGGCTTCGATCTGAACGAGTATGGGACCGTAGTGCTGGGCTGCACCCACTACCCTTTTTACAAGAAGATCTTATCGGATCTGTTGCCTGAACACATCCAAATTATAGACGGCAGTACAGGAACCGTGAACAGGCTGATCCAAGTCTTGCGTGCGAATGATCTGCTCAGCTCCAGCGGTACGCAGGATGTCAGGCTATTAAATTCGAGCCAATCGATGGAGTACGCAGAGAAGATGGAGAAAGCACTGAGCATATACAGGGAAATAGAGAATAGGCAACAGGGATATCCAGAGAGGAATTGAACCCGCTCGCAGCGTCCTCAGTGGCTATTGACCAAAACAACGAATAAAATATGACTGACTACCCATGACCCGACCTAGGATAAGCTTTATTCTTAAGGCCGGGTTGTGTCGTATGGAGGGAGTTATGGCAGGTATTCGCTATTGATCATATGAAGGAGGTTTCATCCAAAGCGATATGAGTCCTATTCTCCATCGCGAGGAGCTTGGAAGCAATCTGTCCCCGTAAACAAGTACATCGAACATGGGGAAAATATTGAACTGACAACAGGCAGGTTAGTTCACTCTAGCATGGAAAGGATGCAGTTACACATGATCGAATTCATCGTTATTATCCTGATTGTGGGTTTGGCCGGGATAATCAGCAATCAATATTCTGCACTGAGAAGATTGGATCGTATGCAGCGTTCACTGGATGAGCTAAACGTCCGGTTGCAAGAGATGAAGGATAATGAGCACAGACGATGACCCGAACAGCCGGATATTCGTTTTCATGAGGTGACGGTTTGCATAGGAAGTTGAGGCGTTTAATTCAGATAGAAGCGGGAGTATGACGATCATGACCCCTTTTAAGAATGGCAAAAAAGAAATCAGAACGCAGTTTGAGATCAATCTGCTGCAGCAAGCACAGGCCAAAGTACCAGGGAAACCTCATCTCCCTTGGACATATGAAGTTATTAGGCGTGACTATACAAATGTAGGGTGAGAGGTCAGCATGTCCAAACGAAGTCTCAGAGATTTGATCTATGTGAATGGGAAGGAGTATCATGCTTTTATTCCTATGGTATTGAGTTCTATGAATTTATGTCCTGTGTCCGTCATCGACCGGAGCATCTGATTCTCCTTAAACACAAGTTCGATGATGCGCGGCGGAATATTCATTCCGGATTTGATTATGTGACACCTCAAGAAATTTCAAGATTATTGGAAGATGACGTATACGGTTATGGAGATTTTTGCTGGGTTGATGTGCAGAAGGAAGAAGCTCTTGATCAATTAACCAAAATGAAGATTGGGGAATTATTAACCTTTGCTCATCTTGCCGAACCCTTGCAGGTAATACCTAAAGTAAGATTTTCTTACTACGCCCATGATGATGGGTGGTTTAATAAGCTGTATGTGTCTGATCTTGAAGATTATAAGATACTGTTGTCTAAAGTAATCGTATCCAAATTACATAGATTAACGCGGCGAAAAATTGGGGATATCCCAGATGATGTTGCCAACGTTCTAATGGAGTCTACGAAAGAAGGATTGTTTATGGATTTTTCCAAGATAGTGAGGAGCAGAGTCAGCCTCAGATTGCCTATTACTGCAGTAGGACATTATCAGGATATGGACAAGGTGTATGAATATAGAGATGAGATAACCGAGCACAAGCTGTGGTTGTCTTACACGAACAGAAAATGGAGTCTAGTATATCATCTGGGATGAAGACGAACAGAAGCAGAGCGAGAGAAGAACAGAAGTTTAAGATGCATTTGCAGCATATTAGAACGGGAGACAGCAATCTATGATAAAATATAATATTTGTTTTGTTCGACGTGGTCATGAGATTTTACTATTAAATCGGGATTACGCGCCATGGATGGGGTGCTGGAATGGAGTAGGGGGCAAGCTGGAGGGCAATGAAACGCCCAGGGAATCGATGATTCGTGAGCTGTATGAGGAGACTCAGATTCAGGAATGCAGCTTAACATTCAAAGGTCTTATCACTTGGACAGCAGATGGCAAAAATCCGGGTGGGATGTACCTTTATGTCGCGGACATACCTGAGGATTACAGCTATGTTACTCCGATTAAAACAGACGAGGGGATATTGGATTGGAAGTCCACGGAATGGATTTTGTCCAAAGGGAATGTTGGAATCGCTGCCAATATTCCGGCATCACTCGAAACGATCTTGCATGATCCGAATTGTTACGAACATCATTGCATATATAAAGATGGTAAATTATGGAAATATGTACCGACTGTGATTAGTGAATTGGTTGAAACGAATGAGAAACAGCGAGCCTCGTTATTTGAGAAGTACCTACATACATCACACGATCCGATTTATCGGTAAAGAGGACCATCTAGCTGAAGCTGAACAAATCATGAGCTGAATAATTAGTTGGTGATGTGACAAGGCCCCTTAAATTGAATCTGGATCGAAAATAAATTCATGGAGATATAAACATGAGGTATACATTACTGAAAAACAGTTTCGTTCCCGTATCATTTGGATTGCTGCTTGCGGCGATCTGGGTGCCGATTGGTATCATAACGTACATGAACACGTTGGCTGCAAGCATGACTCTAAAATACATCGTGCATTTTTTACTTGGACTTCCCTTGATTGTGGTCATATTTGGGCTTATTCTACTTAGAAAAAAATCCGCATATCACATATTTTCGATTTCATATTTGATCTTAACCTTCTTGATTACGGTGCTTATTCCCATAATTGCAGAGTCTCAAGTTTGAATGAGGGAGGGAATGCAGTTGGACACATTGCTTTTCAAGTCTTATATTCAGGAGATTTTTGGATCGTTGCTGGATGATTTTGAAGAAGATGACGAGTATGGCTTTCATCAATTTTCATCGGGTTCCTATAAAAGAATCGGCTATGCAACAAACATAACGCCAGAGATCGTCCAACAAGCCGCTGTACATAAGGTTGATCTGATCATCACGCATCATGATGCGTGGAGTTTTATGTATGGAATGAAAGAACGCTGCCTGGAGTTACTGAGGGAACATGGCATCGCCCATTTTTATGTTCACCTCCCTCTGGACTATGCTGAGTTTGGAACCTGCAATTCGTTACTGCTTGAGCTTGGGGTAGAGCGTATTGTTCAACCATCCCGTCATGTGGAGGGTGACAGTTCGGTAGGCATTGGGCAGCTCAAGTCCCCGACCACGATGGAAAAGCTCGTAGAAACCATGTCCTCTGTGCTAGGTGAGAACGTGTTCTATCAGAAGAACAGCGAAAAAGCGATTCAGAGAATCGGCATGGTAACGGGGGCAGGCAACGGCACCAATCAATTGAGAGAGGCTTTGAGCCATAACTGTGACGTTTACATTACCGGTGAAAAAACGCTCTATACCGTTCAATACGCCAGGTTTATCGGATTGAATATCATCGTGGGCAGTCATACCTTCACCGAAATTTTCGGTGTGCGTTCATTGGCGCAGAAACTTCAGGAAAGGTTCCGGGACATTGAAGTTATACAGCTTACCGAGGAGCATATTGAGGTTGTACATACTTAAAATGATGTCTATTAAACACGTTCCATCCAGTGGCTGAATGGAAAATAGGAGATGATGATCGTTGAACAAAGTAATCGATTATTATAATACGTTTGATGAATGGGGACGGTTGGATAGGGAGCCTGTTGAATTTATCGTTAATCTGCACCATATTTTGGCTATGTTACCTAAGAAAGGCCATGTGCTGGATAATGGAGCTGGTCCTGGGAAATATTCGATGGAGCTGGCGAAGAATGGTTTCGATGTTACCTTAACGGATCTTACGCCAAGACTGGTAGACATTTCGGTTGCAAAGGCAAAGGAATTGAATTTAGAAAAACAGTTTAAAGGCTTTCACAGTGCAGATGCCAAGGATTTGAGTATATTTCATGACGAATTATTCGATGCCTCGTTAATGATGGGACCGTTGTATCATTTGCAGTCGAGGGAAGATAGGGATACGGCAGTACAGGAATTGTACAGGGTTACTCGATCCGGCGGTTACGTATTCGTGGCTTTCATGACGAGAATCCGGCATTTAATGACTTCGTTAATGTACCCTGAACATTGGAAGCCTCATGATCATGTAAGCAGCATTAAGGAGTTTATGAAGACGGGAGTCTTTAATCATAGCGATGAAGGAAGGTTTACCGGAGCGTATTATTACAATATCGAGGATATCAAGCCGTTCATGGAATCGCATGGATTCGAAAGCATCAAGTTGATTGCGTCATCAAGCATAGCGGGGGCGCTCAAGCCGGAGCAGTTTGATTATTGGCGTTCTCGTGGGGAAGACGAATTCCATGAGGTTATGAAGATGATATACCAAGAAGCTGAGAATCCAAGCATCCTGGGGGTTTCATCTCATTTGTTGTATATTGGGCGGAAAAGAACAGAGCATCCGAGCATATAGAGGTTCTTGAATGAGAGAACTTTAGGAGGAATATGAAGATACGGATCCGAAGACTTTTTTTAAGTTACTAGGAGATATTAGAGATCATGTCTGTTGATCGGGTGAGGAAATAAGTGGATTTCAATGTACCGGTTTCGTGGGATACCTACATGATCATACATTGAGAAGGGGAGAACCATGAAAACATGACAAACCTAATCGTACACGAAGTGGCTGACCTGAATGCAGCAGACCTTACCGAGATTTTGAGGGAAAGTACGGAGGAAGGACATAGACACATCAATCGTTTACTCCGAGAATACATAACAGGAACGAACAGGTTTGATCAAGAGTCTGAGGCGTTGTTCGCATGTCGAATGGATCATAGATTGATCGGGATATGCGGATTGAACAGAGATCCTTATGCTGAGGCGAACATTGGCAGGGTTCGAAGGCTCTATGTGTTGAAGGAATTCCGTGGACATGGCGTAGGGCGAAGACTGGTTGAAGCTGTCATTCATATGGCAAGCAGCCATTATAGTAAACTTGTATTAAAAACAGATAATCCCCAAGCGAGTGAATTCTATAAGCGTTTAGGTTTTCGAGAGATTAGCAATAATGGCTTGGTCACACATGAACTCCAGTTTTGATCTAGTCTGTGAGATAAGCCACCTAACATTAGAAAGATGGAATTGTTGGTATCCCAACAGAAGCGTAACGGTTGGTGATTCTTTAGGAACAAAAAAGAAGGTACTGACATCTTAAGTCGCCATAATGGCGACTTTTTCATCATCTGGGATGAAGACAGGGGATTTGCCAATATTCGCGGCGAAGAAGTAGAAGAATATATTCTGAAGCAATCATTTTAGGATCATGGAGGTTCACATGAGCGGAAGTCAGTTCATCATCACAGGGACATCGAAAGGAATAGGCGAGCAACTGGCCTGTATGCTTGTCGAGAACGGGAATGTCGTGTATGGCATAGCGAGGGGAACATCGGATCGGCTAAGCAGCTCTGCCAATTATAGACACATTGCATACGATCTGAATGATACTTTGGGTCTTGAGAATGTAATGGACAGGCTATTTGAGTTGATTGACCCAGCCCATGCGGATATGATATGTCTCATTAATAATGCGTCGATGCTCGAACCGTTGAAGAGCATTGACTTGTGCGAACCGAAGGATATTCAGATGAACCTGCAGATCAGTCTGATCGCGCCAATGATCTTAACTTCCTCGTTTATCAAGAAAACGGAGGGGCTTTCCATTAGGAAGAAAATCATCAATATCTCGTCAGGATCAGGTGTTTATCCAGCACCCACCATGAGTGTGTATTGTACGGCGAAAGCCGGTATGAATATGTTTACGCAGAGTGTTGGAGCCGAGCAACGGAACCGACAGCACCCGGTAGAGATAATTGCGGTTAATCCCGGAATGGTGGAAACCGATATGCAGAGATTGGCCAGAAGCAAAAATGAGTCCGAATTTGACATGGCCCATGTTTTCGCGCAAGCGCACGAGTCTGGACAGCTGTTGTCTACGGAGGAAATCGGGTTGCATCTGCTGCATATCATCGACAAAGAGTTTGAACCTGGCCAGATTGTGAATTATAACGAGGTTTAAGGCGAAGGTGAAACAGTATATATAGGGTTTCTCGAATAGAGAAACTAGTCATTCATAGGAGGGATATACTCGTGCTCTATCATTTTAGCCAGGATTCGGATATTCAGAGATTTGAGCCCATGTGTGGAGGCTGGTGAGAAGACGAGTGAATCGGATATAGAGATGTTCTTCGGGATGTCAGGAACCCGCAGGATGTTTGCGATCGAAGCGGGGTGGTACGAAAGGGTTAGAAGAGGATACATTTGCCGTTATAGCTTTGATCCCGCTGATTTTGAATTATTTGATGCCAATGCAGGATATTATGTTGCCACGAACACAGTTGTCCCCATACATGTTGAACGGATGGATGATCTGGTGGCTTCAATATTGCAGGAAGGGATTGAGTTACGGGTTACCCCATCTCTCCAATTGCTGAAAGAGCGCATACTGTCTTCAACTGTGAATTTTTCGATGATTCGGATGAGGAATGCTGTTTAAGATTTTACAGTGGAAGAATGGAAGATGGTATATGTATGCCGCTGGATGGATGATTTGCTCTGACCAAGATGAATGATGATTAAACTGCCTAATTTGCTGCAATTGTACAGACATTTGCATGAACAAGATCCCGAATTGGAGCATAATGAACATTTGGCTGGATTATGGGATGAAATGATGCAGGATGATTATATTAACATTCTTGTGGTTGAGCTGGACGGGGAGCTGGTAGCAACGCGTGTACTGAATATATTGAAGAATTTAACTCGTAATGCAAGGCCGTATGCCTTGATTGAGAATGTGGTCACACATAAGGATTATAGAAGGCGAGGGCTTGGACGGAAGCTTCTGAATAAAGCCATTGAGATCTCACAGCAAAGAAATTGCTACAAAATGATGCTGCTGACAGGGCAGCCAGGGGAAGAAGTTCATCAGTTCTATCAAAGCCTAGGCTTTAGAAAAGATGTGAAGACAGGATATAATTTAAAACACGATTGAAGTAGATGATATATCAATTATCGGAGGAATAGGAGCATGGAAGAGGTCGTTGTCGCAGCGTACGATCCGGTATGGAGTCAAGCGTATGAACGGGAAAAATTAAAAATCATGTCTGCTCTGGAAGGACTCGATGTTCACATCGAACATATTGGGAGCACGTCCATCGAGGGCTTGGGATCAAAGCCGACCATCGATATGATGGCCGGTGTTTTTGAATTATCGCAGGTAAACGATCACTATATAAAGCGTCTGGCCGAGAGCGGATATGAATATGTTTTCAAACCGGAGTTCCCGGAGCGCTTGTTCTTTCGAAGAGGTCCATGGAGAGCGGGTACACATCATTTACATATCTACAAGTATCAAGGCTCGCAGTGGCACGATCAGATTCTGTTCAGGGAGTACCTGAAGAAACATTCGAAGACAAGGGATCAATACTATATGCTGAAAAAAAATCTCGAAATGCAATTCCGGCACGATCGGGTGGCCTACACCAACGGTAAGGCAGATTTCATCCGTGGCGTGATCGAACAGGCTCGAAGGGATATGGAGCTGTTTTAGCTTGTAGAAGATGAGGGGCATGTGAGTTTAAAAAGGGAGTGAGAGAGTTGGCCGAATATGAGTGGGATTCGAGGATTGAATACCTCAGAAATACGAGAGGGTTATATTACAATGATGACTACCTCGAGTTTCTTGTTACGACGGTGTGGAAGATAAACCGCGCCGTGAATATCGTTGATTACGGATGTGGTTATGGATATCTTGGACTTAAACTGCTGCCACTGTTACCTGCAGGCTCAACTTACACGGGCATCGATAAAGGTAATGATTTGCTGGAGGAAGCCAGAGATGTTTTTGGGAAGCTTCCTTATTCGACTGCATTCATTCAAGGAGATATTGAGCACATCGTAGCAGAGCGTGAATATGACATCGCACTCTGTCATGCTTTTCTGCTGCATATGAATCGTCCACAGACCATCCTTCAAAAGATGATCGACAGCGTACAAGACGGTGGCCTTGTTGTTTGTTTTGAACCACATTGGATCGCCAATGCAGCTAATTATGGCTTCGATGAATTACAGCATTCGGAGGTTGTACGTCTAGGGATATTGCAGAAGCTGTACGAAGCGGGTGCAAACGACAGTGGTAAAGACGGAAACATCGGCATCAAACTCCCGATACTTCTGAGCCAGCTCGGGCTGCGAAACGTCGAGTGCAGAGTGAGCGATAAAGTGAATTTTTTACATCGAAACATGGACGTTTCCGCCAAAGAACAGCTATTCCAATCGCTAAGAGAAGAGGGGATCGGACAAGAACCGGATGATCCCGCAACCATTGTGAAGCAGTTGATGCGGAGAGGTTTAACCGAGGAGGAAGCACAGGCGCAATACGCGGCAGAGCTCAGATTATTTCAGGAGTTT
The DNA here is from genome assembly GCF_029893715.1 of Paenibacillus sp. LBL. Classification (NCBI taxonomy): domain Bacteria; kingdom Bacillati; phylum Bacillota; class Bacilli; order Caryophanales; family Paenibacillaceae; genus Paenibacillus; species Paenibacillus sp. LBL. The sequence continues at coordinate 422,366 of NZ_JARXYU010000001.1, read as the reverse complement.
GATGAGAATTCGTATTTAACTTATGCACCGAATATGAAGATTTCTTTTGGCATGGTTAGAACAAATTCAACTTCTTAAGGAGTCCTATGCGTATTGGAGTAGCACGACATTTTAGAGTCAACCATAACCCGCAGCAAACTTGGATGACATCAAGCCAGTTCTAGGACAAAATGATTCCAAAAATAATTCATGGTTACAATTGTAATGAAACGGCTGCCCGCTTGTTGAAATATGATGCCGGATACGTTACCATCATTGAACTAACAATTGTCGTAATCGGCCAGGTAAAGGAGTCGTGAATGCGATGACCAAGGTACTTGTAGTAGATGATGAAGTCAGTATATCAAGCGCTGTGGCTTATGCGCTGCGAAGAGAAGGATACACGGTTGAGACGGCAGGGGATGGGCAAGAAGCGCTTGAACGAGTGGAATCGTTCCATCCCGACGTGATGGTGCTGGATGTGATGATGCCAAGGCTTAGCGGATATGATGTTTGCCGAAAGCTTGAGAACCGGCAGCGTCCGGCCATCCTGTTATTGACCGTAAAGGACGATATCGTTGATAAAGTGCTGGGATTGGAGCTCGGCGCGGACGATTATATGACCAAACCCTTTGATATGCGGGAGATCATTGCCCGAGTGAAGGCGTTGTCACGAAGAAGCCGAACAGTTGAGAGTATTCAGCAACCAGCCTCGCCACAGAATGAAATCCGAATTTCGGGGCTTGTCATTAACCTGTTAAACCGTACCGTGCATGCCGAAGGCAAGCTGCTGGAGCTGACTCCGAAGGAGTTTGATCTTATAGCTCTCCTGGCACGGAACCCGGAGCGGGTATACTCCAGGGAGGCTTTGCTGGAGCAGGTATGGGATATGGACTTTGCAGGCGGGACACGTACGGTAGATATCCACGTTCAGAGACTGCGTAAGAAACTCGGAGATCTGCATGACGTGATTCAGACCGTGTATGGCATCGGATACAAAAGCACGGAGAGTCCAGCATGAGTCTAAGAAAGGTGCGTTTCGGCTTGAAGTGGAAGGTCGCACTTCTTCTTGCCTTGCTGCTGATCTCAGTGCTCGTTGTTCTGAGCACATTGGTTCTTGCGGGCATACGAGAGGACCAGCGCGTCCGCCTGGAGCAATCCTTCGCTCATGAAGCAGAAGCGGCCAATCTTCGGGTTCATCAGGAGTTTCTGACGAATACGAATAATGAAATGCAGCCGGATGCCTTTATGGAAAGCGTGGGTCAACGGCTTGCAGTGGATCTTGGATCGCAGAGCGGCATGGCTGTCACCTTGTATAAGCTGGATGGTACATTCACGGGGACCTCGCTTCCATTCCAGCCCAAAATGGATGTGAAGGATGCGCTTGCCCACACGGCAGAAGGACGTTCGGCTTATATTACCGAGGGTGATCAACTGCTCTACCTTGCTCCGCTTCGCAATATGGACGAGCAGGTCGGAACCATTCAATTCCATGCTTCGCTTGCGGAGCAGCATGCTTTCTATGAGCGAATCCGCAAGCTGTTTCTCGTAACCGGCATGTCAGTACTGGCTGCCGGCTTCCTGATCGGTTATCTGTATGTCTGGCGCCAGGTTCATGTCATCAGCAGACTGAATTTGGCTGCGCAGCAAATCGGCGAGGGAGCCTATCTTAGCGAGCCGACGGTCAAGCGGCAGGATGAGCTTGGTGAGCTGGCGCAAGGTATTTTTGAGATGAGCGGGAGAATATCCTCCTCTGTGAGCCAGCTCACAGAGGAGAAGTTGAAGCTGCTTGATGCGATTGAACGGCTGCAAGAGCTGGAACAACAGCAGAAGCAGTTTATCGGGAATATCAGCCATGAATTGAAGACGCCGCTCACTTCGATCCTTGCTTATGCAGATTTGCTTGATTTATATCGTGACGATCCTGAGCTTCTGGAAGAAGCGAGGACTCGGATTCGCAAGGAGGCCCAGCGTTTATACGGCCTGGTGGAGAAGGCGCTTCAGCTATCGTCCATGGATATTTATGAATTCGAAACCCATGCGGAATCCATAGAGCTGAAGCCGATCCTGGAGGAGGCGACAGCTCGTCTTCAGGCTAAGGCAGAGCAGAATAACATTACGATTGAATCCAATCTAACGGATGGCAAGGTATGGGCGGATGCGGATAATCTGATGCATATGATGTTGAACCTGCTGGATAACGGAATTAAATATAACAAGCCCGGTGGAACCGTTACGTTGACAAACGAGGTGCAGGATCAACAAGGCGTTGATCGTATGGTGATTCGTGTCAGCGATACAGGAATCGGAATTCCGGACCATGCCAGAGAACGGATCTTCGATCCGTTTTATACAGTGAGCAGTGACCGATCCAGAGTTTATGGGGGGACTGGCCTGGGGTTATCGCTGGTACGCAGCCTGGCCGAGAAACAGCACGGCTCTGTACATTTAACGGAGACGGGACCGGGCGGCTCTACCTTTATAATTATCTTGCCGATGGATCGGCCGCGTCCAGAGGAGATTAGATCAGCAGAAGAAAGTCCAGACTTGGAATAAGGGTCTGGGCCTTTTTTGTATAGCAGCACATATGTTTACAAGTTCGTTACAAGCCCGATATGTTATCGATATATTCGCACTCTATACTGAGATCAACAGGGAAACATGAGGCATGCTAAGACATGGTGCTGCTGCCGAAGCTCCCTTTAGGGACCATTTGTAGGAGGAACCTGTTATGAAAAATGTAGTAGGAAAGCATTGTGCCCGATTATTGCCGGTTGTTGTTCTCGCCGCTGCGCTGTCTGCCTGCCAGTCCCAGGATCGGTTAACGATTGTGGAACCGGGCGGCAGCCCTAATATTCAACCACCTGTCTCAAACGCTGGCAGCAATGCTTCGGAGGAGCGCAAGCTCACGGTAGTGGAAGGATCAACAGGGGGGACGAGTCGGGAATTGGTTGTGAATCAGACCCATCGAATCCCATCATCGAACATTGAGGCGTGGTTGTCCGAGAATGAAGTACGGGTTACCACCACCAAAATGGTGAAGGAAGCAACCGAAACGGAAGAACCGAAGTATGCTTATACCACGGAAGCCGTGAATGTAAGCACAGGCGAGCGCCGCGAGATCAAGAATCATGAAGAACAGCATCCAGGTGAACATTACGTCAAGGAAGATGCATCACCGGACGGTAAATACAGTTTCATTCAGAAGTGGAGGGATAAGTACACGGCGGACAATTATATGAAGGATTTGAGCACAGGCAAAAGTGTACTGGTGAAGGGTAACAATTATATGGAGGTGGGGGGTTGGCTCAATTCCGATACCTATGTCCTTGCAGCAGGCTCCATGAGCGGCAAAGGGGAGATTCGTCTTATTTCCACGGACGGTTCATATGAGACCATTTCAATCGAAGATGAGGATGTTGAATCGTATAACCAATTTGGGGCTAGTAAAGGCCGGATATATTATACGGATGTGAACCAAGTGCTTAAGGTTGTTGAACCGGGACAGTCGAAGCCTGTGAGACTCATTGAAAACGTATGGAGCTTTGAAATATCGCCGGACAGCGAATACATCGCCGTCTCTACCGCCACGAAAACGGGCGGAGAACAAGGCAGCGAGCTGTTAATTTATGACGCGGCTGGTCGTCTGCAAGGCACGCTTATCGGAAAAGGCGATATGATCTCTTATTTATCCTGGTCGCCGGACTCCTCCAAATTAGCCTTCGACGTCTATTCTGAGAATGAGAGCGGAATGAACGGTGTGTATGTTTTTAATACGGCTTCCGGTAAAGTAAGCTGGATGGCGCCCTATTATTCCTCGGTTCATCCTGCCGCCCATCCTCAATATCCTCTGAATTGGAGTCCGACTGGAAAGAGACTAGGGATTACGATTGAGGATAAGGAAGCTTTAATTGCGACTCACGTCATCGATTTTAAATAAAAATATCGCATATAACCATTTTATGGATGAACGATCAACCATTTACTCATCGGCTTGAAATGTCGGTGAGACTACGAGAGGAATGAAGCGAATGAAACAGCTGAGAAAATCAATGGTGGCAGTTGCCGTATTAGGTATGACATTAACGGGAGCAGTCGGCGTATATGCAGGAGCGAACCTGGAGAAAATCTCGGCTTACCTGAATCATAGCATTGGCATCAAAGTCGAAGGTACAGCCTATAACACAGGTGGGAAGCTGACCCCTATCACCTATAAAAACACTACGTATCTCCCTGTTCGCGCGATTGCGGACGTGCTGAATGTTCCTGTTCAGTACGATGCGAAGAATAACCAAGTGCTGATCGGAAGCCATTCTGGAAACGGACAGACGTCCGAGCTCACCACAGTGAAATACAGCGACGCCCAGTTAAAAGAAATCAAAAGCGCATTCGCTAAATTCGATGGTTTCACAACACCCTATGCTCCTAATCAGATGATCCAAGGGGATGTGTACCAAAAGACAGGGGCATCGGAAGATGGAGTCAATATGGCATTTAAACATATGACGGTCTATATCTCCCCAAGAGACTACTCTCACGGGTATGACAGCACACCCGTAACACTGTCCAACGGAACCAAAGCTAAATGGTATACGCCGGATGATACGGCTATGCTGGGATTCCAATTCCATGATCGCTTCGTAACGATCAGCTCACCGGATCATTTCTTAAGCAAAGCACAGCTGGAAAAGGTGGCTGTAAGTGTCGCTCAAGTGAAGTAATATATAGAGACTATAGAAGAGATATGAATGCGAGATTGAAAAAGGTTGAACAGCGGTTCATACAATGAAAAAGCAAGCAGGATCCTGTACAGGATCCTGCTTGCTTTTTCATTGTACTAGAATAAGTCCTCAGAGATATTTCCTGGGCAATCTATTCTGGTAAACGATGGGATTTCATGGAGCGAATAGTTCAAATAGAGTTTTCAAACACGTTGCAATAACAGGTATCCGCTAATGTTGGATGTTCTTTTGCGGAATACGATTTTGAATCCTACATCATTATCCAGCAAGCAGGCCAAGGCTGTGCTTAATAACGCATTCGGTGTCAAATCTGCTCTGCAAGGTGAAGAGCTGCCGATTACGCGCGCAGCAAGAATTCTGCGAGGAGAGCCAACAACGAGAGGGTTTCTTGACCAGTTGATTAATACAAGATCCGGCTGGGGAACAGCATTGACAGAAGCCATATGAATCACCTCTTCACTATAGTAGAATCACTATAGTAAATGATAAAGTGATCCGATATGTGCTAAATAAAAGGCGGAGCGGTTTATATAACCTGCCATTTGGGACGGGAAGACTTTATCTAAATCCGTTTAATCCCACATAAACTCGGAATCTGTATGGTATTATTTGGATGGGTGTGTTATGGAAGGAATTTGTGGGTGAGTATGAGAACAGTTAAATTTATCATGATCACGTTGAGCTTATGCATATTCGTCCTGGGAAGTACATGGTATGTATTATTTACAGGAGAGGATGCGAATACGGTCATCATTGAACGATCGGATATTCCTGCAACGCTGAATGTCCCGGATGAACCTGCTATACCTTCTTGGCAGATTGATAGAATAGAAGCCTATAACGATCATTTCACCTCGCCCTATTGTCGCATTTTTTTCTCAAACGGGATTGTATTAGTTATTTCCCAGGGCTCGATCCAGTACCCTGAAATGACGGAGCAGGCAGAGGATTTTGGTAATTTTTCAGTGACGGTTTATACAGATTTCAACAATAAGGTATATCAATATCGTCTGAGCGGACTGCTCTATTCATACCTAACGAAGCAGGGAGAATCCGAAGAAATAATGAGGGAGTACCTCGAATTCAAAGAGAGATCACTTATTTAAAGGATATGCCTTAGGGGGACATACGTATTATTTTCTTATAAAATGCCTGATGTAGAAACATGCCGTCAGGTTAATGAAGGAAGGATATGGATATATGGAAGAGTCAGTGCAGCAGACTCATCGGGTATTTTCTTTGCTTCAAGCTGATCCTATCATGTATTCCAAGTACTTTGCGACTTATCGGAAAAATGTTTGGTTCAGGCCGAGTTGGTTGCACCTGCAGCAGATGATGCGGGATACGGATGGCTGCTATTGGATCATGTCAGAAGGCACTATAACGGCTGGGATATCCATATCGGAGAATGCACTGGGCTCACTGTTTGTAATCCCTCCATTCCATTTCTCTCAATCCATAGCCGCTTATTTGAAGGAATATATCATAGAGAGAACAAGCGGGATTGACAGAATACATGCATACAATGTATTACCTGAACATATTGCTGCATTCGCAGCAGAAGGCTTCGAGCCTGTGCAATCAAGGAAATGCATGATTCGTCCTACTGAGGATATACCGATTCAGCTTCTTCCAAGGACGTATAAGTGTCTGCAACCATCGCCTGCTATTCGGATGCACATAACAAGGCTTATACTGGATTCCTATCATGATCATATAGATAGCAGGGACCATCAGTGTTTTACTCAGGACATCCTTGATTATTTTGAGCATCATTCAACTTCCGATCTATTGGAAGCTTCATCAATGATCGTTGATGAGCAAACCGAAGAATTCGTAGGTGTTTGTTTAGTATCGCTATGGGAAGGTCTTCCGTTAATTTATGAAATTGCAATTAAACCTGGCCACAGGGGGAAGGGACTAGCGAAGCATATGCTGCGTAAAGCCATTCATGAATTAAATAACCATTATTATGTACTGCGATTATTTGTAACTACAGGGAATCCTGCGGAGGGATTGTATCAGAAGCTGGGTTTCTTGCCGGGAGACGAATTGACGAGCATGGTCTGCACAACCAATCCAATGAGCAAGTCAGAAGGAGTATGACATGATTAAACTGCAACCTGTTAACCAGGAGAATTGGACGGAATGCATTAAACTGAAAGCGAGACCGGAGCAGGAAAGCTTTATTGCTTCCAATCTGTATTCGATTGCCCAGTTCCAATTCCTTGAGAATTTTGAGGCGATGGCTATTTACAATGATCAGACGATGGTCGGTTTTGCAATGTACGGCTTGGATTCGGATGACGGAAACTACTGGATTTATCGATACATGATAGATGGGCATCATCAAGGGAAGGGGTACGGCAAAGAGGCTTTGCGGTTCATAATTGAAGAAATCCGCAACAAACCTGATCGGACGAATGTCCTCATGCTGAGTTTTGACCCGAAGAACGAACAGGCAAGACAGCTGTACGTGAAAGCAGGTTTTGAGGAGATCGGGGTTATGACGTGGTCTGCAGGAGAATCTGTAGCCAAACTTAATTTATAATTCGAGAGGTAACCTGAGGGAGACTGATGTAGCAGGATGCAAACAACGAATCGCTGCAGCTGTTTTCTAATAGGAAAGGGAGTGTTAGCTGTATACAACAGCTGCACTCCCTTTGTATTGAGCTAATAGATTGGGCTCTTATTCCAATAATTTGGTGAAGTCCTGTAAGGTATCGGCATAATAATACTGAACTTCAATGCTATTATTATCGTCGGTGGCTTTTTGACCCTTGCTCCGAATGATTGGAAAGAATTCTGCATAGTGTGCGCCATTCAGGGATATTCGAACAGGCTGTTTAGGATTGCTCAATTGTTCGTAAGTGTAATAGGAAGGCTCCCCGTTTATGTTGATCTGCAAGTCGAGTTTCTCTGAAGCGTTCATGGCGAGATAGAACTCCGAGGCGCCATCGGGATTCATCAGAGCAAAATCAGAAACCGGACTTACTCCGTGTCCCGATCGCGATCCTGCATACATGTAGACTTTTGTTCCGTTCGGAATGAGATCGTCCTGCGACGGTGCCTTAATATAGCTGGCGCCTTCATAGTAGTTGTATATGCGATGCAGAATAACCGAGGTTTCGGCTAAGGTCACCTTTTGATTTGGACGAAAATATCCTTTTGCGTCGGGCTTCATGATGCCAGCCTCGGCAAAACCGAGCAGGGCATAGGCTTTGACGTAATCAAGGTCCGAAGCTAGCGAAGGCCCCCATTTTTTGTCTTGCAGCAACCCAATTTCAGGCGCTAACGGCTGATAAGCATACTTCCATTTTTCATATTGGTTGTAGGAATTGAAATATCTCTTGGGGATATCCTTAAACGAACGAAGTCTGGCAATATCTTCACCCTCCGGTAGTACCAGTGCGTAACCGATATCTTTAAAGAGCGCATTCAGCGTAATCAACAGGTCCCAGCGTGTTAACACTTTCTCCGGCTGGTAAGTGAATGTTTCATTGTGATAATTTATTTTGTCGGCTGCTTCAATTAGCCCGCTAGACATGCTGCCGTAAACATCCTTGAAAATGGGATAGGACGAGTGTCCATTGGGCACGCCCGGAATGTTGACTTTCTTGTCGCTGGGAACCCGGAACTCGGGAAACAGCCGATGAACCATAAGTGTAAGATCGGTCTTGGTCACCATCTTGCCTAATGTTTGGGTTCGATACTCCATATTCTCAAATACCCCTTGAGACCTAAGAAAATCAACGGATTTCTCGGCCCAGGCATATTTGGATGTGCTGGGTTCCGCTGCACTTGCCATAGACGTCATGCATAGTGATAGAATAAGAGTTAAAGCGAATAATCGGCGCCACCTTTTTAACAACATGATTGCCTCCTGTATGTCTCTATGTATTGGTTTTATATTCCACTATTGTAGACGACAAATTATGACAATATCAATTGTTTTTTATTACGAAAGACCTATTCAGGGATTTTTAATAGAAGAGTGGCCGTTGACTTTATCATTCAAAATGGTAATATTTTAAGTCATTAGATCAAGTGAGTATTTCTGCTTATTCATATAACAACAGGATTCTGCTATCTTTAAATAGGATTGCATCTGATGACGGAGGAGGGAACGCATGGGAATAGATTGGTACGACATGATCGCACGCCGGAACGGTGGATACCAAGGAAGAGCGAAATACACGGTGGTCGGAAGGTCGGCTGAGGACATGGTGAATTCACGCTCAAGATGTCCAGACATGCAGAGCAAATCATAGGTTGTGACAACTCCGCTGAGATGATTCGAATATCCCAATCCCTACTGGAATCCAGCGGAATCGGTAATGTTGAATTTGTGTATGCCACCACGAAGGCGGAGCTGCCTTTTCATGATGGCCAGTTTGATTTCATCTATGATCGGCGGGGTCCAACCTCCATCCTGGAGCATCCGCGAATTCTGTGTTCTGGCGGAACCATCTTCGGCATACATACTGATGTGACTGACGTGAGAAGACGATTGTCCGAGAATGGCTACGTTGATGTAACGATCGAAGAATTTAATGAAGCGGTAACTTACTTCCCGAGTGGGGTTGAATTTGCATTAAATTTGTCGGATACGCCTGGTAATCCCGATTTCACCTTGCCGGAACGAAAGGGTGAGCTTGAAGCCAAGATACGGGAGAATCAGATCGATGGGCGGCTGGGGATCCGTGAGCTCAAATATATATGGAAGGCAACGAAGGCATGAAACAAAGATCTTTTATCATACCTGATAAGGAGTGATTGGATATGGATCATGATTTCAACCGACAATGGCTGATTACGAAGTTCGACAACATCCGCAGCCGTACGCTCAAAGTGCTGGTGCAGTTGAACGATGAGCAAGTCAATTGGAGGCCAAGACCTTCAAGTTTAAGCATATCTACGCTGATCAGGCATATCGATGGCAATATGAAGGAGCGAGTAACGAAGGGGATTCTGCATCAAGACGTTATGCGGAACCGGGAGGAAGAATTGACCCAGACGTTTGTAAGCCGGGATGATTTGATCCAAATCGTGAAGAACCGGTTCCAGTTCCTTATAGACACAGTAAGCTCCATGTCGAATGACGATTTTGAACAGGTTCAATCGGTAAGGGGGACGGAGAGAACGAATCTGGATATTCTGCATCAATGCGCCACGCATTACTCGGAGCATATGGGTCAAATTTTTTATATCGCCAAACAGTGTTTAGAGGTCCAATATAAATCCACATCGATTTAACATGAAAGTCCCAGCTGGCGTGTCCAGCTGTTTAGGGGGACTTTTTGAATTGAGAAATATTCAACTAAGAAAAAATGAAATCAATCCAGCGCAGGGGTTACGCTGGCCTTCAGCTCATTCCCGCTGGTGGTCCAGTTCACATGGGCTCCAAATAGAACGGGAATACTCCGGATCGGAATCAGGGTGACGCCGTCCTTCATCATTGCGGCATCGCTGTTGTAGACCGCCTTGCCATCCATTTCAAAGATAGCCTGCCCGATCGGGATCGTCACAGTCTTGCCGTCGGCTGAAGCAAGGGCGGCATATTTCTTAGGGTCCCACTTCACTTCATATCCCAAACCCTCAGCCACCGAGCGAAGGGGAACGTAGAACTCGTCATTAATGATGGAGGAAGGCAGGGTGGAGCCATGGATGGCGATGGAGAGCTTGAGATTGTTGATGAAATGCCTCTTATGGATGAGGGCATGTATTCCCTTCGTTTTGTCCACAACCTGGGAGACTTCGTAGTCCGTGGCGGCACTCATGTAAGCATAGGCTGTTGCGCGATCCATTCCAAGCTTCTCATTCAGGAAACCAAGCGCTTCACGTACCGCTTCCTTCATGGCCTCATCCAGATCTGCGTCAAGACCGACGGGAATCCAGTAATCCTCGGTTTCGGCAAAAGGCTGCTTGAGCTCGGCTCGCGGAAGGGAGGGATCTCCCGGCTTTAGCACAGTTAATCGGAAGGTACCGCGAAGGGAGGCCTCCATCGCAGTCAATGCGACTTCGCCGTCTCCTTGTGCAAAGTGAGGGTCTCCGGTATAGAAGAGTCCGCCTTTAACCTGGATCGGCAGATACAGGGTCGAGCCGACACCGAGCTCGTTGATATCGATATTCCCTCCCGTTTCGATCGGCGGGACACTGCTTACTTTTTCGCTGGTATCTGGCGCCACGCCCATAAGGCCCATGAAAGGTTTAAGGGGAAAGCGCACCTGGCCGCCCTTTTCAATGGGAAGCACGCCATAGAGCTTGCCGTTAATTTCTTCTACCGGTGTAAATTTGGATATATTTTGATATAACTCGGGATTCGATGCGTTTGCTCCTTCCTTGCGCCCCTCATTCTCTGGATACTCACCGGGAAGAGCGCCCTTGTAATGCCGGTTGGAAATGACGCCATAGGGAACTCGGGGAGTAAGAGACAGCACTTCAACCTTCAATACGTCACCAGGCTCAGCCCCCTGAATGTCGATGGGCCCCGTTACCACATGCGGACCATCTGCGTCAAAATCATGCGGAAGATCAGATGCGGCAATCGCTTTAGCATCATTAAGCACCTGATCCGGCTGGATACCGAATAAAGCAAAATACTTCTCCGGATCCCGTCCTTGGTCTTCGAGAATTCCCTCATGGGATAATGTATCAAAAGTGATGGTACTGCCGGAGGAGACAGTCAGGATGGATTGGCTGTCCCGATTCGGCAGAAACCCCCAGCTGATGTTCTCCAGGGAACTGGGAACGTAATAATCCGCTTTGATCTGATCTTTGCTAACGGATTGCAGGATAGGAAACGACGTATTCCCTGCGGCATGTGCAGGTACAGCTGTCAACAAAGTGAGGCAGCATAAAGCAACAGTTAGTGATCTACGCGTTGTTGTTCTCATTAATGGCATATTATCTCCCCTAACTCGTATGTATAATATCAATCTAGCAGCATTATACATCGGAATTATGAGAATTAACAATATTCATGTAATATATTATAACATAAATAGGATGAATTAATTACATAGAACTAAATGGTATAAGTTGAATTACCTAAAAAACCTTCCATACCCCTTGTAATACGGAAGGTTCATGGAAGGTTTGAGTGATCTTCATAATCATTTTAAGGCTGACCAGGCGAAGGGGCTTGGTGAGTCTCCTTTTTCTGCATGATGCTGGTAAGCGGCAGAGGCTCCAGGTAGGTGATCGATTCGTTGACGCCGGCATCCAGCTGCCCGTTATTGAATTGCACTCCGACGAGATGCGTACCCGAAGGGGATGAAATACCTAACGAGCGTCCACTGGTGGAGGTGCCGTTCAATCCCTGATTGTTGCCCGGCGTGAAGACGGCAAGCAGCTGAGAAGGCGAGAGGTCGTTCTCATTCGCGTTATAGTTGGCAAGGAACTGCTCCCTGCTCAGGTCATAACAGCAAGGCTGCTTCTTGATCCAGATGACCTTGGTTTCGTTGGGACGAATGATGGTGTCCGTGCTGTATCGGTCCTTTGCAATCGTCCAGCGGTTGGACTTCGATTTGTCGAATGGAAGAGCAGGGTCGTAATAATAGTAGATTTGGTACCCTTCCAGATCGATCTCCCGGTCATGGGGATTGTAAATCTCCACATAATTATAATTGCCTTGATCGCTGGAGTTAGCCACGACTTCCGTGATGTGCAGGGCGGTGGTCAAAGGGAGCTTGGGTACTGTTTCCTCCGTGGTTTTGTTGGTCTTCTGCAGCGTGCCCGTGATCATGATCGGATAATGGTCGCTTGGGTATTGCCCCTCCTCATTGTAATTAATAATCTCGCTGTGCAGGACATTCCATCCCGTGCTATGCAGAATCCAGTCAATCCGGTTACCGCTGCCGCCACCCGTAGGGTCCTTGTAATTATGGAAGGTCCCCAGGTCATCGTTAGTATGCTTCTTGGCGGTGATGTGTCCATCCGACAGCCCATTGCTTGTAAAAATAGAATACGTATCGCTTCCCGGAACGGTATTGAAATCGCCCGTCATAACCACGGGGATATCTGGTGCAAAGCCCTTCATTTTATCGATAATGAGCGCTGCGCTCTTCTGCCGGGAAACCTCGGATTGATGATCCAGATGCGTGTTTACCATATAAAAGGTTTTGCCGTTCCTCAGGTCCTGGAAGCGGACCCAGGTTACCATGCGCGGGATCTGATTTCCCCAGCTTGCAGAGCTGATGATCTGCGGGGTGTCCGACAGCCAAAAGTGCGACTGCTCCAAAGGCTTAAGCCGATCCATTTTATAAAAAACAGCCATATATTCTCCGAACTCCCCGCCTTCGCGGCCAACTCCGATTCGGCCATATCCCGGGAGGTCGTTCTCCAAATCAACCATTTGGCGGTGAAGGCCTTCCTGAGTTCCGATGACATCCGGTTGATTCTCTAATATCAAGTTCCTCATCACCGGTCGCCGGTTCTCCCATGGCTGATCATCATTCGCAGCATAGCGCAGGTTAAAACTCATGATCCGCAGTGGACCTGATGAAGTTTCAGCTGTGCCTGCCGGCGCACTGGCAGCGGAGAGAGACGTTGTTGTCAGAAATGTAAGCATCATGAACAGGCTGGTGATTTTGGGGATTCTCATAAGGGTTCCTCCTTTGTCATGTGCGAGACTCGTAAATCTTCTAAAAATTAGATGTATCCTGCTGTCCTCCTTTCCTGATTTGCCCATATCATAACCTATTTCTGGCAGGCAGCGTATTTACAATATTTTAGGTTTTTGCTTTGGTTTTGGATGTTCGTGGAGGAAATGGGTGAGCGTATACGGAATATATGGATGAATCGAGGTGATAAATTTTGAAGCCATTGAATTACAGCGCATTGATCAGTTCTTTGATTATCGGAATATCCATCGTTGCCGCCAGTTTCATCCTTCAGGGTGCTGAGGATTCAAAGTATGTGCCTGCCGTTACAGAAGGAGCTGATTCTGTGCAAACCGATCCTCCGTTAATGACTCTTGAACAAACAGCGGAGTTCTTGAACCTTACCGAGTATCAGGTGAAGAGCATCATTTCATCCGACAATGCGCTAAGAGAGCAGGGAGCATCAGAAGGTAAGCCTTTTCCTTATATAGTAGTACAAAACGAAATGTACGTTAGCAAGCTGGGACTTATCTCATGGCTTGATGAGGCAACGCGGAACAGACGAAGATTTGAATAGAATCTTGCAAGTGCCTGAGGTCAATAAACTAAAGTTAAGCCGAGAGTAATAATCGACTCAACCGGAGGTTGAATATCAGGAACCGGCGTTCTACTGCTGCGTTATACTTTTTGGTTAAAGATTGGTTTATATTAGATGCATCTCATGGAGAACGAGGTGATCTTGGATTCATGAATCAGGCAAACAACGTGATGGGCAACAATATCGTCAGGCTGCGAAAACAGCTTGGTATGACACAGGAGCAATTGGCTAATGGGCTGGGTGTCAGTTATCAAGCGGTAAGTAAATGGGAGAATGGGCAAACTTGCCCGGACATCATCCATATACCACTGCTGGCAGATGTATTTGGAACCACGATTGACGAGATATTTGGCAGATCCGTACATCCTATCGATTTACGAAGCGGCCTTGTTCTGGAATATTTGTTCGACGGTGATGTGCGGGATACCAGCGGGGAGGGGCGTCATGGACGGCTGGAGGGCGGGGAGTATGCTACCGACCGCTTCGGCAGGAAGGGTGGAGCTTTAACGCTGAACGGCAGAAGTGACTATGTTCAAATGGATAAATCGCCAATGCTATCGAAGGATGCTTTCTCTATATCAGTATGGTGTTATTATGACGCACATCAGGTGCTGCGGGGGTGGCATAGCGCGATTGTCTCTCAGGACGGTCACCATCAGAACCGGGCGTTACAGCTCAGCACGAAGGATGAATACATTACGTTCCATGGTTTCCTGCGGGAGCCGGACCTGATGATGAATGCCAGAATTGTGAAGGAACACTGGTATCATGTGGTCCTGATCTATGAGGACTCCCGTTACCGAATGTATGTGAATGGCCAACACACAGCCGAACGATCAGGCAGCTTCACACCTTATCCTGACGAACCCATGTATGTGGGCAGAAAATGTACCGATGAACCTTACTTCTTTTTTCAGGGGCGCTTGGACGATCTGCGGATCTATAATCGTGCCATCGGGGAGCGTGAGGTTGAAGCCCTCTATGTTGAGAATGGTTATAAACCTCTTCCTTTACATCATAATGATACGTCGACCGACCCAATTCCTGTGTTGGATCGTCTGGATGACATCCGTATGATCTTCACGAAGGATACCATCGGGCTGGCGGCGGATTGGTACACTCGGAATTTAGGCTTCAAGATATTAATGCAGGATGAGGGCTTCTATATGCTGACGCTCTACAACAGTCCCAATCTGTTATTAGAGAGCGTGGACGAAACAAGAGAATTGGAATTAACGACGGCGGCTTCATTTATATTCAGAACCAATCGGGATATCGAAGAGCTGCATTCCTATCTGTCCACGGCCGGAGCAAGAATGGAACAGATTCGGGACGAGGGTTTTGCGTGGTTTTTGGATTTTAGGGACCCCTTTGGACGCGAATGGATGATTATGAGGGAGAAGAGTGGATAACGTCAGGGTGGGCTTTATTTTAGAACATGTGTAAAGGGAGGGAACTATGACGAAGAAGGGTATCGTACTTGTGGTAAGCATTACTCTTTTTCAAGAAGATCAGGTGTTGATCATCCAGGAGAACAAACCCGTGGTACAGGATAAATGGGGCTTTCCGGGAGGGCGGATCGAGCCAGGGGAAGATATTGTTGAGGCAGTTATAAGAGAAGCGAAGGAAGAGACAGGTTATGATGTCAAATTGACAAGTACGACAGGCGTGTATCATTTTCTCAGCAGTTTGAATCATTATGTGGTTATGTTTCATTTTACAGGAGAAGTGGCGGGGGGCACTCGCTTGCCCTGTTTAACCCGCCTTTGATTCTAACTTCCGGGTAAGTGCATATTCATATGTCTTAACTTGTTGCGTTGGTCAATGTTGTTCAGAAACGTTGGGAGGATGTATAAAAGTGGATGCCATCCGTTATCCGATTGGTCCGTTTACACCTCAGGAAGAACCCACCAAGGAAGAAAGGCAGCAGTTCATTGGTCAGATTCCTGCTATCGTACCGACCCTTCGGCAAATCATTATGAACCTGACTCCGTCCGAATTGGATGCCTCTTATCGGGAGGGCGGGTGGAGCATTCGGCAGATTATTCACCATTTGGCGGATAATGATATGAACGCTTATTTGCGTTTTAAACGCGCACTGACCGAGGATGAACCCATGGCGAGTTCATACCGGGAGGATTTATGGGCGGAGCTGAGTGATTACAGCGAGGTTCCCATTGAGAACTCGCTTACGCTGCTGGAAACACTTCATTTCCGTTTTTTAATTTTGCTCAAGGAATTAAAGCCTGAGGATTTCCAAAGAACCATGAGAACCCAAGTGCTTGGCAGCATTACCCTTGATATCGCGCTGCAGCGATTCGTATGGCATAGCCGCCATCACATCGCCCAGATTACATCTATATCGAAGCGTGAAATGCGTAGTTTGTTAGAGGAGCGACGGCCATGAGCTGGAGGTCGGAGTATGCATATGGTGGAATTGTGTTTGATCTGGATAATAAAGTCCGTAAGAATTGGGGTTAATACATAGCTTGGAGGTGCACAACGTATCGCAGATCATAGTTCGTCTGGAATTCGCATGCCGCCGTTCTAGGGTTGGTCGTAGGAATATATGTTGTGATTTACGCCGCAGTTGTTATCCGGTTAATCTATCATTATCATATTGCGTTATCTTTTGTATCGGTATCGTGGGTGTCCTTACCCGTACTGCTGCTGTTGTTCATTCTGTATCGGGAACAACATGGAGCATGTTACTGAAGCAGCATTATGCGTCTACCATCATAATCGGTGTGCTGCTCCTATTTTTCTCAATCTACGCCTTAAGTTACAACCTGTCGTTGCAGCGTTTTGATTACAATCGATGGGTGGGTTATCCTGAGCAGCGTGCGCTGATGGTGAACGATTTTCTACAGGAGCATAACCTCGTGGGCTTAACCCCGGCGGAAGTGATGGATCTCCTCGGTGCCAGCGATAGTGCCAATAGGGCTGACGATGATGATACAGTGGTGTATGATCTTGGCGCATTGCGTAGGATGGATTACAAGAGTGAGAAGCTCTTCATCTATTTGAATGAACGTGGTTATGTAAAGAGTTACGAGATCGTAACGAGGTAGGGGAAAGCAGGGTGTCTATGACAATAAAAGCGATAGGGAGCACGGAGCGGCTTGCAAGCCATATGGTGTTCAAGAGACAGGGAGCGATGGGATGACACTCTTGAAGCCAAGCCATATAAGACGATACATAAGCTGGAGGAATTGATCAGCATCTACACCCATCACCATGAACAACAAGAATAGCGATAAATCGTTAGTTAAGTTCAATTTCATGGAGGTGGACAGGGATTGCGACCGCGTTATAAAACCGAGAATGGACAACGGCTCATCTATGAATCCTATGATCGATTATTGGCAGGCTTGTCGGTTCCCCTAGAACAACAGAACATTCCTACGACATACGGCATCACTCACATTATAACGGCAGGCTCATCGGAGAATCCTCCCCTGCTGCTCTTGCATGGGACGGGAGATAACGCAGCCATGATGTGGGTCTATAACATGGAAGAGCTGTCCCAAGCCTTCTATGTCATTGCAATTGACAACATCGGCGGTTCAGGGAAAAGCGAACCGAATGACAATTACAGTCAGCCATTTGATCAGGCGAAATGGTTGGACGAAATCCTTGAGGCATTTTGCGGATCAACTCCGTATATATTGCAGGAGTATCCTATGGAGCTTATCTCGCTTATCATTATGCCCTTATGCGACCGGATCGTGTTGAAAAAATCGTATGCATGGCCGGCAGCATTGCCGGGAGCCAGCTAGAGGTTATGAGCAAAATGATGAAAGCTTTTCTACCGGAGGCCTTATTTCCTTCAGAACGAAATGCGCGCAAATTGCTGCGAAAGCTGTGCGGACCGCAGATCGCTCCATTCGAGGAACATCCCGAGCTTATGCAGCACTGGATCTATCTGCTCAAGTTCTTCAACAATGCATCCATGAGGCATCATAAGATTACGATTTTCCCTGCGGAAGACTTTCGTGTGATCCGGCATAAGGCCCTATTTCTCATTGGCGACCAAGACATGCTGAGCAACTATCCCAAGGCCATCCACCGATTGATTGATTATGGCATGATTTATCGGATCGTGAAGGATGCGGGACATGCCATCAATCATGAGCAGCCGGAGATTATTCATCGAGCAATCCAACAATTCTGTCTGGGTAACAACGATACACAAAACACCATGTAGGAGAGAGAAGAGGGACAATAATTTAACAGGACTAGCACTATTCTGACAGGAGTTGAGCACGTTATGGCGATTGATGATATATACAACAAACAGGCTGAGGCCTATGAGATCATGGTTAGCAGACAGCTTGCCGCTTGCTTCATCGAGCGTGGACCTGGTGGTGTCGGGCTGGACCATCAGTTATCTGGCTCATTCAAACCAAGAGAACTGCCGTCAGAATCTGGAGCAGGTGATGGCTGAGCTGCAGCGTGTCTTGAGGCCGGGCGGGACGATAATCATTCTGGAGACGATGGGAACCGGCACAGATACGCCGAACCCTCCTGACTTCCTAGTGGATTATTATGCACAATTAGAGCGTACATATGGATTTAACCATCGGTGGATCCGAATGGACTATGTGTTTGATACGGTGGAAGAGGCGCAGCAGTGCACAGGGTTCTTTTTCGGAGAGGAGTTATCAGATAAAATCCAGGCAAACCAATGGTCAACCGTGCCGGAGTGTGCGGGGGTATGGTGGAAGCATGTTTAAGGTTTGGAGACATGAGTTTGCATTCTTTAACTTCATCGCGAGAATTGGAAGCAGCCCCCGAGGGGGGGGCTTGTTCCTTATTTAAGAAGGATGTGGATCACTCACATGATATCGTCCTTTGGGTACTACCAGAGGCGATCCCGAGACGGGGTCCGAGATCACTGTGCAATTAAGCCCGAAAATGTCTTTGACCAGCGTGCTAGTAATAACCTCGGTTGGCGTACCTTCAGCGACAAGCTTTCCTGTATCCAGCGCAAAAATATGGTCTGCATAACGCGCGGACAAGTTGATATCATGAAGCACCATGACAATTGTTGTTCCGTGTTTTCGGTTTAGATCGGTGAGCAGGTCCAGAATCTCGACTTGATACGTGATATCCAAAAAGGTTGTCGGTTCATCGAGAAACAAGATATCGGTTTGCTGCGCCAGAGCCATGGCAATCCAGACGCGCTGTCGTTGACCGCCAGAAAGCTCGTCAATATTATGGTTGGCAAACTCGGTTATATTCATAATGGTCATCGCTTCGGCAACAGCCTCGTGATCCTTCTTGGTCCATCCGCTCAGCAGCGATTGGTGCGGAAACCTTCCTCGTCCAACCAAATCCGCTACAGAGATCCCTTCCGGAACAATGGGGGACTGCGGCAGCAATCCTACCACTCGCGCCAATTGTTTGGCCGGGATTTTGCTGATGGGCTTGCCGTCCAGAGTAACGCTCCCCGATATGGGCTTGATAAGCCTGGCCAATGTTTTAAGCAGCGTAGACTTCCCGCAGCCATTGGATCCAATAATAACGCTTATTTTGTTGCTCGGGATAAGCAGGTCTACACCGTGAATAACTGCTTTATTATCATAGCCCGCTACGATTTGCTCACCTTGAAAAATAGGTGTCGGTTTCATTATAATTCCCCCTTTCGATTCATTCGGATTAACAGGAAGATCAGATAAGGCGCTCCGAGTAATCCGGTAATGATGCCTACGGGGAATCTGTACTCAAAAGCAAACTGTCCGATTAGATCTGCCGCCAGGACTAGATTAACGCCAACAAGGCCTGCCGGAAGGGCGTTCGAGGAGCCGGCGCCAACGAGTCTTTTGGCGATTGGTCCCGCCAGAAAGGAGACAAAGGCGATCGGACCGGTCGTAGCGGTAGCAATGGCAACCATGCAGACGGAACTCACAATAAGCGCAATTCGGGTCTTGTCCGTGTCCACGCCGAGAGAGGAAGCCGTTTGTTCTCCAAGCTCCAATATGCTTAGATGTTTGCTCAGCATTATGACGATTGGCGAACAGATGATCACCGTAATAACCAGAGGCGGCAGCTCTTGCAATTGGGAGCCGTTGAGGCTGCCCGTGAGCCATCGGAGCGCTGAGGGAACATCTTTCTCGGAACTAACCAATAGAAGGTAAGAGATGACAGCGTCAAGCATAGCCTGAATGCCGATTCCGATCAGGATTAACCGTCCGATGGAGAATACCTTGCCTCTGGAGAGTACATAAATGAATAATACTGTGGCCAGGCCCGCAATGACCGCAGCCAGGGAAACGACAGCTCCGTTTGCATGAAGGATTACGATGCAAAAAACAGCTGCAGCGCTTGAGCCTGACGTAATCCCGATGACATTGGGGTTCGCCAGGGGATTTCGCAGCATGGTCTGGAACGTGAACCCGGCAACGCCGAAGGCAAACCCGGCAAAAAGACCCGCCAGCATTCTCGGTAGACGTATGGTACTTACGGCAAAAGAAACACCTTTGATTTGTTCTCCCGAAAGCGCTCGGATTACATCTTGAATCGGATAGATGGTGTTCCCGAGTAATAACATGGCACAGCACAGCAAACATGCAAGCACAGCAAGGAGACTGGTAACAAGTATCCAGCGGCGGCGTCTTTGACGTCGGCCCGCCATAATAAATTCCATAGAATGATTTGTCATAATGAACGCACTTTCGATCGCATCGCTAGTATGATTAAGATGGGAGCTCCTATAAACGCTGTAACTACACCCACTTCAAGTTCTCCCGGGTTGCCCATGAGCCGGCCGCCGACGTCGGATACCGTTAGAATGATGGCTCCGGCGATGGCTGACATCGGTATAACAAAACGTAAATCAGGTCCAAGAATAAGGCGTACGACGTGAGTGGATAACAAGCCGATAAAACCGATAGGTCCAGCCAGAGCGGTAGCGGCTCCGCACAACAGAACGCCAGCAAGCGCTGCAATAAAACGCAGGGTTCCTGTTCGTACGCCGAGTCCTGTCGCAACATCGTCTCCCAGTGCCAGCGCGTTTAATGCCGGGGCGGTCATAAATGCGATAATTACACCCACAATCAGAAACGGGATGAAGGTGCCAATCGCACTCCAGGTTGCCGAGCCAACGCTTCCCACTTGCCAGAACCTGAACTGGTCCATGACGTAAGAGCGTGGAATCATGATGGCTGTAACCAGGGAAGATAGAGCAGCGCTTACGGCGGCACCGGCCAGCACAAGCTTAATGGGCGTGGCTCCGCCACGCCCCATCGAGCCGATTCCGAATACAAACACTGCAGTAATCGCAGCCCCGGCTAAAGCCAGCCATATATATTGACTCGCGCTGGTGATGTTCAAGAACGCGATGCCGCACACCACAAACAGGGATGCGCCTGTATTTACGCCCAATATACTGGGGTCGGAAAGTGGGTTGCGGGTGACTGCCTGCATAAGGGCTCCGGAAACGCCCAGAGCCGCCCCGCAAAACAAACTGAAAACGGTTCGGGAAACCCGTTTGCGGACAATGTTTGCCCCGAAGGAATCCACGTCCGGGCGAAATAAGCCGTCAATCAGCTCATGAAATCTCACGGGCCGAGAGCCAAACGCCAGTGAAGCTACCACGCTTGCACCCAGCAGGATAACACACATGACCAGAACCCATGTAAAATGCTTCGGGGTATTTGAGCGCAGCGTATTGTTATTCGGAATCGATGAACTATTCATTTATCTTGTCAATAGCTCCGCCAATTAATTTCAGGTAATCATCGATGGTATAAGAGATCGACAGCGGATTTGGCGTTCCGGCAGCTACCAATGGTGTGTCGCTCTCAATAAATGCAACAGAACCTCTCTTGATTGCAGGGATTTTACCAAGCAGCGGATCGGCCTGAATGGCTTTCAACAGCTCGTCATTGCCATATCCAACGATTAGATCTGCATCATTTAGGGCCTCAGCATTCTCTCCGCTTAAATTCAAGGAGTAGCTGTTAGGGTCCGTGATCTGTTTCGTAATGCTCTCAGGATAAACCATCCCGAGCTCATGCAGGAAAGATACGCGAGAATCCACGGGTGTGTATATATGTAGTTTAGACATATCTTCAGCGGAGAAGTTAACCCATACGACTTTTTTGTCTTTAATCTGAGGATAGGCGCTTAGTTTTTCTTTAATCATGTCCTCGGTGTCCTTAATGAGCTGTTCGCCTTCGGCTTCCATACCCATGCCCATTGCGTTATAAGTGACTTGCTCACGCCATGTGGTTGCCCAAGGAGCGGTTGGATAAGCTACAACCGGAGCGATTTTGCTAAGAAGATCGTATTCTTCCTGGGTTATGCCGGAGTAAGCGGCAAGAATAACATCGGGGTTGGAGTCTGAAATAGCTTCAAAATCAAGGCCGTCCGTATCCTGGAATACATTCGGGTCCTTGACGCCGAGCTCTTCAAGCTTCTTCGCTGTCCAAGGCAGAAGTCCGCTGTCATCCTGAACGCCGAAGTTCGCCGCCGAGAAACCTACAGGAACCACGCCAAGAGCGAGAACAACGTCGTGATTGGCCCATTGAACGGTAGTGATGCGTTCAGGCTTGCTCTCAATAACCGTTTCTCCAAAAGCATGTTTGATGGTAAGTGGATATTGAGTCTCTGTATCTGAGGAAGCGGGTGTTTCCGTACTTGGTGTTTCGGTGCTTGCTGAATTCGTAGCGGCTGAATCAGTTGCAGGCGTTGAGCTGGATTCCGGGCTGGAACAACCCACTAATGCTACTGTAAGCACGAGCAGAAGTATTAGTGTTTGTAGTAAAAATTTACGGTTTGCCATCATTGAAATAACCCTTCCTTATTATGATCTGAGTTTGTAAATCGTCTATCTTGGAAAATATGTATTCGCTTTCTGCTCCGGAGATCAAAATCGTAACTTTCGGGCCCTTGACAGTCATGATAATGATTATCATTTTCATCTTAATATATAGTCTCTTTTAGAGGTTGTCAATGAAAAAATTTGTCGTTTTATCACAAATCATAGGGGTTGTGATGGGATAAAAGATGGTTATGACGTTAGTGTTTTCACCATGATATCCTGTACATATGAAGTGAATATCATTTAGCGCATCTGCGCACGTTCCTTAGATGGAGTGTGCGCTTTTTTGCATTTGGAGGAGGAACTTCAATGATGGCTAACCAAACCACAGGTTGGCTGGCTTGGGTGGACTTAAATACCCCCGAGTATTGGCACGACCAGAACGTTCTATGGATTCCTTAGCGTAAAGGGCCATATTGCATTTCAACAACGGCATCGTTCAAGAAACGTTACATCCCGATATGGATCGGAAGATCGTTGTATAGTAAGCGCTTTACCCACGCTTCTATAATGGTAGCAAGCTGCGAAAGGCGTGTTCACCAAACGGCTTCAATGCAGCACAGATGCAAGTGTAAAAAGGAGGCAATCTACAAGTGATAACGAATCGCGATATGGCCGTGAAGGTGGGGGTGAATGCCGATACTCACGTTCGGGTAACAAACGGCTTGATGGCCCTTGAAGTGGATCTGGTAAAAGGCGAGTACGCTTATGCAGGCAGCAAGGGATTTACACTGCAAGCCGTGCGCAGCGGCTTCCGGTGGCATGGCCGGGAATACCATACGGGGAATTATGACCGCCACGTTATGGCAGGTCAGCCCGAGAAGATTGAGGATGCATTCGGAACAGGCGTGCACGCCGTAATTCAGCATGAATCCGACCTGCTTCCTGGACTGGAGCAGCATTTTTATGTTTACGAGGGAGCTTCGTTCTTCATCTCTCGGGTCGTCGTCGTAGGGCAGGAGGAAATCAAGGTCAACCGCATCGCGGTTGTGAGCACCCAAGCGGTATCGAGCGGGAATGAGACGGTTCCGGATGAGGCGCTGCATGTGCTTCGCGTTCCTTATGATAATGACAAATGGGTGCGTTATCTGACAGAGACGGCTCCGCTGGAAACCGAGAGTTATGAAGTGACGGCCTTGTTCCAGCCGGATAGCCGGAGCGGGCTGATTCTCGGCTCGATCAGTCATGATGTGTGGAAGACCGGGATTCGCGTGAAGGGAGAGACGCCGAAAAGACTGGATGAACTCGAAGTGTACGCAGGCGCAGCGGACATCATGACCCGCGATTCGCAGCCCCATGGTCATGTGAGAGGAACGCGCATCGAATCTCCGCTGGTTTTTGTAGGGGTTTATGACGATTACCGGGCAGGGCTCGAAGCGTATGGGGAAGCAAACACAAAGGTTGCGCCAGCGCTGACATGGGAAGGCGGCGTCCCGATGGGCTGGAACAGCTGGTCAGCGGCGATGAGCACGCTGGATTACGAGCTGTATACGGCAACCAGCGATTTTCTGAAGCGGGAGGTTCAGCCGCAGGGTTTTCACAATGAGAACAGGCTGTACATTAATTTCGATGCCTTCTGGGATCGGCTTACACCGGCCGAGATGGAGGATGCCTTGCGAAGGGTCCGCGAGAATGGGCATCGGCCCGGTACATACTGGACGCCGTTTGCATTTTGGGGAAGTCCGGCTGGGTTCGGCAGCCCCGTTGAGGGCACCGATGGGAAGTATACCTATGGCGATATCCTGCTTCGTGATCAGGATGGCGAGATTTTGCCGGATATTGCAGGCGGACTTGCGATTGATCCTACGCATCCCGGGAATCTGGCCCGAATTGATTGGTACATGGATAAATTCGTAGCCGAGGGCTTTGAGTACATCAAGCTGGACTTCATGGCGCACGGGGCTCTGGAAGGCAAGCATTATAACCCGGATATTACGACGGGGATCGCTGCATACAATTACGGTCTATCATATCTGACGGATAAGCTCTCTCCTAAGCGTATCGGCAGACCGTTCTTCATCAACCTGTCGATCGCGCCGCTGTTCCCTTATTCCTATGCGCACAGCCGCAGAATCTCCTGCGATGTGTTCGGGACGATCCAGGACTCGGAATATTTGCTGAACTCGCTGACGCACGGGTGGTGGATGAACGATACGCTGTACCGTTTTAACGATCCGGATCATGCCGTGATCTATAAAAGCTTCAATCAGGACTCGACGACCCGTCACGAAGGGCGAAGCCGCCTGACCGCGTCCGTGATCTCGGGCACGGTGCTGCTGCTGGGCGATGATTTCCGTCATGAGGAAGCCGCATGGCGCGCCAAGAACTGGCTGGGGAATGAGGGGATCATCGAGATTGCCAGACTGGGCAGAACCTTTGTCCCTGTCGAGGGGAATCTGGGCAAACATGCTGCGGATACGTTTGTGTTGACACATCCAAGCGAAGCGGGAACGGCTTATATTGCGGTATTCAACTTCGATGGGGCCCAGTCCGCACAGAAGACCGTATCCTTGGCGCGCTGTGGGCTGGATGCTCACGCTTCTTACAAGGTGCTGGACGTGTGGGAAGATACGGTCGCTGAGGCCAATGAAACACTCGTGGTTGAGCTGGCGCCAGCCGAGTCGAAAATCCTGAAGCTAAGTCCAAATTAAGAAGATGAGGAGGAGAGGTTCAGTGAATATCCCAATACACAGGTTCTTCCGAAGGTCATTCATGCTGTTCTTATCGATTCTGCTTGCAGGTGCTGCGCTTGGAGGCTCACTGGCTGCGGCGGAGCAGCAGGAGACGGCGAGTACGACGGCGGGAAGCGTCCTATCTTACGAGGCGGAGTCCACTCCGAACACGTTGACCGGGAATGCGGGCGTTGTCGATTGCGGCTTTTGTTCAGGCGGGCAAAAGGTCGGCAATCTGTATGGCGGCTCCTCGCTGAAATTTAATCAAATTCAGGTCGATAAAGCCGGTGTCTACGATATGAATATGTTCTACATCTCCGGGGATTCCCGCGCGGCTTCGATCTCGGTGAACGGGGCGGAGAAGGAGAACTTCAGTTTTCCGAAAACAGCGGATTGGGACACGATGGGCACCTATAAGATTCAAATTGTCTTGCATCAGGGCAGCAACACGATTCTGTTCGATGACGCAGGCGGTTACTCTCCGGATCTCGACAAGATTGAGCTGAGCTATCATTCTGCGGGCGATGACGGATCAGGCAGCGATGGGAACATTGGCGATCTGGGCCGGCAAAAACAAGTCACTCCCTACGGCGGCTCCATCACCCTAACCGAGTATGCCAAGGGCTTCAAGGTATCCAATCCGACGTATGAGCTGATGTACAACACCTCAACCGGGTTGTCGCAGTTCAATTGGAACGGCCAAGCGGTCGCCAAGGGGTTATACAGCGAGATTGAACTCGACCAGATGGTGGCGAGCACCGATTACAAACATCACAAGTTTAACAAAAATCAAATTATCCCGTTTCAGGATGCAACCGGCGAGGGCATCAAGGTAACAGTCGTGAATGAGCACGGCGGATTGCCATCGCTTAGTCAAATCTATTACATCTATAATGACGGACCGTATTTACTTACGGAAACGGCAGCCTCACACAAAACGGAGCTATCTACGGCGAATATAGCACCCATTGCGATGGAAGCGAGGGGCGGCATCGATATCGGCAGCTATGACGATAACCGGGTTCTCGTCGTCCCGTTCGATAATGATGCGTGGTCCAGATATCAGGCGAAGACGATGAATACGGGTCTCAACAACGATCTGTACATCAGCTCGGAGCTTACAGCCATCTATGACAATACGAGCCGGAACGGCCTGGTCATCGGTTCGGTAACGCATGACACGTGGAAGACCGGCATCTATTGGAGCGGCTCGAATGATAAATTGAATACATTGCGTGTATATGGCGGATTTACGTCATCCACCTCCACGTGGGACACGATCCCGCATGGAAAAGTAACGGGCAAGCAAGTTGCTTCGCCTAAGATCATGGTCGGTTTTTTCGAGGATTATCGGACCGGTCTTGAGGAGTTTGGTCATGTGAATGCAGCCATCGAGCCTCCGTTAGCCTTTGGCGAGGGTATTCCTCAAGGCGTTCCGGTCGGCTGGAACAGTTGGGGAGCGTATGACAGTGGTCTGAGTTACGACAAGGCGGTTTCCGTCTCGAATTATTTCAGAGATCATACTCAGGATGAGTCTTTTAACAATGAAGGTCATATCTATATCAATCTCGATTCCTACTGGGATAATATGACCGATCAGCAGCTGAGCGATCTGGTTCAGGTGATTCACGGCAATGGACAGAAGGCGGGCATCTATTATTCGCCATTTGTGTATTGGGGCAACAACATGGAGCAGGTAGTGGAAGGGACGAATGGTCAGTACAAGTACGGTGACATTGTGCTTCGTGATCCGGAAGGCAATGTGCTGCCAACGCTGGACGGTGCATACGCCGTCGATCCGACGCATCCCGGCGTGAAGCAGCGGATCTATTATTATATGAATAATTTTAAGAGCAAGGGCTTCGAATATATCAAAATCGATTTTCTAAGCCACGGGGCAATGGAAGGCAAGCATTATGATCCGAAGGTTCAAACCGGCATACAGGCCTATAACCAAGGGATGGCTTACCTGAATGAGGTGCTGGACGGCTCGATGTTCATCAGTGCTTCCATCGCGCCGCTGTTCCCTAGCCAATATTCGCACAGCCGCCGCATCTCCTGCGATATCGACGGCAGCATCGGCAGCACGGAATACCAATTGAACAATCTGACGTACGGCTGGTGGCAGAACGGAACGATCTATCATTATACCGATCCGGACTACATGCACTTGACCAAGGGCGGATCGATAGAAGGAGCGCGTTCGCGCGTGAATGCGGCTGCCATCTCCGGCACGGTCTTCCTGAATTCGGATGATGTAACCGATGCAACGGCCCGGCAGTACATGGAGACGCTGCTGACGAATCCGGAAGTGAATAAGCTTGCGATGAAGGGCAAGGCGTTCCGGCCGGTAGAAGGCAACACGGGCACGCAGGCCGCGAACGTATTCGTGCTGGACGATCAGGGAACCCACTATGTAGCCGTGTTTAACTATACTCAAGTCTCGGCACAGCGCACCGTGGATCTCGTCCGGGCAGGTATTACGTCCGGAGGGTCGGCGTCCTATACGGTGACGGACCTGTGGAGCGGTGAATCCCGGACGGTGTCTGGCACTTCGCTGGATGTGGTGCTGCAAGCGGCTGAATCCAAGCTTTTGAAAATTGTCCCTAATCCATAACAAGTCGTCATCGATTCATTATGTACATCTACAAGTTCATCGCGGTTCTCGGCTCCATCCGGGGATCGCGATTTCTTGCTTTTGCTGTAAGGATAGTGCTTGTCTCCATACTGGAAAATCAAATGAAGAGGAGAAAACAACATGACAGATATGAAACTATGGTACACGAAACCGGCTCAGAGCTGGACGCAAGGACTGCCGATCGGCAACGGCCGAATGGGGAATGTGGTTCTGTCCGCCCCGCATCGGGAAGTCTGGAATATTACCGAAACCACCTACTGGTCCGGGCAGCCCGAGCCGGTCCAGGGCCGCAGCAATAGCCAAGCGGATTTGGAGCGGATGCGGCAGCATTTTTTCCAGGGTGATTATCGCGGAGGTGATCGACTGGCCAAGGAGTATCTGCAGCCGGAGAAGCTGAATTTTGGCACGAATCTGGGACTATGCCAGGTTATTCTGGATTTTGAGCAGAACACGAAGCCAGAGCCAGCCTTGGATTCTAGTGGAGAGGCGGAACCGCTGTTCCACCGGGAGCTGGATCTGGATGAGGCGGTTGTGCGTTCGGCTTGCGAGGTGGAAGGGATGGAGATGGCGCGGGAGGTATTTGCTACCCATGCGGATCAGGTGATGGTATCCCGGATACGGAGCCATGGTTCGTTAGGCGTGACATGCAGCATCTCGATTCAGGGGGACAACGGTCCTTTTCAAACCACGGTTACAGGGAAGGACACAATCGAATTCCAGGGGAAGGCATGGGAAAACATTCACAGCAACGGCGAGTGCGGCGTGTCCTGCCAAGGCTTGCTGCGCGTAGTGGCAGAAGGTGGGCAGTTGAGCGGCTCTGCTGGTACCCTTACGGTCGCGGGCGCGGCTGAGGTGTCGATTTATTTTGCGGTGAATACGGATTACCGTCAGGAAGGTGAGAGCTGGCGAGCGAAAAGCGCGTTGCAGCTGGAGCAGGCCATGCGGAAGGGATACGAGGCGCTGCGGACAGATCATCTTGCGGATTATCAGCCGCTGTATGCACGCGTAAGTATGGATCTGGGAAGCTCGGTGCACTCGGGTCTGCCAACGGATGAGCGGATCGCCAGGTTCAAGGGGGGGCAGTTGGATGACCCGGCGTTGTTTGCACTGTTTTTTCAATATGGGCGGTATTTGACGATCAGCGGTTCCCGCGAAGATTCTGTCCTGCCGATGCATCTGCAGGGGATATGGAATGACGGTGAGGCCAACAAGATGGCCTGGAGCTGCGATTATCACCTGGACATGAACACCCAGATGAACTATTTTCCGACGGAGGCGGTGAACTTAAGCGAGAGCCATCGGCCGCTCATGCAGTATATCCAGGAATTATCCGAGGCTGGTCGCTCGGCAGCCCGACATTATTACGATGCCGACGGCTGGGTGGCGCATGTATTCTCCAACGCGTGGGGATTCGCGTCACCGGGGTGGGAGACGTCCTGGGGCCTGAACGTGACGGGCGGGCTGTGGATCGCCACGCATATGATGGAGCATTATGCTTACAGCCGCGACGAGATGTTCTTGGAGGAGCTGGCTTATCCCGTTCTGAAGGAGGCAGCGGCCTTTTTCATGGATTACATGACCTTACATCCGAAGTATGGCTGGCTGGTGACCGGACCGTCGAATTCGCCGGAGAACAGTTTCTATACGGACAATCGGGAGGAAGGGCATCAGCAGCTGTCCATGGGTCCGACCATGGATCAGGTCCTGGTCCGGGATTTGCTGGAGTTCTGCCTGAAAGCCGCGCAGACACTGGGCAGGGACGAGGAGCTTCAGCAGAAGTGGCAGGCTGCGCTGACTCAGCTTCCGCCGCTGATGATCGGCAAGCAGGGGCAGCTGCAGGAATGGCTGGAGGATTACGAGGAGGCGCAGCCGGAGCACCGCCATCTGGCGCATCTATTTGCCTTGTATCCAGGCAGCCAGATCACGCCGCACCATACCCCGGAACTAGCTGCGGCCGCCCGAGTGACCTTGGAGAAGCGCAACAGCCGGGCCGACCTGGAGGATATCGAGTTTACCGCCGCCCTATTCGGTCTCTTCTACGCCCGACTGCATGACGGTAACCAGGCCGTCCAGCATATTGCTCACCTGATCGGAGAGCTCTCCTTCGACAACCTGCTCACCTACTCCAAACCCGGCGTAGCCGGTGCCGAAGCCAACATCTTTGTCATCGACGGCAACTTCGGCGGCACCGCCGCCATTGCAGAAATGCTGCTGCAAAGCCACGAAGGCGAGATTCATCTCCTGCCTGCACTGCCGGCCATATGGCCTACGGGCAGCGTGAAGGGGCTGAAGGCGAAAGGGAATATTGAGGTGGATATGAGCTGGGAAGATGGGAAGTTGGTTGAGGCGAGGGTGAAGGGGAATGAGGACTGGAGTGTGAAGGTGTTTTATGGGGGGAGGGAGAGGTGGGACTGCTCATGGAAAGATTAATGGAACGATTTTTATGGTCGGCATAATAAAGCTTTATGAAATAAATTACTTTAAGGGATAAACGTCTTATTATGGGCTGAATTCAATATGGATAATATAAACAATCCTCTGGTTCTAATTAGAGGGTTGTTTAGAATGAAACACTGTTTTGGCTTTGATATCTCTAAATTAGGAGATCATTTGTACTTAATCACTTTAGAAAGAAAAAGTAATAATGAAGAGCGAAAATGGCTAAAACTAATTTATGTGCACTAATTTACGATTTCAATAGTGTCAGGGGAGTATTAAAAAATGATTTTAAGTAGCAATCAGAATGGATATACTGTATGCTTTAGACAAAAAGATTTGAATTGAATTTCTTAAGAAGTCAGGTGAAAAAAATGAGTAATAATACTATTCTTAGCCGAGTATTTACTCAAAATACTTTTAAAGATTTAATCAACGGAAAGCCAAATGAAGTTTACATCAACTGTGTTGAAAGGTATACAAGCAATACAGTTGATCTCGAAAATAAGTTTGTTATTGATCAAATATATAAGTTTTTAACACTGGAGTACCGTAATGAATATTTTTATAAAAATACTTTATTAAATAAGTTACTTCTAGGAAGACATAGTATTAAAAGTACAGTAGCATTAACAGAAATTCCAATTAGAAAATCAAAAGCAGATTTTATTTTAGTTAACGGTAAGGCAGTGGTGTATGAAATCAAAACAGAATTGGACTCATTTGATAGATTAGAAAATCAAATAAATGATTACTACACAGCGTTTAATAACGTTTGTGTAGTAACTTGTGAATCCAATTATGACAAAATAAATTCTCTTTTAAAAAAGACAGATGTTGGAATTTATATTCTAACATCTAGAAACACCTTAAGTGTTAGAAAAGAGCCAGTCGAGAATAATTCCAAACTCAATCATCATTCGCTTTTCGGAGTTTTAAGGAAGCATGAATTTGAACAAATAATATTAAAACATTTTGGAGTGTTACCTAAAACAAATCAATTTAATTATTATAAGGAATGTCTCAAAATGTTTGAAAATATTGATATTATGAAAGCTTATAAATATACACTTTCTGAGCTGAAATCTAGAAAGCTTAAGAAAATTGATGAATATAAAAAAGTACCATCTCAATTAAAATTTCTAGTCTATTTTTCAAATTTCAAGGATAATGACTATGACAAATTAAATATTTTCTTAGAGAGAAAAATAAGGGGGTAAGGAAAATGTATTTTCCATATCTACGAGCTAAACAGTTCGAATTAATTGCATTAAGAGAATTAGTAGAATACGGATTGATTGGTACTAAAATATTTCCAATTATCGAGCCTGTTAAGTTCTCTTCTACACTAATAAAAACAATTGAACAGTTTAGCATTGAAAAAAAATTCATAGGTGTAGTACGTAATCCACAGGTAGGGAACTTTATTAATGAGATAGGGAATGTCAATAATGATAAGTCAGCAGAAAAGTTAATTGAATTATTGAGAGTTCAGACTGTTCTTAGTTCGCACATTACAAACGAAAATTCTGTTTTTGATTTAATGAAGTTAATCGAACAAGGCATCAATAAAAACGATATTATTTTGATTCATAATAATAGAGATTATTTAAGTCAATATGCCGACACATTTCACGATACAGCAGCACGATACAATTTAATACCTGATGAGAGTGTTTACAGAAGAACAGTTAGACATAATAGAATATTATTTAATGATAAGTTTGCAAAAAAAACAAGGAATACGGATTACACTGAGGACGAAGATGAATTTTTCTCGGACGATCATTTATACTACGAAGAAGATGGATATAAGGGATTTTCGGACTATTCGATTATTGGCTCGGATTATAATGAGACTGGATTCGCTCCATATGCGGTTGCCATACATATTGTATATTTTGATACTAAGAAAAATCTAAGAATTAGGCACTTTGTTTCTGATTCAAATAAAGATACAAAGGATCCCGCTGGTAAATTTGGTGAAGCTTTACTCAAGCTCGTTGAGTGGAACAAAGCACAAAACTTAAATACATATGGAATTATGCAATTAATTAGCCATTTCAAAAAAGGAACTTACCCTGGTCTTGGAACAGTAAAGAAGTTATCGCTTATGCACCATTTTGAGCTTATGAGCAATTTTTTAGAAGAGGTACAATAGTTATGATATGTTGCTCGATGTGTTTCAAGGATCCTGAAATCAAGGCAATCATAGAAGGACTTCAGGTAATAGGGGATTGTGACGTTTGCGGTAAGAGTCATGTCTATATATATGATACTGGCGAACCTAATACTGATCTAATTCAATTGTTTGATGGTTTACTTGATATTTATATTCCATCAGCTAATCTTCCTGATCATTTTCCTAAAGAAAAGAGAGATTTTTTACGTAATGAGCTTTTTGAAAAATGGAATATATTTAACATCGAAAAAGAAAAGATAGAAAGATTAATGAAAAATATCTGCAAACAGAGATATGAAGAAAATCCGAGTGTTTTTGATGAACCAGTTGGTATTCTTTCAACCGAAGATGAAAGCTACATTAAAAACAACTCCATTCTTAAAGGTTACGCGTGGGAAGATTTTGTAAAAGGAATTAAGGGTGATAACAGGTTTCATACTGATTTTTTTAATTTAGAAATTCTTAATACGTTTTTAAAATACGCTCAAAAATCTTATGAAAAAGGAACTATTTTCTTTAGAGCAAGGATATCTGATGTAGGAGGACTAGAAAGAAATAAAATGGGTGCCCCTCCTGTGGGTATAGCAACAGATGGACGTGTAAATGCTTCTGGAATTAGTTGTCTTTATTTATCATCAGAGAGAGAAACAACTATACATGAGATAAGAGCTGGTACTCATGACTATGTCACAATAGGTAATTTTAGGCTAAAAGAAGATATTTCAGTAGTTAATCTTATGAAATTGCATCAAATATGTCCTTTTCGTACAACAGATGACATTGATTTTATTCAACATGCAGTAAATAGAAAACATCTAGAAAAAATAGGAAATGAAATAGCTAGACCTTTGAGACGACAGGATAGCCCGCTTGATTATTTGCCCACTCAATACATAAGTGATTTTATTAAAAGTAAAGGTTATCAAGGAATTGAGTACAAGAGTACAATGTATGAAAACGGAAAAAATCTTGCTATCTTTAATGAAGATCTATTGGAATGTATAGATGTTTCAGTTGTGAAGATAAAAGAAATAAATTATAGGCACAACCCCGAATCAGTGGAATGAGGAAATGATTGTTATTATATTATAATTCGTAAGAGAGCCCTTACCCCTCCCGGGTAAGGGCTTCACTTTCTTTCCCAACAAACCCCTAACTCTTAATAGCCCCCATCATAATCCCCTTCACAAAATACCTTTGCACAAAAGGATACACCATAATGATCGGCAGCGTGGCGACCATGGTCACCGCCATCCGGATGCTTTCGCTGGATACCGGGATGCGCTTGGAGCCCTGCGCAAGCTGCTGCGCGTCGGATATCATGCCGGCGGTTTGGAACTGGTTGAGGATCTTGACCAGGACGGCTTGCAGGGTCTTGAGCTCTGGCTTGTAGGTATAGACATAGGAGTCATACCAGGAGTTCCAGTGGCCGATGGCCAGGAACAGGCCAATTGTGGCGAGCACCGGCACGCACAGCGGCATGATGATGCGGAAGAACGTCTGCAGGTCGTTGGCGCCGTCGATTTTGGAGGATTCCTCGATCTCGCCGGGGATCTGCTCCATGAAGGTACGCACGAGAATCATCAGGAAGACGCCGATCAGGCCGGGGAAGATGTAGACCCAGAAGGAGTCGATCAGTCCCAGGGATTTGATAATCATATAGGTTGGAATGAGGCCGCCGCCAAAATACATCGTGAACACAAAGAAGAAGGAGAAGTATTTCCAGCCGAGCAGGCTGCGCTTGCTGAGCGGATAGGCGAGCAGCGTGATGAAGAAGATGGAGGCCGCCGTTCCGACAACCGTCCGGAGTACGGTCACCTGAATGGCGTTCCATATCTCCGGATTCCGGAAGATGGTCACGTAACTCTCGATGGTAGGCACTCTTGGCCAGAAGTACAGATTACCCCGCATCGTATCCGTTGCATCGTTCAGGGAGATGACCAGGATATTCCAGAAGGGATAGAAGGTCACGAGAAAGATGCCGGCCAGGAATACATATAAAGAGGCATCAAAGATACGTTCGGGCATGGTTTTTTTGCTGATCATGGGTGGACCTCCTTATGTGTTTAGAATAGGGACTGGCCGTTGAGCTTCTTCGCCGTATAGTTGACGATGACCACAATGATGAAGGCCACAACGGAGCTGAACATGCCGACGGCTGCTGCATAGGAGAACATGCCGTTCTGGATACCGTAACGGAACGAATAGGTGGACAGGACGTCGGAGTAATCCCGCGTCAAGTCGTTGCCCAGCAGGAAATGCTGGTCGAAGCCCGCATTCAGAATGCCGCCGAGTGCCAAGATCAACAGAATGACAATGGTCGGTTTCAGATGAGGCAGGGTGATGAACCGGATCTGCTTGAATCGGTTCGCGCCATCCACCTTGGCAGCCTCGTACAACTCCGGGTTAATGGACGATATCGCTGCCAGATACATAATCGAGCTGTAGCCCATATCCTTCCACGTATTGCCGAGCGCGACGATCCACCAAAAGTATTTTCCATTCTGCAAGAATAAAACGCTTTCATTGGTGATATGGAAGAACTTCAATATGCCGTTTATTGCACCGTCTGAAGACAGCAGGGTGACGATGATATTTGCCGCAATTACCCAGGAAATGAAATACGGAAGATAAGAGGCGGTTTGCACCGTCTTTTTGAATTTCACGTTCTTGATTTCGTTAATCGCGATGGCGATCAGGATCGGCATCGGGAAGGAGAACAGAAGCGTGATCAGCGTGGAAGCCAGCGTATTGCGCATAACGATCCAGAAGTCGCCGTTGTTGAAGAAGTAGCGGAACCATTCGAAGCCGACGAACTCGCTTGTGAACAGGGTCGACCAGAAGCCGCCCAGGGTAGGCTGGTAATTGACAAACGACATGTATAAACCAACCATGGGCGTGTAGGCAAATACAATGGCCCAGATCAGACCTGGCAGCATCATCAGGAATAGATATTTCTGCTGCTTCAGAATGGCCCATCGTCTTTTTCCGGGAGGACTTATGTTGATGTCACTCCGCGTCTGTAGTGTTGTAGCAGGTTTCATATGGGGCACCTCGCATCTCAAGTTATCTAAAATTATAAGACTCCCAAAAAAAGAGTGTCGATATGACAATGTAACGAATGATGCTTGAAAATAACTTACATTGTTTGTTCCCATAGTTAAAATGGCGAAATCGCTATAATATTAAGGGATAAGCTGACACAGGGGGTATGAACATGTATAGCATTTTTCTCGTGGATGACGAAGAACTAGAGCTTGAGATGATCCGAGATTATATTCGTTGGGAAGAGATGGGGATATATGTCGCCGGAACAGCCCTGAATGGCAGGGATGCTGCTGAGAAGATTGAAGTGATCCAGCCTGATATCGTGCTGACGGACGTCCAGATGCCTGTGATGAACGGACTTGATTTGGCTAAGCAGGTGAGTGAGCAGTTCGACTGGATTCAGTTCGTATTCCTGACCGGACATGATGAATTCAATTATGTGAAGTCAGCTTTGAATGTGGGAGCGGTCGGCTATTTATTGAAGCCGCTGGACTTAAGTGAAATTGTAAGCGTTATCGATAAAGTGAAACGGCGCTGCGAGGAAGTACGGATGAAGAACCGTTCGATTCGCGTGACCAAATCCAATATTGTTAGAGAAATGATTTTTGAGAAGAACGAGGAACGCTTATTGAACCTGGCTGGCAGCTACCATAAGCTGTCCCGTGATTCGGAGCCGAAGACGTATACCCTTGCTCTGCTGAGTATCGATAGTCAAAGCGTCACACCATCGGGACTGTCCATGGAGGATGGCCTGGCACGCCTTCAGACTTATATGGAGGAATGGCTCGCGGATAAAAAGCTGCAGGCTGACTTTGTTGTCTGCCGGGAAGGGGAGCTTGGCATCCTGATGGATGCTGCTTACCATCTGAGCCGGTTTACTTGGGAAGATGTGCTGAAGGAGATGCAGGGTACGCTCGGCTTTACGATGACGGCGGCTGTCAATGAAGAACCGGAGGAGCTGTCCCGCGTCCAGGATTTATACCGGGAGACGCGTTTCATGCTGGAGGAGATGTTCTACGTGGGGAACGGGAGAGTCATCTATGCCAAGGATGTGCAGCGACAGCTGGGGAGCCGCCAAATTCCTCCCTTTCAAGAGGCCGCTTATTTTGAGGATATTCATCAGCTGGCATTGGAACAGGCCGCGCAGAAGCTGCGGGAGTTCTTCAGTCGGCTGGTTAAACTTCGGATTACGAAATCGGAGGTATGCGACTTTGCGATTGGCGTGGTGGAGCGTCTGCTGGAGCAGATTCATGAACCGATGATAGAGAGCCACAAGCGGGCAGAGCTCTACCAATCCATCTATCAATGTCGGACGATTATGGAGATCGAAGCGATTGTCTTGGAATTTGCCCGGCATGCAATCGATACGCTGGAACACCGGTTCATGGACAAAAATGCGAGACTGGTGCATCAGGTGAGAACGACCATCGATCAGACCTTTCATCAGGCCATTACCATCAACAGCTTGTCCGATCAGGTATATCTGTCTCCCAACTACTTGCGTTCCATCTTCAAAGAGAAAACCGGGATGACGATCCATGA
This sequence comes from Paenibacillus sp. LBL, assembly GCF_029893715.1. Taxonomy (NCBI): domain Bacteria; kingdom Bacillati; phylum Bacillota; class Bacilli; order Caryophanales; family Paenibacillaceae; genus Paenibacillus; species Paenibacillus sp. LBL. Next base: position 385,099 of record NZ_JARXYU010000001.1, on the reverse strand, counting down.
TTATTTAACGAGAATTCGCTTGAGCAAAGCCAAGGAGCTGCTGGCTGACGATTCCCTGAAAGTCCAGGATGTCGCTCAAAGGGTCGGTTACGAGAGCACGTCCTACTTCATTTCCTTATTCCTCAAGAGCCAAGGAGTCACGCCTAATGAATACCGAAAAAGCATATAGCCCACTCGGAAGGCTGGGCCGTATCGCGAGGTCCTTCCCACTCGGCCAGAAGCGCGCGTATTCCAATTGGCGGCTTCGGCACAAGTTCTTTTTTATCTTCCTGATCGTGATCATCCTGCCGTTCTCGCTCTTGATCTATTACTCGTATTCCTCGACCCGCAGCACCATTACGGAGCATACCTATACCGCGCTCAACGGATCGCTGGCACAGATTAACACGAATGTGGAGAAGCGGCTGGAGTATTACAATCAACTGTCGAACATTCTCTACATGGATGCCCAGCTCCGTAATTACCTGTCTACCGATTATGAGCAGGCTTATTATTATCTGGATGCATTCCAATATATCAACCGCACGCTGCCGTCCCTGATGACGCTGAATGCCAACATTCTGGGCATTACGATTTATACGGGCAACCATACCCTCTATTCCGACGGTCAATATGTCAAATATACGGAGGAGCTAGCCCCATCGTTAGAGGAACAGGTGCTGGAGGCCGCGGGAAACACGGTGTATTTCCATTCCGAGGACTTCCGGGCCGAAGATGCGTCAATCACCATTGCGCGTTCATTGAGTTATTTCAGCCTGCAGCATCCGTACGGCATTCTGACCATCGACATTAACGATAATGAATTTTACTCCCTGATCAAGATGGAGAACTATAACAAGAGCGTCTATATCATTGACCAAAATGGCAGCGTGATCAGCACGGGAGATCAGGAGCTGAAGTCGAACCAGCTGTTTGACGTATTTCCCATTCAGGAGAAACTGACGGAGGACGACGGTTATTTCGATATTCGAATACACGGGCAGGAACGCTTTTTTACATATAAAAAGCTGAGTAACGGCTGGGCCACGGTCATTACCGTGCCATATGACGAGCTGCTCGCCAATACAAACAAGGCGACCAGGAATATCATCTGGTATTCTGCCGTAGCGATTGGCATCGCGGTCCTGCTGCTCTATTTTACGACCAAGTTCATGACAAAGCGCATCGAGGTGCTGCTGCAGCAGATTCGGAAGGTGGAGCGCGGGGATTTCCGGCTGTCGATCAAACCGATGGGGCATGACGAGATCGGCCAGGTGTCCTTTGCATTCAATAAGATGGCCTCTACCATTCAGACCTTGATCCATGACGGGTACGTGAAGGAGATAGCAAGGAAAGAGTCGGAACTGAACACCCTGCAGGCGCAGATCAATCCCCATTTTCTGTACAACACCCTGTCCTCGATATCTTCCCTGGCGTTGAAGGAAGGGGCGATGCAGGTGTATCAGATGGTTAATTACTTGGCCAAGTATTACAGGGTATCGCTGAATAAGGGGAAGCGCATCATTCTGCTGGAACAGGAAATCAATCTGGTGAAGAACTATGTGGCGATTCAGAAAATACGGTTCCGGGACAAGCTGCATATGCATTATGACCTCGATGAGCAGCTGTTCGGGACCACGACCATCAAGCTCATTCTGCAGCCGTTCATTGAGAACTGCATCAATCATGCCATATGGGATGAGTCGGGGATCAACATCATTGTGAAGGTGAGGCGTGAGGGTGACGGCATTGTACTTCAGGTTATTGATGATGGCATCGGGATGACGCCGGAGCAGCTGGATCAAGCCCTGAATAAATCCGGCAATCTGTCCGGGTATGGCGTGAAAAATGTGGATGACCGGATCAAGCTCACCTACGGGGAGGAATATGGCGTCAGCATCTTCAGCCGACTTGGCATCGGAACGGCGGTTACCATTCGGATACCTGTAATCTCCGATAGGCATCCCGAATATCAACTGGACAGGCAGCAGCCCTTGTTGGAATGACAGACGTTTTGCATTATGAATTGTAAGATTGCGTTATAGAACAATGAACTCCCTGTTTTTACAATGATAGATATATTCGATCACATGAATATGACGACCTTAGAAAGGGGTTCAGGGTATGAAGAAACTAAAATTGATTCTGGCAGCAGCCCTTGTTATGACAACGCTTTCGGCTTGCGGCGGCAACCAGAAGGCGGCATCGGGCGGAGACAGCGGTACGGAAGGGGACAGCAGCGCACCCATTACGTTAACCTGGTTTGACCAAAATACGGGGGATGCCTTCACCAATCCGGTCGCGCAAGTGATTACGGAAAAGACGGGGGTCACCGTTGAAATCCAGCAGCCTACGGGCAATCCGGTAGAGAAGCTGAATCTGATGCTGGCCAGCGGCGATCTTCCCGATGTTATTTTGATGAGTCGTGGAAGCGATATCATGAACAAATATATTACCTCCGGTGCGGTCATTCCGCTGAATGATCTGATCGAAGAACATGGACCTAATATTCAGAAAATGTACGGCGATACGTTGACCAAAACGAGAAGCGAGGACGGCAACAATTATTATTTCTCCAATTGGTACGGCCTGGAGCAGTACCCGGTGTTCGGATTCATGATGCGCAAGGACATCATGAAGGAGCTCGGCATCGGCGATAAGATGGACAATGGGGAGCCGTTCACGGCGGAAGAATTCGAGGCATTGCTGGTGAAATTCAAAGAAAAATATCCGACCATCGACGGCAAAGAGAGCATTCCGATGTCACTTAATGGCGAGAATATCGGGAGCGTCAGCGGCAGCTTCAAAGGGATGTACGGCATGATGCCGTATTACGAAACGAACGGTGAGCTGAAGAAGGACATTCGCGATCCCCGCTACCTTGCAATGGTTAAATTCCTGAATTCCCTGTATCGCAAGGGGCTGCTCGATAAGGAATGGGCCACGATGAAGACCAAGCAATACGAGCAGAAGCTGGGCAACGGCAATGTGTTTGCTACAGCGGAAGCGCTGTGGAATGTGGGCAATGCGAATGCGCTGCTCAAAACTGAAGCCGCCGATAAGGCCACCGAGGACGAGCGCCAATTCTATCAATATAAAGTGCTGGCCCCGGGCATGAAGCCGGATGAGGCAACCTACGGACCGAAGAGCTCTCTGGGTTGGGACGGGGTCACGATCAGCCGCTCCAACAAGGATCCGGTCAGAACGATGAAGCTGCTGGATTTCCTCGCCAGCGAGGAAGGCCAGTACCTGCTGATGTGGGGGGTTGAGGGCGAGCATTGGGATATGAAGGACGGCAAGCATGTGCCAAGACAGGAAGTGCTGGATGCTTTCAAGAAGAACTGGGACGAGGCCTCTCGTACGACCGGTATCCGCAAGTGGACCTGGATGATCAAGAACGGTCCCGGCGAGGACGGCACCCCGTATGACCTGATGGGCCGTTACCAAACCGATCCGGTCACGGATCTGGCGATTAAGAATCTGGCGGACACATCCTTTGATACGGCACCTTATGACAATTTGGGACCTGCAGGCGGAACGCCGGAGGCCATCATGGAGACGAAGGTGAATGATACGATCAATAAATATTTTCTGAAGATGGCCCTGTCGCCTTCCGAGGATCAAGTGGTGGAGTCTTATAACCAGATGATGGCAGAGGTTGAGGCAGCTGGACTTGCCAAGCTGGAAAAGATCTATACGGACAACTATAACCAACGTCAACAATTATGGGATAAATAATCGTGCTGAGGGGAGTCAGAAGATGCTTCGTCTTTTGGCTCCCCTTTGCTCTATGATCCAACATCAATGCGCGGCGGAAGGATGATATTCAGTGACCATTCAATATCAAGAGTTGCATCGGGTCTTTGCCATTCAGACCCATCACAGCACTTATCTATTCGGGATTAACGACCAAGGCAGCTTGCAGCATCTGTATTGGGGACAGCCTGTCGGGGTGGAAGATGCGGCACGGCTGCTTCAGCCGAGATCACATAGCTCGTTCGACGCGGAAGTGCATTCGGAGGTAGAGGAATACAGCTTCTGGGGCGGAGTCAAATACAGCGAGCCCAGCCTGAAGGTCCGCATGTCTAACGGCGTGCGCGACCTGTCGGTTCGTTATGCCGGGCATGAAACGGTGGAGCGGGATGGCAGGCAAGCCCTGGTCATCACGACGAGAGACGACGTGTATCCGTTTGAGGTCCAGCTGGAATACCGGGTAATCCCTGAACATGACCTCATCGAACGGACAGCCCGGATCGTGAACCGCGGCGAGACGGATATCGTTCTGGAAAATGTGCAGTCTGCCGCTTGGGTTATGCCGTATCTGGCGGATTACCGACTCACGCATGTGACGGGAAAATGGTCCGGCGAGTTCCAGCTTCGGAACACCTTCCTCAGTGAAGGGAAGAAGGTGCTGGAATCCCGAAGAGGTTTTACGGACAGCCATGCGAACCCGTGGTTTGCGATGGATAACGGACAGGCAACGGAATCGGAGGGGCAGGTCTGGTTCGGCGCGCTGGCCTGGAGCGGGAACTGGAGAATCACGGCGGAGCGGACGGTGTTCGATCATGTTCGTGTGACCGGAGGCATTCATGATTTTGACAGCGAGTGGGTACTCGGAGCAGGTGAAACCTTTGATACCCCTTGCTTCGTTGGGGGGTACAGCAGCGGCGGCTTCGGCGGGATGAGCCGACAGCTGCACCGGTACCAGTATTCGGACGTGCTGCCGAGTGGTGAAACCAGGCCTGTGCTGTATAACTCCTGGGAAGCGACGTATTTCGATGTGAACGCCACCGATCAGATGGCCCTCGCCGAGCGAGCGGCACACATGGGCGTTGAACTGTTTGTTGTGGATGACGGCTGGTTCGGGCAGAGGAATCACGACCGAGCGGGGCTGGGCGATTGGTACGTGAACCGGGAGAAATTCCCGAACGGCCTGAGCGAGCTGATCGACAAGGTACATGAGCTCGGAATGGAATTCGGGATCTGGGTGGAGCCCGAGGCCGTCAATCCGGACAGCGATCTGTACCGTGAGCACCCGGATTGGGTGTATCATTTCGCGACACGGGAGCGGTCCGAGCTTCGCAATCAGCTGCTGCTGAACATGTCCAAGCCGGAGGTTAAGGCGTACATTCTGCAGTTTATGACCGACCTGCTGGAGAAGCATGACATCAAGTTCATTAAATGGGATATGAACCGGACGGTGACGGAGCCCGGAATGAAGGATCATCCGCTGCACCGCCAGAAGGAGATTTGGATTCGCCACGTACAGAGTCTGTACGAGATCTGGGCGGAGCTGCGGCGCAAATTCCCGCATGTGGCGTTTGAGACCTGTGCCGGAGGCGGAGCGCGCATTGATCTTGGCATCTTCCGTTATGCGGACCAGGCTTGGCCGAGCGATAACACCGATGCTTTTGACCGTCTCAGCATTCAAGAAGGCTTCTCGTATTCGTATGCGCCGCGGATGATGACCTGCTGGGTAACCGAGTCGCCGACCGGCATGAACAAGAGAGAAGTATCTCTTAAGTACCGCTTTCACAGCGCCATGATGGGGACACTCGGTATCGGCGCAAACCTCAATGAATGGAGCGATGAGCTGATGGAGCAGTCGGCCGCGTATGTCTCGCAGTATAAATCGATTCGTCATTTGGTCCAATTCGGCAGCCAGTATCGGTTGTCCTCGCTACAGCATAAAGGCGTAACGGCCGTACAATATGGCAGCGAAGACGGAAGCGACAATGTGCTGTTTGCGTTCCTGCACAGCCAGAAGCTGGGCGAACCGCTGCCAAGATTGCGGCTTACAGGGCTGCAAGCCGATCAGCCGTATGCTATTGAGGGAGTGGAGGGCGAGTGGAGCGGCAGGGCTCTGATGAACATCGGAATTGAGCTGCCCTTGCGCGGGGATTTTGACAGCTTGGTTTATCGGATACAGATTCAAGAATAGATGCTGTCTACCGGAACGGAAACGTCGTGTTGTCTTATAGACGATACGGCGTTTTTTTGCCGTTGACTTCTACGCTTACGTCAATATTATCGTTGCTAGCCCTCTATTGTAAATTCCATATCCTCCACTACATCGGATTGGCCGTCAAGCATGACAACGGTCCAAACATTCTTCGCCTCGGAATAATGTATCGATTTAACAAACGGCAATCCGATCGTGTTAAAGTGGTCCAATGTCCTGATAATGACTTCTTGCTGAGTGAGTCGGGATGTTTCAGGCTGTTCGGTTTTGATGATATCTATGTTCTTAGCTGAAGCTTGGGCAGGATAGGAGGTTTCGATGCCGCCATCGAGTTCAATGGAAACTTTTTGACCTAACGCTATATTTTTCTTGGTTCTTATCCAAATCGCGTCATTTAATTCGGATTGTTCATCGTAATGGGTTACCAAGATCCTGTTCCCTTCTTGTTGAACGACATACCCGATATACTTAGGCTCAGGTTGGTCCGCGCTATCACTGTTATTACTGCAACCACAGATAAGGATAGCCAATATCATGAAGACAAGCAGAGATTTGTTCATCGCTTTTTCCTCCTGAAAATAGTAAGGGCTAGTAGACGTGGTAAAGATCGAATCGGGCGGCGACGAGACTACCCCTTCCGGGTATCCCGATAATCGGAAGGGGACTTTCCCATGATTTTTTTGAACAGCCGCGAGAAGTAGTACGGGTCCTGGAACCCGAGCCGGTGGCTGATCTCCTTGATGCTCTGGCCGGTCAGGTCCAGATGCTGGCAAGCGAGCTGGATCTTGAGGCGCAGGTAGTAATCGATCGGGGAATAACCCGTCGCTTCCTTGAATCGGAAGGTGAAGTGAGGGACGGACAGATTGGCATAAGCCGCAAGCTCCTTCAGGCTCACATTGCGCTCCAGATGCTCTGTCATGAAGCGCAACGTCTCGTCCAGATCGTGCTTGTGCGGCGGTTGAAGCCCATGCTGGGGCTGAAGCCGGGCAAGCCGGATGATAGCCGCCAGGTGGCCCGCCAATTGCGAGACATGGATAATATGGTTCAGCGTATATCCCTTTTGCAGCAGATCATAACTCTCCTGGAACAGCTCCACCATTCGCCGCGATTGATCGACCGGAATGACCGCCGGTTCCGCGGCGTCGCTGAAGCCTTCGTAATAATCGCCCGCAGATTGCCCTTTCATATGCCACCAGTAAATACTCCAGGGCTGCTGCTCCGACGAAGCATACGCATGCGGAGTACCCGGCGGAATGACAACCACCTGGCCCTTGAGAAGCCGGAACGCTTTATGGCCGTTCATCCGGCACCAGCCTTCTCCATCCACGCAATACATAACGATGTAAGCCGCGCTGCCTTCCGGACGCTCCCGATAGTGATGAAGCGCACGCGGGAAATATCCAATGTCCGTCACATGCAGAGGCTGAACAAGCGGATGCCGGGCAGCTTCTTGCATAATATGATCCGGCAGGACGATAATTTTCTGGGATTGAAATCCGTCTGATTTTCGTAAATTATCCATAGTTATACTATGATTCGGGGGCTGGTGTTTGTCAACCGTGTGGAATATGAAAAATCAGAATATAATCCATCATGAACATGAGATCGTCAATGGCTCCTGTGAACTCGGACTACTAAGATAGAAACAGAAGCAGCCGAGTTTACGAAATCGAAAGGGATGATGATCATGACACAGCCATCGCAAGTAAGGGTATGGGAGCAGACGGTGGAAATCCCCACGTATGAGGTGGGCAAGCCGGACCGCAACCCCATGTTTCTGGAGAAACGGGTATATCAGGGGAGCTCGGGGAGAGTATATCCGCTACCTGTCATTGATAAAATTCACAATGAGAAGGTGTCCAAGCCTTACCGAATCATTTTCCTGGAAAATGATTATGTCCAGATTCAAATCATGCCCGAGATTGGCGGGCGGATTTACCGGGCTATCGACAAAACCAACAACTATGATTTTGTGTACTACAATCAAGTGATCAAACCGGCTTTAGTTGGACTTGCCGGCCCCTGGATTTCCGGGGGGATCGAATTCAACTGGCCTCAGCATCACCGTCCGAACACCTATGGGGAAGTGAATTGGAGGCTGGAAGGGAATCCAGACGGCAGCCAAACGGTATGGGTCGGCGAGATCGATCGAATGTACGGAACGAAGGTGTCCACCGGGTTCACGCTCTATCCGGGGAAGGCTTATCTGGAAATTCATGCGCAGATGTACAATCGCACCTCGGAGCCGCAGACCTTTCTCTGGTGGGCGAATCCGGCCGTGGCCGTCAACGATCACACCCAGTCCGTATTCCCGCCGGATGTTCATGCGGTGTTCGACCATGGGAAACGGGATGTGTCGAAGTTCCCGATTGCGACGGGCACCTACTATAAGCAGGACTATTCCGCAGGCGTGGACATTTCCAAGTACCGCAACATCCCGGTACCTACTTCCTATATGGCCTATCATTCGAATTACAATTTCGTGGGCGGGTATGATCATAGCTTGGATACGGGAATTCTGCATGTCGCCAATAAACATATCTCCCCCGGCAAAAAACAGTGGACGTGGGGTCACGGCGAGTTCGGCCAAGCCTGGGACCGCAATCTGACCGACGAAGACGGTCCGTACATCGAGCTTATGACCGGCGTATACACCGACAACCAGCCGGATTTCACCTGGCTCGCGCCTTACGAGGAGAAGAGCTTCAAGCAGTACTTCATGCCGTATAAAAACATCGGCATGGTGAAGAATGCTTCCATCGATGCGGCTGTTAACCTGGAAATCCAGGGCAAGCAGGCGGTTGTACATGCCTATACCACCTCGGTTAGGGAAGAGGCTCGCATTCTATTGACGGGAGGGGGACAGACGTATTTGGACCGTAAGGTCAAGCTGTCCCCTGCCGATACCTTCAAGAGCGTGATCGAGCTGGATCACGATGTGAATGAAGAGAATTTGAGGCTTGCGGTTATTGCTGCGGACGGCAGCGAATTGGTGTCCTACCGACCGAAGCCGCGCGGATTGGAGCGAACTCCGGAACCGGCCCAAGCGATTAGTGCACCGGAGGAATTGAAGAATACCGAGGCCCTTTACTTGGCAGGGCAGCATCTGGAACAGTACCGGCACGCCACTTATGAACCGGAAGCCTACTATACGGAAGGACTTCGGCGCGATGCGGGGGATGTGAGGCTGAACAACGCCTACGGATTGCTGCTGCTGCGCAGGGGCTGCCTGGAGCAGGGTGAAGCCTATTTCAAAAAAGCCATCGAGACCCTGACTCGCCATAACGCACGTCCGTATGACAGCGAGCCGTTCTACCATTTGGGCAAAGTCCTGAAATGGCAGGGGCGTCTTGATGAAGCATACGCTTATTTCTACAAGTCTGTCTGGTCGGGAGCCTGGCAGGGTGCGGGTTATCTGGCATTGGCGCAGATTGCCTGCGAGAAGCAGGAGTATGAGGAGGCGTTCGAGCTGATCGAACGATCCCTGGCTGCCCAGTACCGGAATTACAAAGCGCGCCATCTCAAGAGCATCATCCTAAGAAGGCTGGGACGCTTGACCGAAGCGGAACTGTGGCTTCAGGAAACCATCAAGCTGGATCCGATGGATGCGGGTGCGAGAAATGAGCTGGTGAATGTATATCGAGAACAGAAGCAAGAGGATACCAGTCAGCGTACTTTGGAGTCGCTCTTCCAGCTTATGCGTGACGATCCGCACCACTATATCGCCCTTGCCCAGGATTATGCGGATGCGGGGCAGTATGGCGATGCCTTGGACATTCTCAAATTTATCGAACGCCGTACCAGTCCTGCGGTATATCCGATGGTTCATTATTATCAGGGCAGCTACCACATGAAAATGAACCAAGAGGAAGAGGCATCCGCCTCTTATCGAATGGCCTCTGCGGCCGATCCGTTCTACTGCTTCCCGAATTCCCTATATGACTATGTAACATTGAAGCAAGCGCTCAAGGTTTATCCTGATGATGCCAAGGCGTTGTATTACCTAGGGAATCTGCTGTATGACAAGAAGCGCTACGAGGAAGCCGTAAGCAGTTGGGAAGCGTCAGTTGCTCTGGATGACAGCTTCCCTACGCCGCAGCGGAATCTGGCGCTGGCTTACTATAACAAAAGGCAGGACCACGCCCAGGCGCTGGCCTCCTTGCAAACCGCGTTCTCGCTGAACCCGGCGGATGCCAGAGTCTTCTACGAGCTGGACCAGCTGTATAAGAAGTTAGGGCATGCCCCGGCTGATCGCTTGAAGGCGATGGAGGAGCACATGGAGCTGGTAGAGCTGCGCGACGATTTATATCTGGAGTACATTACGCTGCACAACACGTTGAATCGTTACGAGGAGGCATTGGCATTGATTCTGAAACGTCACTTCCATCCATGGGAGGGCGGTGAGGGTAAGGTGCCGACGCAGTACGTACTGGCTCGGGTAGAGCTCGCGAAGGGTCTGTTGATGGAGCATCGATATGAGGAAGCCGTGACGCATTTGCTTGCAGCCAAGCAGTATCCGCTCAACATCAATGAAGGCAAACTCACGGGCGCGCAAGAGAATAACATCGACTATTATTTAGGCTGTGCGTACGAAGGTATTGGCCGACCGGAAGAGGCGAAGATATACTTCCAGCGAGCATCCGAAGGGCTGGATGAACCGACAAGTGCGATGTATTATAACGATCAGCCGCCGCACATGATTTTTTATCAAGGGGCTGCGCTAAGACAGCTGGGCAGAGAGCTTGAGGCGCGGAGTCGCTTCAACAAGCTGATTGATTACGGGGAGAAGCATATATTCGAGCCGCAGAGCATCGATTATTTTGCGGTATCGCTGCCGGATTTCCTCGTGTTTGACGAGGATCTGAACAGAAGAAACGAGATTCACTGCCATTATATGATGGGCCTTGGCTATCTCGGCCTAAATAAACGGCAGGATGCTGAGAAGCACTTGGGGCAGGCGCTCAAGCTGGAGCCTCATCATCAAGGAGCGGCGCAACACTTGGCGCTGTGCTCGGCTTCCATCTAATTGTGTTCGGACGCCCTCCAGGTGTGCCCGTGCTACTGGCCATGTGTGCGAAGGGACAATACGCAAAGATGTACAAAATCAAGGACCGTATGGTATACGGTCCTTGAGCATTTGTGTTGTGTTTTTCAAAGGTTATATGGAAGGAACGAAGGAGGATGACCATGTTGATCTGGAGCCAAGGGAAGCTGGATGGATATGAGGTATGGACAGGAAGCACTGGGGTTATGGAACTGGTTATGGTGCCTGAACTGGGAAGCAGGGTAATCTCGCTCCGCAATTGCAGAACCGGACGGGAGTGGTTGACGCAGCCAGCCGGAAAGCTGGAAGCGAACGAATATGCAAGCTCCTTCGGAGATCGGGACGGCAGCGGCTGGGATGAGATGTTTCCGACGATCAATACATGCCGGTACCCTGCATTCCCATGGAAGGGAACTGAGCTCCCGGATCACGGCGAGGTATGGTCCATCCCGTGGGCGGTTCACTGCGAGCAAGAGCAGCTTCATTGCAGCGTACAGGGGATCCGAATGCCTTACCAACTGCGCAAAAGATATTCCTTCCCCCGCGAGGACTGCCTGCGGATCTATTATGAAGTCTGCAATCCGAGCCAATTTCCGTTCTCTTTCTTATGGGCGGCCCATCCGCTATTTCAGATTGAGGAGGGGATGGAGATGATGGTTCCCGAAGAGCTGACCGAGATGATTGTATCGTATTCCGCCCAAGGCCGATTGGGCATAACCGGCGATGTCCTGAAATGGCCGCAGCCACTGGAGGAGAGAGTGGATATCCGCTTGGATCGAACCGGCAGCCGGCATGAGCAATCAGCAGAGAAATATTATTTTGCGGGAGAGCTGCCCGAGGGCAAGGTTTCACTCTATGATCCCCGGACTGAAGAAGGCATCCGCTTGATGTTCCCTCCAGAGAAGGTGCCGTACTTATCGGTGTGGGCGAACTATGGCGGTTACCAAGGGCAGTATCATCTGGCGATTGAGCCTGCTACGGGGCTGCTTGACGACCTTTCGTATGCGATGGGTCATCAGGCGGCAGCGGAGGTACCGGCGGGCGGCACGTATACGTGGTATCTTGAGATTTGCTGGATATGATGGTTGAAGAAATAGGATATCTTGCTCTTGGGTGAGGATGCTTTCACGATTTCATTCGTAAGCTAATTCACGGATTCGTTGATTGGGGTTATCGGTGTATAAGCCGCCATGATAACAGATCACGTTATGAATATCATAGTAAGTGAGCTTCTGTAAGGAAAGCTTGGCTAACGCCAAGTCAGAACTGGCTGCCGGGTCCGGTCCCAGCAGCTGACCGTCTCTAACGTTCATTGCGTCTGCGGCAATCAAGGTTTTGCTCGGTCGGTGATAAAAGCTGGTATGACCTGGGGTGTGACCCGGAGTGTGAATAACTATGATGCCGCCACCTAGCGGAAGTTCCTCGCCATCGCGCAGGATACTGTTCACTTCCGCTTTGGGAGGGTTCTCAAGAGTATGCCTAAAAGCGTTCTTCCACTCCGGCGGAACGGCGGCAGGAAGCGAAGCTAGCGCTTGTGTTATGGACTCAGGAGATAATTTGACAAGTCTCTTGTCCCCTTCGATGTAAGGCTTCTCTATTTCGCTGGCGAACACTTCAGGTGTGCGGTTGCTGTTACGAATTACATCCGGCAAACTGCCGATATGATCCAGATCCTGGTGTGATATAATGATTTTGGTTATATCCTGAACGGATACTCCGCAGCTCGATAGCTGCTCCTGAATAAGCGCGAACTGTCCGGGATAGCCGGTATCGATGAGAACCAGATTCTGATGATCCCATATCAATGTCGGATGGATCGTTTCGATTCTTCCCATCATCGCGGCGGAAATTTCCAGCATTTTGATGCCTTGATTGATTAGCATATCTACATACCTCCACTATTAAGGGATATCACCTATCCCTATTTCATCTTCCAGAGAAGTTTAAGCAGAAGTAGAATATCAAATCAATATAATTGTGTAAATAGTAAATATTTTATCATAACATATATAAATTAATTTGTCAATATTTATTTCGTGATTGCTTTCAGAATGGGGAGTTTGTTGGATGCTTGTTTCCATATTTAAATTACTAGTAATAACTTCGCCTATTTTAATATCGGGGATAATAGAATACGCGATGTCCAAAGAAAGTGAGAAACGAATGTTAAGTTTTATCATAAAGGCGTACGTGGATGGCTTGAAAATACTTGGTAAACCGCTAGTGTACGTTTTACAAAAAACAGAACTGCTGCTCAATCGGAAGGAAATGATCCGTTTTTCTCTTGTTGTGCTTGCAATCTTATTCTTTATCGGCGTGTTCAGAGTTGTAGAGGGGTTAAACTCAGGAATTGACCTTACCATATTAGCTGAAGGTCTGACGATTTGTTCGGCCGCGATCAGCTTTATGCTTGTATTGGATAGCGCTAAACGAAATAAGGAAACGAAGAAACAAAATGAAGACTTGATGCTTCGAAATACGGAGCTTCTGGAGGAAATCCAACAAATGCTAAAGGATCGTAACCATGCTGGGTAGCGCAATAAGGCTGTATCAGTCATTTATCACCCCCATTGCGTCACTTAACCTAACAGTCATTTATCACCCCCATTGCGTCACTTAACCTAACATCATTTAACTATTGAGGAATATGTAATTGCTGGTATAATCCTTGAAAAGAGAAACGCGGCGACCAAGCGAATAAAAAGGGGGAGGAACAGCAATGAACACGACGATTGAACTGAATAATGTAACCTGGAGACGGGAACAGAAGACCGTTCTTACAGGCGTGGATTGGACGGTACAGCAAGGAGAGCATTGGGCGGTTCTTGGGCTGAATGGCTCCGGCAAGACAACGATTTTGAATATGATTAACGGGTACATCTGGCCGACTAGCGGGACTGTTTCGGTGCTCGGGAATCTTTTTGGCAGAGTGGATTTAAGAGAATTGCGTAAATCGATAGGCTGGGTTAGCTCCTCTCTGCAAGAAAGAATCCGGCCCAGCGAGTCTACGCTCGATGTCGTGATTAGCGGTAAACATGCATCGATCGGTTTATACCAGAAGGTTGATGAAGCGGACCGGGAACAAGCGGAGCAGCTGATGAAGGATTTTAATTGCATCCATTTGCTGGGCCGTACCTATGAAACCTGTTCGCAAGGGGAGAAGCAGAAGCTGCTGATCGCCCGTGCGCTTATGGCATCCCCAAGACTGCTGATTCTGGACGAGGCCTGCAACGGACTTGATTTTCTGTCGAGGGAAGCGCTGCTGTCGAGTATCACTGCACTGGCATCAAAACCCGATGCACCGACTTTGCTGTTCGTTACGCATCATATTGAAGAGATTCTGCCGATTTTCTCGCACTCCTTGCTCATTCGCCGGGGCAGTGTATTTGGCAAGGGGCCTTCCAAGGATATGCTGACAAGCGACAATCTGACTTCGTTCTTCGAGACACCGGTAGAGGTGAACTGGCAGAATGATCGTGCCTGGATGTCCATTCCGGATTTAAAATAAAGAGGTGTCGAGCACGCTGCGATATTCATGACCAGGGGGAGTGGATGGGGTGCCAAGTCAAATCATATCGGATCCAAGGCTGTTCAATCAGCGGATAACAGGCACGAAGTATGAGAGTCCGGAGGCAGCAGTCAGAGGACTCGGGGCTGTGCAGGCACAGGATTATCATCAAGCAGTGTGGGGGATCGGGCTGCGTACGCAATCTGCGAGGCTGTATGATGTGGAGCAGGCGGTGCTGGATCGCAAGATTGTGCTGACCTGGCCGATTCGCGGGACGATATTCTTCGTACCGGCTGAGGATGTTAAATGGATGGTGAAGCTGACAGAATCGCGCCTGTATTCCAATGACCAGAAAAAACAAACGGAGCTTGATCTGGATGCAGCCAGCATGAACAAATGTAAAAATGTCCTGTATGAAGCCATGAAGGACTGCACGCCCGTCTCCCGTCCCAGATTGATGGAGCTGCTGGAGGAAGCGGGAATCAGCACAAAGAATGGTCGCGGCTATTATATTCTTGGATATTTGGGGCGAAGCGGCATGATCTGCTTCGGCCCGCTTGAAGGCAAACAGCAAACCTTCGTGCTGCTGGACGAATGGGTACGCAATTCCAGAGAGCTTACATACGAAGAAGCATTGACAGAGCTTGCGCTTCGATATTTTACTGGTCATGGGCCTGCAACGATCCAGGATTTTGCATGGTGGAGCGGTCTGACGCTGACAGAAGCTAGACGGGGCCTGGATATGATTAAACCCGAGCTTCGCTCTGTCCATGTGCATGGTACGGAATACTGGGTTTCAGCCTCTGGTCCACCGGTGTTTGGGGATACCCATTCGGTTGTTCTGCTTCCGGGATTCGATGAATATTACTTGGGTTACAAAGACCGCAGCGCAATCATAGAGACCGAGCACGATCCCAAGATCGCCCCCCATCGCAACGGGGTTTTTCAACCGTTGATGGTCACAGGCGGGGAAATCGTCGGCGTGTGGAAGCGGGAGATCAAACGCAGCGGCATCGAAATCACATTAAACCCGTTCGCATCGATAGGCGATCTGGAAGGGAAGTTCATGGAAGCCGCCAAGGATTATAGCGATTTTATGGGACTGCCGCTTACAAGAACAGAACTGAATCAATCTCTCTAAGCTTGTTGGCTGAGAGGAGTTTTTAAGGAGGAAGAGAAACATGGAATCGATATTGAAGCTGGACGAATTAATTGCTGACATGACGGAGATTGTAACGGCCACGAGCGAGATGGAATTTAATTTGAAACTCTCGCCTGATAAATGGTCCAAAAAGGAGATCCTGGGCCATTTATGCGACTCGGCGGTTCATAACCATGTTCGGTTCGTGAAAATTTTGCTGTCCGAGTATCCCATTGCCATTCAGGGGTACGCGCAGAACGACTGGGTTCAGGTGCACGATTACCAGAATCAGTATGATCCATCGGAAGTTTTGTCGCTATGGCAGCACCTTAACCGGATGATTCTGCGTGTGATGCGAGCAGCCGAGACCTCCGATTTTCAAAAAAAGTGCGTGCTCCCGGACAAAACGGAGGTTACGCTGGAGTGGTTGTTTAACGATTATGTGGATCATCTGATTCATCATCTGGAACAAATCGAGGCATAACCGCAGCCGCGGGGTTAGCGTGCACATGATAAATGGAAGGTATCTTGTAAGTTCAGGCGCTGAATTTGCAGCCTTAGGATCTGTTGTTGTTAAGGTTTTGGATTTAGGCATGGAGCGATTGCCCGTTGTTCAATTGCACGAAGCATTTATAGCTCGACCTAAGAAGGCTGTCAACGTCTGTAATCGGACGAGGGCAGTCTGTTTCTATTGGATGCAAGCCTGGATTAAAAGACGAATTAAAGTTGCGTCCGTTAGACAACAGGGGTGATATGATGGAGTGAATGCCTAGGCATATGCTCCAGCGCTGCTGGATCTCGTCCCGTAACACGGGCAATGGCAAGGCTTGCGCATCATATTCAAACTGAAGGTGAGGGAGATAAACTCATGACAGTAAAGATCGGTATGATTGGTTTGGATACATCGCATGTCTCCATTTTCTCGAAAATGCTGTTTGACACAAACCATCCATATTACGTTCCCGGCGCACGGATAACGGCAGCTTTTCCCGGCGGGTCACCGGACTTTGAGCTTAGCATGAGCCGGGTGGAGGGATATACGAAGGAACTCGCTGCATGGGGAACCGAAATATTGGATCGTCCGGAAGACGTGGCAAAACAAGTCGATGCCGTGATGCTGGTAGCGGTTGAAGGAAGGACGCATTTATCCTTGTTTCGTGCGATTGCTCCGTATTGCCGACGGGTGTTTATTGACAAACCGTTTGCGGTGACAAGTAAGGATGCCAAGGAAATGATCGAACTGGCCGAGCGGTTTCAGGTGACGGTGATGAGCAGTTCGTCCCTTCGGTATGCCCAAGGGCTTCAGGATGAACTGGCCCGTTGCGGGGAAGGGGATATCATCGGGGTAGATTGCGCGGGACCGCTTCCCCTTCAGCCCACACAGCCAGGATTGTTCTGGTATGGCATTCACGCGGCTGAGATGCTGTACAGAGTTCTCGGTACAGGGTGCGAAAGTGTACATACAGCTGCAACGGAGTTCCATGACGTATTAACAGCAGTTTGGAAAGATGGGAGAATCGGGACGATTCGTGGCAATCGTGCAGGCAATGATCGCTTCGGGATCACCATTCATCGTACAGAGGGCAGCAGCTTTGTGGATATCATGGAGCATCCCAAACCGTATTACGCGAGTCTGTTGGACCAGATCATGCAGATGTTCACGACAGGTGTATCGGGTGTTCCCTTATCTGAAACTCTGGAGATCATTCGTTTTCTGGAGGCGGCGAATGTCTCCCGCGAAACCGGAGAAACGGTGAGGCTGGATGGTTATAACATGGCGTAACATAGGCATGACATATGTCGATGTCCGTTCGTGTACTTTCCAGTAGAACCTATTCCTATTCGGTACCGCTAATTGTATGATGGACAGACCAAGGGCGTTTGCCCCAAGTTTTTAGCAGAGAGAGGTGGATACGTGACATATCATATCCGGGTGAGACCGACGGCCCTGGTCTTTCAGGACGAGCAGATTCTATTGGTTGAATATGATGACGAGAACGGAGTCCATTATAATTTGCCCGGGGGAGGAGCTGAGCCGGGAGAGTCGATTGTGGAAGGCGCCTTGAGAGAATTGTACGAGGAAACCATGTTGGAAGCTGAGGCAGGACCTGTCGCGTTTGTGTATGAAAATGCCCCGCATAAGCAAGTACGCCATAACATATCGGATATTCATACGTTGTATATCGTTTTTGAATGTTATCCGCTAGAGGGGGCGTTCCCTAAACTTCCACCTACACCGGATCCGAATCAATCCGATGTGAAATGGATACCGCTTAGCCAGCTTGACGGCATTATTTTATATCCTAATATCAGGAATCACATCAAGCAGTACGCTCAGGAGCGTAGAAATATCGAGATCATTGAGGATTATATGTTGGATAAATATGTATGAGCCAGACGAACCGGGAGAACGTAAATGAAATCACCTTATAAAATGATCGCCTTGATCCTTCTAATCGGATACACCATTTTGCTGGGTTATTGGATGCTCTGGGGCTTCGGCCGGACCGTACGTCATGAATACAGCTATAATCTGGTTCCGTTCTCGACGATGGTCACCTATTTTCCTGTTCGCTCGACGAGCTCGATCATTAATATTATGGGGAATATCGCTGTGTTTGTGCCTTTTGGCGTGCTGCTCCCGCTCCTGTTTCGGCTTCGTTATCTGAAGATGCTGGGTGTCTTTGTAATCGGGTTGTTCCTGCTCGAA
The DNA here is from genome assembly GCF_029893715.1 of Paenibacillus sp. LBL. NCBI lineage: Bacteria > Bacillati > Bacillota > Bacilli > Caryophanales > Paenibacillaceae > Paenibacillus > Paenibacillus sp. LBL. The sequence continues at coordinate 366,755 of NZ_JARXYU010000001.1, read as the reverse complement.
ATGGCACAGCTGATCACACGGAGAGGGAGCTTCGATGTCGATGATTTTATCTTGAATTCGCTAGGGGCTACGATTGGTTACGGGCTGCTGCGTATCAGTATGAAATGGAGAGCCAGGTAGCGGCATATTTTAGATAGAAAACCCGATCGTTTATGATAAGGAGCAGAACGGCTTCACTACGGTGATTGTTCGATGAGAAGCTGGAGTTTACAATGATATCAGGGATTGGGAAAATATGTGCGGGAAGGTAAGGCATCCGTGAGAGATTCTGTGTTCAGCAAGCTGACTGAGGCATAAAGTGTACATAGGACTTAAAGGATGGTGTAGAGAGCTTTTTTATCAAGCATGGAGAGCAGGCCAGTGATCATAAGGAAGGACTGAACACCTATGAATCATAAAACGATGGGCATGATATTTATCTGCATATCCGCCTTTTTGTATGGAACCCGGTATATCGCAGCTGCCATATTCGGATCGAATGTCTCGTCATGGAACAAAGAGATGTATGAGGCGATGTTAAGTTATGTAGGAAGAGGACCGTTGATATTGAGTATAATTAGCCTGACCATCGGTATTTTGTGTTTCATGGGGCCTACGATTCGTCGATGGCACGAGCAGGATCTCAGAAAAATCAAGAGCAACTGGAGAGAATTTGATCAGCCTAATGATAAACGAAGGGTGCAAAAAATAAAGCGTTGAGTTGTTTGAAGTTCTTCAACGTTGAGGGGGGAATGGGATGAACGACAACCAAGTGGCTGGCTTTTGGATCCGACTTGGCGCAAATATTCTGGATGGATTGATTATTGGACTTCCTTTATCCATCATTGCAGGCATAATCACAGGGAATTATGAGAATGAGCCGATCAGTAATTTGATTTATGCTCTATACGGCCTTCTAGTGCCGGTGTATTGGAATGGTTATACCATTGGGAAGCGCATATGCCGCATTCGCATTCGAAAGTTCGATTTTCTTGAGCCGCCGGGCATTGGAACGATGCTGCTCCGAAACCTCGTAGCAGGAATTGTGTATGCGTTAACGCTTGGCATCGGAATCATTGTGAGCATTTTTATGGTGGCATTGCGTGAGGATAAGCGTTCCCTTCATGATTTTATTGCGGGTACGGAAGTTGTACACGACTAGGGAAACAGGGAGAGTATGAACCATGCGAGTAGGGATTAACAGCAGGTTGATGTTTGCGCTGCTTGTAGCCATGACGTTGTCTTCGGGATGTTATGATCAGAGGTCGGGCGAGTCATTTTATACAGAAAGCGTGAGCGAAGAAGAACGTCCGGGACAAGAAGCCGATTATCGGGAAGTTCCGTACTCTCAGCTCTTATACTCCAAAACCGCCCCAGACTTTACGTGGGAGTATCGCACAGAAGAGCACCTTGATCCGGAAATTGAGAAGCTTTACGAGGATGGAATTCATCTGGCTCCCGGAGGATGGGTACTCAAGGAAACGGATGAGGAATTCTATATGTTGATTAGCGGGGGATTCCTTCCGACGTCCAAAGGGTTTCGGATTACGTCGATTCAGATGGCTGGCGAACAGAAAGGGAACGATAAGAATCACCTTTATATCACTTTGGAACCTCATCAGGGCGATGGCACGAAGGATTACCCCGGCGATGCCAGCATTACGTCTCTGATCAGCATCCCCAAATCAGGACTGCCCGCAGGGGCTGCGATTGATGGAGTTTCCATGAATGGGGTTGAGTAGATATCGAAATGATGATAAAAGGCATTGTGTTTGATATGGATAATACGCTGCTGCATTCAAGCATTGATTTTGGAGCCATGAAACGTGAGATCTATACATTTTTATGCGACCACCGATTGTTGCCCGCAGGTCTTAGCTTGGACCTCCACACAACCTCTACCGTCATCGCAGAAGCCATGAACACGGGTTTACTGTCGGAAGAGCTGAGTAGCGAAATGTGGGATATTGCGAAAAAACATGAAATACAAGGGATGATCGGAGCCCATCTTGAGGAAGGGTCCATGGAGCTCATCCAGCAGCTGCACGGGCAGCTGCACCTGGTCATTGTGACCAATAACGCTTTAGAAGCGGCGATGTCGGCACTGAACGAGAACGGGGTCGCTCATTATTTCGATCTTATTATCGGCAGAGAAGCCATGGGCTCATTGAAGCCTGCACCGGACGGTTATCTGGAGGTACTAAAGCATTTTTCGCATACGTCGCCTAAGGAATGGCTGTCTGTGGGAGATGCATGGGTTGACGGCAAGGCTTCCGAGAGTGCTGGAATGCCGTTCATTGCTTATCGTGGAGACGGAGCGAAAATGAACAGCATGGATGTTGCTCCGTTTGCGCAAATTCAGGATATACGGGAAGTTCTCGGTTTTCTTCAGCCGCTAGGAAAGGATTGAGGTCATTCGCAGGGCAGGCATTCTGTCAGGTATGTTGACCGAGGTTACGTGATGAGAAGATATGTATCCCACTTGTCTCTTGTTTTATTTGTCTGCATTACGCTGTTCACGTTGTACAGCTTCCTGTTTCCGTTTGTGGCGGGCAGTCCGTTTCAGGGACTATGGTTCGCTGCGATTCTTCTGTTGTCGCCCGTAGGTATCCTGCTGGCGCTTGTAAGCAAATATCGCGGCAGTCTCTCGCGAATCGGTATCACAGCCATTGTTGGACATTCGATGTTATTGTTATTTCTGGTTCTTTATATGACACTGGGTTATCTGATCCTTGGGGTCTAAATCATATTAATATGAAGCAATTTATCTGTACCCAACAGTACGGGGAAGGAGGCAGGGCTTCTACATGAAGAACAAAGTTTATATTACCGATCTGGACGGAACGCTGCTGCGATCGGATCAGAGACTCTCGTCCTACACAACGGAGGTTATCTCCAGTGCGCTGGAGCAGGATATGGTCGTTACGTTTGCGACAGCTCGCGGATATATTAGCGCTTTAAGCGTTGTCTCGGACATCACTTGGAGATACCCCTCGATTCTGTATAACGGTGCATTGATATACGACGGCTTGACCCGTTCCGTTATAGATGGATACTGGCTGGAGCGGGATATCTCGAATGAGATTATCCACGTTGGGAGGAAGTATGGCATTACTCCTTACTATTTTTCATTGGATGTGGACCATCAGGAGCGTGTTCTGCATGAGTCGCTGCAAAGAGAGGGAGAGAAGGCCTTTTTCCATAGTCGTCCCCATGATCCGAGGTTCATGGAAGTGAAGTTCTTGAATTGCCCGCCGGATTACCGCACATTAGCTCTTACATACATCGGATTACATGAGGAATTGGAGCCGATCAGGCACGAGGTCACGGAATTATTCGGGGATGTGATTCACGCGCATATGATGCCCGATTACTATATCCCGAGCCATTATTTTCTGGAATTCAGCCATGCCAAAGCGAACAAAAGAGACGGGCTTCAATTATGGTCCTCCCATATGGGCATCGATCTGGAGAACACGGTGGTGTTCGGCGACCACATCAATGATGTAGGGCTGTTCGAAGCCGGAGGCACCCGGATTGCGGTGCGGAATGCGCATGAGAGCATTCAGCGGCTGGCCGACCATATCATCGACTCGAATGAGCTTGATGGCGTGGCGCGTTATATCCAGCAGCAGATGGAGATGTCGATTACAGAGACCATTCTCTAAAGAACACATGCAACAACCATCGGATAATGGGTCAGATACAGATGGCCGAAGTATTCAGAACAGGGTTAGAATATGAACTTTCTGGGGGCGAATAATGAGAATGAATCTAGCAGAAGAAATCTATTGATCTGGAGGTGGGCTTATGAAAAAGATTGAAGATGTTTTTGATCCATTCCCTATTCTGGAGACGGCAAGAACCTTGTTAAGACCCATCACCCAAAGGGACCTGATGGATATTTACAGATACTGCTCCGTGCCTGAGGTATCCAGACATACCTTATGGAATACGCATCAATCGACAGATGACACCCAGCGGTTCTTGGAGTTTGTGCAGCAGCGATATACCTTGCAGAAGGTCGGGCCGTGGGGGATTGAACACAAGGGGACCGGCGTTATCATCGGAACCTGCAGTTTCATTGAATGGGATAATGATCATCGCAAGGCGGAGCTCGGGTATGTATTGTCCAATCAATTCTGGAACCAGGGAATCATGACGGAAGTGATCGAGCGGGTCATTACATTCGGGTTCGACCAATTGCAGCTGGTTCGTATTGAGGCCAAATGCCACCCGGATAATACAGGTTCCTATAGGGTGATGGAGAAGACCGGGATGAAGCTGGAAGAGAGGCTCCGCCATTATCTCAAGGTGAAGGGGCGCTATGAGGATATTCTGGTTTACTCCATTATTCGGTTATAAATGCTCCTTTATTTCAAAGTTGACCTTGACCAGCTCGGCAAAAGCGGAAAAAGCCTTGTTCCTGAACCGGTCGTTCCGCCGAATCAGGCTTGTTGTGCTATGACGATAGGCCTCCGGTATGGAATAGCTGCCCATATCCGCACATTCTCCGCTCAGTACGGAGCTTGGCAGCAATGTAGCGGCAAGACCTGAACGCACGATACCGAGCTGAGTTTCGAGCGACGACACTTCGATCATCCTGGTAAGCGGAATGCCTTCACTTAACAGCCATTTTTCAAGGGTGCTTCGAAACGGACATCCCGACGGGGCGACGGCCCATTTTGTTGTGGCAAGATCGGGAAATGGCTGCTCCTTCGATTTCGTTAACAGCTTGACCTCGTCCTGATCCACATATTCGGCAACGACTTTCGGCGGCAGACTTCCTGTTACAAAGGCCCCGTCCAGCTGGTAGTTCAGCACTTGAGAGATTAGCTCGGCTGAGCTTCCCGTCAATAACGAAAGCGAGACGTCCGGGTACATATTTTGATAGTCCGACAAGGACTGTATGAAGTACCCGCAATGAACCGTATCCACAACGCCAATGGTTAAGCAGCCGCTGGGATACGGTGTTTCCTGTACCGATCGAATGGCTTCCTCCGACAAATTGAGAATGGAGCACGCATAATCCCTGAGCGTGGCCCCCTTCTCGGTCAACGTCACGCCGTTGGAGTGCCGGTTGAACAAGGGGACACCCAGTTCATTCTCAAGCTTTTTGATCCGGGCCGTCACATTGGACTGCACATATCCGAGCTGCTCAGCAGCACGGGTGATGTTCCCCTCCTCGGCAATCCTTAGAAAAACCTTCAAATCCGTAAGCTCCATAACAGCTGCCGCCTCTCCATCCTTCGGACATCACTAATAATGATGATAACATTATTAATTATCATTATACGATATGTCGATTTTAGATTACAATCACAACTGCGAATCAATAAGGTTCACGATTATAAGAGCAGAAAGGAAGTGGTTGCAGGATGAAGAAGGAATGGTGGCTTTTATTGTTGGCGGGGGCGCTGGAAGTGGTATGGGTATCCGGCTTGAAGCATTCCGATGTCTGGTGGCAGTGGCTCATTACCATTGTCTCAATTTTATTCAGCTTTAAAGTTTTTTTGGATTCTGCGGCGAAGCTGCCCATTGGCACGGTGTACGTTATATTCACGGGTCTTGGGACAGCCGGAACGGTGCTGGTGGAGATTCTGGTTTTTGGAGAGCAGGCAAACCCGGTCAAACTTCTGCTGATTGGCATGTTGGCTGCGGGTGTGCTCGGGCTTAAACTCGTTACGAAGGAAACGGATAGTCAGGCGAAGGAGAGTGGTTTGTGATGGAATGGATCGCTCTGATCGCCGCGGGGTTGTGCGAAGTGCTGGGTGTCATTGCATTGAGACGTGTGGCCTTGTTTCGCAGCTTCGGCTCCTATTTGTTTCTGACCTGTTCGCTTGGATCGAGTTTCTTGCTGCTGACGTATGCGATGAATTTTATCTCCATGGGAACCGCCTACGCCATCTGGACAGGAATGGGAACGGCAGGAAGCACACTGCTGGGGATGTTCGCATTTGGAGAACCGAAGGAATGGCGGCGCGTATTCTTCATTAGTTTAATTCTGGCTTCAGTCATCGGTCTTAAGATGATAACGTGACGTCGCAATCGAACAGAAATTCGAAAGCTTGTGAAGGATATTGAGATTCGCATATAGAATTTACATAGAGTTTGGTGTTATGAAATCATTCCATCTGACGCCACGATGCATTTTTTATCATTGAAAGGACAGGTGTATCCTATGAAATTCAGCGAATATCGCTATGAACGTCCCGATGTAAAAGCTTTTGAGCAAAAGTTTAAAGAACAACTCAACGCCTTTACTTCAGCAAGCACGTATGAAGAGCAGGATCAGGCGATGACCCGCATCAATAAACTCCGCAGTGAGATGGATACACTCGGTCAGCTTGTGAGTATTCGTCACTCGATTGATACAAACGATGAGTTCTATAAGGCTGAACAGGATTTCTTTGACGAGAACGGACCGGTGATTCAGGAATACATAACGGATTATTACCGCGCTCTCGTGGATTCGAAATTCAGAACCGAGCTTGAGGATAAATGGGGCCGGCAGCTGTTCCAGCTTGCAGAGCTATCACTCAAAACCTTCAGTCCCGAGATTATTGAGGATTTGCAGCAGGAGAATAAACTGACCACCGAATACTCGAAGCTGATCGCTTCTGCCAAAATCCAATTTGAAGGCGAGGAGCGTACGCTACCGCAATTGACGCCTTTCCAGCAATCCAAGGACCGCGATATGCGCAAACGCGCCATGGAGGCTTCCAGCGGCTTTATGGCCGAGAATGAAGCAACTTTCGACCGCATTTATGATGATCTGGTAAAAGTGAGAACCAAGATGGCCAAGAAGCTGGGTTTCAACAATTATGTTGAGCTTGGTTATGCGCGCATGGCACGCACGGATTACAACGCAGAGATGGTTGCTAATTTCCGCAGCCAGGTGCTGGAGCATATCGTTCCGGTTGCATCCAAGCTGAAGGAACGTCAGCAGAATCGTATCGATGTGGACCAGCTGCTGTATTATGATGAGAACTTTGCATTCAAATCGGGGAACGCAACACCGAAGGGTGATCCAGACTGGATCGTGAGCAACGGAGCGAAGATGTATGAGGAGTTGTCACCGGAAACCCATGAGTTCTTCACCTTCATGCAGGAGAACGGCCTGATGGATCTGGTAGCCAAAAAAGGCAAGCAGGGCGGCGGTTACTGTACCTATATCAGCGAGTACGGCGCACCTTTTATTTTCTCCAACTTCAACGGTACGTCCGGTGATATTGATGTGTTGACACACGAAGCTGGTCATGCCTTCCAAGTATACGAGAGCAGAGGTTTCGAGGTTCCGGAGTATGGATTCCCAACGTATGAAGCATGCGAAATTCATTCCATGAGCATGGAGTTCTTCACATGGCCTTGGATGGACCGTTTCTTCGAAGATGAAGCGGACAAATACCGTTTCGACCATCTCGCAAGCGGGCTGATCTTCATTCCTTACGGAGTAACGGTTGATGAATTCCAGCATTTCGTTTATGAGAATCCGGATGCAACGCCGGCTGAGCGGAAACAGGCATGGCGTGAGATTGAGCGGAAGTATTTGCCGCACCGGAACTACGATGACAACACGTACCTGGAGCAAGGCGGTTTCTGGCATAAACAGGGTCATATTTTTAGTTCGCCGTTTTATTATATCGATTACACGCTGGCTCAAATCTGCGCTTTCCAATTCTGGAAGAAGATGCACGAAGATCGATCGGCCGCATGGGCAGATTATCTGCACCTCTGCCGTCAAGGCGGAAGCAAGTCCTTCGTCGAATTGGTGAAGGTAGCCGGCTTGATCTCGCCGTTCGAGGATGGCTGCGTCACTTCCGTCATTGGCAGCATTAATGCGTGGCTTGACAGCGTATACGATGCAGCTCTTTAAATCGTAAATAAGCAGTGACAACGCATGCAGGGGGACACTATTGAGTTACAGCTCAGGTGCTCTTCCTGCATGTTTTTAAATGGAATGAAATTTTGCGTCTGAACCGTTTCGCATTATCCATGCCTATGGAGCAGGAGGAAATAAACCATGATTACCTATAAACCCCTTAGCGAGCTTCCGATTCGGGATGCCTCGGAGCTATGGAACCAATCGTTTGAAGGATACATCGTGAATGCCTCGATGCCGCTGGAGCGTTTCATTGCTCGAATCGGAAATGATGGCTTAAGTTTGGAGGAATCTCTCGCTTGTTATGTGGATGGGGCTGCGGCAGGCATCGTCATGAACAGCTTCCGTGAGTTTGATGGCGTTAAGCTTGCACGTAACAGCGGTACCGCCATCGCTCCGGATTTTCGGGGCAAAGGGCTCGGCAAATCCATGATGGAGAAAAACTCGGAGCTTTACGAGAAGCAAGGCGTACATCGTGCCTATCTAGAGGCTATCAGCACGAATACAGCAGCGATCCGACTCTATCAAAGTGTCGGATATGTAATCATTGACCGGCTGCTTATCATGTCGAATGAGCAGTCGCTTGAGGAGCTTAATGTTCAGAATGCAGCTTCAACATATACTTTGGTCAGAGGCCAGGCCGCTGAGGTCGCCTCCGCCGCCTTCTATCTGCCCGGCGAAGTCTGGCAGACAGACGCCTCCAATATTAGGGATGGTGAGTGTGTTTTTGTATATAAGGAAGAAAAGCTCGCGGGTTACGGATTGTTTAAGCGAGTGTTTGACGCTGCCGGAAGTTTGACTGCAATCACACTATTTCGCTGTGAGGCAGCTCCCGGACATCCTGACGCAAAAGGGGTCCTTAAGAGGGCAGTGCTTGAGATCATGCAGCCTGGACATGCCTGCAAGCGATCCGCGTTCAATATCCGGGCCTCCCATAAGGAACTGGTGGAAGTTCTGACGGAGCTTGGATTTAACGCTGGAATGGAGCAAGTGCTCATGGTTCGCGAGTATAACGTGGAGTAAAGCAAGCATGAATTTTAGCATAGAGCGAAAGGGAACAGCGCATGAGAATAAATACGGATTTAAGCTCCTATCGGGCGTTATCGAATGATATCCATTGGGGTGTTGTGAAGGCCAGGTTTGATTTAGACGAAGATATTGATGAGTCGAAGGTGAGCAATGTCACGATTATTCCGTTTACCGGAAATCGCTGCGTTGTCTTTCAAGTGGCGGATGGAAGCTGGGAGCTTCCAGGAGGTACGCTGGAGCCCGGGGAGCGATATTTGGACGCGCTGCGACGGGAGGTGAGGGAGGAGCTTGGTGCAGAACTGGAGTCGTACCGAGTCTTCGGCCAGTTTCGTTGTGAATCCAGTTGCAAGACCCCGTACCGTCCGCATATCCCTCACCCGCGCTTTGTCAGATTGGTTGGCTACGGGGATGTATGCATCGTCGGGGAACCGCTGAATCCTGAAGACGGCGAGCAGGTGATCGCTGTGGAGGCGGTCGAATTGGATGTGGCGGTTCAAAGATTTGAAGAAACGGGCAGGCAGGATATTGCGGACCTGTATAAGCTGGCTTATGCCATAAGACAACAAGACCTCTCGGGTAGATAAACCTATAATATCTTGAGCATGGGAATGGGAGGAACGAAGTAAGGCCATGTGTCGGATAACAATCAGGCATACCAGGATTATTGCAGAGTGAAGCCATGAATGAAGACGGAGTTTATGAGATTGATCCTAAAGGCCATGTTCTGGACAATAAAGAGGGGTAGACAATGGAGCACTTATTTCAAGAGCTGCTGCAGCATTATTTTAATGAGCCTGTGCATTCTATGGGCAATGTGCCATTTGGCATGACGAATGACTCCAGAATTGTTGTACTGAACCAAAGCAAATATGTTGCAAGAATATATAATCGTCATACTAAAAATGAAGAAAGATTACAGTTTGAGGTGGAATTAACAGCTTATTTGGAACATTGCTCTTTATCGTTTGGTGTTCCAGGGTTCCTCTCGAGCAAGGATGGCTCGAAGTATGTTATTCTGTCGGATGGTTCTTTAGGCTCCATAACCCGGTTTATTGAGGGTGAGGTTCCAGATTTATTAAGAAATTCGGATGTGCTTAGTTATGGACAGACGGTTGGAGAAATTTCGTATGCCCTTCAGCAATTCTCATCGGTACCCGTTGATTCGGTTCGTCCTACTATCGCATTTCATGACCCTTACAGCCTTCATCCGCTGTCGTATCAGAAGAGCATCCATGAATTTCTGTCCAGTCCTCCCTTTGCAATTGATGCCGATCAGATTGCTATTATCCAGGCGTATTACCAGAATATTTACAGGCACGCGCCTGAACTCAATCTTCTGCCTAAACAAATTGTCCACCATGATATTCTCATCTTTAATCTCTTGATCGAGCCTCAATTCAGGAAGATCAGCGGGGTATTGGATTTTGATTTTGCCGCTAACGATATTCGTATTTGGGAACTAACGATCTGTTTAAATCATCTCCTTCAATTTGAAGACCAAACTTTTGAGAAGATAGAGCTGTTTTTGGATGAATATCGAAAATATATGACATTAACCCCTGCGGAGATTCAGTGGATTCCGTATGTTATGCAGATATATTACGTATCACTATTAAGCATCTATATTGGACAACATTATGCCGGCCGGAGCATCGCCCCTTATTTTCGGTTGATGTTGAAGCAGCTTTTGAAGAGAAGAGAGTGGCTGGAATATAACCAGCATGCCTTTTCCGATTTGTTGCACTCGAAATTCTAATGTCCCAATCAACTTCTAGGATGTGAATGCTGTGAGATTACCTTATAAAATAGGATATGCCGTCACGATGGTATGGCTGGTTTGGATTGTGTACGGTTATATGAATTACGATAGTATAACTGATCGCGATCTGCTTCCCATAGTATTATGGAGTGCTGTGTTAGGCATCATCATCCTACCGATTTATTTTATCTCGGTGCTGCTGTACTATGTTTACAAGCGAGCACAGAAAAAGGAATAGAGAGGGGTGCTATGATGAGAGAACGATATGTATATCTGCTCGGAGGGAACTCCTTCCAAGCAGAGGCGAACAGACAGTTCATAGAGCAAGCGGGAGGTTCCGACGCCACGATTGCCTTGTGCATCATGAACAGACCGGGCTGGGAGGAATATGTTCCGCTGTTTCAACAGACGTGGAGGGAGTCGGGTGCTCACGATGTACAGGTGATCGTTCCTGATGCGGAAGGGCATTTGGATATGGAGCACGCGGAGCAGGTCCTTTCTCGCGCCACGGGAATTTTTATCGGTGGGGGAGATACGGAAAAATACCATCACTACTATGCGACGGGTGCCTTCAAAGAGCTGTTAATCGACCGTTATGAAAACGGGGTTCCGATTGCAGGGAATTCGGCAGGCGCCTTAATTCTTCCCGAGATTTGCCTCATTTCCCCACTTGATAATGAGCAGAGCGTAATGCTGTTTAAACAGGGTGTAGGCCTGCTCTCCAATATTTTGATCAGCGTTCATCATACGGAGTGGGGCGATCAGACTAATCTGCTAGAGGGTATGAAGGCGAAAAAAGTACAGCGTGGTCTCGGCATTGATGAGCAAGCATGCGCGGTGTTCATTAACGAGCGGCTGGCATCCTCATTAGGCGAATCCGTCCATATGGTAACCATCCAGGATGTTGAACAGGATGAATATATAGCGAAGGAAACATCGTGAATGATGATGTGTCAAGATATACGAAAATATGGACAGGGGGACTGGATGGAGTGATCTATCATATTATTTCGATGGAAGCATGGACGGAAGCACAGCAGCAAGGAGTATACGAGCCGCACAGTTTACATACGGATCAATTTATTCATTGCTCAACAGAGGAGCAAGTCAGCGGAGTAGCCAACACGCTTTATAAGGGAACAGCGGATCTATTCGTTCTGGGCATTCAAGAAGATGATGTGGATGCTGAGATTGTATACGAGGACTTGTATGGATTGCATCAGTTGTTCCCGCATATCTATGGAAGGCTGAACCTGAACGCAGTTCATAAGATATATCGTTTGGAAGCTGACGAGAATGGGGTATTTGCGTTTCAAGCTTCTGCTGATTTCGAATATCAGGGATAAGGCAACTAGAAACCAGCTAACCCACTATGACCAAGGAGGAATTCTATGATACTTGAAGTAGCGATACTGCAGGTGAGAACAGGGCTAACGGATGATTTTGAACGTAATTTCGAGTTGGCGTCAGGGATCATCTCTAAGATGAAGGGTTATGTCCATCATGACTTGAAACGGTGTCTGGAAGATGATCATAAGTATATTCTATTGGTAAAATGGGAGACGCTGGAGGACCATACGACAGGTTTCAGAGGATCGGCTGAATATCAGGAATGGAAAAATCTCCTGCATCACTTCTACGATCCGTTCCCTGTTGTTGAACATTATGTGGATCTTTAAAATCCTTATATAGTACATACCTGCTACATGATGAAGCGATCATTCATAAATTCCTTCACTTGTTTAGCTGTATTCGGTGCTTCTTGGAATATTCTCGGGACAAGTGATGCAGCGGCAGCGCTCTGTGTTTATATAGAGGGATAGTGAATGAGTTGGAGGAGATATTGATAGTGAATTTTCAGGATATTGTACCTTTTATGGATCAGGTTCGGCAGAAATTAATGATGGTGCTGGGGTCTTTCGGAGCGGATGAGAAGGAGCTGCGTGAAGTTCCGGACGGCTGGAGCGTAACCGAGGTGGTGGAGCATTTGGGCAAGCTTGAAGGAATGATTCAGTATCAGCTTCGGCAGATGCTGGAGAAGGAGCCTGCCCTGCCCTCGGAGCCATGGGATGAGAAGCTGACGGATGTAAGCGAAGTGCTGCAAAACAGCGGCATCATCGGCAAAAAGATAGAAGCGCCTAAAGCAGCCGTGCCTAGCGGTACATTGTCCTATGAAGAAGCGATGGATAAGCTGAATCAGGTCCGGGACACAACGAAGGAGATCATTGCGAGACTGGCCGAGCGGAATACCAATGACCTGCGTTACCCGCATCCCTTCGGTTTCGAGATGAACGCGAATCAGTGGGCCCATTTTATCGCAATCCATGAAACTCTTCACATCAGACAACTGGGACGGATTCGGGAAGCGAACAAGTAACCCATCGAGGCAGGTGTTTGAGATGAATTTGGAAGAGCTTATGGCGAAGCTTTATGGCCGCCGACCGTTAAGAATGAAACTCATGTCATTCGGTCACACCAACCAGGTGTACAGCGTGACTTTTCCACACGAACAAATTATGCTTAGAACCAATCACAAGCCCGGAATTCTGGAGTTTACAGCGAAGAATATGGAGATTCTCTCCTCTTTGAGCTTACCGGTACCGAAAGTCATTCATCATGATGTCTCTCTTGAGAAGGAGACGTACGCCTATATGATACTGGAACGCTTTCCCGGTCAGGATCTGCGCTATGAGCTGGAGGGAATGACACATGAACAATTGGCCGTTCTCGCAGGCCAAATCATTTCATATGAGCGCAAGGTAGCCGAGCTTCCCAAGGGCAAGGGATTTGGATGGGTTCCCATCGGTGAGCAGGGTCCATTTTCATCATGGGCACAGATCATTGAGCGCAATCTTGAGAGTCATTTGGGGAATATAACCGATGATGTGTCATCAGAGGCCGTTAACCAACTCCAGGTAATAAAACAGCATTACGAGCCTTATCTCAACCAGGTGGAGCCTGTCTGTTTTCTGGATGATCTCACGATTAAGAACGTGATCGTACATGAGGGCAAGCTGCAGGGCATCGTGGATTTCGATTGGGTATGTTACGGAGATCCGCTGTACATGATTGCTCTCACGCAAACAGCGGTTGTCTTTGACATTGGAGATCAGGGTATGCCTTATGTGGAGGAGCTGTGCAGGCAGTGGGGAGCGGATCAGGAGTTGCGGGAGCTGATTGATTTCTATTCCGTCATACATGCCCTGCAATTTATCGGTTTCCATAAGAGGGAGAAGAATGATGTCTGTATGCAGCGAGTGTTGTCATTCATAATTGATAAAATAAACAGCCATACGAACAGAACCGCATGAGCGTGAAGAAGCCCATGCGGTTCTTGTATTCCCATCAGGAAGATGGCGTAAATCCAACTCGTGGTTTGTCTCTTTCCTTCGTATTCACCGATACGTAGCGGATGGCAGTTAACGGTACATACAGCATGTCATATTCATCCTTGTATCGGATGAACTGTTCTCCCACCTCTTCAAGCGTGCCGCTCCGCACATAACTTCCATCCGTAAAATAAAGGGTCACTTGTTGATTCAGCAAACTTTTCAGCATACCTGATTTCACTCCTTGTGAATAGAATATATAACGGGTGCTTCGCAGAACCTGTTCATGCCTTTCGTTCCATCGTCACAGGTTGGTGACGATATCATCGATGATCCCGTAATCCTTCGCTTCTTGTGCGGACATAAAGTAATCCCGCTCCATATCCATTTCGACACGCTCCACGGACTGACCTGTTCGCTCCGATATAATATGTGCCAGCTTCTCGCGGGTTTTTATGATGCGTTTGGCTGTAATGGCAATATCGGTTGCCTGCCCTTGCACTCCACCATGCGGCTGATGGATCATAATCTCGCTGTTAGGCAGTGCGAGTCGCTTGCCTGTGGCTCCAGCCAGCAGAAGGATTGCACCGTAAGAAGCGGCAAATCCCGTACAGATGGTGCTCACTTGAGGTTTAATAATCTGCATGGTATCGTAGATGCCAAAGCCCGCGGACACGGAGCCGCCTGGACTGTTGATATACATATGGATATCCTTCTCCGGATCTTCAGCTGCCAGGAACAGCAATTGTGCAATAATGCTGTTAGCGATTGCATCATCAATGGCTGCACCGACAAACACAATCCGATCCTTCAGCAATCTGGAATAAATATCGTAGGATCGTTCGCCCCGATTGGTCTGCTCAACAACATAAGGAACAATATTCATGGTTTCCATCCTCCATATTCGTTAGGTTTTCTTGATTCAGCAAGTAAACGAAGAGGCAGCTGCAAAAGATACGGAGGAAGCAAGAAATAAATGATGGATATGAGAGTAACGAAAGGCAGACCTCGTTCGTTTACATATAAGATATCTTACCGAGAGAAGGAAGGGAGTTGGCTTCTGATGACGATCTATCGACCGAGTGTCACCTCGCCGGGGGATCAGGGCTTGGCGGAGCTGAACGCGATGCTGCACAGGTACTGTCTGTCCCTCACAAACTCCTCATGGGATACGGATGATCTGGTGCAGGACACATGGATCAAAGCACTCGAGCATTTGAAGCAGCGGAACCATGTCAATCCTGAGGCCCTGCTGCTCCGGATTGCCAAGAATACATGGATTGACCGGATACGCCGGGATCTGACCTACAGACGAATTCTTGATGAGAAGCTGGAGCATATCTTACCGAGAGAAGAACCATCGAATGAGGACAGCAAACTGAACATCGAGTTCGCTTTTCAATGGCTGATGGAGCATTTGTCCCCACTGCAGCGAACGGTGGTGGTGCTTCGTGATGTGTATGAATATTCCGTTTCGGAAACGGCAAACATGCTGCAAACGACGGATGGGGCAGTGAAAGCGGCTCTTCATCGTGCACATAAAGTGCTGCAATCCTTGGACATAGAAGAAGAGGAACACGGATTAACCATGCCGGAAGAGGAAGAGACCAGCTTGAATCTACAGGCATTGGCCGAGGCATATCAATCAGGTGATATTGAAGCTGTTGTAAGACTGATCCAGTGGAATAACAGTGAAGTTTCGGCCATTGGCAGCATGGAGCCGTTTCAGGTTCAGGGGGGCCAATCATCGAGCGCGGGTTATATGCTGTATAGCGGATATCAGCCAGAGATGAGAATGGCCGCGTAAAGCGGAAGTTTTTTCTTGCGAGATCAGGGGGTAAGCCTCTAAAGTTTATACTTTCTTATCTCTTCAAAAAGACCAAAGCAGAAGATGCTATGGTCTTTTTCTATATAGTGAATGTTCTGGAAACCTTTTCTTTGGAAAAGAGAGCGAGGATCCAACACGCAGCGGTTGGTTGATACACGAAGTCGAAGGCTTTTGTAACATAATAGAACAAGGTTTTTTAGATCAAAACTATTGACAGCGCTTTCAGTTTATTCTTATAATTAAACAAAACCACATTAAGGAATGATGTTCCGTATTAAGGAACGAGATAAAAAGGGGGCCATGAATTGATTCAGTCAGTAACTAGGGCGCTGGATATACTGGAGTTTCTGAAATTGAATCCCGGAGGTTTAGGTGTTACAGAAATCGCCCAAAAGCTGGACGTAGCAAAGAGTACGGCACATCGGTTGTTAGCTTCGCTTGAAGAGCAGGATTATGTTCAGAAGACGGGAAAGGATAGCATCTACAGCTTGGGATTGAAGTTTATTGAAATGGCTGAGGTCGTTACCGAGAATCTAAAGATTGTGGATATCGCCAGACCATTGATCGAAAAATTAAGTAGAGATACGGGCGAAATCGTGCACCTTGTCATGCTTGACGGGAATGAAGTGTTATACATCGATAAGGTTGAAAACGCTTCAACTATCCGGATTTACTCACAAATTGGTCGCAGAGGCCCATTGTATTGCACAGGGGTTGGTAAAGCGATTTTGGCTTATTTACCGGAGGATGAGGTGGATCAGCTTCTTGCAGGAGTTATGATGCAGCCATTTACCGAGTATACCTTGACCACACTGGAAGATCTAAAGCAAGAGTTCCAAACCATTCGGGCCAACGCATTTGCGTACGATAATGAAGAGCATGAGAGAGGGATACGCTGTGTTGCGGCACCTATCTTCGACCACACGCAAAAATCTCGTTATGCCATCAGCATTACGGGTCCCATCACCAGAATGTCGGATGATATTCTACGTGAATACATTCCGTGGACTAAAGAAACAGCCCTGGCGATTTCGAGAAAAATGGGTTTCAATCCACCTAAATCATAAAAATAATAAAAGGGGAGTTCTTATGAAAAAGTACAAATTTGGTTTGATTTTACTGGCGATGTTCGTTGTTTTAACCGCATGCGGCGGGAATGATTCAGCAAAGTCTGGCTCGAGTGAAACCGGCAAGGGCAGCAACTTTCCGAGTAAACCTGTAGAACTCATTGTACCTTATGCTGCAGGAGGAGGAACGGATACCGTGGCTCGTTCCTTTGCAGATATGGCTAAGAATGACCTGGGTCAGTCCATTGCCGTTGTGAATATGGAAGGTGGCGGTGGAGCGGTTGGTATGCAGAACGGTGCCAAGGCAAAAGCAGATGGCTATAAGGTATCCATGGTAACCGTTGAATTGCTTACATTACCGCACTCCGGTTTAGCTCAATTTTCTCATACGGATTTCAAACCGATTGCGCTATTAAATGAAGATTCAGGCGCTATCACAGTAAAAGCAGATGCACCATGGAATACGTTAGAAGAATTTATCGCAGCTACAAAAGAAAAAAAATTAAAGGTCGGGAACTCGGGAACGGGTGCGATCTGGCATTTGGCCGCCGCTGCTTTTGAGAAAGAAACGGGTGCCCAATTTAATCACATCCCATTTGAAGGAGCTGCTCCTGCAGTAACGGCCCTGCTGGGAGGACATGTGGATGCAGTTTCTGTAAGCCCTGCAGAAGTTGTTACACAAGTACAAGCAGGTGAGCTTAAAGTATTGGGTGTGATGGCTGAAGAACGTGTCGAGTCTCTCCCAGATGTACCTACACTAAAAGAAAGCGGAATTGATCTTTCGATCGGCACATGGCGTGGACTGGCTGTTCCTAAGGATACGCCGGACGATGTTGTGAAAATTCTTGAGGAGTCATTCGGCAAGACAGCTCAAAGCGACGAATTTAAAGAGCAGATCAAAAAGATGAACCTGGGTTACCGTTACGAGAATGGAGAAGGATTCACGAAACTGCTGGAAGAACAAGATCAGTTATTTGCAAATTTGATTCCGTCTTTGAAATTGAATTAACCTTCAACAAATGAATTGGATAGAAGAGGCTAGTGATGACCAGCCCCTTCTATCACAAGAGGAGGTGCAGCCATGACCATGGCCAACCGAGTGATTGGATTTGGATTATTGATCTTGTCTGTGTATGCATGGTTAACAGCAAATGCGTTTCCATCTTCCAACGGTCTGGGACCTGGACCCGACTATTTTCCCAAAATAGCTGCCAGCGCATTAGGTGTATTATCAATTCTGCTCATAGGCCGGAAAGAGAAACAAGACGGAGCGGTTTATGCTGTTTCAGGGAAGCCTGCGGTTTTATTGTTTGTAACCGGAATCATCGTCATGATGGTTTATGTCCTGTTCGTGCAGTGGTTGGGGTTCACGGTTTCATCAGCTTTAGTCACATTGGCTTGGATGATATTGATGGGCATCCGGAAGTGGACAACATTGATTGTGGCGTCCGTTCTGATCAGCGCCGGAATTAGCTACGTGTTTGAATTCTTGCTGAGCGTTCCGATTCCGCACGGTATTTTGTATTAAAGGAGGGCTTGGTGTATGGATTTACTGCTTCAAGGATTGGGGAATGTCTTTCAGCCGGAAGTGATTCTCCTATTAATTGGTGGAGTTATTATCGGAATCATCATCGGCGCCCTTCCAGGACTTACGGCCACAATGGGGGTTGCGTTGTTTCTTCCGGTCACATTTGGGATGGATGCTGTAACCGGGGTTCTACTGTTGATCGGAGTATACTTCGGCTCCATTTATGGGGGCTCCATTGCAGCTATTCTATTGAATACACCTGGCACGCCGGCGTCAGCCGCGACCGCGCTTGATGGACATGCCATGACGAAACAAGGTAAAGCAGGTAAGGCTCTGGGGTATGCAGCCATTGCTTCAGGTGTGGGTGGGTTAATTAGTGTTCTCATGCTGATTCTGATAGCTCCTCAACTTGCCGGCGTAGCATTAAATTTCAGTGCTCCTGAAATGTTTGGGCTTGCCTTGTTTGGACTCAGCATTATTTCCAGTGTATCGGGAGGTTCTGTTCTAAAAGGGTTGATCGCAGGGGTGTTTGGTATCCTGATTTCTACGATTGGGATGGATCCGATGACGAGTTATCCTCGTTTCACGTACGACCAGCTTTCTCTGTTAAACGGATTCTCCTTTATTCCCGTTATGATTGGACTTTTTGCCGTTTCCGAAGCTTTGGTCATTATGGAAGGTGAGATTGGCGTGGGAGACAAGATCAAGAAGATTATTGCCAATTATGTCCTTCCTAAATGGAATGAATTGAAAAGGCTTTGGTTCTCGATGATTCGATCCGGGTTTATTGGAACAATAATCGGGATTATACCTGGCGCAGGGGCCGATATCGCCGCATTTGTTTCTTATAATGAAGGAAAGCGTTTTTTGAAAAAAGAAGAGAAAGAGACTTATGGTAAGGGGAATCCTAAAGGGATTGTCTCAGCTGAGGCCGCTAACAATGGTGTTACGGGTGGTGCCATGATTCCTTTATTGACACTGGGAATTCCGGGGGATGCGGTTGCGGCAATTCTGCTTGGAGCACTTGTAGTTCAAGGTATTCAGCCAGGGCCACAGTTATTTGCCACCAGTGGTGAGCTAGTGTATACGTTGTTTGCCGGAATGATTATTGCGAATATTCTTATGGTGATATTTGGGATTAGCGGTATCCGGTTATTTGTCAAAATTCTATTGGTTCCGAAGAAAATGCTTGCACCTTTAATTTTGATTCTTTCCACAATCGGCGCTTATGCGATCAGTAACAATATTTTTGACGTGTTTACGATGCTTGTTGCCGGTATTATCGGATATTTTATGAAAAAGTACGGCTTTCCTGCATCGCCAATCGTGTTGGCCTTGATTCTGGGGCCTATGGCGGAAAGCGAATTCAGACGTTCGCTTGTTATGTCAGAAGGCAGTTACAGTATCTTTCTTGAAAGACCCATTGCACTCGGATTTATTATTATTGCCGTCTTGTCGCTCATTCTGCCTCTCGTATGGGGCAAGCTGAAGAAAAATAAAAAGGTGAACGCAGCATAAGAAAACCTTTAACGAGGCCATTCAAGGATGAGCGACCGCGATTCAATGGTAGGTTTTCTTGCGATTATAGAATTGTTCAGTGTAGCAAGAAAGCTTATAAATTCTATAATCTTAAAAAAAAATGATCACCTGGAGTGGAGGTCTATATTGTGTATCCTGAACTTGTAACTATTGGTGAAACCATGGTCGTATTTGAGGCAGCCGTCGATGGCCCTTTAAGATATGCTTCCCAGTTTAACAAGCGCCATGGAGGGGCTGAGTCCAACGTAGCGATTGGAGTAGCCAGATTAGGGAGATCTGCCGGATGGATAAGCCAGGTAGGGGATGACGAGCTTGGAAAATATCTGGTATCTTCGATACGCGGTGAAGGTGTGGATACCTCATGCGTTCGATATGATCGTCACTATCCAACCGGACTTTACATCAAAGAAAAGATTCGTGAAGGCTCCACGCAGGTCTACTATTATCGCAGCGGATCTGCTGCCAGCCGCATGAAGAAAGAGGATATCGATTGGAATTACGTAAGGCAGGCAAAAATGATCCACCTGACGGGGATCACTCCATTTCTGAGCGAAAGCTGTCTGGATATCGTTTTTGAAGCGATTCGTATGGCTAAAGAGAACGGAATCCAACTCTCATTCGATCCGAATCTTCGCTTTAAATTAATGAAGCATGTACCGAATGCGAAGGAAATCGTGCTGGATATTGCCAGACAGGCTGATATTTTCATGCCGGGTGTAGATGAAGCGGAGTTTTTAATTGGAACAAGTGATTATAAGCAAATCGCCGACTATTTTTTACAAGCAGGAGTGTCCAAGATGGTCATCAAGAATGGAAGCTCCGGCACTTATTACGAATCAGTGGATGAGGGAGCGGGATTCTGCCCGAGCCACAAGGTAGAACGGGTGACGGACCCGGTCGGTGCAGGTGACGGTTTTGCTGCGGGCTTGTTGGTCGGCCTGCTTGAGCAGAAGCCTCTTAAGGAAGCGGTTGAGCTTGGGGCCATTATTGGCGCCATGGTAGTAACGGTAAAAGGTGATGTGGAAGGGCTTCCGGACCGTGCCTCTATTGAAAGCTTCAGCATGAATCAGCGTGATATTTTGAGATAGGGAGTGACAGGATGGGACAGGATCAACTCAAGAAGCTTTTACATTCCGGCATAATTGCGGTTGTACGGCGTGTGGACGAGGATAAAGTAATGCATGTTATTTCCTCGCTTGTAGAAGGCGGGGTTACCGGAATTGAAATGACGATGGACTCTCCAAATGTTTTGCAAGTTATACGAGATGCCAAGAAGAAATATGGGGATCAGGCTGTAATAGGAGCCGGAACCGTATTGGACGCAGAAGCAGCGGGATCGGCGATTCAGGCCGGAGCCGAATTCATTTTTGCTCCAACCTTAAACGAAGGGACCATCAAGGCAGCCAAGCGCTACGGTAAAATTGCGATTCCGGGCGTCTTTACTCCAACGGAGATGCTGCAAGCACAGGAATGGGGTGCAGATGTTGTCAAATTATTCCCAGCATCCGTACTAGGTCCTAAATTTATTAAAGATGTTAGCGGACCGTTAGGCCATATTAAAATGATGCCGACAGGCGGGGTCGATCTGGATAACATTGAGGATTACATCCGGGCCGGCGCCGTTGCAGCCGGTATCGGCGGATCACTGATGAAACCGGCACTCATCGAAAATGAGTCTTGGGATGAATTAACTGCGCTTGCACGGCAATTCACATCCAGTGTGACAAGAGCGAGAATGCAAATGATTAGGTAGTGGCTATCATGAAATCATATGAACGAGCAGATGTGCGAAGCTGCTCGTTTTTTTGGTGCTTGATTTCCCATTTCGTGTGGATTTCTGCTGGAAGATATAAATGAAGAATTTCAATGAACAGCTTCCGGTTGTATACTATAACCACGTAGAACCGTACGAATGAGGAATGAGGGATGAGGTTGCAGACCGAAGTGAAGTTGTACACCATGTGCATGATACAAGACGGAAGCAGAATCCTGCTGATGAATAGACCGGATGCCAAGGGATTTCCCGGTTATATTGCGCCCGGCGGCAAAGTGGATTTTCCGGAAAGCATTGTGAACGGAGCGATTCGGGAGGTTCGGGAAGAAACCGGTTTGATTGTGAAGGACATCATCTATAAGGGCCTCGAGGAATCGTGTGAACCCAATACAGGTCTGCGGTACATGGTGTTTAATTATTTAGCCACTTCCTTTGAAGGGGAATTGCTGGAGAATCCTCCCGAAGGGGAGCTGGTATGGGTGGACCTGGAAGAGGCATTGAAATTGCCCATGCAGAATTGGTTTAAGCGTCGGTTTCCCTTGTTTTTTGAAAAAGGCACATTTGAATTAAGCGAGATATGGGATGAGAAGACGGGGATTGTTCTGGAAGAGACGGTTAAGCAGTATCCGGCCAGATTGCCTCAATTGGCAGGTTTCGCAGATTAGCGAAGGACAAACAAAGCCGGCCTTAGGCCGTATCATGCTTACTGGTTTAATCGGCATATTGAGACTGAGTACGAGAAGATACGTCAACCGCTTCATCTACTGGATGGATATTATAGAATCTTCTATCTGAAATGGGGTCGCATAACCATGAACCTGCAAGTCATTAACCATCTGTGCTTTTCTGTTTCGGAATTGGAACGGTCCATCGCTTTTTACAGGGACGTGTTTGAGGCCAAACTTCTGGTTAAGGGAAGGAAGCTTGCCTATTTCGATTTGAACGGATTGTGGATTGCTTTAAATGAAGAAGATGTCGACAGAAGCACCGCGAATAGAACGTATACCCATATTGCTTTTTCGATGGAAGAACATGATTATGAACCGACACTTCTCCGGCTTGAGGCGCTCCAGGTGGAGATTCTGCCGGGTAGGTCAAGGGATGAGAAGGACAAGAAGTCGATTTATTTTCTGGATCCGGATGGTCATATGTTTGAGTTCCATACAGGCGGTTTGCAAGACAGACTGGATTATTACAGGGCGGATAAGGATCACATGACCTTTTACGAAACCGAATAAACGCGAAGGAAGAATCCAATTGCGGATGAAGGAGATGAGCCGGTGAATCTTGCGAACAAAATAACGATAGCCAGGATATTGTTGATTCCGTTATTTATTCTTTTTTTTGCGGAGTACCCACTATGGTTGACAGAGAACCATCGTTTTTTCGGATTTATACAAGAGGATGGACGTTACATAGCATTAGCTGTATTTATTCTTGCTTCGGCTACAGACAAGCTGGATGGTTACATCGCCAGGAAATACAATCAAATCACGAATTTGGGGAAGCTGCTGGACCCGCTCGCAGATAAGCTGCTCATATCGGTTGCCTTAATCATGATGGTTCAATCCGGTATGGTTGCGACGTGGATAGCCGTTGTCATCATCGCGCGGGAATTTGTTATTACGGGGCTCAGGATGGTAGCTTCGGAGCAGGGCATTGCCTTATCGGCTGACAAGCTTGGTAAATTAAAAATGGTGCTTCAGGTTGTTGCCATCGCAGCTGTATTGCTCGATAACTATCCGTTCCAATTCGTAACCCTGATCCAGGTTGATGAATGGTTAATGCTTGCTGCTGCTGGCTTGACGATCTATTCCGGCATCCATTATTTGCTGAACAATTACAGACTCATCAAATTGAACTGAATCTTAGACACTGGTATATATCCTACTTTGTGCCCAATTTATTTCTGGAAGGTAACGATTTAAACCGGGACTGTCGATATAACAGATAGATTGGTAAAAATACCTGCGAGACAGAAGGTACAAAGGAGAGAAATAAATGAGCTTAAACAGAAAGACAACGAAGATCTTTCTAGTCGTTGTGATGATGTTGGCGATGGTTTTTCCAACCAGCGTATTCGCCGCCTCCGGGGACGTAACGTCGATTGAATTTGATACGAACGAGAGCAAGATTTACTTAACCGTTAATGAAACAACGGAGCAACTTCGAGTATTGGCCAACATTGAAGGTTCAACTACGAAGAAGGATGTAACCAATGAATCGACATGGACTTCGTCCAACACAAGGATCGTAAAGGTTGATGGTGGACTCATTCTTCCACTGGAGAAAGGTACGGCAAGAATTACGGCAAAATATAAAGGCGCTATCAAGACGATTGATGTTGACGTCAAATTTGCCATTGATGATCTGAAGCTGGATCAGCCGGACAAAGTAGAGCATAAGCTTGGAACGGAAGGTTTAACCGTTAAAGCGTTGGCTGACGGAACGAACGATGTAACCACGGAAGCAAAGTGGACGACATCCGATGATAGTGTAGTAAAAGTAAGCAAAGGCGAGCTGACGCTTGTAGGTCTGGGCAGCGTAACCATTACTGCGGAATACAAAGGGCTTAAAGCTTCGTATTCGATCAAGGTTGTTGCACCTTACCAAAAGCTTGCTATCGTACCAGGTGAGGATCAGGAGCTGTTAGTTGGCGATGCACCTGTAGAGCTTAAAGTTTTAGCTAAACAATCGGAGACCGATGCCGGTACGGATGTAACGGACAAGGTAGAACTGAAATCCTCCAACACTTCTGTAGCTACAATAGAAGATGGCAAGCTTAAACCCGTAGCGTTGGGTAAATCTACAATCAGTGTAGGCTACCTGGGCTCAACAGCTAAATTGGATGTGTATGTGCGCAATCCATACGAGGCTTTGATCCTAGATCAAACGGATTTTGTGAAGAATCCGGTCCTGTTTATGAATGATTCCATTACGGTTAAGGCAAAGGTTAGAAACGCTGCCTCGCAATCCGTTGATGTCACGGGTGAATGGACATCTTCGAATCCGCTTGCCGTATCCGTTAACGGAGGCGTAATTACAGCCAGATCTTCAGGAACCTCCACCATTAAGGTAAGTCATCTTGGAATCAGTAAAGAATTTACGGTGAAAGTGTATCCAACGGTTACGAAGTTTGAAGTAGCCGATTCGAAGGTAGAAGTGCTGAAAGACGAATCCAAATCCTTCCCTAAGGTGACAGGAACGCTTCTGGACGATGAGGAACAGGATTTCAGCAGCGCAGTAACCTGGACCTCCAGTGATGAGAAGGTCGTAACCACCGAAGATGGCAAAATCAAAGCCATCGAAGCCGGTACAGCAACAATCACCGGTAAGATTGGGTCCAGAGAAGTAGCATCAGTGCCTGTTACCGTTAATGAGAAAGTGCTGGTTCTGCTGTCTGATGTAGAAGAATATCAACTGGTTATGGGTAGAAGCAATACACTTCCGAAGGTCAATGCTGTGCTTGAGGATGGCGAAGAGAAGGATGTGACGTCCTTGGTTGAATGGTCACTGACTGGCTCCGCAGCTGTCATCAAGGATGGTACGCTTAAGGGACTTACCAAAGGTTCGACAACGCTGAAGGGAACGTATCTGAATAAAGAGGTAAAAATTCCCGTCATCGTTGAACAGGAAGTTGTAAAAATCGTGGTGGAGCCTGAGAATATCGAGCTTAATATCAAGAAATCCAAATCGATTAAAGTCACAGGTTACTACAGCAATGGTAAGGCGGTTTCCCTATCATCCAAGATGAATTGGAGTACTTCGGACACCGCTCTTGTGACGGTATCGAAAACTTCCGTTAAAGCCGTTGCCGAAGGCACAGCTACAATTACGGGCTCCTACCAGGGCAAAGAAGTTAAGGTGAAAGTCAACGTTGTGCCGAAGTTGACCAAATTGACCGCAAGTGACAAGAGGCTGGATCTGAAGCCGGGAGATGTCAAAACCGTTACGGTGACAGCAGAATTTGATACTGGAGCCAAGACAAGTGTGGGTGACAGCGCGGTTTGGACGACCAGTAAATCTAGCGTTGCCAAAGTGACAAACGGACGGATTGAAGCGGTCTCCAAAGGAACTGCGCGGATTAAAGGGCAGTACAATTCCAAATCCGTAACCATTACCGTGTCTGTTAAATAGAGAGATTGATAGCAGCAGCCCGGCTCTACCCAGAGCCGGGCTGCTGTTTGTCCAAAAGAGAATCAATTGTTTTTTGAGTTGATTGGAATCAGAGGCTTCATACAGTAAAGCGTTATTTGTTTACAAACCAGGCGAGCAGATGTCCGTTGTATACTTCGAATGATTTCACTTGAAACGCTGTGTTCTCTGCTAGGGCATACATTTCATCGATCGTATAATATTTAATCTCCGCATCTATGAATCCGTCACCAGGCTGATAGTACGGCATATCCAGAAGATCCGGATCGTACTGATTGGGAGCAAAGTGACGTTTCCACGGCGTAGAGATGAGCAGGCTTCCGCCGGGAGTGAGTCTGTCCTTTATTTTACGCAGGACTGGAAGGGGATTGTAATTCATATGTTCAAGAATCTCGGTGAACAGAATAACATCGAATTGTTCTTTTCCCGGGATCTCCTCAGCTTCAATATTGCATAGATTCCATCGTACACCATAATCCTGTTCCAACTCTTCGGACCAGTAATCCGGAATCATATCCAGCCCGTATGCCTTGGCTCCCGACAGGACGCTGTACATCAAGAGTGTACCGTAAGCTGCGCCAATGTCCAGTACCTTGGTACCTCGTGCCACTAACAATGAATCCAGTATCGCAAGCAGAGGGAACCAGTAGGTGGATTCTTCTTCCTTGTAGGAGGATAGATAGTGGCTTTTCTCCCGTTTGGCATGATAGGAGGAGATAATGGTCTGAGCACGGGAAAGTTTATCCTCTGGCGATAATTGGGTTTCAGGCGAAGGGTGTAATGAAGACATGGCTTTACCTGGCACGGTTCCCACCACTCCAACGCTTACGAGGAGGTACCCCGGCACATTGCACTTTTCTTCCTTCGTCAAGCCATGATACCACTTCGTGAGCCAATGCTTAACGGTCTGAGAATCCTGGATGAAATCAAGAAAATCCAGACTGTTTAAAAAGCCGATGCTGCTCTCTTCAATGAGCGCTATTCCGCTCCGCTCAAATGAATCCTTCAGTGAGAAGATAGGATACTCTGTTCCATACATCCAGGTGCCGAGCTGCTCTGCGGCTTCTTTACCGGCGCGGTAGGGCAAGCATTCTGCAAATGGAGTAATGACAAGAACGGTCCCTCCCGGCTTGGTGACCCGTATCATTTCCCGTAGAATCGTTACTTGCTCATCTTCATCAAAATGTTCAAGCACGCCAGCGTTCCAGGTCAGATCAAATTGGTGGTCGGGAAGCTGCATTTCTCTAATATCGGAGAGGATGAAGGTGCCCGGTACTTTGGCTCTATAGAAGGCGCTGCGGCTGTTATAAAGTGCATTCTTCGAATAATCGACCAGGGTAACCTCTGCTTCCTCAGCGGCCAGACGAAGCGAGATTTTCCCAGAGCCGGAGCCAGCCTCTACCATGCGTTTTCCTTGAATGCCCCCGGAAATGTCGATAATCTTGTCGTATATCGTTTGGCTTAATGAATCCCAGTGGTATGACACTTCACGAGACCATAACTGATCCCAAACCAGCTTCTGCGGCTCATCCCTTAACATGTTATTCAATCCCCCCTTTACGGTTAGGTGTATATTTATGAAACAGTTGGAGGAAGCCTTGCGAGTCCCTGTGGATTTCAGCCAATTCCCGTAACCCATATGCTCCATACTGATGAAACAAGCCTTCTTCGTTGATGGAGAAATCAATATGTTTGTCCTGAAGTGACATGCGCTGTGCCATCGTTGCATGGTATACCCACGATTCCAAGCAGCATTTGGGCCTCCACTCCGAACGAATGCCCATATAATAGCGCATCCCCAGAAGCAGACTGTCATCCTCGTATCCCTGCTTTCCGGGTAGAAAACGGGTATCATAACCGCCGATTCGGCGCAGGATCTCCGCATTATGAACGACCGGATGCACGAATCCATATGCCGTCCCTTCTCTTGAGAGCTGCTGGAGCGCTGTCATCAGGTGTTCCGGTGTCTCTGGTAGTTGAATGAACTCCTTCAGCGGCTGCAGTTCTCCGCTTGATGTCACGATACCGGGAGAAACCATGGGCTCTCCCGTATATGCCAGGTAACGGAGAAGCGGTTCGTACCAGCCGGTAGGGAGAATCATATCAACATGAATCTCAGAGATGTACTCCGTTTCAGGGAAGTGCTCCCATATGAACTCAAAACATGCTTGTCTAGCGGCTGCGATCCCTATATTGACTCCCTCTCCCTGAATGACGCACGATATGCCTTGAGTTAGCAGCCAGTCCTGAAGCTCTTCGTTTGTAAGACACCCTTGGTTGAACAGTACCGTATTATGGTCTTTGGAGTTTTGCAGACTGCTTAATGCCAAGCCAGCCATATGCAAATCTTCCTCCCGTGAATCTTCCCGAATGAATAATGGCAGTGTATGAATTATTCTCATTACCTTCGCTTCCTCACATTAGTTAGTTTTATTCCTCCCATTCAACCAGAGAAGGTGACTCATCCAGAATGGATTCGTACTGTTCCCTCCAGCCGAATTGCGCTTCAGGATCAAGCTGTGAGTAGCGCTTATATTTCTCTAGCCTGTGTTCCGGTTTGGCCCATCCATAATGCTTCAGTCGGATAGATGACAGGTGATGCGGGAGATCGAATACATTGACCGGGAACCTGCCACAATGCTGTGCGGATTCCTTCCAGAAGTAGATCATATCAGGCTGGTAACGAAGGAGAAAAGGACGATAATACTTATGCGAGCTCCAGTATTCATCATCCCTGTAATGGGTCTCGCTCCAGAAGTCATATAGCCTGAAGCAATATAAGTCGACTTCCTTCTGTTGAAGCATGGAGGGAAGCTCATCGGCAAAGGAAGATTCAAACCACTCGTCTGCATCCAGATTCAGAATCCACTCGGGGTGGATATTCAGGGTTTCACGCCATTGCTGCTTTCGAAGTTCGATTTCATTATGAAACAGGGATTCCGTATTGCTGATCAGCCGTATCGGAACCCCTTTCAGTGCCTTCAAACATAAATCGATGGTATGGTCAGTACTGCCATCATCGATGATAACAGCTTGATCGATATAACTGCGATGTCTTTCGAGTGCTTGGCGTAAATAGCGATTGGCTTCATTTTTAAGCACCATCGTCAGGGTGAGGGATGGGCGTGCTGAGCGGTTTACTTGGGTAACCCGACCTAGACTCTCTTCATCATGTTTTTCTAATTGGCTTAGTGTAACCTCGGGGATGGAGGAATTGGCATCCGTTGCTTGCAGAAACAGCTGGGCATTATGAAGGTCACTGTCGCGGTATATATGATAGGCCGGGTAATGAGTGTCCACATACAGGGTAAAGCCAAGTGCGGCTGCACGAATGCTGAAATGCCGGTCTTCCCCCCAGAAGGATAAGTTGTAGATCGGCTTGAAGTTCGCACCGCGGATAAGAGCACGACGGCTGATTAAGGTGCAGGCTCCGAGCCCACCGACTTCATATATCCCTGGTTCAATCAATTGGCTGACAAATCGCTGATAACGCTCTTCTTTTTGAGTTTCATCCAGGATTTCACCTCTGGCCTGTTCCCACTGCGTATATTCATCTTTAAGCCACACTTGGGGATGAGGCCTTGATTCGGGCTGCCACCGTGTCCAGAAGATTTCCGAGATGATATCTTTATCGGCTGCAATGAGATGGTTTAATGTGTGAGGGTCCAGCAGCAGATCCGAATCAACGAGGAATAAATAGTCGTATTGTAAATCGATAGCGTATTGAATGATCTTGTTCTTATAGTCGGCTACTTTCCATATCAACTGCTCATTCCAATAATGGGTTGTCTCGTTGCGGATATAGTCGTCCTGTCTATGAATGTTGTGGATTATGACATGGTTAGCTTTTCGGATAAATTCGCTCAATAGGACGCTGGATTGCTCCTCCTGATTGTCATCGATAAAAAAGTAGGTTATCTCCATAGGTTCCTGCTCCAATCGAAGCAGCGAAGTTAGAAATCGGTCCAGTATTTCCGGTTTCTGCCGTATGGGGCTGCCAATTAGAACACGAATGCGCTCCTTGGTCATCAGACACCCTGCCTTTCACCTTCATCCTGAAGTTCTTTTAACTTGGTGCGGAAGTATTCCTGATTTGCCAGCATCGTTTCATCGCCGGGACGATAAGTAAGTGCGGTTTCATTATGCTGATTGGCCAGCACATGTTCCCCGATCCGGTCATAACAAACCGCCAATTGCAGATGAGGCAGCCACGTGGAGAAGGAAGGATTGTGAAACCCCATATAATCCGCGGGCAATTCAAGCTCAGTCGCTAGTTTATACCAGTAGATTGCTGTATTGTAGTTGTTTAATTCCAAGAAACGATAACCAATCCGGCAGCAGAATTCTGCCCGGGGTGCCGCAAACTGCAGGGATCTGATAGAGGATTCAAATGCGGCTTGCTCATTTCCTAACTCGTGATAGCAATCGGCCAGCCTGCTGCACGCCGTAAGAATATCTTCTATCCATCCTTTTCCGGTATGTAAAAACTGTTCATAGTAATTAATGGATTTCTCGAACTGGCGGTGATCCTTTAATTCATTGGCATAATAAAATAAATCCCGTGGCGGGAACGATTCACCGGCAGCTTCACGTTTCTCGTAAATTTTTAAATTCCGGCCGCTATCGGGATCATGATTCAGGCTTAAGTGTGTAACCGCAACGTCGCTGTTTATAACATTTCCATAGACTTCCAGATATTCATGGACAGGCCCGATCCACCGGAAGGACTTGCTTCGTTTGACCAAGCGGTTGCGACGCAGGCTGAAAGTGACATTACCATATTCATCGGAGCTTAAATGATAGAGCATGGTGACAGAGTCGGTGTCGGGGGAAAGTGTTTCCTTGAGAGCTCTTAGTTTATGCTGGTCTTGTTCCAGCAGTACATCGTCTGCATCCAGCCACAGGATATAGTCTTTGGAAGCTTTGCTAAATGCATAATTTCGTGCCGCGGAGAAATCATCGATCCATTCAAAATCATAGACAGACTCAGTGTAAGATTGAACGATGGCCTTTGTACGATCCGTAGAGCCAGTATCTACGATGATTATCTCATCCACAATGTCGGCAACACAGGACAGACAACGGTTAATGACAAGCTCTTCGTTTTTTACGATCATGCATAAACTGATTGAGATCAATGAGATTACCTCCACATAGAATGGATTCAAACCAAATATGATAGATATATATTCAAGTCAGCTTATGAAATGAACCGTGTTTTATTTACATAATTCAAGTTGACTATACAGAAATGATGAATATCGATCCTTGAAGCTCAATATTCTAAGTGATATATGGGAATGAATGATATCCTAGCATCCATTTCACTTCAGGCGCAGCAATCATTCCACAAGGAGGGCTTGGCATGAGTATGCCGAAGATTCCCGAAGAGAATTTTCGACCAACCAAAGATGAAGTAGTTATTGATCTGTTAAAGTCTATTGCGATGGAGGAAAATGCAATTGCACACTTGCTTCATGCAGAAGCAGAGAAAATTCAGGCTTTTGCAGGGCATCATCACAGCATCTCAGGCGAACCTAGCCATGCGGACATCATCAAATTGAGCAGTCAGGTATCTAAGCTGCTGGATGTAATTGTGATGAAGGAATGGCTGTTGCTGCGCAAATTGGAGAATGTCATGGAACTGCATGACTCGGGACATGACTGCGATTATTGTGATGGTGAGGAGTAGTAGCCAGATGAAGCATACCTTGGAGAATGAGATAAGTCGCACATTTGCGGAGACAATGATACCGTCGCTGTTGGAACTGAATCAGTCATTTCAACAATACATGGACTCACTGAATGACCTTCAATTTTTGATGTTAAAAAGGGGCTTAGTCAGCTCGGATTCAGCTACTGGTATTCATTTTGTTTCTCAATTCCTATATATCTATCACCAAAAAATTAATATAAGTTTGTCTTGGATGAATAAAAAAGATCGGGTCACATGGATTCCAATCACAATACATATGGTGCGGCTCACCGAACAATTAAGAGACAAGATGGGGCACCTGGTTTTGCAATCCAGACTGTCATCGAGATCGACGGTTTTTTATGCTGAAGAAATTAAGCGGACTACTTCGCCTTCGCCTCCTCTTTTGGCGAAAACCATGTACTCACCCGATAAATCCAAGACGAAGCCATAAAGATGAAAGAGGTGAGAAGATGACTCAAGCACATTCTTCTTCCAATATGTCCTTTGATATGACGGAATTAAGTCAAAGTATAACGCTGCTGCTCTCTTCAATCGCTGTAGAGGAAATGGCGCTCGCTCATATCGTAAACGGAGAAGCCGAGAAGATTCAGTATGTGCTTGGTACTTTACAGCCATCGCTGTTCCAGCCGGAAGATGTTTCAGTTGATAATTTGCTTGCTATTAATGATTCTGTTCAAAGAATTATGGAGGATGTGCTGCTGAGGGAAGTTATGCTGCAGATGAAGTTTAGTCATATCATGATGGCGCTGGAGGTAAACAGTATGCGTACGCATCGTACCTAATACTCATGCATGCATACGAGTGACGGGAGGTACGGAATGCCCAATGATAATCTATCTAAAGTCACTCCAGATCTATTGCTGAAAAGAGATCAAGCGATAAATCTTTTACTCACCTCCATTGCGATGGAGGAATTGGGACTAAGTCATATCATTAATGCGGAAGGGGAAAAGCTGCAGTATGTACTGGGTACAATCCCTGGATTAACGGGTCCTCCTGCTACGGTTAATGATCTATTAAATGTGAATGAAAGCGTAAGACAGACGATACAGGTGTTAACAAAAAAGCAGTGGCTCCTGCTCAATAAGTTAGACAGTGTACTATTCTCCTTGGTCGCTCCTACAGGTTCCCATGGTGGGGCGACCGGTACAACAGGCGCGACTGGAGCAACTGGGGCAACTGGGGCAACAGGTGCTGTGGGACCAACCGGCGCTACAGGTCCGACAGGGCAGTCTGGGGGAACGGGCTCTACCGGAGCCATGGGTGCGACAGGCCCGACGGGTTCTACAGGACCAACCGCTGCAACCGGGTTCACGGGTGATTCGGGGGTAACGGGTCCGGCAGGAGCAACGGGAATCACGGGTGCGACTGGACCTGCCGGAGCTACCGGAGTAACAGGAGTGACGGGACCTACTGGGCCCGCGGGACCAACGGGAGCCCAAGGAGGAGGTGCTACCGGAGTTACTGGGCCGACCGGATTAACGGGCGATCCGGGTGTGACGGGAGTAACAGGCCCGACAGGAGCAACAGGAGTAACAGGTGCAGCAGGTTTGATGGGACTTACAGGAGCGACGGGGGCTACAGGCGTAACGGGAGTAACAGGTGCAGCTGGAGTGACGGGAGTAACAGGAGTAACGGGAGTAACAGGTGCAACTGGAGTGACAGGAGCGACTGGAGTGACAGGTGCAGCAGGTTTGATGGGACTTACAGGAGCGACGGGGGCTACAGGCGTAACGGGAGTAACAGGTGCAGCTGGAGTAACAGGTGCGACAGGAGCAACGGGAGCTACTGGTGTGACGGGTGTAACCGGGGCACCCGGTGTAACGGGAGTGACAGGATCAACCGGAGTAACCGGAGCAACTGGTGTAACGGGAGTTACTGGAGTGACAGGAGCGACAGGAGTTACTGGACCAACCGGAGTAATGGGTCCAACCGGTGCTACTGGAGTAACCGGCGCTACTGGAGTAACAGGCCCAACGGGGGTAACGGGAGCAACCGGTGTCACGGGAGAAACAGGTCCGACAGGGTTGACAGGAGCAACAGGAGCCGCGGGGTTAACAGGAGCTACTGGAGTTACTGGATTAACGGGAGCTACTGGACCAACCGGAGCAACAGGTACAACAGGGATAACTGGAGCAACGGGGGTCACAGGAGCAACCGGGGCCACTGGAGTAACAGGCCCAACGGGGGTAACGGGAGCAACGGGTGTTACAGGAGTGACAGGATCAACCGGAGTGACGGGCTCAACGGGGGTAACGGGAGCAACGGGTGTTACAGGAGTGACAGGATCAACCGGAGTGACGGGCTCAACGGGGGTAACGGGAGCAACAGGGTCCACGGGAATTACTGGACCAACCGGAGAAACAGGTCCAACAGGGATAACTGGAGCAACTGGGGTCACAGGAGCATCCGGGGCCACTGGAGTAACGGGCCCAACCGGTGTTACTGGTGTAACCGGGGCCACTGGAGTAACAGGCCCAACGGGGGTAACGGGAGCAACGGGTGTTACAGGAGCAACTGGGGTCACAGGAGCAACCGGGTCCACTGGAGTAACGGGCCCAACCGGTGTTACTGGTGTAACCGGGGCCACTGGAGAAACAGGTCCGACAGGGTTGACAGGAGCAACAGGAACCGCGGGGTTAACAGGGGCTACTGGAGTTACTGGATTAACGGGAGTAACGGGACCAACCGGAGCCACAGGAGTGACAGGATCAACCGGAGTGACAGGATCAACCGGAGTGACGGGCTCAACGGGGGTAACGGGAGCAACCGGGTCCACGGGAGTTACTGGAGCAACCGGAGTAATGGGTCCAACCGGTGCTACTGGTGTCACGGGAGAAACAGGTCCGACAGGGTTGACAGGAGCAACAGGAGCCGCGGGGTTAACAGGAGCTACTGGAGTTACTGGATTAACGGGAGTTACTGGACCAACCGGAGCAACAGGTCCAACAGGGATAACTGGAGAAACTGGGGTCACAGGAGCATCCGGGGCCACTGGAGTAACGGGCCCAACCGGTGTTACTGGTGTAACCGGGGCCACTGGAGTAACAGGCCCAACAGGGCTAACGGGAGCAACCGGGGTCACAGGAGTTACTGGAGCAACAGGCCCTAACTTTGCAACGACAGGGTTCTCTGCTTTTCAAACAGCTTTAAGTGTAAGTACATCTGCTCAGTTAGTTAACTGGACTGTAACAGCACCTTATTACACGGATCCAAATTTGAACCCAACGACCGGGAATTTTACGATTCCGGCGACAGGAAGATATGCGATTAAGGCTACAATCAACTATTCTACTTCAGCTGCCGTGTCGATTTCTCTTGGGGCTGGAATTAATCCGGCATTTACCGTTCGAAGAACCTCACCGACAACAACGGATTTAATTAGCGGATTATTCCCGCTGTTAAATGTTAACGTGGCCTTGGTTTTGACCTTGAGAGCAGTGTTAGGCAACGGTGCAGTGACGTTGGCAGGCGACGTTCAACTGAATGCAGGTGATGTGGTGGGCTTGTTTTACGATGCCAACGGCCTTACCATTTCGCTCAATCTCGGAGGAGCGACCTCATCAGGGATTGTATGGTCAATATTCAGGCTGTCTTAACATGAAATCCGTAAACGCCGATCATCTTTTGAGTGGCAGTATATCCGCTGGTAACGGCTGATATACTGCTTCTTTTTTACTCAAAAGGACTATGCAAGCCTTGCTTGAATAATCCGATTTATTTTGAATGGACGATGAGGTATACTGGATTTGGGATTTTTCATAATCCTTGACATAGTATGTGAGCGAACATGAAGGAGCGAGTTTAACTTGCAGGAGAAAGCCGGATATAAATCGATTGCGCTTGATATTGCCCAGCGTATTGTCAGTGGGGAATTTCCCGTCGCCAGTAAAATTTCTGGACGTTCTTTATTAGCCGGTCAATACCAGGTATCACCAGAAACAATTCGCAAGGCGATTGGCTTGCTGAAGGAAGAGAATATTGTTTCTGTATCCCAGGGTAAGGAAATTATTATTGTCTCGGATCGTAATGCATTAGAGTATACGACCCGGAACAATTATTTGAAATCGGCGTATTCCTTAAAACAGGATTTACAACAGCTTCTTCAGGAGAAGAAAGAGATGGACCGTAAATTTGCCGAGCTGTTCACTCAGATCATTGAGGCATCGGATCGGCTTCAAAATTTAAAGCCCTACCATCCCGTTGAGATCAAAATCAGCGATTTATCGCATGTTATCGGTCGTACGATTGGAAATCTGCTGTTTTGGCAAAATACAGGCGCCACCATCATTGCCCTTCGCAGAGGGACGGAAGTGACCATATCTCCGGGTCCCCATGTTATCTTAAGAGAAGGGGATATCATTGTTGCCGTCGGAGATGAACGCATGTATGAACGAACGGAGCAGTTTATCAACCGTCCGCTGGATGAGGAAATTCAAGCAACGGATCCATCATAATTTCATATCATGAACGGCA
Organism: Paenibacillus sp. LBL; assembly: GCF_029893715.1. NCBI lineage: Bacteria > Bacillati > Bacillota > Bacilli > Caryophanales > Paenibacillaceae > Paenibacillus > Paenibacillus sp. LBL. Next base: position 330,691 of record NZ_JARXYU010000001.1, on the reverse strand, counting down.
AATAAAAGCTGCACAGAACCCTGATTCTGGCGGCTTTTTTGCTATGAGAAATGGATCCTACCATATTTAAACAAACAATCTATTAGTTCATGATAAGTTGTCAGTAGGTCTAAGGTCTGGTATAGTATTAGTTGTACTTACAAATGAATGCTAAATGAGTTGGTTTGTTTGGAGAGCTTGGTCAGTGGGTAAAAGAATTAGCGAGTAAGCTAATTTTTGTTGCATCACAAAAAAAAGGGGGGTATATATGCTGAAATTTGAACATGTCGGCAAGAAATACGCCAATGGTTTTGAAGCAGTGAAAGATATTAATTTTGAAGTGGAATCAGGAGAAATCCTGGTGCTGATCGGACCGAGCGGATGCGGGAAGACCACCACGATGAAGATGATTAACCGCCTAATACCGAACACATCCGGAAAGATTTACATCCACGGTAAAGATATCTCGAAGGAAAACCCCGATACCCTGCGAAAGAACATCGGTTATGTTATCCAGCAGATCGGTTTGTTCCCGCATTATACGATTGAGGAGAATGTCGGACTTATTCCTCAGCTTAAAGGATGGGACGCAGGCAAGAAGAAAGAGCGCGTTCTCGAGATGCTCCGTCTGGTGGGATTAGACCCTGATGTGTTTGCCAAAAGATATCCGAAGCAGCTATCAGGTGGGCAGCAGCAAAGAGTAGGCGTGGCGAGAGCTCTTGCAGGCGATCCCGAAGTTGTCCTGATGGATGAGCCCTTTGGAGCGCTCGATCCCATTACCAGAGAGCAATTGCAGGATGAGTTATTGAAATTGCAAAAAGAAGTAAAGAAAACCATCGTATTTGTAACGCATGATATGGAAGAGGCACTGAAGCTCGGCGATAAAATCGCCATTCTCAAAGACGGAGAATTGGTGCAATTCGATTCACCTGAACAAATTCTTAGCCAGCCGGCGAATGAATTCGTGGAAGGCTTTATCGGTAAAAATCGAATTTATCAAAACCCCGAATACATTCCGGTCACCGATGTGATGCGGGATAATCCTTCTACATCATATCCGGACAGGACTCCGGGCAAAGCACTTGCCTTTATGCGACAGCGGAAAACGGATACCCTGCTCGTTGGCGATGAATCAAACCACTTACTTGGGATTGTATCTGCCTATGATCTCGCCGCCAAAATGGAGGGAATCCGTACGATCGAGGAAATCATGACATGGCCTACGATTGTACTTCAGGATACGGCTACAGCAAGGGACGCATTGTCCTTGATTACACAAGCGCCACATGGCGTCATTCCCGTAACTACAGCAGACGGCACCATTGCCGGAATCGTTACGAGAAGCAGTCTCTTGACCGCTTTTGCCGCTAAATGGGTGGGAGAAGAGGAGGAGACATTATGAGAGATCGATCTTTATGGGAACAAATGAAACAGCAGCTGGAGAGCCGTGGGGATGACTTGATTCAGTCATTGGGTGTTCATATCCAGCTCGTCCTGATATCCATGCTTCTGGCAGTCATTATAGGTATTGCTTTCGGAATATTAATATCACGGATTAAGGCATTAAAGGGAATTACGCTGGGTACTGCAGGCATCTTGCAAACCATTCCGAGTCTGGCGATGCTTGGGTTTATGATTCCGTTGTTTGGCATCGGGATGAAAACGGCCATTGCGGCATTGTTTTTATATTCTCTGCTGCCAATCATCCGCAACACCTATGCAGGCATTACGGAGGTTGATAAATCGGTGGTTGAGGCAGCAAGAGGGATGGGCATGAAGAGTGGACAGATTTTGTTCAAAGTGCAATTGCCTCTGGCGATGAGTGTCATCATGGCGGGCATTCGAACAGCTGCGGTTATCAATGTAGGTACAGCGACACTTGCTGCCTTTATTGGAGCGGGTGGATTAGGTGAATTCATCTTCCTTGGGATTCAGCGCAACATTGAAGCGTTAACCTTAATGGGCGCGATCCCGGCAGCTCTTCTGGCACTTGTCATCGATTATTTGCTGGGATTGCTTGAAAAGGCAACGACCCCAAAAGGACTAAAGGTGTAATTGTAATAGGATAGACCCAACAGGATGTTCTCATAAAAATAATAAGGTAGCACAGGAGGTACGAATGAAGATAAAAAAGATTATGGTTGTATTGGGAATGCTGGCATCGATTGGTATGGTTCTAGCTGCTTGCGGTGGAAATTCGGATGGGGATCAAGCCGCCGAGGGCAATAAACAAATAACCGTCAGCTCCAAGAACTTCACGGAAAACGTTATTCTGGCGCATATGATGGCTGAGCTGATCGAAGCCAAAACGGATATTAAAGTGACAAGAACCGTGAATCTTGGCGGCTCCAACGTAGTATGGAACGCGCTGAAGAATAACGAGGTTCAGCTGTTCCCCGATTATACGGGCACCATTGTAGCCAATTATTATCAAGAAGAGACAGGGACATCGGAAGAATCTCTCAGCAAGACAAGAGAGCTGCTTAAGGCGGATAATCTTGCCTTCCTGGAGCCATTCGGTATGAACAATACGTATACTTTGGCTGTTACCAAGGAAACGGCAGATCAATACAATCTTAAAACCTTCAGTGATCTTGCCAAGGTTTCGGATGAAATGACACTCGGCGTAGAGTTCGAATTTCTGGATCGGGATGACGGCTATCCGGGAATCCAGAAGCTGTATGACATGAATTTCAAAGATTCCAAGGGGATGGACCACGGAATCATGTACCAGGCCATTGAGAAAGGTGAGACGGATGTAACGAACGCGTATGCCACGGATGCACAGATTATCGTGCATAACCTGGTGATTTTGGAGGATGACAAACAATTTTTCCCTCCATATGATGGCGGTCCCGTCATTCGTCAGGATACGCTTGACCAATATCCGGAGCTTGAGGACGTGCTGAACCTGCTCAAGGGACAGATTACGGATGCTGAAATGCAGGAGTTGAACGCTCAGGTGGATATGGAAGGATTGAAGGAAGATGATGTAGCTCGAGACTTCCTGGTGAAAAAAGGCTTGATCGAAGGATAATGCAGCACAGCAAAACCGGTCTTTTTAGACCGGTTTTTTTGTGTGCATTTAGTTTTCTCGCATACAAAGGAGATGGGGGGCCCTCAGGGCAGGGCAGAGGTCAAATTTGTTCTGGATTTTAAGCAATGTCTAATGGTAAAATCCTCTTAAATTTCCAACACATTTCATAGATGATAGAGGAAGGAGGATTAGTAGATGAAAATGGTGCCCGTTCTTCATTATGATGCATTCTCCGTTCAGCCCAATAAGGGGAACCCTGCCGGCGTTGTCTTGCATGCAGATACGCTGACCGAGGAAGAAATGTTAGCCATCGCCCGCAAGGTCGGCTTCAATGAAACCACGTTTATTTTAAAGTCTGAGAAGGCAGATATCCGCTTGAGGTATTACACTCCGGGTCACGAAATGAACTTGTGCGGTCACGCAACCATGGCATCTATGTATGCATTGCGAACCAAGGGGCTGCTGCCAGAGAAAGAAACCGTGTGGATTGAAACCAACGTGGGTGTGCTGCCGATAGAATTCCTTCATGAACAAGATCGGTTAACGATGAAGATGAAGCAGGATCATCCTCAATTCATTCCCTTTGAAGGTGATGTTGATCAACTGGCCGCCTCTATCAATCTAAAACGCGAGGATTTGGATCTATCGATGCCCATCGTATACGGAAGCACGGGAATATGGACATTACTGGTGCCGGTGAAAGGGTTAAGCGGATTTGATCGGATGGTCCCGAACAATGCGTTATTTCCGGACATTTTAACCGAAAATCCAAAGGCCTCGCTGCATCCGTTCTGTATGGATACGATGGACGATTCTTCCTTCATGCATGCGAGACATTTCTCTTCACCCTATTCAGGCACAGTCGAGGACCCGGTGACAGGGACCGCATCCGGCGTAATGGGAGCATATTATTTAACTTATCTGAACACCGAGCTGCCCTCCGCGCAATTTATCGTTGAACAAGGCCAAGAGATGGGTAAAGACGGCAGAGTCCAAGTTCAAGTGAATCGTAATCAAGACAAGATGGACGTATATATATCTGGTACGGCGGTTTTTGTACGGGAGTTCGATGTTCATATTGATGGATGACTTAGAGCGAGGGACGTAAGAAGGAGCGTATGTTATGAAAACATTTAAACCTGAGATGACTTTGGATTTAGCGATTGAGCATCTGAATCATATTGAAGGCGAGACCGTGAGGAAGGTCACACCTATAGAGATGGGTGAGCTTAGCAAGGTGTTCAGTTATCGGAAGGGCGATGCTGACTATGTTATTCATTTCAAAAGCAATAGGGAAAGTCTTGATAAACAGCTCTATATTTACAATAAGTACGGCGCACCATCCTTGCCCATTCCCCGCATTCACAAGATAGGGGAGTTTGGGGATATTCACTACTCCATCTCAGACAAGGTATCGGGCACACCGATTAGTGCCCTGGAGCCGGAGCAAATCCGAAATCTTATTCCGAGTTTAGTTCATCATTTTATACTTATAAACCAGGTAAGTGTTGGGGACTCCGGTGAAGGATTTGGCTGGATTACCCCGGAAGGAAAGGCGTCCCATCGTTCGTGGCCTGATTGCCTGGAATCTTTTTTTGATCAGGAGCAAGAGGGGTTCCATCATGGATGGAAGAGCTTATATGAGAGCAGTTTTCTGGAACAAGATTTTTTTGAAGATGTGTATGAAACGATGCTCGGGCTTGCTCAATACTCACCTCAAGAACGCTATCTGGTACATGGTGATTTTCATCTGGGCAATATGCTCGGCGAGGATCCGTTTGTGACAGGGATTGTGGATTGGGAGATGGCGATGTACGGAGACTTTATGCTGGATGTCGCTGTTCTTCACATATGGCATCCGATGCTGGAATTTCCACAAAGGCTGCTGCAAGCTATGACGGAGCGCGGTGTCGAGATTCCTTATTTTGAAGAGAGGCTGCTGTGCCATCAGCTCTTTAAAACGCTGGATGCACTCCGTTTTTATGCGAAGAAGGATGACGCCAACAGCTATCAATTCATAAAAAATCGTATCATGTCTTTGATAGATTCATAGACCCAATGATGCTAGTTGGGATAATGCGGTCTCGGTAGGAGCTGATCATTTCGTGAAAAAAATGATGGTTGTAGGTGCATCAGGTGTTCTTGGTACATGGATTTGTCTGGAAGTCCTTCGGATATTTACTCATAACGTAAGCTTGGTCGTAAGTGATTATAAAGCAGACAGAGGTAAAAACACGGCAGTTTCTTTAGGTGAACAAGTTCAATTTCGTTTATTAGATATTACTCATAAAGAGAGTATCGAACAGGCCGTTTGTGATATTGATCTTGTAATTGTGTCAGCCAAACAGCAGCAGCCGCTAATTCAACATGCCTGTATTAAACACCAAGTTCGATGTATCGATGTAACGGTGTTTTATGACTTTGTGTGTGAGACGAGGTCCTTGCACTACGATGCGGTAAATAATGAGATTGGATCGATAGTAATGTCAGGTTTTTTCCCGGGATTATCTGGATTAATCGTTAAGAAGGCAGTATCTCCGTTTAGCGAGATTACAGAAGTCAACGTGGGATTGTTGCAAAGCACGAATGCCAAAGCCGGAGTTTCAGGCATTATAGATATGCTGCGAATGATAAGCCAAGATGTTAGGCGTCACGATGGACAACAATCAGCTACCATATCGGGTTTTAAGATAAAAAGAAATATGATGTTCTCCAGTTCATTACGCAATCGAAAAGTCCGGTTAATCGAGCATGCTGAAAGAGCTTTTTTAAGAGAAATACTGCAAGTTGAACAGATTCATTATTGGACCGCGTGGAACAACAATATGTTCAATATCTTTGTAGGTTTACTTAAACGGTCTGGTATTCTTGCTAGAATTCTTAAATTTGATGCGAATGTCCTTGTTAAGTATGTGAAGCATAATCCTGCGCAACCTGAGGAGGCTTCTCTCTCTATTGAGGTAAAGGGAGTAATCGGGAACCAGCAGGGTGTCAAAACGTTTGTATTGTCTACTTTTTCTGATTATCATACAACAGCGATGTTCACTGCCGCATTAGCGAAAATAGCGATAAACAAAGAGATATCCGGTGTTGTGTTCCCATTTGAAATAACAGATATCGATGAAATTTTATCCATAATGGATTGCCCTCGAATTACGCTAACAGAAGCCGGGATTTCGTGTGGTACAGGCATTATAAAAAAAGAATGAGCCATAGGGGAAGTCCAAAGTCATTCCCACCTTGGACTTACTGCTTATCTCAGAACACAGCGGATGACATATTTCATTGTCAATCCGTTATCCAAAACCTTCACAGCCATGAAGGTTTTTTGGTCTTGTTTAAAAACGGGTATCAACAAGAATGCCAATCACCAACAACAAGAAGGTTAAATGTGTGAAATGGAATAGTTAACTGACGAGTCCAGAATGGAGGGCAAAGAATATACTGGACTAGGTTGAATTGAAGGGGCGGGAACGTCATGAACCATATCGACAGGGTAAGGAGAAGCGTACCGGAGGGCACGTTGATTCGGGGAATACATCCTGCTATTTATTTGTATGAGCGAGGCAAGAAACGTCCTGTAACTGATACGGAGACATTCCATTCCTATCGATTAAATGCAGAGGGCATTGTGGTATTGGAGGAGTCGGTGCTGGAAGAGATGGAGACCGGCACGCCGGTGAACATCTATGGGGATTTTAGAACGAATAGCCCTGCAACTCTTCTGGTGAAAAGCAGCGGTTCGGAAATTTACCTATGGACCGATGGTCTGCTTCATCCGATTGCATCGGGCGAAATTTACGACAGACTGCGATTTCATTATTCAAGCGTAGTGACTTTGCCGGATGAACTGATCGCTTTCCTTCCGGAAGGGGATCCGATTCATGATGCAACGCTGCTCACGCATTCCCTGGTGAACGGAAGAGTATACAGTGCTCCTAACGGATTGATTTATTATGGAGAGCGAAACAAGCTGCGAAAAATCGAGGGTCCCTCCGTATTCTCTTTCTATCGATGGAGAGTGGAGGAGATTGTTCATTTAACGAGGGAGGAGTTTAACCACTGCCGGTTAGGGGAACCGATTCTGTAGATAGGTTTGCACTCCCATGGAGCTGTTGATGACGATAGGGGCGTTCGGGAAGGGTGAGAAACTTGAAGGTACTGCTCGTTACGATATTCATGATTCCTCATGTCGGGGGACTGTGGAAGTACATGCTGCAGGTAAAGCAGGGACTTGAAGCTCTCGGGCACCAGGTCGACATGATGGGTGACGGAATTGATTGTTTTTATATATATGGAGAGGACAACCGGAAGGTACTCAAGAGCCATTTTAAACCGATGCTGGAATATAAGCTTCCGACAACCTCCCCTATATTCACAGATCATTGGGTCAGGTATGCCGAGTCCGAGCGATTATCTCTTGAGCTGTCGCTTACGTATTTGGGCTTGGAGCAATATGATGTCATTCATGCACAGGATGTGCTGGCCGCAGCGGCCGCAAGTCGCGTGAAACCTGCTCGGATACCCCTGGTTACCAGCATCCATGCCTCCGTGGCTTTCACGATACGAGATATGCTTCAGACGGATCAGGGCATTAAACCTTCCAGCGCTCCCCTCGTATGGAATTATTACAGGTCGATTGAGAATATAGGCGGTTCTTTCAGTGATCATGTCATGTTAGCTTCGAAGTGGCTGCAGGAAGTGATGGTGTCTCATTTTGCACTGCCGGAGTCAAAGATATCACTGATCCCCTATGCAATGGACATATCGAGCTTTGACAATCGAATGAAGATGGAGCATGATCTGTCCCGGCCAGAGAGTAAGAAAGTAATGATTAGCACCTCCAGACTAAGCTCTGAAAAAGGCATTCATGTGCTGCTGGAAGCCCTCGGCAAGCTGTTTAACATCCGTCAGGACTGGGTGTGCTGGCTAGTTGGGGACGGGGATCAGCGTTCCATGTACGAAGAACGTGTGGATCAGCTGGGTATAGGGGAAGCTGTGCATTTTTGGGGCTCGCGCGATGATGTTCCAGTATTGCTTGGCATAGCGGATATTTTTGTTATGCCGAGTTTGATGGAGACCTTGTCCTATTCCGTGATGGAAGCACAGCTTGCAGGATTACCGGTAGTCTCATCGGACGCAGGCGGTTTGAAGGAAGCGGTTCAGCATGAGGTGAACGGTCTTCTTTTTCCGGCGGGGGATGAGGATATGCTGATGGCGCACCTGGATCGATTGCTCGAAGATGAAGCATACCGGCAATGGCTGGGGGAACAAGCACGGCAATGGGCTTTGGCCCATCGAGGTTTGGATACTATGGTGACGCGTGTGCTTGAAGTCTACCGGAAAGAGATAAGCAAGAAATGATGTTGCAAAGAAGGGGGAGTGGACCATGAATTCGACAGAGGTACCTGGAGATCAGTATCGGGACCTGTTTTTATCCCAGCATACCCACCCTTTTATAATGGTCAATCAAGAAGTATGGGAGCTGACGATAAGCCGGCTTCCCAAGGATTATTTCATACCCGATTATCGGATTATTAATATGATGATGAACATGGTGTAGGAGAATAGAACGGAGGTGGGTGGAATGGGAACATCGAACTGGCAGAATTTATCTTATTGTGTAGATCTGATTCGGTATGTATCTCCTAAGTCCGTGCTGGACGTTGGCGTTGGGTTCGGCCGTTGGGGGATGATTTGCCGTGAGTATTTGGATGTATGGGAAGGGCGGGTATTTCGCGCGTATTGGAACACACGAATCGAAGGGATAGAGATCTATCCGGTGAACGTCGATTCTTATCATTCGTGTTTCTATAACAAGATTCATGTTGCGGATGCATTTGACCATCTTCATGCGGTAGTGGAGCCGGGGCAGTTCGATTTGATTATTCTGGGTGACGTTCTGGAGCACTTTACAAAAGAGCGTGGTCTTGCACTGCTGCAGACCTGTATTCAGAAATCCCGATTTGTTCTCTTGAATATCCCCATTGGAACGAACTGGCCGCAGGGCGCGGCATATGGCAATGAATTTGAAGCTCATCTAAGCACATGGACAACGGAGGAACTGGATCAGTTCCCGGTGGCCGACAAGAGGCATTTTAAAGATTACATCGATCGTGATTTCTCCACGTATTTGTATTCCATGAAAGGCATGTAGGAAGCTACGCCGATCTTGAATCTCTTTCTGTTGAAACATCTTCTGTGAAGAAGATGTTTTTGCGTTAAACCCGTACTTGATTCATGGTATAGTGTAATGGACTTTCGATATATGGAAAGAGGTAGTTCAGATATAACTTAGAAAAGAGAGCTGATTCTATTCTATGAAAAAGATCGTTCTGGCCGGTGGAACAGGTTTTATAGGAAGTTATTTTGAGAAAAAATTCACGAGTGAACAAGCACAAGTATATATGATATCCCGCCAGGAAGGGCATATTTCGTGGGACGATCATGAAGGCATGGTTGCAGCGCTGGAGGGAGCCGATATGCTCATTAATCTGGCGGGCAAATCCGTAAACTGTCGATATCATGAACGGAATAAAGAGCTGATCCTGAAATCAAGAATCGATACAACGAAACGATTGGGAAGGGCCATTCAAGCCTGTGAGAATCCTCCCCTCACGTGGTTTAATTCCAGTACCGCTACTATCTACAGACATGCCGAGGATAGGCCGATGACGGAGGAATCGGGAGAGATTGGCTCCGGTTTTTCCGTTAAGGTAGCGGAAGAATGGGAACGGGCATTTTTCTCATTCCCGCTTGACCGCACAAGGCAAATTGCGCTGCGTATTGCCATTGTGTTAGGTCCTGACGGCGGCGTTATGACACCCTATATGAATCTGGTAAAGTACGGGCTGGGTGGAGAGCAGGGTACAGGCAACCAGAGGTTCAGCTGGATTCATGTCGAGGATTTGTACCGGATTGTTCTGTTCCTGCAGGAGAATAAAGAGCTGAGTGGTATCTTCAATTGTGCATCCCCGCATCCGGTACCAAATAGGGAACTGATGAAGCTGCTTCGGCAGGCGTTAAACCGAAGGTTCGGACTGCCGTCACCCAAGTGGCTGCTCGAGCTCGGGGCCCGAATGATCCAAACCGAAACGGAGCTTATACTTAAGAGCCGCTGGGTTATTCCCGACAGACTGATGAAGTCGGGGTTTGATTTTAAGTACGATAAACTGCATAAGGCATTGACGGAGATCGTGAAGAAGTAAAGAGAGGAGCACTTCTTCTGAAGGCTCTCTTCCAGCCGGATTGTTCCATCGAGAATCCATTTTCAATTCTTGGAGAATGAAGACCGATCCATACATGAGCTTCAGGAATGGGCGAAAGAGAATGATATACCCTTTCTCAAGAGGAATTTTTGGATATGGTTATAAAGTAGAACGTGAATAAGAGAATCGCAATTGGGCGTGGATCTAGGAGAAACCGAAGAAGAACTTGCCATAGCGCAGGTTCTTTTTTTGATGCCTAAAGCTCAGCGAATAAATCAATGGAAGTGTATTATTAGCCACTCGCCACAAAGTGGTATACTGTTTTTTAGCAGTATTGAGAGAAAGGATAGTGGTTATGGGTTACCAGCTGACCGAACGGGTGATCAAGCTATTGTGCGGAAAAACCTCCTACGATCGCGGTGGGGTCTTATATAGAGATGGGCAGGTAACGATGCGGATTCAAGATCCCGACAGCCGGAAGTACGAGGCGGAAGTGAGGGACAGGGAGTCCGGCATCGTCTATGCAGAGATTGACTCGAACGGAGATGTACTCGCCGAATGCAGCTGCACCGACTATGGATTATCCCGTAAGCGATGCAGACATATTGCAGCGGTGCTCCTGAACATCCGGGATATTGAACAGACGGCAGAAGCGCCAAAACGTCCTTATCCGTCGTTATTGCATACTTCTGCTCGCAAGCATAGCGAGGATGGAGGCATGACCCCCAGGTTCTCAGCGGAGCTGCGCAGAGGTTCCGGCGGTAGCGAGGATGATGCGGTGTTGAGCAGCCAGCTGCTCGGTCTGTTCTCTTATTCCGGGAGCCAAAGGTCCACGGCAGCCTCCCGTTTTGATACGCGTGAGGTATTGGAACTGGAATGCATTTTTAAATTATTCCCTTACGGAAATCAACAACATCTGTTTGGCATTGAGCTGCGAATAGGTCAGAAACGCTTATATATCGTCCATCGGATCAGAGAGTTCCTGATGTGCCTGAAGCACGGACAATCCTGTGTGTTCACGAAGAATTTCGTCTATGATCCGGAGCGGCACAGCTTTAAGAAAGAGGACGACGATATCCTTCAAGCGCTGATCCGCATTTACGATCATGAACGGATGCTGCAGCAGACGCTGGCCATGCCTAACCATGGCAGAAACGGGGGCAGCGACCGGATGCTGATCATACCTCCGACGTTTTGGCCCGAAGTCAGGGCAATGCTGGATCGTTCCGTTGATTCCCTCTTGTCCCTGGATGGGGTCCTCACGGATAAGCTGGAGTTTAGTCAAGATCCAATCCCCCTCCAATTCGAATTTGATGAAGACGGGGATGATCACTATCTTATGAAGATAGAGGGATTGGATCGCATGACCGTTCTCGAGGAATACGGGCTAGTCATTGCGGACGGGAAGCTGATTGACATAGAGCTGGATGCTTGCCGGAGGCTGGCCGAGATGAAGTTGCTGCTGGAAACATCGTTTAAACCGCAGATCCGGATTCAGCCGGAGATGATGGAGTCCATTATGGAGCGGGTGGTTCCGGGACTAATGAAGCTTGGCAGCGTTCATGTGGCACAGACCGTATCAGACCGGATCGTGAAAACACCCTTAAAAGCGAAGCTGTATCTGGATCGGGTTCGTGGACGGCTGTTAGCGGGACTGGATTTTCAATACGGCGACATCACCATCAATCCGCTGGGAGGACACCGCGCAGCACGGGACAGCAGCTCGATCCTGGTTCGCGATGGTGAGGCGGAGCAGCGGATTCTTACGCTTATGGAGGACGCCTCCTTCGCCAAGACCGATGACGGCTTTTTTATGACCGATGAAGCTGCCGAATATGAGTTTCTGTATCATACAGTCCCGCAGCTGGAGAAACTGCTGGTGGTTTATGCAACAACGGCCGTGAAGGAACGTGTTCTTACAGAACCTATGGGTGCCAAAGTTCGAGTGGATATTGATGAACGGACGGACTGGCTTGAATTGAAGTTCGATATGGAGGGAATTCGGGAAGCCGAAATCCGGGAAATCGTCAAATCGCTCGAGGAGAAGCGTAAATATCACCGATTGCCTAACGGAGCACTTCTACCGCTTGAAAGTGATGAATTCCAGGCGGTGGTTGCGTTGATGAATCGGATTGGCCCTTGGCTATCGACGGATGGTACAGCGTTTAAATTACCGGCGGTCCAAGGGCTGCAGCTGATGGATTGGGAGGATTCCGGGTCAACGGTTCAGCTTGGCCGATCCTTGCGCCGAATGCTTCAGAATATGAAGAATCCGGATCATCTGGATTTTGCGGTTCCACCCAGTCTTGAACCCATCCTTCGGGATTATCAAAAATTAGGCTTTCAGTGGATGAAGACCTTGGCCCACTATCGATTCGGCGGCATTTTGGCAGATGATATGGGGTTGGGAAAAACCATTCAGAGCATCGCTTTCATTCTGTCGGTGCTTCCTGAGATCAGAGAACATAAAGAACCTGCGCTCATCGTTGCGCCGGCTTCACTGCTCTACAACTGGCATAACGAACTCAAGAAGTTCGCGCCGGAGATCAAGGCTGTCATTGCTGACGGGGTGCAGACCGAGCGGAGGCAGCTTATCAAAAGCGCGGGCAGCGCGGATGTTATCATTACCTCTTACCCGCTGCTTCGCAGAGATGTGGAACGATATGCAAAGCTGTCGTTTGCAGCGTTAATATTAGATGAAGCCCAAGCCTTCAAAAATTATGCAACCCAAACGGCTCAGGTCGTAAAAACACTTCATGCGCGCTATCGGTTTGCACTCACAGGCACGCCTGTAGAGAACCGTCTGGAGGAATTGTGGTCCATTTATGATGCCGTCTTCCCGGCTCTCTTCGGTGACCGAAAGGCCTTCCATGAATTGTCGAAAGAAACCGTGGCAAGACGGGTGCGTCCCTTCCTGCTGCGCAGGTTGAAGTCGGATGTGCTGAAGGAACTGCCGGAGAAAATCGAATCGATTCAGGCATCGGGTCTGCTCATGGAGCAGAAGAAGCTGTATACCGCCCATCTTGCAAAATTAAGACAAGAGACGCTCAAGCATCTGGCGCAGGACGGCTTCCAGAAGAGTCGGATTCGCATCTTGGCAGGCATTACCCGCCTGAGGCAGATCTGCTGTCATCCGGCCCTTTTTGTTGAAGGCTACGAGGGAAGTTCGGCCAAGTTTGAGCAGCTCTTGGAGACCATCGAGGAATGTCGTCTTGCAGGAAGGCGGATGCTGGTATTCTCCCAATTTACGGGGATGCTGAAACTAATTGCCGGAGAGCTTGGATATCGGGGGATTCCGAGTTTTTATCTGGATGGGCAAACCCCGTCTGCCGAACGGGTGGAGCTCTGCGAGCGCTTTAACGAGGGGGAACGCGAGGTATTCCTGATATCGCTGAAGGCCGGTGGAACGGGCCTGAACCTGACGGGGGCCGATACGGTTATCCTGTACGATCTGTGGTGGAATCCGGCCGTTGAGCAGCAGGCCACAGACCGGGCGCATCGCATCGGTCAGAAGAAGGTTGTGCAGGTGATTCGCCTAGTGGCTCAGGATACGATCGAGGATAAAATGTATGCACTGCAGCAGAAGAAGAAAAACCTGATTGAGGAGCTGGTTCAGCCAGGGGAAGTGTCGCTGCCTAGCTGGACCGAGGCGGAAATTCGGGAGCTGCTGACACTTCAGGGCTAACGGATCTGATAAGGTTGCGGAAGTTTTTAAGAGATGGCAGGAGATGTGATGATGAAAAAAACAATCTTTTTCATACTGGCCGCTGTAGTGGTTGTCATCAGTTACATGCCGCTGTTCTTCGGCGGTTATGTCTACAATGAAGAGCAGGCCATGCGCCGCTTCCATCCCGCCTATACGGGGGATAAGCTCTACGAGAAGATCGGGGATCAGCACAAACTGATCGTCTGGCATGATGGTCATGTGAAGATCGTAACAGCCGTAGAGAGTAAATGGGGACTGCTGCACAGGGTCAAGAATGCCGTCGTTCTGGAACACAGGACGGAAGAGGGACCCTTCACACGCATTTGGTCCGCCAGCCGGAATGGTGACGGGATGTACGACACGCTGCTGGCGGTTGAAACGCCTGAGCCCAACAGTAAGAAAATTCTGGTCACCAATGAGCCATGGGAAGATAAGCTGATCGATAATCTGGATCAAATTAAAGCTTCGTCCGGGATATATATCGAAATGGATGTGGAACAAGGGTATGCCGTGGAATATGAATCATTACCCTATGGACAGACCGGGGGTTTCATATTCCGCAGTATAGACGCGGAAGGAAATATTATCTCCGTTCACCCCTGAGTATAGCTGATCAGCTGCAAACACTGATATAATAGAAGAATGTGGTATTTATAACGTATACTCCAGTCATAGAATAGGACGGTTATCGGTATGCTATCTTTTGTATTAACATTAAAGCGTCTCTTAAGCGGATTGTTTCGAGCGTTTAAGCAGCGGTATTTTCTGGCGCTGTTCGTCCTGATTGTCATCATGCTGATATCCGGTACGATGTTTTACACTAAACAAGAGGGGTTATCGGTGCTGGACGCTCTTTATTTCTGCGTTGTGACATTGAGCACGATAGGCCATCCGGAATTCGTACCGCAGACACCGCTTGGAAAAACCTTCACGATGGTTTACATTGTTGTCGGAACAGGCCTGTTCCTCGGAATGGTTGGACAATTGGCGTATGCCCTAATCCGAACCAATCAAAAAGAAGAGAAGAAATCGACGCCGTCATAGGGATCAAACGAAAAGCAGCCCAGGATTCAACCGGGGCTGTTTTTTTATGGGCCATTGAAAATTGAAGGGTTCAACTGAGTCCATAGGAACACCAACATGTTTATACCCACATATGGCAGTTCTACTCCACTGTCACGGCAAAATAAAAATTGGCGCGTCCCTGGTCCTGAGGCCATGTACACTGAATTTCGTACAGGTAGGAACCGGGGGTGGTCGGTACGGTGTACCCGTCGTTGCCGGGCTCCGTCAGGTTTTGAAGGGCGAAACCGTTAATGCCTTCGGGCGGTGTCGTCTTGATGACCGCTCCGCCTGTGGCTACAACCGGCGTCATATCTTCAAGCCTGGGCATGGCTGAATCCGTCGTGGAGCAATGATCTTCGTTGCACCATGAATATCCGCTTCGAAGCAGCTTGATTTCCGAATATGACAATGAGCAGGAGCACGTATAGTATCGCGCGTTTGCTTTTCGTTATGATGGAAATCCCCCTTATCTATCACGATCTTCCTATATGGGCTAGTAAATATGTTATAATTTTGAAATCAAACACTTCCATTATAAACCAATCATAAGCAGCAGGCGTTATATAATATGAGATTCTTATAAAGAGGATGGGACACATGACATTGAAATGGTTAGAGTGGGCAAAAGAGATGCAGGCGATCAGTCAAGCCGGATTGGAATATACGAAGGACGTCTATGACAAAGAGCGGTTTGAGCAGCTGAGGGAGCTTAGCATCACGATCATGCAGGAGTATACGGGCGCAGGCAACGAGATGATTCGAACGCTGTTTGCTAGTGAAACCGGGTATCAGACGCCGAAGGTCGATGTCCGAGGGGTTGTTTTTCAAGACGGGAAGCTGCTGCTGGTGAAGGAGAAGGCAGACGGCGCTTGGGCGCTGCCGGGAGGCTGGGCGGATGTTGGTCTGTCTCCGTCCGAAGTTGTTGTGAAAGAAGTGAAGGAAGAAGCGGGGTATGAAGTACGTGCAGCCAGGCTGCTGGCCGTATTGGACAAGAAATTTCATAACCATCCGCCTTCTGCCTTCCATGTGTACAAAATGTTCATTCAGTGCGACATTACGGGTGGATCGGCAGGAGTGGGAACCGAGACCTCTGCGGTCGGTTTTTTCCATAAGGACGAGCTGCCGCCGCTGTCTGAAGAAAGGAATACCAAGGAGCAGCTGCAGCGAATCTTCGAATTCGAGAACAACCCGCATCTGCCAACGTGGCTGGATTAATACATATAACAAAGGAGCGTAGACAATGTGATGGGTTTTAGACCTTACAAAAACGTACCGGATGAAGAGGAAACGAAGAGCAGATTCCATGGACGGATCAACATTTTCTTTTTCAGTGCCTTTTTAATCTTTTGTATCATTATCGTGCGCTTGGCCATCTTGCAGTTCGTTGAAGGCCCGGAGCTGGCTAGCCAGGAATCCGGGGGAGAGCAAAAGCACTTTCCGCTGCAGCCGATCCGGGGCAGCATCATCGACGCCTCTGGCGAGAAACTTGCCTACTCTACAGCTTCGAATTCCCTGTATATCACACTCATGAAGGATTACAGTGAGAAGACGGACAAAGGGAAAGCCAATCAGCCGGAAGCGGAGGAGATGGCTAAGCGGATCGTTCAGGTCTTTAACAAGTATGGGGATCCGAACATCGAACAGAAGACTGTAAAGAATGTGATGGATGACCTGGATCTGGAATATATCAAGCAGCATGGCTATGAACCCAGACTTATCAAGTCAGATTTGACCAAGGAAGAAATCGCTTATTTCATGGAGAACCGTGCGAAATTCCCCGGCATCCAGATTGTGGAGGAGAATGTAAGGCACTACGATCCGGATACGGTGGCGGTTCAGACGATCGGATATCTAAAGAAGTTCAAAGGTTCTAAAGACCTTAAGGATTATCAGGCTATTGATCAGAGCAACAAGGATCAGGATAATCCGGGATTAATTTATACGGAAGAAGAGTGGATCGGTTATGACGGATTAGAGCGGATGTACCAGGAGGAGCTGCGCGGCAAGAGCGGGTATCTCAGTATTCCGATTAATCCGCAGAATATGGTGGATGGCGTACCGACGATGGTTGCCCCCGAAAAAGGCCTGAATATCCACACCACGATCCATAAGGACATTCAGGTCGCGACTGAGCAGGCCATTATGGATCGGCTTCAATATCTTCATACCAACCCTGTGTCGGGCAAACTTCATAAGGATGCTGTCACCGGCTATGCCGTCGCCATGGAAATTGATACTGGCCATGTGGTCGCGATGGCCACCATGCCGGATTACGACTCGAATGTGTGGGGAAGCGGAGGCAAAATTACGCAGGATGTCGTGGACTCGTCGGGTAATGGCACGATCACGATATACGGATCAGGCAGATCGGGACACGGGTTCGAATCCATGATCTTTCTCGGTTCCGTTATCAAGCCGTTGACGGTACTGATCGGGTTGAATGAAGGATTATTTGGCCCTAATGATACGTATCCTGATCAAGGGTACGCTTCGATAGGTCGGGAAGGAAGCGAAACGAAAATTCGTAACTCCAGCGGCCATAGAATCGGACCCATTAAACCTCAGCAAGCGATTCAGCAATCATCGAATGCCTTCATGATCGATTGGGTTGGCAAAAGGTTAGTCAACAAGTATGGCGGCGAGAAGGGCGTTACGGTCTGGGATAAGTATATGGAGCAGTTTGGTCTTGGAGTAGTAACGGGGAGTGGTTTGCCTAAGGAGCATAAAGGACTGAAAAATTATACGGATACAAAAGCAGCGGGAAGTAATCTGGCGGCGTTAGCCTACGCTTCCTTCGGTCAGCAGGGGAAATACACCCCTCTACAGCTTGCTCAATACACGGTGATGCTGGCGAATGAAGGCAAGCGAATCAAGCCGCAGCTGGTCAGCAAAATAACGGATCAGAATGGAAAAGTGGTCAAGGAATTCGGGCGCGAGGTCCTTAATGAAGTTCATTTTCCCAAGCAATACTGGCAAATCATTAAACAGGGGATGAATACACAAGGTATCGCGGGTTTCGAAGATTTTAAATATGATTTTGCCCGCAAAACAGGTACATCCGAGCAATCATATAAAGGTGTTAACCTTGATAACGGCGTCTTCATCGCCTTTGCTCCGCGCGATAACCCGAAGCTGGCGGTCGCCGTTGTTGTGCCGGAAGGCGGCTTCGGCTCGCAAAGCGCCGCGCCGATTGCGAGGAAGATATTCGACGCTTATGACGAAGTCTACGGACTTGACGGAACGCCGCATCCGAAGAAGGCTGACGAGCAGGCAGAGGATGGCAGCGAGGACGAGACAGAGGACAATCGATAAGAAACGTAGACGCAGAATCGCGTTAAGATTAGCGATGGGAAAAGGGGCGATAAAGCAATGATATTAAATGTAATTATCCTTGTTACAGCTGTCATATTAACCGGTTATTTTTCAATAAAATATCGCTTGTGGAAACGCATATAACAAAAGGCAGGCTGTAGAGGCGAACTTGATCCTCTGCAATCCTGCCTTTTTTGTATCTCATATAATCAATAAGGATTACTCTTGATCTTCAGCACTTCCGCGAGAAAGGTTAATGCCAACCCTTGACCCCAACCTTGTATCCGCTTATCAGGCACGCCTTTGTATCCTGCGGTATCCTTCATGACGGCCGTTCCCGCAGATACGCCGGTAACGGTGCCATCTTCGGTGATCTTGGACAAAATGCCGTCAATCGATTTCTGCGTGTATTTATTATAGATGCGTCCTTTGGTTAGAAGGGCGGCGGCGATGCCGGCCGAGCCGGACGTTTCCAGCGGGGATTGCGGATCGGTCGTAATCGTATGCCACAGGCCGGATTCATGCTGCAGCCGGACCAGGGCGCTGAGCTGGTCGCGCAGCGAGCCTTCGATGATCATGAAGGATGGATGCGTGACCGGCACAAGCTCCAGGGCACGTGCCATCGTGATGGCGGCCCAAGCATTGCCCCGGCACCAGAAGACGCCTGACATATGATTGCCGGCGATATTGTCCCAGCCATGATAATACAGATTCGTGACGGGATCCTGCAGATAATCCTCATGGCCGTGATACTGCCTCAAGCCATCCTCGAAGTAATCCTCACGGTCCAGCATTACGCCGATCCGAAGCAGGAAGTATCCTGCCATAAACATCGTATCGACCCACGCCTGCTCCGGGAAGTTATACGTTTCGGAGTTAACGGTATGCTGAAAGATGCCGTTGCCGAAACGCAGCGCATCATGCGTGAGATACTCGGCCATTTCCTTGGCCGTTTCGATATACCGCTCATCCTCATAAACCTCGTACAAGGTCAGGAGGGAGTGGCCGATGGAGACGCCGTTGACCGAAAGCTTGGGCAGGCCCTCCTCCATATTTTCATCCACCCAAGCTTTTAATTGCTCCATATAGTTCTTCTTTCCGGTTGCAGCGTAGGCTTCACAAACTCCATAAAAAGCGACTCCGCCCGGCCAATCCCAGCTGAAATCCATTCGGAAGGTTCGGTCAACCACCTGGTCGATCACTTGCTCAATACGCTGTTCATCAAAGACGAGTGTTGGCATAACAGTTACTCCTTTCATAATGGGCCTCCTGATCAGATGGGAAGGTTATCGTGTCATGGGAACCAAAATAAGCTGATTATCCTTTCAGTCCGGTCGTGCTGATCCCTTCCACAATGTATTTCTGGAAGATGAAGAAAACGATGACGACCGGCAGCAGCGATAGCGTAGCCATAGCAAACATCCCGCCCCAGTTGTTAAGCGACTCTCCATCGAGGAACAGCTTCAAGGCGAGAGACACCGGATATTTCTCCGGGTTGTTCAAGTAGATCAGCGGATTGATGAAATCATCCCATCTCCAGTAGAAGGAGAAGATCGAGCAAGTAATCAGAGCAGGCACGATCAAAGGCACGACCACCCTGAAAAATATCCCGTATTTGCTGCAGCCATCTATTTTAGCCGCTTCATCCAGCTCCTTCGGAATGGTGCGGATGAACTGCATGATGAGGAAGATGAAGAACGGAATGCCGAAGAATTGGGGTACAATCAACGGCTTGAAGGATGATAGCCAGCCGAACTTGGCAAACATCACGTACTGCGGGACGATCACCACATCATGCGGCAGCATCATCGTAATCATCATGCAGGCAAACCAGAACTGCTGTCCGAAGAACCGGGTTCGAGCCAAACCGAAGGCAACAAGGGCGGAGGAAGCCACGGCCCCGATCGTGGAGATGATGACAATGATGAACGAGTTTGTAAAGAAGGTAGCAAACGTGGTCCCTGCAAAGCCCTTCCAGCCTGTGGCATAGTTCGAGAATTCAAGCCGGCTTGGAATCAGGCTGTAGGCGGTCGTAAATATTTCATGATTGGGCTTAAGCGAGCTTGCCACCAGCCACAGAATCGGATAGGTCATGCCGAGGGCGAACAATCCGACCAGGGTGTGGTAGAGGATGCGTCTGGATTTGGTCATAACCGTCAATCTCCTTTCGACTCGTAGTGAACCCAGCGGGTAGATGATCTGAAGATGAGCAAGGTCAGGACACCGACGATAAGAAGCATGATCCAGGCAAGCGCTGATGCGTAACCCATTTCAAAATGCGAGAACGCCTTGCGGTATAAGTAAAGTGAATAGAGCAGCGTCTGATCCAGAGGTCCGCCTTCTCCGCGCGATATGATATAGGCGGGGGTGAATGTGAGGAACGCCGATATGGTCTGAAGTGTCAGGTTAAATAAAATGATGGGGCTTAACATGGGCAGCGTAATCTTGAAAAAGCGATGGACCGCGTTGGCGCCGTCCACGCTGGCAGCTTCATAGTAATCCCTCGGAATGTTTTTGAGCCCGGCCAGAAATATAATCATCGAAGAACCGAACTGCCAGATCGATAAAGCGATCAGTGTCCAGAGTGCCGTACTGGGATTCCCAATCCAAGACGTGGTGGAATGAATCCCGAACAAGGACAGGGCAGAGTTCACGAGCCCCTTGTCACCGAAGATTTGCTGCCACATGATGGCTACAGCCACACTGCCGCCGATGAGCGATGGCAGGTAGAAGGCAGAACGGTATAGTCCTACCGCCTTGGTAGCGGTATTCAGAATCATGGCAACGAAGAGGGCGAAGATGAGGCGAAGGGGGACACTTGCAAATACATAGGTGAAGGTGACCTGAAACGACTTGCCGATTTTGTCATCCTCCAGAAACAATCGTTCATAATTGGCCAGACCGAGCCACCTGGGCGCTTCCATCAGGTTGTAATTCGTAAACGAATAATACAGGGATGACAGGATGGGATATAACGTAAAGATGAGAAAGCCAAGAACGAACGGAGCAGAGAATACATAACCCGTAATATGTTCGTTCTCACGGAGTCTCTTCATGATCTTCAACCCCTACAATTCAGATTTGATAACGCCCCGTGTTGGGGTCATTGATGTAAAAAAGGCATCTCTTGCGCACACAGGTAAGACGTGCGGGAGATGCCTTGTCTAACCATGTTCTGGTTACTGCTGAGATCTGGCCAAAATGGCGTTGGCTTCCTTGCGGAACTCAGCCGCGGCATCTTCGATCGAGATTTTCTTGAACAGGATGCGTTCGCTGAGATCGCGCAGGAGCTTCTCAATCTCAACTGCTCCGATTGGATTCGGAGGATCTCCTTGCGTGCTGTTGGCTTCCGCCCAAGTGACATAGTCAAAGATCTTGGCTTCGTTCTCTGACAGCAGCGGTTTGAGCGCTTCCTTCACCTTGGCGGATACCGGCACCCCGCGTTCGCCCTTGATCAGCTTGTTGGCTTCGATATCATTGATGAAGAAACTGATGAATTTGGCGGCTTCTTCTTTATGCTTCGAGGTTTCGGTGACCGAGAAATACATGGAAGGTTTCAGGAAGAGACCGTCTTTCGTTCCGGGACCCGGCATGGGATTCAGCTCCAACGGACGATCAGTCACCAGATTGGCCACGGCGAGGAACTGGTTGGACCAGCCGGTACCCGATATGGAGTTGCCAAGAACGATTTCATCTTCTTCGGCTACGCCTTTCTTCTGGGCTTCCTTATCCAGAGACAGGATATATCCGTTGTCGTACCATTTCTGGTAGCGGGTGAAATAATCGATGAACGCCTGGTCATCGCCGTATCCGATCGTCTTGCCGTCGGCACTGTACATTTTCTGGCCGATGGTTCTTAGATAATAGGGGAAGAAGACGTCATGCCGGTAAGCAAAGCCCCCGATTTGCAGTCCTTTTTCCTTGGCTTGGGCCCCCATTTTGTCCATGTCGTCCCAAGTCCATTCCTTGGATGGAATGTCAATGCCATTCTTCTTCATTGTCTCGACGTCGAACGTTGTTTGGAGTGCATTCACGCCGAGATTCAAGGCAACCAGCTTGCCGTTGACCTCGCCTCCGCTCAGCGCATTCTCGCTGACGTCGGCCACATCCAGCTCGCCGCTCTCGGTGAACGGCTTCAGATCAGCCAGCTGATTCCGGCCTGCGTATTGATTCAGATAGGAGATGTCCATCTGAATAATGTCCGGGAGTCCGCCGGCCACCGCTTGGGGAGCGAGCTTCTTCCAGTAATCATCGAACGGGGCGTACTCAGGCTCAATTGTGACGTGTGGATTCTGAGCTTCATACATCTCAATGACCTTCAGGGTGTAATCATGCCGGGATTGTCCGCCCCACCATGCAATGCGGAGTTTGACCGGATCCTTGCTATCGCTCGCAGCAGCTGGCGGTGTCTCGGTTCCGGTTTCATTGCTTGCCGGCGTCTCTGCAGCACCGCCGCCCGAACAGCCGATCAAACTTCCAATCAGGGAAAACATCAGAACTGCGGTTAATACTTTTTTCATTCCATTTCCTCCCCTTTGTTAATAAACCATATCGACCCTAAATGTTAGTGCTTACATTCCCAATTATCTTGTGTTAGAGGGGAAAGAGTAAGGAAAAAAACCGTGCAGTTTGTTTAAAAAGCAGAGATGTACGTACAAGTTAACCTCTATTTTTTCATAAATTCGGAGGGTGTACAGCCGATCTGCTTCTTGAATACCTGACTGAAATATTGAGGATTGTCACCGAAACCAAGCAGCTCCGCCATCTCGAATATTTTGATATCCGGGTCGCTCTGCATCATTTCGATTGCACGCTTCATCCGTAATTTCATAACGTAGTTGGAGAATTTCTCGCCTGTCTCCTTCTTGAAGAGTTTGCCGAGATAGTCTGCGTTCATATACAGCATGTCATTGGCTACCAGATTGAGCGTAAGCTCCGAGTTCCCAAGCTGCTGTTCGATGATCTCAACGACCTTGCGAACGATGGCATTGTATTTGACTTTGTTCTGCTCGAAGTTCCGCTGCGTAATTTCCCTTACCGTGTCTTCGAGAAATGCTTGAATGGCATGCAAGGTGCTCATCTCGGCGATTTCCGGAATCCGCGCATATCGCTGCTGCATCTGTTCAGGGTCGGTTAGACGGATGAGGGACACATATTGCTGGATCACGTAGGATTTGGTCAGTTCAATGCTGAGCTGCGCCCGCTTCAGCTCTTGAACGAATTCTGCCAGGGCAAGCTCCGCTTCTTTGCGGTGACCGGATCGGACAGGCATGCACAGTCGTTCCTCATCGAGAACAAAACCTCCCTCCAGGCTGCCACTATGAAGGGTATCCTCTGTGGTGATCATCCCGCTTTCATCCAAGTAGAAGCGGTAGTTGAGGCACTGCAATGTATCCCGGTAGAGCTTCCGCGCCAGAGTAACAGGCCCGGGATCGCTAATGGCGATCGTTACATCCATCTTGTAATACTGTTTAAAGGTACAGCGGATATCCTGAAGCTGTTGATGGAGCTGTTCATCGTCTCGATTCTCGATAAGCACCAGAACCTGCTGCCCAATGGTAGTGCTCAGCAGGGTGGAGTCTAGGAGGTCTTCGGCAATATTCTTTACGGCGAATTGATGCTCAAATTCCACGTTGCCCTCCAGCTGGAACAACAGCAGGCGCACGGGTTGATCGAAGCTGTATTGAAACAAGCTGCGGTATTCCTCCAGGTCATGACGTCCATAGGTTTTGTTGGTGACAAACTCCTTGAGAACCTGCTCTTTGACGTGAGGCAGCACCTTGCGGAGGCGGCCCTTCATCTCTTGAATGAATGACTCCTTATGCTGCAATGCCGTCAGTTCGCCAATGACCTCCTTCAGGGCTTCGCCGATTTTGATCTCGTCGGTAGGCTTCAGCAGGTAATGCTTCACGCCGTACTGCATGGCACGGTTGGCATACTCAAATTCGCCGAAGCCAGACAGCAGCACGAATTTGATATGGGGATGGGAGGCGTAGGTTTTGGCTACGAGCTCCAGCCCATCCAGTCCGGGCATGCGAATATCGCAAACAACGATATCCGGTGCCTCTCTCATGATTTTTTCATATGCCTGGATCCCGTTCTGGGCAGTGCCTGCAAGTATGGTCTGATATGCTGGCCAGTCTACCATCTGGGATATGCCGTCCAGAATAATTCGTTCATCGTCCACAAGCAGAACCTTATACATCGAACAATCCCTCCGTTATTTAGGTAACGACAGAATCACCCGGGTTCCAAGCCCCGGCCCGCTGTCAATGGTTAAGCCATAATGTTCGCCAAAAGCAAGCTTGATTCGTTCATCGATGTTTAACAGTCCGATTCCGTTACCACTGGTTGTCAAATTGCCGCTTCGCAGTTGCATAAGCGTATCCGGCCCCATGCCAGGGCCATCATCCTCCAACACAACACAGAAAGCGGAGGGGGTCTCCTTGCAGAACAAGATGATTCGGCAAGGCTCAATTGAAGGCTCCAGTGCATAATGGATGGCATTCTCAAGCAGGGGCTGAAGGGTCAGCTTGGGAATGGGGCGCTGCCAGTCCTGCTCCTGTACATCCATTGTAAATTGGAGGCGGTCTTCAAACCGGAACCTCTGAATGAGGATGTAATTCCGGACAATCTCCAGCTCCTCGCCCAGCGTCAGAATCGGTTCTTTCAGGCTGACCGAGTTGCGGAGAAGGAAAGCCAGGGCCTGCACCATATCGGAGATTTGAGACTGCTTGTTCATCTTCGCCAGCCAGTTCACGGATTCCAGGGTGTTATACAGAAAGTGGGGATTGATCTGGGCTTGCAGTGCTTTGAACTCGGTTTCTTTAATTAACAGCCGGTTCGAATAGTTCTCGGTAATGAGGGCATTGATTCTCTCGATCATGAGTCGGAATGTCCGGTGCAGCAGGCCCAGCTCATTCATGGCTACAGGCGTCGCATCCTGGGGCAGAACATTGGCTTCTGCAAAGTTTCCTTTTTCCGCGAGTTTCATCCGGGTAATAAGACTTTCGATGGGACGTGTCAGCCCTCGGCTGAACCGTATACCGAGCAGGATCGCAACAGCGAATATCATCGTGAACACGATAATGACGAGCTCTTTAATGAATATGATTTGCTTGAAGGCTTGGTTGAATGGCGTGACGTTCATATAAGTCCAGCCCGTATTGGCGGAGCGGTTATGTGCGATGAAATAGGTATGGCCGTCCATTTCACGCGTGAGGTATCCGTTTCCCGATGACAGGGAGGATTGAATAGCTGCCGGATCAAAGTGCGGTGTTTGCGGATAGATTAGATCCGTACCCGCAGTCATGATCAGATCCCCTTCCCCGCCAGCGGACTTGCGAACGATTTTATCCATATTGATTCGGATAATGATGGTCCCCAAGTAATGCAGGTCGAACAGCGTACCGGTATAGGAACGTATTTCCCGGGAAAGTAACAGGGCCGAGTCCTGTTCGTCAGGGTAGATCCAGCGTTCCTCGCCATCGGCATCCCCGGCAAGCTGAAGGATATGTTCTTTCTTAGCCGGATCAATTGGAACGATGCTGCCGACATCATGCTGTTTATCGTAGGAGTCAATCAAGTGGATGGAATAAAGCATGGGCTCGGAGCCGACATAATTCAGAAGGCGGTCCACAAGATGCTGCCTCAGTATGAGCCGGTCATAATCAGAGTCGCTCCCCGAGATGGAGCGCAACAGGTTTTGGATCTGGGTATCGGTTATGATGTTGAAGGAGAGCTGTTCGATCCGCTCGAGCTCTGACTCAATGGCAGATGAGGACAGGTGCAGAACCTGGGATGATTTGAGGTACAGCTGCTCGTCGTAGATGGAGAACGCATACTGCTGGACGATGACGGCGAAGGTAAATGCCATCGCAACAATCAGGCTGATAAGAAGTGAGAGTTTGTTTTTGATTTTCATATTTTTATAGATGGCACTCCATTTTTGCACGGCAACGTCTCCTTGTGCTTGACCTTGAAATGTTGTGTACACATTATGTACCGGGTTGTAAACGCTGTCAATATTGTTATTGGGCAGTAAACCAGTGCAAGGTTTCAAGATACAGTCGGTTATTTAAACAAGATGGACGGTTATTTGGATTTATTTCGGGAGGCGTGCGGTACATAATGGTTCAGAGGGTAACAGCAGCCTTGGGGAGGTGTAAAGTACTATGTACAAGTTTGATTTTGGAACAGAAACACCGTGTCATGATCATATCAAAATAACGGCAGAGACCTTATATAGTCCAGAGCTTGGCTACGGCTTCCATTCCCTGTCTCCGTTATCCGCTGTGAACCGATTGGGGGAGCAGACGTTATCGGGAGATTTTGTAATCCCGCTGAATGCGGCATTTCAAATCGATGTGCCGGATGGTCTGTACACCTTGCACCTGCTGATCGGTGATGCCTGGTTTGATACCGAAACCTCCATCCGGGGAACGGAAGGGCAGATGCTGCTGGATGGTTTGCGGACACAGGGAGGTCACTTTGAACGATACAGCGTTACGGTGCCGGCTGTCCAAGGCGCAATCATGCTGTCCTTTTCCGGCCGCGCTCCCCGGATTAATGCCATGGAGGTAGCAGCTTCCCCGCATGCCTGCCATTTGTTTCTGGCGGGAGATTCGACGGTGACCAACCAGCCAGCGGGCGGATTTCCCTACACCGGTTGGGGGCAAATGCTGCCTTCCCATATCAAGGCCGATGCTGCTGTTAGCAATTACGCGCGTTCGGGCCGAAGTTCCAAGAGCTTTATAGCTGAGGGGCTTCTGGATCCGATTCGGGAAAAGCTGAAGCCGCATGATTATATGCTGATTCAGTTTGGTCATAACGATCAGAAGCGGGACGAGGAGAGATATACGGAACCCTTTACCACATACAAGGAGTTTCTGAAAATATACATTGACGTTTGCCGGGAGAAGCAGGCCACTCCGATCCTGCTAACACCTGTCCATCGGCGTTATTTTGATTGCAATGGCAGGCTGAGGGACACGCACGGAGATTATATTACAGCTGTTCGGGAATTGGCGGTGGAGGAGCAGGTCCCCTTGGTGGATCTTGCTGCGCTGAGTTTGGAGTATTTTAACCGACTCGGGCCGGATGGGACAAAATCGGTGTTTATGTGGGGAGCACCCGGTGAATTTCTGTTGTTCCCGCAAGGGGTGATGGATAATACCCATTTTCAGCAGCGCGGTGCAGTCAATGTGGCGGAGCTGGTGATTGGCGCTTTGAAAGGGCTTGGTCTTCAGCCGTTGTCTCTCTATTTGCGATAGCCTTTATTTTGCGGGGGATGATTCGTCATACAAGGAACTTCGGTTGTGAACAGCGAATTGGTTCTAATACCTTATACACGAGGAGAGATTACGGCATGTCAAAAGGCGAGAAACAATGGATCATCCCGGACGCTTACATTCCTCCTGTGAGCAGTGGAGAGCTTACCAGTCATGAGTCGGTCTGTGTCTTGAACTTAAGCGATCAGGATGTGGTGATTACGGTTCACGCTTACTTCGAGGATCGTGACCCCCTGCTCGGAATGGAAACAATCGTTCCAGCCCAAAGAACCAAGCACATACGGACCAGTTCGCTTGCAGCGGAGGATGGAGAAGGCATACCTTCGGGTGTTCCCTATGCGATGGAAGTAACCAGCAGTGCGCCTGTGTTTGTTCAGTACAGCCGTCTGGATTCCACTCAGGCAGAGAATGCCTTGATGAGTGTCATGGCGTATCCGGTATCAACAATTTAATGTGAAAAAGGATATACTGCGAAGGATTTACAGCGATAAAACAAAAGAAGGACCGAGTACACACGGTCCTTCTCTTTACGTTGATATGAATTCAGTTTAAATAATGGCGTCTTTCGTCATTTCGTAGAGCGTAATGGAATCCTGGCGTATTTCCAGTGAAATCACCGTATCCTCTTTTTTGAAAAAGTAGACATGACCCAGCCGGTTATCCTTCAGTTCCGTCCATCCTGAATCCTGTATCTCTTGGATGTATCGCTCTGGCGTGGACAAGCCCTGCTCCCCGCCGATGCCCTTTATTTCATATTTAACGCCGTTGTCAATGTTGGGATTTTCGGATGAGGATATGGTCTCCAATAGTGCCGAACTTTCCGGGATGGGGAAATCGCCATGAATGGAAGAGGTTGTGTACCCGTCGACAGGCTCCTCATATTTAGGGGTACATCCGATGGCCAGCAGGAATAAGGGTAACAACACGAAGGTGATAAGATATTTTCTCATGGGCATCGCTCCTTTCTATAATGAACACAACAATTCTGGAAAAAGTTGTGGGTGCATCCACTTTTCTAATTGAATACTTCATTACCGAATGAACCAACGGCGTTATGCAGGGACAAGCGGGGGCGGCATTATCTATGCACGGGATTTTAGCGAATACAGGACGATAATGGGGGAGAGCATGGCAACTACTTGCATCAGATGACAATTGAAGAGTGGGTATTCCGGTCACTAGCCTCTAGATACGAACGAGGGGAAAAATGTTAAAATAAACATCAGGCGGTTAGCTTGACGTTTATTTGTATGCTGTCCTGATGTTGCGAAATGAGAATGAATTAATACATATAACAACCATGGTAAGGTGATTTTGGATGATTGATGATGAGCCCCATATAACCGCTTGCCGCCATACTTGGAAGAGAAGAACGTTTTTTTCGGCCATGATTTCCTGGGTGGGACGGGAGCATATTTGATGCAGGTCAGAATCTAGTAATCCGGTAATCTTTAGCAATCTAGTTATCCAGCAATTTAGTTATCCAACAAAGATCATAGGACAGCTTTCCCCATCAGTTGAAGAGCTGGCGTAGCACGACCCTACTTCATACGAGAATACGAGAGAACACGAGGTGATAATCATGAAGCCATTGTCAGTAGGAATTATCGGGACGGGGTTTGGTGGCCATGTTCATGCCCCCATCTTCTCGTTGCATCCGGGATTCGAGGTCAAATCGATTGCGAGTGTCTATCGGCAGCAGAAGGCTGAAGAGCATACGTGGAAGGGAATTCAGCATTACAGAAATTGGCGCGACATGCTGGAGAAAGAACAGCTGGATCTCGTATCCATTGCATCGGCTCCCAGCCAGCATTATGAAATGACGATGCTTGCGCTGCAATCCGGTCATCATGTCCTGACAGAGAAACCCCTCGGCATGAATGCGGAGCAAACATTGCACATGCTGACGGAGTCAGAACGGGTCAAGCGCAAAGCCTTCGTTAATTTTCAATGGAGATGGACACCAATCCGACAACGCATCAAGCGTATGATGCAAGGCAAAGAGCTTGGAGATATCCAGCATATTCAATATACAGGGAGCTTCTCTGGACATGGCGTGCTTGCGAATTCCTATCGTGGCTGGGAAGCGCGGCGTGAGGAGGGAGGGGGATTCTTGTTTGCAATTGGGTCCCATATGGTCGATTCCCTTCTATGGTGGATGGACGAGGAGATTACGGACGTGTACGGCGATTTGAGAACACAGATACCGACATATAGCGGAGACGACGGGCTTGAAGTCAGGGAAACGGACGATGCGTTTACCTTCATTGGGCGCTTCAGAAGCGGGGCCTCACTTGTTGCGAATGTGTTTTTTCCCGGAATCCGCGGAGCGGGCTGGAAGCTGGAGATCCACGGGACCAAGGGGACGCTGATGATGCGTAATGATGATACTCTTGAATGCAGCTTCGGCGGTTCATTTGAGAGAATCGATCTTGAGCCGGTTCATGCCCCGGCTAGCCTGGAAGCTCCGGCGGTGCATTACTATAATGGTTTTTATCAGATGGTCGATGGCATCTATAGCACCCTGGCTGGAAATCAAACCTTGCCGGATATTCCGACTTTCCTGGATGGCCACAAGGCACAAGCCGTTCTAGATGCGATACGTCTCTCGTCAGAGACGAACACCCGAATAAACGTTGATTATACCTAAGATAAGAGATTCGGCATGGATTAAACGGTAAACAGGAGGGAGGCGTGGATATGAGCCAACGACGTCTTGAAGTGGGAATGTGAAGTCAATGGACGGAAGAGAACTGGGAGGGCACGTACTATTCCGATGATGACAGGGATACATATATTAATAGTTGATTTCGGTGTTTTTTGATCGAATGGAGTGAAGAGTAACGCTATGATGAACCGGTGGGATCATCCGCTTATTAGGGGGAGGAGGAATCCTCGATGATTCAGAGTTTGATCGTTGTATTTCTGCTTACGATGGTTATTCATACGGCTGAGACCTTGTCTTACTCCGTCAGGTATGCGGGCGTGAAGCTGAACAAGATTGCTGTGGCGCTGTCGCTGACAGGGATTATCGTGCTGGTGTCCAGAACGTCCAACCTGATCCAGGCCCCGCTTACAGCCAAGTTTGTTGATTATGCACGAGAACATCCCACATTTGACGTGCTCTCTTATTTCAGGGCGATTCTGTTAGCCGCTTCAATCGGAACGATCATGGCCATTGCGCTGTTTCCGACCTTCGTGAACTTGTTCAGCAGAATTATCAGTAAGCTGGAGGTTGCCGGATCGATTCCGAAACTGGTCTCCAGCGTAACCATCGGACAGCTCAAGAATACAAGGCATTACGTCCGGAAGCCGAATCTGAAGTGGAGCCAGTTCCGGTACTTAGGGATACCTAAGCGATTTATATTCATGAATGTCGTGGTGACGGCTATTTATACCGTGGGCGTCCTGTCATCTTTGTATGCTGCCCATCTTGTTCCGCAGTACAGCACAACGGCGTCTCAAGCCTCCGGTTTGATCAACGGGATTGCCACTATTATTTTGACAATATTCATAGATCCGCAGCTTGGCTTGATCACAGACAAGGCTACGCGGAATGAAGAAGCCAGAGATCAGCTGGGCAAAGTGTATACGATGCTGATGGTTTCAAGATTTTTCGGAACGATGCTGGCCCAGCTTCTCATTATTCCCGCCGCTTATGTGTTAAGCGTGATTGTAATGTGGATCTAAGAATAAATTGCCCGAGAAAAAGAAGGAGACACGATAAAACATGATCACCCGTAAACGAATTATGCTGGAATCCGTACTGTTTGCAGCAGCGATATATGGCGGTTATTTATTGTTCATGGTACTGCAGGGGATGATTCAAACCCAAAGATATGTACCGAATCTGGATGAAATCCGAGGGTACGAGCAGGCTGAATACCTCCAGACGGAGGTGGCTTTTGGCATGATCGAGCGGAACAGCGAATGGCTCGCAGTTACAGCCGTCGGAGGATTTATCCTATTGTGCGGGTTGTATGGAAGCATAAGATATATATGGGCAAAATGGCGTTCATGATGCCGACCTCATAAACAAAAGCCTACAGATTCAGATCAGCCCTGTTCATGGACAAACGTTCATGATCAGGGCTGTTTGGGTAGGGAAATGGAATCTAGCTTTTACCCATAGCTTGCTCATGGAATGAAGAGTAATATCCAAACCGTCATTAAAAAATGTGAATTTAAAAGAGTTAATTGGATGACCCAATTACCCGGAATATTGCGATAAAAGGGAAAAACTACCTGCATAAAGTGTTTGAAAGCGCTATTTTGATTCTTGACAGCCTTTTCAGTTGCGTTTATGCTAAACATGCGGTTAATTGGATGACCCAATTATCGTTTGCGCAAGAAGTGATAGAAAGGGTAGTCATATGACCATTAAGAAGATTAAATATCATCGGGTGTACGAGGATGTTATTGAGCAGATCAAGAATCTGATTCTGGAAGGAAATCTGACTCCGGGCGATGTTCTTCCGACGGAGCGGGAGCTGGCCCAATCTTTTGGCATCAGCCGCGGAACTTTGCGGGAAGCATTTCGTATTCTGGAGCGCGAAGGACTCATTGAAGCAAGACCTGGTGGCGGGCGCTTTCTGAGCAAGGCACTGGATGTAGCCGAGGATCGCAGCCGCATTCTGGACAATATCGAACGCGCTACCATTATTGAGTTATTAGAGGCGCGGGAATTGTTTGAGACAGGGATTGTGGAGCTGGCGGCTAAGCGTGCAACCGATGAGGATATTGCCGAGATCGAGGCTGCCTTCGAGAAGTGGGGACAGATCGATCAGGAGGCGGAGGATCGCTCGAAGCCTGACCAGGCCTTTCACTTGTCGATTGCCAAAGCAACGCATAACGTGGTTCTCGTCAATATGATTGAACTGCATATGGATTTGCTCCAGCGGACTCTGAGCAAGACGGCCCAAATTCCAGGGCGCAAGAGCGAGGTTTATGAGGAACATTTACTTATTATGCAAGCTATTAAGGAACGTGATCCGGTGAAAGCGAAGCTGGCTTTGCTGAACCATTTGAGCAGAGTCAAAGAAAACATACAGAAAAACTACATTCATGTATAAGAGGGGAGAAACTCGCCCCTTTTTAACACAAATTGGATAATCCAATTATCCAATGGGCATGAGTGAATATTTTGGTAAAGAGGGACTGCAGATGAATACAGACATTCGAATTCTATCACCCTGCGGCATGCTGGGGTACGGATTTCCTGAACAATCCTTCATGAACGGGATGGAGTTTGAGCTGCACGGCATCGTTGTTGATGCGGGATCTACGGATGGGGGACCGCATAAGCTGGGCGCCGGTGTATCGATCGTCAGCAAGCGTGCGGTGAAGAAAGACCTGGACATTATGATCACGAATGGATTGTCCCGGAAGATTCCCATCATCATCGGCTCGGCAGGCGGCTCGGGAGCTCAGACCCATGTGAACTGGACGCTCGATATCATTGATGAAATCTTGGATGAACGGGGCCTGCAGGCCAAGGTCTCTGTCATATGGGCAGATTTTACTCAGCAGGAGATCCATCAGGCGAAGGAGGAAGGACGCATTAAGGCACTGAGTCCGAATATTCCGCCTCTGACGAGCGAGTTAATTGATTCGACGAACAGCATCGTTGCACAGATGGGACACGAACCTATTGTGGAAGCGCTTAAACAAGGTGTGGATATCATCGTTTGCGGCCGTGCTTATGATCCTTCTCCGTTTGCCGCGATTGGGATTTATCATGGTAAGGACCCGGGGCTTTCCTATCACCTGGGCAAAATATTGGAATGCGGCGCTTTATGCGCGGAACCGGGAACAACGAAGGATAGCATTCTCGGCACGATAAGCGACGATTCGTTCACCGTTCAATCACTTAATCCTGACCGGAACTGCAGCCCGACGAGTGTTGCAGCACATACCTTTTATGAGAAGGAGCATCCCTACATTCTGCACGGGCCCGGATTTACGCTCGACCTGGAGCATTGCCGATTCGAGGAAGTGGAGAAGGGCGTCGTTCGCGTAACGGGCAGCCGTTTCCTTCCGGCTGAGAAATACTTTATTAAGCTGGAAGGAGCAAGACGAGTAGCTTACCGGACGTTCGTTGTTGCGGGGATCCGAGACCCGATTCTCATCGGAAAGCTCGAAGAGGTTGAGGACTATGTCCGCAATCAGGCCAGGGAATATTATCGGGAAATTCCGGAATCGGATTACCAGATTCAATTCTATAATTACGGCAAGAACGGCGTTCTCGGAAGCAAGGAGCCCGAGTCGTTCACCGGACACGAGATTGGCGTCATGTTTGAAGTGGTGGCCAAGACGCAGGAGCTGGCGAACAGCATCTGTGCAACGGTTCGCTCTACGTTCCTCCATTACGGATACGATGGCCGCAAATCAACGGCGGGGAACCTGGCATTTCCATTCGCGCCAAGCGATATCGAGTTCGGTCCTGTCTATGAATTCTCCGTGTACCACCTGATGGAAATGAAAAATAATGCTTTTCGGATAGAGCATCGATAAGGAGGATCAAACTGTGACTCAACTCGGCGATTTGGCGAAGGTGCTGCGAAGTAAAAACTCTGGCCCCTTCGAAATTACATTAGACGTGTTGTTTGATTCCAAGGAGCAATATGACCAAGTAAAACAGTCCGGCCGCATTACAAAACGGACGATATGTGAGTTGTATCAGATTCGGGAGGAGCAGATTCATCACCTGGTATTTTTCGATCAGGCGCTGGGCTTCAAAATTACGATGTCGCGGGATATATCGTCTGGCAGCGTTGGCGACCGCGATGTGTATGGAGCCCAGCAG
Organism: Paenibacillus sp. LBL; assembly: GCF_029893715.1. Classification (NCBI taxonomy): domain Bacteria; kingdom Bacillati; phylum Bacillota; class Bacilli; order Caryophanales; family Paenibacillaceae; genus Paenibacillus; species Paenibacillus sp. LBL. The sequence continues at coordinate 296,289 of NZ_JARXYU010000001.1, read as the reverse complement.
CATGCACCTCTCATGAAGCTATCCATCGATTATCTGGAGGAGGGGTAAGCCATGAAGGTGTTAAGACGCTTAAGGCAGGATTGGGTGCTGTACGCGATGCTGTCGTTACCTCTTCTCTACTTTTTTATCTTCCACATCATTCCGTTATACGGCATGAAACTCGCCTTTCAGGACTATCGGATTCTGGGAGATCATGTATGGGTAGGATGGAAGCATTTCAAGACACTCTTCAGTTCGCCTGCCTTCACAAGCGTACTGCAGAATACCATTATCATCAGTTTGATGAAGATCATTTTTGTCTTTCCGATTCCGATCATGCTATCACTTCTTATTAATGAAGTACGAAGCTCCAAATACCGCAAATATGTACAATCCGTTGTCTATCTGCCCCATTTTCTGTCCTGGGTCGTGATTGCCGGGATCTGGATCAACCTCCTGAATCCTGCAGACGGCGGAGTCAATCTGATTGCGAACTTCTTTCAACTGCCATCCATCGATTACATGACAAGTAAGGAGCATATCCGCTGGGTGCTGGTATTCTCCGAAATCTGGCGAAGCGCCGGCTGGGATTCCATCATCTATCTGGCAGCTATTATGAAGATCAGCCCAGGATTGTATGAAGCAGCCAAGATCGACGGAGCAACACGGCTGCAGCAGATGAGGTTCATCACGCTTCCTCATTTATACAGCACAGTTGTAACCGTCTTCATTCTGAATCTGGGCTTCTTCATGAATGCTGGTTTCGATCAAGTATTTAACTTTATGAACGATTCCGTCATTAGTGTCGTGGACATTCTGGACACTTATGTATACCGAATCGGTATTGGGAACGGACAGTTTGCTTATGCAACCGCAGCCAGTCTGTTCAAAGGCGTCATCGGTATCGTCCTTATCCTGGGTACGCATTTCATTTCGAAGCGCTTCTCGGGTAAGGGCGTCTGGTAAAGGAGGGATTTACGATGAGACGGCTGGAGATTTCTAAAATTGTCATTTATCTGATGTTGTTTGCGTTCACGCTCATGGTATTGGTTCCTCTCCTGCATCTGCTGGCGCTGTCTTTAACAGACCCTGGCAAAGCCCATCTGATGGGTGGACTGGATATCATCCCCAAGGGATTCTCTACAATAAACTACCAACTGCTATTGTCCAATCCTTTGATCACGGGCAGTATTCTGAACTCGGTCTGGATCACCGTTGCAGGTACGTTTCTCAATCTGCTGCTGACCTCCATGGCAGCTTATGTGCTGGCTAGAACCGAATTCATCGGCAAAAAATTCGTGTTGTTCTTCCTTATCGTCATTATGGTATTCGAGCCGGGCATGATTCCGGAATACCTGCTGGTGAAGGATCTTGGACTGATGAATACGCTAACTTCACTGATCCTGTACAAAGCGATCAACGTTTACTATCTCTTTATACTCATGCGGTTCATTCAGGACATTCCGGAGGAAATTCTGGAGGCCTCCCGCATTGACGGTGCAGGTCACTTCCGGTTGTACAGCCGGATTATCCTGCCGCTGTCCAAGCCGGGGCTGGCGACATTGGGCTTGTTCTACGGCGTGTATCACTGGAATGAATATTTCAGAGCCACACTCTACATTTCAGACCCGAGTAAATGGCCGCTGCAGGTCGTGCTCAGACAGTTTGTTGTACGCAAGGACAATACGTCGCTGATCGGCAACCAGAACATGTTTGACAGCTCGATCAATTTTGATTTTGCTTCCCTGCAGGCGGGTACGATCATGATTGCGATTGTACCGCTGTTGTTCCTATATCCGTTCATTTTGAAATACTACGCAAAAGGCGAACTGGAGGGAGGGGTCAAGGATTAAGCGGGGAAGGGCAGCTTATTGAAGGCATTGATGTTCAAATTCAAAAAAGGGGAGAAAGATGAACATGAAAAAATTAAGCCTGTTATTAATCGTTGCCATGCTGGCCATGGTCATGTCTGCATGCACCTCAAACTCGAACTCGCCGGGAGCGGGTCAAACAGAGCCTGGGACCACCCAGCCTGATGGAAGCGGCGATCCGGTTACGCTGAAGATTGTGTACAAGGATGAAGGAACGGCTAACCCCGTTTCCGTTAAATTTTTCGAAACCTTGGAGAAATCCCTCGCTGAAGATGAAGGCTTGAACGTGAAGTTTGAGCTTGTAGACCTCGCGCAGGGCAGTTATGCGGAGAACCTGAACCTCCTGCTCTTGGGCGGAACCATTCCGGATATCATCTACTTCCAGGGCGGAGACCAGCAGATTGCCGATCAAGGTCTGCTGGAGGATCTGACGCCGTATATTGAGAAATCTACCTACATTAAAGAGATCATGGAACCGCACAACCAAACACGGATGGCAAGTTATCCGTATCTGCTGTGGATTAAACCTCTTGCACCTAAGGCACCGGTTGTTCGTGCCGATTGGTTTAATGCCATGGAGAGCTCCAAGGCCTTGATGGAGAATCCGACAGTGGACAATTATTACGCCTTCTTCAAGGAAATGGTGGAGAAGAAGCCGGGTGAAGGCAAGCCGAGTTACGCGCTGACGGCAGCAGGCGATATCGCCGAGATCAACTTCATTTTCAACACGGCATTCGGTCTGGATACCACTTGGCTTAAAAAGGACGATGGAACTTATGAATACTCCAAAGTCTCTCAAAACGAGAAAGAAAAACTGACTTTCTATAACAAGCTTTATAAGGAAGGACTGCTTGATCCGCAATTCATTACGAAGCAGTGGGATACGAAGGAAGATGCCTTTTATAAAGGGGAAGCCGCGGTGATTACGGGGACAGCCGGCAAAATCATCGATTTGTATGATGGAAGAATGCAGGAACTGGGTGGAGATGACGCCAGCCTGATCGTGCTGCCGCCTGCAAAAGGCGAAGCGCAAGGATTCGGCGCCACCGACGTCACGAAGGAAGCAAGAGGACTTGCGATCTCTTCGCAGTCCCCGCATAAAGATGTTGCATTCAAAGTCTTTGATTACCTGGCAAGTCCCAAGGGCCAAATGCTGGACCGGCTCGGATTCGAAGATGAGCACTACAAGGTGGTAGACGGTGAGATTGAGCTGAACGAGAAATATTACAGTGAATGGTATGCACGTTTCTGGGAGCCAACCGAGATCCAATCGGAAACTCCTTTGAAAACGCCGCTCTTGGGCGAGCCGGGCACCGAATCGCTGAAAATGGCTTCGGATTACTACACGGAAGACAACAACTTCATTATTCCTGAGCAGTTCATTGCGAACTGGGATGCCATGAACAATCTGTACAAGGAATATTCAACCGACTTTATTACAGGCAAGAAGGACTTGTCCCAATTCGATCAATTTGTTGAGGCCTGGAACGCTGCTGGCGGAGCAGAGATTACGAAATACGCTAACGAAAACATCAAGTAAGGAGCTTATAACTATGACTTCGTTTCGTGACCGAGTAAGAGGCGTGGTGATATCCACCGCGCTTGGAGACGCAATGGGAGCTCCCATTGAGAAATTGACGTACGAAGAAATCAAGTCGAAATACGGACGCGTGGAATCCTTGATGACAAGATGGCATAAGATGGATCTTCCTGCCGAGGTCCGGCTTGGCCGGGTAAGAGGGGACGGGATTGTCACGGATGATACCCTGATGACGATTGCGCTCATGAATGTGTATCTTACCGAGGGCCGACATCTGGACGCCTATGATATGAGCAATGAATTCGTGAAGGAGATTGCGTTCCGCAAGACGTTTGTCCCTGAACTGAATGAGGAAACGCTCATTATAGACCGATTGTTTTATCCGGAAAAATACATCTTCATGCGTCATGTGCTGGCGAATTGCGACCCGAGAGAGGGCGGCATCGGGAATATGGTGAACTGCGGGGCGGCGATGTACATCGCCCCGATCGGGATTGTCAATGCGGGCCATCCGAAGGCGGCCTATGATGAAGCCATCCTCTTTGCGATGGGTCATCAGAGCAGCTATGGCCTGGAAGCGGCTGGCGTCCTCGCGGCATGCGTCGCGAAGGCTTTTGAGCCTGGGGTGAGCGTGGATGATATTATCGGCACGGCCATCAGCCTGGCGAAGGACGGTACGAAAGCTGCCATACAGGAGCTGACCCAGGCTGCCCGAGAACTGCGGCCGGAGCGGGACAATATGGACAAGGTGATCGAGGTGCTGCAGGCGATCATGCTCAAATATTCCCCGATGGGCGATGACGTGAGCCGTCATATCGACAAGGTTGGCGTTCCGAGCAATCATTATACGCCAAGCCGCCTGTGGTCGATCGAAGAGCTGCCCATGGCGCTTGCGTTCATGGTTCTGAATGAGGGGGAGTACTATCGTACGATCCTGGACGGCGTTAACTCCGGGCGTGACACGGACTCGATCGGCGTCATGGCCGGGGTGATCCTTGGGGCGATGCATGGCAGCGAGGTCATCCGCAAGGAAGATATCGAGCAGCTGAACAAGGTGAACCGTCTTGATCTGTGCGCCGTTGCTGACGAATTCAGCATGGTTGCCGCCAAAATCATTGAGGATGACCTTCGAATCCATGAAATGAGGAAGAACGTTGTTCAACACAAGCTGTAGCAATAAGAAATCATGCGAGGCTGACATTTTTTTGAATTAACCATTTGTTTTGGAGAAATGCAGTGTTCATCTTCCGCTCCCGGATCTCTGCGATAAAAATTTGGACTCAAGGAAACTCGGGGGCAGTAGAGAACGAAAGAATGATCCGAATTTGCGGTGGAACACACAAAAAATTCATGTTTCAACTTTGATTGCGCAGAGGCTAGGAGGGAGAGTTAATGATACCTAAACAGTATGTAGAGACGGTATATGCAGGATTTATCGGGATGAACATCGGCATAAGGCTCGGTGCCCCCATCGAACCGGTTGTTTGGACATATGAGCGCATCCGGGATGTTTACGGTGATATTCGGGATTACGTGAAGCCGTACAAAACCTTTGCAGCAGACGATGATGCGAATGGTCCGGTGTTTTTCATTCGTGCGCTGTATGACGATGCGACGGACCGCGAGCTTGAACCGGAGGATGTGGGAAAAGCTTGGCTCAACTATGCAAGGGAAGGCATTGGCATGTTCTGGTGGGGCGGCGAGGATATCAGCACCGAGCACCGGGCTTATGTAAATCTGCGCAAAGGCATTTCGGCCCCGCGCTCGGGCTCCATCGAGGTGAACGGGACGGAGATGGCTGAGCAGATCGGCGGCCAGATCTTCATTGATTCATGGGGGCTTCTGTTCCCGGGTCGGGCGGAGAAAGCGGCAGATTATGCGGAAAAAGCAGCCAGCGTCTCGCATGATGGCAACGGGCTGTATGGCGCACGTTTCATGGCAGCATGCATTGCCAAAGCATTTGATGCTTCATCGATGGATGAGATCATCGCTGAGGGACTCCGTATGATCCCGGATGACTCAACCTATGCACGTGTGGTGCATGCGGTTATGGATTTTCATCGGGAGCATCCATCCGATTTTCAGGCTTGCCGTCAATACTTGGAGGATCACTGGGGATACGATAAATATACGGGTGTATGCCATATTATCCCCAATGCAGGCGTATGCGTGCTTGCTCTGCTGTATGGCGAGGGGGATTTTGCGCGCACGATAGAAATCGCGTCCATGTGCGGCTGGGACACCGATTGCAATGCAGGGAATGTGGGAAGCATTCTGGGTGTGTACGGCGGCTTAGCCGGAATTCCGGATCATTATCGCAAACCCATCAATGACTTCATTGTCGCTTCCAGCGTTTCCGGGTACTTGAACCTGGTGGATTTCCCCACTTTCGCCAAAGAGCTCGCATTGCTGGGTTATCGCCTGAATGGGGAGAAGGCACCGCAGGAATTAGTGCAGCGCGTGAAGCAAGGTGAAGTGTACTTCGATTTTGATCTGCCTGGATCAACCCATGGCTTTCGGACAAGCAACCCGTTCAAAACGCCGGTTGTGCGCCATTCCAATCAACACGGATGCGATGGAAGAGGGTCGCTTGAAGTTGTTTTCGACAGACTGGTTGAAGGCGACAGCAGTAAAATCTACTATAAACCGTTCTACCGCCGGGCTGAATTTAATGATGAGAAGTATAAGCCTACTTTCGCGCCGCTTGCCTATAGTGGTCAGACCGTATCTGCGCGAATCTACGTGGACCAGTGGGAAGGCGCGCCAGTGACCTTGACTCCTTATGTTCGGAACACCTATACACAGGAGGACCAGATTCTGCAGGCGGTTACCCCGGTGGGCGGAGAATGGAATGATATTCAATTCGTTATCCCGGATACCGAAGGCGCCATGATCGATGAGATCGGATGGATACTGGAGAGCCCTTCGCCGCTCTTGAATCGTGCCATCGGAAGTCTGTTCATCGGACAGTTCCGTGTTACCGGCTCGGCGGAATACAAAATTGATTTTGCTAAACAGGCCAAAGAATTCGCTTCCATCACACCATTCTCTCACCATAGAGGCAAGTGGGAGCTGCGTGATGGAGCGCTGCATTGTACAGCAGAAGGAGACACTTCATCCTATTCCGGCAATTATTATGCCGGTGATACCGTGGTTGAAGCGACAATAAAACCGATTTCCGGCACCAGCCATTGCCTGATTACAAGAGCGCAAGGCGTGATGCGGCATTATTTGGCCGGTTTTGACGGTCCGAATTCTGTCTCGTTTATTAAACAGGACTTCGGGACCAAGCGCTTGATTACGGCCAGATATGATTGGGAGCTGGGCGAGGAATATCGTTTAAAACTGGTGTCTGAGAAGGATCGCTTCATCTTGTATATTAATGGAGATAATGTACTGGAATGCAAGGAAACGGCCTATGCTCATGGTATGTTTGGCTTTGGCTGTCTGGAGGATGGCGAGAACGAGATTAAGGATGTTCACGTCCGTACATCAGGGCAGAAGTCGGTTTAGAAGAGAGGAGCGGGGTATCTTTGCGTAAGCTGGTTGTCATTGGAAGCATTAATATGGATGTTGTAAGTAATGTGAATCAGTTCCCTCAGCCGGGGGAGACCATTCATAGCAGCGGAACGTCGTTTTTTCCTGGAGGCAAAGGTGCGAACCAAGCGGTGGCGGCTGCGTCGGCAGGTGCAGATTGTGCCATGTTGGGTGCGGTTGGTCTTGATCCTTTTGGTGATACCTTGATTGCTTCGCTGGAGGATCGCCAGGTCCGGGTTAAGTCCGTGCTCTCCAAGGAAGGCACCTCAGGCATTGCGATGATTACCGTCAACAAAGAGGGTGAGAATTACATCGTCCTGTCCGAGGGAGCCAATGGGCGTCTGACCGAAGAGGATGTTGCGTCTGAGGTGAATTGGGATGGAGTATACGCGGTGCTGCTGCAGAATGAAATTCCGTGGCAGACGACGCGGTACGTCATTCACTCGGCCAGTAAGGCCGGTGTCCGCGTCTGGCTGAATCCGGCACCTGCGAGAAGTATCCCCGAAGAGGTATTTCCGCTGCTGGATACGCTGATCGTGAACGAGACGGAAGCAGGAGTGGTTAGCAGCTTGAGAGTAGATGACGCGGCTTCTGCCGAGATGGCAGCCGATTGGATCATAGCCAAGGGTACCTCAAGCGTCATCATTACGCTTGGCGAACAAGGCTGCTTCTATGGAAACGCACGCGGGGAGCGCGTTGCCGTTCCGGCTTACCGCGTGAAGCCCGTCGATACCACGGCAGCAGGAGATACCTTCATCGGCGCTTATGCTGCTGCTTGCACCGATGGTATGGAGACAGAGGAGGCACTAAAGTTTGCAACCGCGGCGGCAGCCCTGACGGTGACCCGTCCTGGGGCGCAATCTTCCATTCCGACCAAGGACGAGATACTGGCTTTTATGGATAAGTAATGTTCATGCTGTGTAAGAGAGAGGGCGGTTGGATGCCTTCTCTCTTTTGTTTTTTCACCTCTTTGGTGCCTGAAGCACGAGAAGGTGTCAAATGTCGGCGGCGCCTGATCACTATAATAAAAGATATGGTGACGATCGCTCGGTGTATCGCCATACGTATAAAATATTGGTTAACGCATGGCTGTTGTCAAGGCATCTGTGTTGCAGGGAAGCTAATGAAACTGCCCGACATGTTCTGCTGAACCCTTTCATATATGTAAGAGTGACGATAATGAATCTATGAAATGGGGTATCTGACTCATGGCAAAACAAAAAAGAGGCAAATCACTTTGGCACTTACCTACTCGCGCTCGCGGTACATGTCCCGTATGTAAAAGCACTCGGATTAAACTGTTGTATCCTCGTACCAAATCGGACGGCACTGCGCTGAAAGTATGCAAGCGCTGTGATGGCGCATCCCAGGAGCGAGTGGATGCAGCAGTGTAGCGCTAAGAGCTGCAAGTCCCTTTGAGGGAGCCCGGCTCCGCTGATAGCTGCAAGTCCCTTTTAGGGGACTTGGAAGCTCGAGTCCAGCTCAACCCGGAGGCTTATTCACGTGTAACGGGCAAGCCTCCCCTCTCGTTGAATAACTCTGCTTTCCTTGCGGCTCAGGGATTATTTGGAATATAATAGTTTTACAATATGAGAGCATAGACCGTTTCCACGTGAGGCGGTCTATGCCTTTTTACACGGATTGAAGCGTGCTCTGTTTTTCGCATTCGGCCAGATCATGGGATATGTGGGAGATAGATGAACATGTGAACGTGAGCGTGAACAAGTAACACCATATTAAACCAATGGCGGTGAATTTAATGTTGGAGTTGCGGTTGAAGGAGTACATAAGGGAGCATAAGCAGCTGATGGATGATTTGGCTATCGTTCGAGATCTGGAGCTGTCGCAATGCTACATTGCGGCAGGCTATATTCGAAATTACGTGTGGGATATCCTGCATGGTTTTGAGAGAACCGACCGTCATACGGATATCGATGTTGTATATTTCGATCCCGATGATGTGTCGGAAGCACGGGATATCGATTTGGAACAGAAGTTAAGAGCAGCGACAAAGAATCCGAAATGGTCAGTCAAGAATCAGGCCAGAATGCATGTCAAGAATGGAGATGAGCCGTACAGCTCAACCCATGCAGCGTTAACCCAATGGCCGGAGACAGCTACAGCGATTGGTGCAAGACTGAACCGCGAAGGGGAGCTTGAGCTCTGCTGCCCTTACGGATTGGAGGATTTATTCGCTTTAAAGGTTCGAAGATGCCCGAATTTTCATAAGCGAAGCTATTATTTGGAGCGTGTCCGGAAGAAACAATGGAAGAATCAGTGGGCACGGTTAACAATACTCGAAGTTTAGAGGGGGAGAAGTTCTATGGAGATCCGTCCCTATCCACCGGTGATCTGGAGTCAAAAACCCCTTAATGAGAGCAATATAGGATATCCGGTATTGAAGGAGCGAATTTAGTGTCCGGATCGGATGAGAACACGGAATCGGCACTCCTTTATCATACCTTTGTAGCCAGCCGATCAAGCGAAGCGGGTAGCGGAGATGATCCGCTGCCGGGAATTTTTAAGTTATGAGAATAACGGAGTTGCCACGCACTTCAGTGCACTGTTTACATAGAAAGAGCGGCAAGGGCAAGGAATTGGGAGAACGCTTGTGGAATTTGTAAAGAGGTGGGCTCTGGAGAGGGGCGACAATGTGCTGCTGACCAGCGGGAACAAACCCGAGCGCAAGCGTGCCCATACGTTTTATGAGAAAATGGGGTTTCTCCATCGGGATTCCGGTTTGTGAAGACATTATAACAACATGATTGAGGGGTCTGTAGCATGGAAACATTCAATCACGCGCGTGAGAAGGAAATATTGTATCACGAGAAGTTTTATGAATCGGCCGCCTTGTTTGAGCCGGGCAGCTGGTTAGCACGCCCCGTCCAGACGGTTATGGATCATCTGGAGTTGTTGCCTTTTCAAAATATGCGAGTGCTGGATCTGGGCAGTGGTGTCGGTCGTAACAGCATTCCGATTGCACAGCGAATCCAACCTGCAGGCGGTAAGGTTCTATGCGTGGATTTGCTGCCCTCGGCAGTGGACAAGCTCCGGCAGTATGCTGCCTCCTATGGCGTAAGTTCCAGCATTGAGGCACTGGCAGCGGATGTGCAGCATTATGACATCGCGAAGGATACCTATCATTACATCATTGCCTGCTCTTGTCTTGAGCATATGAGCTCGGAGGCCGCCTTTGTATCCAAGATCAAACAAATGCAAGCAGGAACCATGGATCGGGGAATTCATTGCATATTAATGAGTACGGAAGTGAAGGAAATCGATCTGGAGACCGGTGTGGAGGAAGAGGGGTTAATCGAGTTGAATTTATCCGCTGACCAAGCCTTCTCTATCTTTTACGAGCTGTATCCAGAATGGGAGATTTTAATGAAGCGCCAAATACAGCAGGACATTCAAGAGGTGAAGGACGGAAGGGACGTCCTCTTTCGAAGCCAGTGGATTACGTTCATTGCCAGAAAAGGAGTGTCGTGACCATGGAGAAATATACGCATCTCGGCGTTTATGGTGTTCTGATCCAGGATGATCATATTCTGCTGATCCAAAAAGCAAGAGGGCCTCACAAAGGGAAGTGGGATTTACCTGGAGGTTCCATTGAATTTGGAGAGGAGCCGGAGTTTACGCTGAAGCGTGAATTTATGGAGGAAACCGGACTGTCTCCGATAAAAGGCAGTATTCGCACAGCCATATCCTATACCATTGTGTATCAGTATGCCGAGAACCAGATGGAAGAGCTGCATCACATCGGCATCATATATGATGTGGAGCTGTCTGATGATCAAGCTGTTATTAAGGCAGAAGGCGATGGACAGGATTCCTTAGGAGCCAGATGGGTTCCGCTTGAGTCGCTGAGTCTGTTACCGTTAACGCCATTTGTTGAGATGATGATGGAGTCGGCATTGATTGAAGAAGCCGAGGGGGAAGCATGACAACCTTATATTTTGTGAGACACGCAGAATCCCCGTATAGCGAAGGGAAGGAGCGGTCCCGCGGATTGTCCGTACAGGGTGCAAGCGATGCCGAGCGAGTTAAGGGTTTGCTGCTGGGAGAGGGTATTGGGGTTATCGTATCCAGCCCTTATCAGAGAGCGAAGGATACGGTACAGCCATTGGCGGATGCCCTGGGTTTACCGATTACGGTGCTGGAGGATCTGAGAGAACGGAAGATCGGGGATTTCCAAGGGAACTCATTTACGGATGCCAAAAGGAAACTGTTTAACGAACCCGATACCTGCTTCCCGGAGGGAGAATCCAGTAAAGATGCGCAAAGGCGTGCAGTCCAGGCAATGGAGGGAATTCTGGATACGTACAAAGGCAAGAATGTCGTGATGGGTACTCATGGGGACATTATGACATTAATGCTGCACCATTACGATCAGCGGTTCGATTATGAATTCTGGCAGGGAACGAGTATGCCGGACATATACCGAGCCGAATTTGAAGAGGGAAAACTCGTGAACATATCGCGGCTATGGCGTGAAGGCTAACAAGAAGCTCAAGTTGGTCCATAGTATATTGAATGTACAAAGAAACCGTTTCTTTCGTAAATGGTGGGTCGGACTTCCATTTTACCATAAGATGAATTCAGGATATTGGAGGGCAACAGCCGATTGGAGGGATGCTTCGTTCCGCAGCGGCAGCGTACTCATAACAGACAAAGGGGCCTCCCTCAGGTCAAGTGACTTTTGGGATACCCCTTCTGCTTTTATAAAAATAACAGCTTAACTAAATTCCTTATGTAGAATAGACGAATAAAAAATAGACGTTATACTTTTTAGAATTTGAAAATATTGATGGTCTTCTGCAGTTGGAAGACGGCATTATTCATCGCTTCGGCTTCCTCAGCCATCTTCTGGATAGACGAAATCCCTTCGTTCATGGAAGCAGATACCTGCTCCGTTCCTGCAGCGGATTGCTGCGTAATCGCAGATATGTTCTGAATGGCGGAAGAGATGTTCTGCGCACTCTCCAGCATGGACTCGCTCTCCTTGGAGAAAGCTGCGATCTGCTCCGAAATATACTGCACGCTGTTTACAATCTGCATGAACACCAGCTCCGCCTCACGGATCATCTCGGTTTGCTGCCGTACGACTTCTTCATTGATCTTAATATTCTGTGCTGCATGTTTGACATCCGATTCAATGCTCCGTACCAGATTAAATACCTCGCGGGTGGAGGAAGTGGATTCCTCGGCCAATTTACGGACCTCTTGGGCAACAACGGCAAAGCCTGCACCATGCTCGCCGGCTCTGGCCGCTTCAATGGAGGCGTTCAAGGACAGCAAGTTGGTCTGATCGGCAAGCTCGGATATGGTTTCGGTGATTTTGGTAATCCCTCTGGCGCTCTTGGCCAGTGCATCGATGGATTCCGAGACTTTTCCGGTGGCGTCGATATTTCGCTGCATCCCCGCGGATTGTTTGGCTACGGAATCTCTTCCTTGCTCAACGAGTCCCAGCGTCTCGATAGAACGGGCGTTCATTTCATGGGTGGAGTGCGTATAATTGCTGACCTTCTCTTCGATTTCGCGGATGGAATGCGTCATCTCCGATACGTCCTCCGAGATTTCGTTCGCACCGACGGCCAGCTCGTTGGAGGAGAGGGATACTTGATTCATAACTTGAATAAGCTCCTGATTTTTATTCGAAATGCTTCGGCTTGATGTCATTACCTTGCGGGTAATGTCCGAGGTTTCCTGTAAAATTTTGCGAAGCTTGTCCACCATGCTGTTGAAGGTTCGGCTTAGGTCGTTCATGCCTCCAACCTCTTCTACCTGGAAGGTAAAGTCGCCTTTGGCGATTTTGGCAGAAACGCTGGAAATTTCGGCGAATGAATTCGTAAGCGTTTTCTCAATAACGCGAGAAAGAGGAAGGGTAAGTCCAATTAAAGCCAAGACAAGTACCACGCCAATGATTGCTTTGCCCATTAGAATAAACGCAAGCAGCATTGGAACCGCAAATAAAGCGGCAATAAGATAACAGGCTGCAGTAATTTTTTGTGAGATTGGGAGTCTGTTGAACCATGCCATAAGAATGAGTCCTCCTCGACAACATAGGATATATTTACCATGATTATAGCATCGCCGGGCTGAACTAGATATAACGAATTGACAAAAAGTGTTGAAATGGGTCGAAAGAACTGATGTTTTGGAAGGGGAGGGGAAGCGCAGCTAACTAGCCAACAGACAAATCCCCTCTCGTTGCATAGATACGCAGCAATATTATTTTACGGCACGGAATAAGGCGGAAGCGAGATAATCGGTGTTATCCAGGATCATCCGGTCATGCTTGAATAACGTTTCCCATAACGTTACATCAAACAGAAGTCCTTTATCGCGCTGCTCAAATGTATCCAGATGACGTGTTTGCTCTTCCTTCAATTGTTCGTTGAAGTGGTTATACTCCAGAATTTCCTCCTGCTTAAAACCGCAAGCCAGCAAGGATTGTGCCCATTCTTCCCGCAGCATCAGATTCGGAATCCCGAAGAATTCCAGCAGCTCCTTGAGCTTTGGCTCAGGCATTGGCTTATTCAGCAGCAATTCTCTGTCCAGCAGAACGCCTCCTTGATCCAGAACGCGATAATATTCAGGGAGTGATCTCGACGTATCCGTGAATACGGTGACTGATTCGGCCATAATCAGATCAAACTGGTTGTCTTCAAAAGGCAGCTCGCACACATCAGCCTGCAAAAATTGCACGTCCATTTTCATGGCTTCGGCTCTGGTGCGTGCTTTTTTAATCATATTCTCATTGAGATCTATGGCCGTGACTTGATAGCCCATCTCCGAAAGATGGCATGCTGTCCTGCCTGTTCCGCAGCCAACCTCCAGAATACGACTGTTCGGCTCAATCGGATAATTCTTCAGCATTCTTAAGGTAGCCTCGAATCCGCCCGGATGCGCACTGCCCATACCTAATCTGGATAGCATGTGAATGTAGTTCATTTCATCTTCCCTTCTTCCTTGTAGTCATCATGAGGGTAATCGTTTATTTACCATATGATTAAGGTACGTTTGGGGTTTTTGCTGAATTAAATATTTTGAGCCCTTTTTTTCGGGAGCTATGAGAACTACTGGGGGAAATAGCCATGAAGAAGGAACCGATGGAGGCAGCAGAGCGTGTTATTCACCGTCATTATCCCGACTGTTTGCTAGCTGTGCTTGGCGGCAGTGCAAGCAGAGGAGAACATAACGAGCAATCTGATTTGGACATCGTCATCCTTGAGCGGGACGGAGATGAGATGCGGAGAAAGACCCTGGAAGCGGATGGATGGATTGTGGAATTGTTTATATTGTCTTTGTCATCCTATCGTGAATACTTCGACGAGGGCGTGATGGCAGCCAATCCGACATTGCAGCGGATCACAGCGGAGGGTAAGGTGCTGCGCTCGTTGCCGGAAGGAGAAGCAGTCCGCGCAGAGGCCCAGCATGATTTGAATTACGGACCGATGCCATGGATGCAAACCGATATTGATGAATACCGTTACATGATTACGGAATATGTGCAGGATTTGAAGAATCCTAAGCGGGATGGCGAGAAATGGTTTACGGTGCAAAAGATCATGATGGTACTTTGCGAATTTGTACTTAGAGTGAATGGGGAATGGACAGGGGAAGGCAAGATGCTGTTTCGGCTGTTCCACCGATTCAGCACGGCATTGGGAGATCAATTGGAGGTTTCGCTTTCAGCGATGTATCGACAGGACGATCCCTCCCTCCTTCTGGCATTCACAGAGCAAGTGCTGAACCCGTTCGGGGGCATGCTTCTTGTGGGTTATGAGGAATAGATTTTGACGGGTGAGCAATAAGAGAGGTACATTAGCCGTGACGTTCGCCTTCCACGACCAATACAATAATCATGTGATTCGGTCACGTCATTCTTTAAATCCAGGAGGGATCTTCATGAGCGGAGTATATGGCGGTGGATGGGGTAATTCAGTAGGTATTATTTTGGTTCTCTTCATCCTGCTCGTAATCATCTCGAGTGCTTGGGTTTAATTCGTCAAGCTCTTGGAGCAAATCGCAAAAGCCCGGCATGCGCCGGGCTTTTGCCTGTTATATAGAAGTGATCACGGTCTTGGCTTGGCTGATGGACTGTGTGCAGACACGACTGCGGTCATGACAAGGTGACTGCTGTCCGATTGGATCGCATGCAAAAACGCATCTTCGAGGGATTCAAACACCTTGGAGATGGAGCCGTCCAACCGGCTGGCATAGTGAACGCTTCCGGCGAACGTTCCTTTTTCCTTAGCCCGATGCACCTCTTTATAGATAACATCCATGTAATGGTCTGTACCCAGTGGATAAAGGGCAAATTGGCAGGCCGTGTCTATATCGGCATTCTTCCCAATCTCGCGGTTCAAACGCTCCGAATCCTCTGACATATATACATCGGCTTCCGTATCACCAGGACAGCCAATAGAATAAGTTCCGTTAAAGACGGTGTGCACACCGCTTGCTGCCGCATAAGCAAAAATCGCCCTCGTTACATCAAATACATGCTCCGCCCGTCCACGAATACAGGTGCTCACATCATCCGTCTGAATCCATACTTTCCCCGTGTTGACGGATTTCAGCGCGTCCATAATGACTTCCACAAATCGGTCAGTCATCGGAAACACCGAGAATCGGCATCCGACGATGCGACTGGTTCCACATGTTAGCTCACTCATTGTTGTTATCCTCCCCTATGATATAAATCCACGCAAAAAAACCGCACCCCGTGAAGAAAGTGCAGTTATGCCTACGTGAAAAAGTATAAACATAAATGCTACACTTCCCCACGCTAGTATGACCTAGATCGGGTGATAAGGGTTAACGGCAGCACGCCGTCTCTCAGCACATGGCACCCCTAGTACAGCCAACATGATATGCAGTTGGTCCCGGAACTATTGCCAGTTCAGGAAGACAAAGGTTTCTTGCTTGTGTTATTGTATCGTTTTGTCGGAAGGTTTTCAATCATTCGATTTTTTTTCGACATTGATCCAAATTGATGCAACCGATGAAAGACCAGACGCATCATAGTTATAGAGAGGGGGAGATGGCCTGGATGTCATACAGCGCTTAAAACAAAAAGAAGAGGCGGCTCTCCGGGAATTGATGGAACAGTATGGAGATTATCTGCTTCGCACGGCAGTATTGCTGCTGCGTGACCGTCAAGCGGCTGAAGAGGCCGTTCAAGATACCTTTATCCAGGCGTTCGAGAATATCGCTCAGCTTCGTGACGGCGACAAACTTCGTAGCTGGTTGACCCGAATTGCAGTGAATCGATGCCGGATGCGGCAGCGTACATGGGATTGGCGTCATATTTTTCCCATGCCGAGGATGGACCAGCATGTAAACGAAAGTGTACCTGCCGTGGATGAAATGCTGGGCGTCCATTGGCGTGAGGCTGAAATGATCAAATCAGTGCAGCAGCTGCCCTATACATACCGAGAAGTGATTACGCTCTATTATTATAATGAGTTGGGTGTTCAAGAAATTGCAGCGCAATTGCAGCTGAATATAAACACGGTTAAGGCACGTTTAATGAGAGGGCGGCATAAACTCCGGCAGATTGTTGTCGAGAAGGGGGAGAGCGATGCGTAGCGAAGAACAGGAAATGGCCGAACAACTAAAGCAGGAGCTGGAGGAAATTCGATTCCTGGGCGCAGAGAAGGTGATTTCTCGCACATTTCCAAAATCCAGCCGCGAACGTTTGTCTTCCTTGTGGAATAAGGAAGTAGAAATTTCTGCTGCCGCAATTGGTTATTTTGGCGCAGTAGCGGCCGTTCTGCTGCTCGGAGGTTTGTTATGGAGGGAAGCAATTGTGAAACCTGCTGTTTCCGTGCCCTTGCAGGTGAGCAATGAACTGCTTGAAGCCGGGGGGAATTATTACTGGAAGGATCAGTACGAGAGGATGGTGGCCAGGCTTGAAAATTCGGGTCAAGATTAAACACCTGGTGTTGGGGGTTTCGGGTTTAATCCTCTTCGTTATGATGGTATCTATGCTCACACCTCGAATAGGGCTGCTGATTGCGGAGAAGCAGATAGAACAAGGCCAAGCTGAGGGGATAGCCAAAGTCATTGACCTTATTCATGAAGAAAGCAGCAGCAACCGGAAATGGGAGATGATCGAGAAGTATGTGATTGTGCCTAGAGCAACAGAGCTATCTCATCGGTTTGATGTGTTTATTAGTCCGGGGTTCACCAGCACAGGAGGAAGCACCGATCAGCAGATTCGTTTTACTGAGGATGAACGTTTGCCGCTGCTGAATCAATATGTGCTGGGAGCGCCAGCCGGAGAATATATGAAATATGCCGCAATAGACCTTGCGGAGCATTATTCGATGAATGGTGATGTGGAGGGAGCAGCGGATATATTGGAAACCGCTATCCAAAAGTTCGGGGATCTGAGCAGCGGATATTCTCCGGAGCCTGTTCTTTATTCCTATCAGCATGAATTGGTGCTGGAGCTTGCGAGCCTCTATGACAGGCTGGACCAGCCTGATCAGGCGGCGCTGCAATATGAGCGATTAGGGAAAGTCCTTTCTGGAGATTGGAGGGACATCCATAGTAAGGCCCTTTTATATCACTCGGAAATGCTCCTGCGTCGGGGGAGCCCCCAAGCCGCTATGGACGTGTTGAATCGGATATCAGAAGGGTCCGGCGGGAACTTTGCAAATTCGGATATCTCAAAACGGGCGAATCAGCTGAAAGGACGGCTGAAGAGGATTTTAGACGGAGAGACCTTGTCAACAGTAAGCGGAACCTTGCGAAATCGTGAGGGGGATCCGATTCCATTCGCAGGTGTATTTTTACGTAAAAACAACGATCTGAATCACAGTCTGCTGTTAAGCGAACCGTACCAAATGCTGACAGACGCGAACGGTCGCTATCATTTCGAGGGTGTAGAGCCCGGCAGGTATCAACTCGGCATTGGTTTGAATTATGAACAAATCAATGGCAGAACGTGGCCTGTAGAATCGGGGGATTGGGTGGAGGTCGCCCCGGAATCGACACGACGGATTGATGTCACGCTGCAGCCATTGATTCAATTGACAACTCCAGTAAACCATGATGAGATACGCGGCGACATGATCTATTTTGAATGGGAGGCTATACCCGAAGCCGCCTACTATAAACTGAGTGTTGGTATCGAATTTGGCAGCGGATCGATGATGACGGCGATGGATAACTATATTGAAGGGAATTCGCTGCGGGTTGCTGTTCAGGATCTGTATGATCTCAGAATCGGACTTTCCTACGAGGATCCGCATGATTGGACGACCGTTGCACCTGAGAGTGTGCTTGGTTACTCCAACCCAGAGGCTCCCTATTTCTGGTCGGTGGATGCTTACAAGGATGACGGCACGAAGTTAACAAGCAGCAGCGGCTACCGGCTCAATGAGAGCACCATGGGTTATTTACCGTATTTCTTGTTAAAAGGTCGTGAATTGACGCCGGAGGACCAGCTGGTACTCGAACGTAAATATGATGAAGCGCTCGCGGCCTATAACGATAATGTGAGCTCGCATCCAGAAGATATTCACAGCTTAAGGATGAAACTCCGATTGCAACAGATCAAGGATCAGTTGTCCAAGGATGTAGATAACAGAAGTTCAGAGGAAACCTTATCCACCCTGCAGGAGATGATCGAACGGCATCCGGCACCAAGCTACCTGATGGATTTGACGAATTACTTCTATAATAATGAAGATTGGGACAGTTACAATCCGGCATTCGATCGGTACTCCTCTGTACGGAGCGAAAGCGAGGATCATTCCTATACCGATTCTCTCCACGCAACAGCGCTTATGAAGCAGGGCAGGCTGGAGGAGGCGGAGAGATGGTTTGCGCGGGTGATCCGACAGGATAAATCCCACCGTTTTATCGGCAATTACCTCGCCGTTCATATGCTGCACAGCGGTTCGCTGGAAAGCACGCTGCAATTGGCCCGGAAATATCCGGAGCGCATGATGTCAAGCGATACGGATTGGGCTGTTCTGGTGGAGCGAATGCTGATCGAATCTGAGGGAAACTCAGGCTATACCGAGATACTGAAAGAGAAATTGCAATGGGGCATGAGCGGAGAGCGGGATGCCATTCAGTTGTGGACGCCGGGAGAGGACTTCCAAGAGATCAAGCCATTCCTTCAGGCCTTATTACATGTTGATTAAGTAGAGTCGCAGTTTCACTGCTGGATAAAGTGTTGGTATGAAAAAAGGCCGCCTATCCAAGTTATCAAAAACTTGGGTGGACGGCCTTTTCCGCTAAGGACTTAGCTGTATACTTTCACGCGATCTTCAATCGGAGCAAATTCTTTTTCGCCTGGTTCAGCAACCGGTTTACCGAAAGGCATTTGAGCGATCAGTTTCCAGCTCTCTGGAATGTTCCATTCGGATTTCACCTTTTCGTCGATCAATGGGTTATAGTGCTGCAGTGATGCACCTAGGCCCTCTGCCTCCAGGGAAGTCCATACCACGAATTGCAGCATGCCGTTGGATTGGTTGGACCATACCGGGAAGTTGTCTGCATACAGCGCAAAGTTTTGCTGCAGGCCTGTAACGACGTCATTGTCCTCGAAGAACAGTACTGTACCGTATCCAGCGCGGAATGCGCCCATTTTTTCAGCCGTGGATTTGAATGCTTCTTCGTTACCGACAACTTCTTTCAAGATGCCCTCGGTCAGGTTCCACAGCTTGTCATGCTGTTCGCCGAGCAGTACAACGACACGTGCGCTTTGGGAGTTGAAGGAAGACGGAGTGTACTTAACAGCTTCGTTCACAATTTCCTGGATACGCTCGTCCGAAATGACAGGGTCCTTGCTGATAGCATAGTGGGAGCGACGATTTTTGAGTGCAGTTGAAAAATCTTTAGACATAAGAAAAAACCTCCTGATGTAATGGTGTTGCATAAGCCTGATAAGAAGATGTCCTTTAATTCAGGTAAATATGCATTTTAGTGAAGCATTTTGCTCATAATCATTATTCCATATCAACTAACAATTTGTTAGAAAAGATATTTATGTTAGCATGTTAATATAATGAGTTGCAAATGTCAACAATTCAGAACGAAACTCAGAACTAAAAGTTTATCTTTAATACCCGCTTACTGAGAATTAAAACACTTTTCTAAGGTCAGTCCTCTGATTGCTTTACACGATATGTCGAAACTTCATATCATGAACAAATCGTGAACAAATGATACGCAGATGAGAAAAATTAAATGATTTTGATTCTCAATTAGGGTTGTCGAGTGAGAATGAGAGTGATATAATGCATATCAGAACGCAATTGATAATCAATCTCATTGAGAAGCTGATGAGATTGCGGACTGTCGGATATTAAGAGACATACGCATAGAAGGAAGAGCCATGAAGATTAGATACTTATTTGCAGCCGTTGTGGTACTCTCCATAATCTCACTATTTATTGGAGTTAAGGACATTTCACCACTGGAACTGTTCTCCATGTCAGAACAACAACAACATATTATGCTTGTCAGCCGGATCCCGAGGCTTGTCAGTCTTATACTGGCAGGGGTCAGCATGAGTATCTGCGGATTGATCATGCAGCAGTTAAGTCGCAACAAATTCGTGTCACCAACAACAGCGGGTACGATGGATTCCGCGAGACTTGGAATTTTGGTTGCCATGCTGGTCTTCACAACAAGCGGTCCACTAATCAAGATGCTTGTGGCATTTGTATTCGCACTAGCGGGAACCTTCATCTTTATGAAGATCCTGGACCGGATCAAGTTCAAGGACGCCATCTTTATTCCCCTCGTTGGACTGATGTTCGGTAATATTGTTAGTTCGATAGCAACCTTCTTTGCTTACAAATATGATCTTATTCAGAATATGTCCGCATGGCTCCAGGGTGATTTCTCCATGATCATCAAGGGACAATATGAAATGCTATATATTAGTATCCCGCTTGTCATTCTGGCCTACCTGTTCGCTAACAAGTTTACGGTAGCCGGGATGGGAGAGGAGTTTGCAACGAACCTTGGTCTCAAGTACCGGAGAGTTGTGAACCTGGGATTGGTCATTGTAGCGCTGGTCACCGCATCCGTCGTTCTAACCGTCGGCGTGATTCCTTTTCTCGGTCTGATCATACCTAATATCGTTAGCCTGTATCTGGGAGACCACTTGAAAAAAAGCCTTTCGCATACCGCGCTGCTGGGGGCCGGATTCGTATTGTTCTGTGACATCCTTGGCAGGATCATCATTTATCCCTATGAGATTCCAATCAGCCTGACCGTGGGCGTCCTTGGAAGCGGTATATTCATTTTCTTACTGATGAGGAGAAAGGCTTATGACTTATAAAGCCAAAATCGGCCTGTTGGCCGCGGCGGCAATCATCCTGGTGGCAGTCTTTCTGTTCATTGATCTTGGCAGCAATTGGGACTACGCGCTTCCGAGAAGGATCAAAAAGGTGCTTGCTATTATTCTGACCGGCGGAGCCATTGCTCTGTCTACCACGGTGTTTCAAACGGTCACGAATAACCGGATACTAACGCCGAGTGTTATGGGATTGGATTCCTTATATATTCTTATCCAGACAACGGTAATCTTCGTCTTTGGATCGTTTACGCTGTACAAACTGGGCAGCAATGTGAACTTCCTGATTAATGTCGGAGCCATGATATTGTTTGCTGGAGTTTTATACAAAATACTGTTCAAAAGGGAAGGGAATAATATTTACTTCCTGCTGCTCATCGGTATGATATTCGGTACGCTGTTCTCCAGCATGTCCTCCTTCATGGAGGTGCTGATTGATCCGAATGAGTTCCAGTATGTGGCGGACAAAATGTTTGCCAGCTTCAACAACGTAAAGACGGAGCTGCTCATTCTTGCCATGATTGTGGTTGCTTTGTCACTTCTCTATTTTGCTCGATTCGCCAAGTATCTAAACGTGCTTTCACTTGGACGTGAGCAGGCGATCAACCTCGGTGTGAATTATGATTACGTGGTGAAGCGGCTCCTGATTATTGTCGCTGTTCTGATCTCTGTAGCAACTGCGCTGGTCGGGCCGATTACATTCCTGGGACTTCTTGTTGTCAATGTTGCCTATGAGGTTATGAAGACATATCGGCATTCATACTTAATCACAGCTTCTATACTTATTAGCATCATCGCGTTAGTGGGCGGTCAACTGGTTGTCGAACGGGTGTTTACGTTCTCCACAACGCTCAGTGTTATCATCAACTTCATCGGCGGTGTCTACTTCATATACCTGCTACTAAAGGAGAGTAAAGCATGATCCAGGTTACGAACGTATCGAAAGTCTATAGCGGCAAAAAAGTCGTTGATAACGTGTCGGTTACGATCCCGAAGGGGCAAATCACTTCCTTTATCGGCCCTAACGGTGCCGGTAAAAGTACTTTGCTGTCCATGATAAGCAGATTAACGGGCAAGGACAGCGGTCAAATTACGGTGGATGGCAAAGAGGTCAGCCAGTGGAAGAGCAGCGACCTTGCGAAGAAGGTTTCGATTCTGAAGCAATCTAACCATATCAGTCTTCGTTTGACCGTGAGGGAACTCGTATCTTTTGGCCGATTCCCTTACTCTCAAGGCAGGTTGAATGCGGAAGATGAGAAGTTCGTGGATGAAGCGATCTCGTATATGGAGCTCGGAGATATGCAGCATAAATTTCTTCATCAGCTCAGCGGCGGTCAAACCCAGCGTGCTTACATCGCTATGGTTATCGCCCAGAATACAGAGTATATTTTGCTGGATGAGCCACTGAACAACCTGGATATGAAACACTCCGTGCAGATCATGAAGATTCTTCGAAAGCTTGTCGCCGACATGAATAAAACGATTGTTATCGTGATTCACGACATCAACTTCGCTTCCTTCTACTCGGATTACATCGTTGCCTTGAAGGATGGCGCTATTGAGAGCGAAGGGAAGACCGAGAGCATCATTCAGAGCAATGTTCTGCGCGGAATCTACGACATGGACATTGAGATTGAAGAGATTAACGACAATAGAGTATGTGTGTACTACGCCTAATCTATAACAACGTTTGTAAGGGATAAGGAACGGTTCAACTGCCATCGGCAGGTTCCTTATCTCTGCTAAAATAGCTGGGGCTGCCTTGCGAAGGGACGGCATGATTCAATCTGTCCTTATTTAATTACTAATTCAACCATACATTCAAATATATGTTGAAGATCAATATGAAGCAGGAAAATACAAATATAAAAGATGGGGTGTACGTAATGAAAAAATGGTTAACTTTATTCATGGTAGTAATGTTCACGATTGTACTCGCAGCTTGTGGTCAAGACGATAAAACAACAGGTGCCGGTGGCGGAGACGCTGCAGGGGATACGCCTCCAGCCGAAGCGGAAACAATTAAGATCACCCACCAGCTTGGTGAAACCGATGTACCGAAGAACCCTTCACGTCTGGTTGTATTCGATTTTGGTATTCTGGATTCCGTAGATAAATTGGGCGTTGAAGTATTAGGCGTTCCGCAAGCGAATATTCCTGCTTACTTGTCCAAATTTGAAGATAAGAAGTACGAGAATGTAGGGAGCCTGAAAGAGCCGGACTTTGAGAAAATCAACAGCATTGATCCCGATCTGATCATCATTTCCGGCAGACAGCAAGATGCTTATGAGGAACTGAGCAAAATTGCTCCAACGATCTTCTTGGGCGTGGATACAAGCAAATACATGGAATCCTTCAAATCCAACATGAACACGCTTGGTCAAATCTTTGGTAAAGAAGCA
Organism: Paenibacillus sp. LBL; assembly: GCF_029893715.1. Taxonomy (NCBI): domain Bacteria; kingdom Bacillati; phylum Bacillota; class Bacilli; order Caryophanales; family Paenibacillaceae; genus Paenibacillus; species Paenibacillus sp. LBL. Next base: position 272,628 of record NZ_JARXYU010000001.1, on the reverse strand, counting down.
GAAGTTGAGAAAGAAATGGCTGCCATCGATGAGAACATCAAAGCGCTGAATGAAAAAGCAACGGCAACAGGCAAGAAGGCATTGATCATTCTTGCTAACGAAGGCAAAATCAGTGCATACGGTCCAGGTTCCCGTTTTGGTATTTTGCATGATGTGTTTGGTTTCGGAGCAATAGATCCTAACATCGAAGTCAGCACACATGGTAAAGATATTTCGAACGAGTACATTGTAGAGATGAACCCTGACTATCTGTTTGTGGTTGACCGCGGTGCAGCTGTTGCCACTGGCGAAGGGGAATCAGGCGCTAAAGCGGTAGTTGAGAATGAGCTTGTAAAAACAACCAATGCCGCTAAAGACGGAAACATCGTTTACTTGAACCCGGATTTCTGGTATCTTTCCGGCGGCGGGTTGACTTCCGTATCTGAAATGATTACTGAAGTTGACGCAGCTATTAAATAATCCAAGACCCTTTCCGAAGGGAACGGTAATGAACATAGAAGACACCGGAGCAGCTTTTACCAGGCGCTCCGGTGTTTTATTTTTTTGCATTAGGGTAAGTGGTTAACGGATAATAAGATAAGGCAGATGTTGACGTAATAAGATGATGATCATCAGGCTCGCTCAACCTGGAATAGTCGATTAGGAGGAGGTCTTTATATGTATCGGAATCAAATCTATATAGATGGACAATGGGTTCAGACCGAGGAGCAAATGGACGTATATAATCCGGCGAACGGGAAGGTTATAGGCACCGTGCCTAAAGGCGGCAAGAGAGAAGCCCAGCAAGCGGTGGATGCTGCAGCGGCAGCTTTTTCGGATTGGTCCGGCAGAACCGCGAATGATCGCGGGGAACTGCTTCGCCGGTGGCATCAGTTAATTGCAGATCATACGGATGAATTGGCCCGAATCATGACCACGGAGCAGGGGAAACCGCTGAAGGAAGCAGCAGGCGAGATTCGATATGCCAACAGCTTTGTTGATTGGTATGCGGAAGAAGGTAAACGAATATATGGCGAGACCATACCCGGTTCTTCCAGTCGTCAACGTATCATCGTGACCAAGCAACCAGTGGGTGTTGTAGCTGCCATTACGCCTTGGAACTTCCCGGCTTCGATGATTACACGCAAGGTAGCCCCTGCGCTGGCAGCTGGCTGCACCGTAGTTATCAAGCCGTCCGGTGAGACGCCATTCACGGCGATCAAGCTGGTGGAGCTAGCAGATGAGGCGGGCATTCCTGCCGGGGTAATCAACATCGTAACTGGACCTTCAGGTGATATCGCTGACGTGTGGCAGAAGGACAGTCGGGTGAGAAAACTGTCATTCACGGGTTCAACCGAAGTGGGGAAACAACTGATGGCTGGCGCTGCGGCCAATGTGAAGAAAATATCGCTGGAGCTTGGTGGTCATGCTCCATTTATCGTGACAGATCAGGCAGACCTGGATCAAGCGGCAGCGGGATTAATCTCTTCCAAGTTCCGCAATGGGGGACAGACCTGTGTATGTGCCAACCGGATTTATGTTCAAGAATCAGTTGCGGAGAAGTTCGCAGCGAAGTTTACGGAGCTTGTCAAACAATTGAGGGTGGGGAATGGACTGGAGAACGGAATCGATATCGGACCCTTGATTAACGAGGAGGCTGTGGATAAAGTCGTTCGACAGATCAAGGATGCGGAAGAGAAGGGTGGCGTTATATTGGCTGGCGGTCAAGCTCTCCCTGATCTGGGAGGCAACTATGTCGAGCCAACCGTGATCATGAATGCCACGGATGACATGGAGTGCATGAATGAGGAGACCTTCGGTCCCCTTGCACCCATTACCACCTTCAAAACCATAGACGAAGCGGTCAAGCGAGCCAATAACAGTCCTTACGGATTGGCTGCCTATGTGTTTACGCAGAATTTGGGCGAAGCGGTCAAAATCGCGGAATCTCTCGATTATGGCATCGTAGGAGTGAATGACCCTGTACCTTCCACCGCTCAAGCTCCGTTTGGCGGATTTAAAGAGAGCGGACTGGGCCGGGAAGGCGGCCATTACGGAATGGAGGAATTCCTGGAGGTAAAGTACATTTCACTTGGTTTGTAAGAGCGGAATGAGTATTGCGATATTCAATGAACATGGACAAGCTGAGCTGTCCAAACGAATTTAAGCCGTACTGCATCAGGGCAACAAAAATTCAGGGGCGTTCTCCAGGTTCAGACCTGGAGAACGCCCCCTTTTGAGCTATTGCTGAATCAATACCGGCTTACCGGTTTCCGCGGATTCATTCGCGGCCAGCGTCACCTCGAGTGTCTTGAACCCGTCTTCGTAGGAGGCAAGCACAAGGCTTGGATCCTGGTTTCGAATGGCGTCGATCAAGGCCGTAGTAAGATCCTTGTAGAAGTCGGTTTTGCTGCGGTATACCACTTCTTTCTCCTTATCTGCGATGGAAAGCGTGGTTCCATCCAGAACGACCCGGAAATCGCGTCCCATGATCTCAATTCCGCTCCGATGATCGAATTGGATAAATCCCGTCTGCATATGGCCGACTGCTCCAGAGTCCAGCACGAATTGAATCGCGCCTACATCGGGAATGTCCAGATCCGGAATATCCTGCATAAGCAAGAGACTCATATCGGCATACAAACGGGTGATGTCGCCGCACAGGTAGCGTACAAGGTCCATGGTATGAGTAGACTGCTCAACCAGCTGTCCGCCGGACAATTCTTTTTTGCGCCACCAAGGAGTAGGTACAGGTGTCGTTATGTAGTGGGCACGGACCATGCCGATTTTTTTGTCTTTAAGAAAATCCTTGGCGATTGCAACGGTGTCCAGGTAGCGCAGACAGTATCCGGAAGCTGCTATGATTCCGCTTTCATTGATGACTTTGACTTTGTGACGGACGGACTTCACGTCCAGACCCAGCGGCTTCTCGACCATCAAGTGAATGCCCTTGGCTGCTGCCTGTTCTTCAATATCTCCATGGCAGAATGGCGGGATGCATACGTACAGAACATCCAGCGGTTCCTGCTCCAGCATCGTGCTGCCGTCCGTATAATAAGCGGAGCCATACAATTCGGCCTGCTGTTTGGCTAATGCTTCATTCGTATCGCATATTGCAGCCAGTTGAACATGTTCATTCTGGTGAAGGTTTTTAATATGGACAGCGCCCATACCTCCGGCTCCAATTACACCTGCTTTAATCATAGGTTGCTCACTCCTGATCGTATAATGATGATGGATAAATATTCCCCAATTCTAGGACTCACACGTGATTATAGCCCCGCTATCCATATTATTCAAGCTTTCCTTTGTATGCCGGTACAGAGGATTCACCTGGAAAAAAGTACAGCAAACCTTCCTGAATACATACTAGGTGCTTGCTGCTAATAACCCTCATACCCGGCATAGGTGCGTCGGCAGCGCCATAGGGACGATGTTTCCCATAGCGCCAACACCAACTCTGACATCGGTATCATCCGGCAGACTCCTTTATCGTGTATATTGCTGCGGCATGTGTTATCCTTTAATCCCGTTCATGGCAATGCCCTCAATGAAGTAGCGCTGAAGGAATATAAACAGGATGATGATCGGAAGGGTTGCCATAAGCGCACCGGCCATCAGGAGAGGATAGTCGGTGGAATGCTGTCCCTGAAAGCTGGAGATTCCAATGGATAGCACCCGCATGTCCTCTGAGCTTGTCATAATGAGCGGCCACAGTAAATCGTTCCACGAGGCGAGTATGGTGAAGATGGCCAGGGAGACAAGCGCAGCTTTGGATAACGGTAAGTAAATATTCCAGTAGATCCGGAAATAACTGCAGCCATCGATTTTGGCTGCCTCCTCCAGATCCTTCGGCAATGTCATGAAGAATTGTCTTAACAAGAACGTACCGAAGGCACTGAAAATACCCGGTACAATGAGCACATAGAACGTATCCAGCCAATTGAACTCACGCATAATGACAAAGCTCGGGATCATCACAACCTGTGACGGTACCATCAATACCGCAAGGAGCGCGAGGAAGATAGCATTCTTGAAAGGAAATCTCAGACTTGCAAAAGAATAGGCTGCAAGTGAGCACAGGACAAGCTGGCCCACTGTGCGTCCGAGTGTGACGATAACGGTATTCAAGTAATACGTGCCAAAATCAATGGTTTGAATGACACGGAGGTAGTTGTCCAAGTGCCATTCGACAGGGAGCCATTTGGGCGGAATCGACATGGAATCGGCAAAGGACTTGAAGGATGTGGATATCATCCACAGAAACGGCATAATCATGAGCAGCGCCCCGGCAGCTAACAGAACGTGGACTGCCAGACGGCTTGCTTTTCCCGATCGGGTTGAAGTATTCACGTCTTCATTCCTCCTGTTATTGGTAGTGAACCCAGCGCTTTTGAATATACATTTGAACCATGGTGATGACTAGAATCACAACGAATAGAATGAAGGCCTGCGCTGAAGCGTAACCCATATTGAAATATTTGAACCCGTCTTCCCAAATGCTGTAAACGACGGTCCGGGTGGATTCCAGCATCGTAGTCTGCTGATCCATCATAATGAAAATCAGGTCAAACACCTGGAATGAATTGATAAAGGACATGACCAATACAAAGAACAGGCTGGGCGTCAGCAGCGGCAGCGTGATCCGAAAGAACTTGTACATCGTTCCGGCACCGTCCAGCGAAGCGGCTTCATAATAGCTGCTGGAGATGCACTGGAGACCGGAGAGCAGAATGACGGCGTTATACCCGATACTGCTCCAGACGCTGACAAGCACGATGGAAAACAAAGCGAATTTTTCATCAAACATCCAATTCGGCTGAGGCAGATTCAACACTCCCAGCACATGGTTGATCAACCCGAATTCGGAGTTGTACAGCCATTTCCAGACCATGCCGACCGCAATCGGCATCGTGATTACCGGGATGAAATACAGTGTGCGGTAGAAGACCATGCCTCTGATCTTCTGATTCAGCAGTACGGCCAGAACCGTTGCGATTGCAACGGACAACGGAACGGTGCCGACGGTATACATCATCGTGTTCAGCATGGAGCCGGTGAATTTGTCGTCCTTCATCAGATTCGTGAAATTATCCATTCCGACGAACTGGGGAGAGGTTAACCCGTCCCACGATGTAAACGACAGGAACAGGGATGCGGCGGAAGGGGCCATGTAGAACAAACCAAGCCCCAGCACGACCGGCAGGATGAAGATATATCCCCACAGGGCTTCGTGCCGGGCAAGTTTCCCGACCTTTCGCTTGGGTATCTCAGGAGGTTTCGTGGTCACAGTTATGGGAGAGCTCACAGGCTGCACAGTCCTTTCTTGGTATTCCTACTTGGGAGCGGATGGTTGTCATTTGGTTTCAGTTGCAAGGATTGCATCCATTTGTTCACCGGCGTTTTTGAGCGCTTCTTCAAAGGTTTTTTTGCCAAGAAAGGCTGCCTGGATTTCCTTCACTTCCGCATCCTGCCATTCCGCTGTTTTCTGGGACACCGGATAAGGCACGGCAAATTCCAGACTGTCCACAAATACCTGCAGATCGAGAGAAGGAATGGATTTCAGCCAGCCACCTTCCGTGCCTTTGTAGGCAGGCATCGAGAAGCCGGAATCGGCCAGCAGTTCCTGTCCTTCCTTGCCCGATAGTATCTGCAGCAATTCCCAGGATTCCTGCTCTACTTTTGTCTTGCCGTTGATTGCCCAGCTCAGTCCGTGAACGATGGAAGCTTTCTGTTTACCGGCAGGAAGAACAGCAACGCCGAGTTTATCGCCGAGAAGCTTGTGCAGCTCAGGCGAGTTGACCGAAATCCCCGGAAACATGGCGGCCTTGCCGGAGCCGAACAATTGGCGGGACTTCGTTTCAAGCTGCTGCTGCGCATTCGGCGAGTAGCCTTTGTCAATCAAGCCTTGTTCCCACTTAAAGGCCGACAGAGCTTCAGGCGTATTAAAGCCGGATGACTTCTTATCGTCCGAGATTACAAATCCTCCTGCTTGGGCAATAAAGTTGTAGTAACCGATTTGATTGTCGATCGGCGCTATGTAACCGTAAATACCGTTTGTTTTATCGGTCAGCTTGGCCGCATTCTCCTCTACGGTTTCCCAGGTCCAGGTATCGTCGGGATAGGATAAGCCCGCGTTGTCAAACAACTCTTTGTTGTAATAGAGTCCGATGGAATCCTGGAAGTAAGGAAGACCGTGAAGCTTGCCTTGATAGGTATACATATCGACGAGTGCTTCGGTATAAACCGAGGTGTCCAGTCCGCTTTGCTCAATGAGGGGAGAGAGGTCTTTGATCAGACCGGAGGAGGCGTAGGAGTGAAAGTTGGGTCCGTTCATCCAGTAAACATCAGGACCACTATTGCCGGCGAGGCTTGTTCTCAGCTTGGTCCAATAATCCGCCCATGGCGTATACGTTACTTTCACTTGAACATTCGGATGCTTCTCATTGAAAATTTTGATGGACTTGTCCAGCGTGTCCCGTACATTTTCGTCCCAGAGGGCGACGTTGATTACCTTTTTCCCATTGTCGCCACCGGAGGCATTGCCACCACAAGCGGACAGTAAGACAGTAAACACGAATAGCATCGTAATCAGGACAGACATTCCTTTTTTCATTACATAACCCTCCTTAAAATGTTGGCATGGTTTTGATCAAGCATGATGGGGTCATAAAGCTTGTTCGACGTGAAAACCAGTCTCCTTGGATGGGAGCGCCCCCTTTGTATAGCTGGAGTAAAAAGCATTAGTTATTCCAATCATCGAAAAAAGTTAACATCAACATGCTATCTTTTGTGACAGAATAACTAGCTTCTATTGCGAAAGATTATATAATCCCCTCGATTATTTTTCAAGATAGCGATTTCAATTACTTTTAAATTATTTTTTTCACATATTGTGAGGTTGGGATGAATTCTTACATATAACATTATTTTGATTGATGGAATAAGTTAATTTCGGTTATTGAAAATGTTATAGTGTAGCTAACCTCATTTTTCCGATACAGAAAGTCGCACTAATTGATGAACCTATAGAAAGGTTGAGCTTGCTTGAACAATATGAAAAAAGGGGATCACAAGCTGATCCAGGCGTTAAACCGATCCAAGGTGCTGAACAAGATTCGTACGGATGGTCCCATATCGAGAATTGAGCTGGCCAAAAAAAATAAGCTGAGCCCCTCCACAGTCGCTTCCGCCGTTCAGGAGCTGATTAAGGAGGGCTACGTCTCTGAAATCGGCACGGGTTCTTCCAGCGGAGGGAGAAAACCCATTCTTCTCCAATTCAATCCGGATAATCATTATTTATTTGCTGTAGCCATAACGAATTCATTCCTAAATCTGGCCCAGATGAACCTGGAGGCAAGGGTGCTGAGAAAGGAAACCTATCCGATCGAAGGACTTCAGGGTAATGCGGTTATCGAGCGGCTGCTCGAGCTCATGGATGATTTCACTGCAGGAGCGGAGGACTTGGAACGTTGTGTCGGCATTTCCCTCACCGTTCCAGGTATTGTGAGTGATAGTCAGGGAGTGCTGCACTATAACACCAAGCTGCGGATGACCGATGTTCCGCTAAGGCAGATCCTCGAAGACCGCTATGGAATGCGGACCTGGGTTGAAAACGATATGAATTCCGTTGTGCTCGCAGAGCGGCGATTTGGTGATTATGCATTCGGGAATTTGATCTATATTTCCATCGGTGACGGACTCGGCTCCGGTATATTAATAAACGATAGCCTCCTGAGAGGCAAGCATGGGGGTGCCGGCGAGTTTGGACACACCAGCGTGAATCGCAGCGGAATTCGGTGTGAATGCGGCAATGTAGGCTGCTTGGACAGTTATATCAGCTGGATCGCCGTGTATTCACGAATCATTACAGCAATAGCCACAGGACGACCGACTCTAATTCAGGAGCTGAGCGGAGGGGATTACAGTAAAATCGTTCCGTCCGTGTACAAGGAAGCCCTGTGCAGAGGGGACAAGCTGGCCATGGATCTGAATGAAGAAGTAGCGGAACACCTCGGCGCAGCCATTGTTAATCTGGTCAATATGTTTAATCCCGAAGCACTCGTTCTGGGCGGGGAGATGGCGCATGGGAATCCGGAGCTTTTGGCAATGGTTCGAAAATATATGGACCGGCATGCGATGCCGATCCTGAAGGATGATATGGTGTTTGGATTGGCATCCCTTGGCGAAGATGATAAGTTAATCGGTGCGGCTTCTGTCCTTCTGCAGGACTTATTTGGTTTCACCCTGACGGAATAATGAATTTGACAACGTTTCCACCTGCACGTTATCTTTGGTTAAATGCACTTAACGGAAGGGGAGAAGATGATTGGAGCAGTACATTCTGTCGCTTGACCAGGGAACGACAAGCTCTCGGGCAATCTTGTTTAACAGGGAAGGAGAAATTGTACACTCAGCGCAAAAGGAGTTCCCTCAGTATTTTCCTCAACCGGGGTGGGTGGAGCAGAATGCCAATGAAATATGGGGCTCCATCCTTGCGGTTATTGCGACCTGTTTATCCGAATCGGGTGTGAAGGCGGATCAGATAGCGGGCATCGGGATCACGAATCAGCGGGAGACCGCAGTATTGTGGGACCGCAACACGGGTGAACCGATATATCATGCGATTGTATGGCAGTCCAGGCAGACAGCCGGCCTATGCGAGGAGCTGATCGCTGCAGGGCATGACGGAAAGGTCAGGGAGAAGACCGGGCTTTTGATCGATCCGTATTTCTCTGGTACCAAAATCAAATGGATTCTCGACCATGTGGAGGGTGCGCGGGAACGCGCCCGGGGTGGAGAGATTATATTCGGCACCATTGATACCTGGCTGATCTGGAAGCTGTCCGGAGGCCAAGCGCATGTGACCGACTATTCCAATGCTTCACGCACGATGCTCTATAACATCCATGACCTGAAATGGGATGATGAGCTGCTGCAGCTGCTGGATATTCCGAAGGTCATGCTGCCTGAGGTAAGGCCTTCTTCTGAGATATACGCCAATACGGTGACCTATCACTTCTTCGGGCGTGAAGTGCCGATTGCCGGGGCTGCGGGAGATCAACAGGCAGCGCTGTTTGGTCAGACCTGCTTCTCCGAGGGCATGGTGAAGACAACGTACGGAACAGGCAGCTTCATGCTGATGAACACTGGCGACAAGCCGGTCAAATCCGAACATGGGCTGATTACGACGATTGCCTGGGGACTCGATGGCAAGGTGCAGTATGCGCTGGAGGGCAGCGTATTTGTGGCCGGATCAGCTATACAGTGGCTGCGCGACGGTCTGCGGATGTTCCGTGAGGCGAAGGACAGCGAGCCTTATGCGCGCAGGGTTGATTCAACGGAAGGCGTGTACGTTGTGCCCGCTTTTGTCGGACTTGGCAGTCCGTACTGGAACAGCGACGTACGGGGCGCTGTTTTTGGTCTGACCAGAGGTACGTCGAAGGAGCATTTCATCCGTGCAACCCTGGAGTCGCTTGCCTACCAGACCCGGGATGTACTGTCCGTCATGGAGGAGGATTCAGGGTATAACATCACATCCCTGCGAGTGGATGGAGGCGCGGTGACCAACACCTTTCTTATGGAATTCCAGAGCGATATTCTGAACGTTCCCGTGGAACGCCCGGACATCACGGAGACGACGGCTCTTGGAGCCGCATTCTTGGCGGGTCTTGCTGTTGGCTTCTGGAAGGACCAGGATGAGATATGCAGCAAATGGAGCATGGGGCGGAGCTTTACGCCAACCATGCAGGAAGAAGTAAGGGAACAATTATATGCGGGGTGGAAAAAAGCCGTTTATGCGGCAATGGCTTTTCATTAGCATTTTATATGTTATAATAATTCATAAGTGAATATTTGTCTGGAGACTTGGAGAGACCACTAGGCGCGGAAGACCTCATGGAACGAGGTTTGTTACTGCGTGTTTCGTGGTCTCTTTTTTGTTGCTGTTTCTATAAGAGGTAACAATAGATAAAAAAAAGGGTAAAACATACTGGGAGGGATTTGTTTGATGTTGCCACAGTCGTTTTCAAGCTTGGATCGCAAGCGTCGTTTTGAAGGAATTGCAGAGAGCACTTATGAGCTGATCGTGATTGGCGGCGGGATCACCGGTGCGGGGATTGCACTCGATGCGGTCACGCGCGGCATGTCGGTCCTGCTGGTGGAGATGCAGGATTTTGCCGCAGGAACCAGCAGCCGCTCGACCAAGCTGGTGCATGGCGGACTGCGGTATTTGAAGCAGTTGGAAGTGGGGATGGTGGCTGAAGTCGGCAAGGAACGGGCGGTAGTCTACGAGAACGGACCGCATGTTACTACGCCGGAGTGGATGCTGCTGCCCATACATCAAGGAGGCACCTTCGGGAAGTTCAGCACTTCTGTCGGCTTGATGGTATACGATTTCCTGGCTGGCGTGAAGCGGGGAGAACGGCGCTCCATGCTGTCTGTCTCCGAGACGCTGAAGCGGGAGCCGCTTCTGAAGCAGGAAGGCCTGAAGGGCGGCGGTTACTATGTAGAGTACCGGACGGATGATGCCAGACTCACGCTTGAGGTCATGAAAGAGGCAGCTGCCAGAGGGGCTGTGCTGTTCAATTACGCGAAGGCCGAGTCTTTGAACTATGATACGAATGGACGGATTACCGGCATCACGGTGAGAGATATGCTGGACGGCGAGGTCAGGACCGTAACCGGAACCAAAATCGTGAACGCAGCTGGCCCTTGGGTGGATCAGGTGCGAGAGATGGATAGGTCCAAGAAGGGAAAAATGCTTCAGTTGACCAAAGGGGTCCATCTGGTCATTGACCAGTCCAAATTCCCGCTCCGTCAAGCGGTGTACTTCGATACACCTGACGGCAGAATGGTGTTTGCTATTCCTCGTGACGGAAAGACCTACGTGGGAACAACCGATACGGTGTACAAGGCCAATCCCGTGCGTCCCCTGATTACGGTGGAAGACCGGGATTATATATTGAAAGCTATTCACTATATGTTTCCCGATGTGAAGCTGTCCGCGGCTGACGTTGAATCTGGGTGGGCCGGAGTCCGGCCGCTGATCTTGGAGGAGGGCAAGAGCCCGTCCGAAATTTCACGCAAGGATGAGATATGGGAATCCCCGTCCGGCCTGATCACCATTGCGGGTGGCAAACTGACCGGTTACCGCAAAATGGCGGATACGGTTGTGGATCTGGTTGCCAAACGAATTCAGGAGCAGGGCGGCCAAACGTTTGGTCCCGGGACAACGAAGAATCTGCCGATATCCGGCGGGCATATAGGCGGCTCCCGTCAATTTCCTGAATTTGTTCGCAAGCAGGCGGATATCGGAGCGGCACAAGGAATCGACCGTAAGCTCGCCGAGCAATGGGCGCAGATGTACGGCTCCAACGTAACGGAGTTGTTTCGCTTGGCCAGCGCAGGATCCAATCAAGCGGAAGCATCCGCGCTTCCCGTATCGGTTCTGGTACCTCTGATGTATGCGATCCAGTATGAGTTGGCGTCGAAGCCGACGGACTTTTTCATCCGCCGTACGGGTTCCCTGTTATTTAACATCCAGTGGACAAGAAAATGGAAGGAGCCCGTAATGGATTATATGGCTTCCGTTCTGGCATGGAGCGAGCAGCAGAGAACGGAATACGCAAGGGAACTGGATGAGGAACTGGCATCTGCCACACAGCCAATAGCACAGGAGCAATCGGAGGCAGTGTCCCTCTCACAAGACTCCACACAAGAAAAACTATCTTCTTAAACGATGTGCCTAACCAAGATGCAAGGAAGAGGGTTTGGTTAGAGCCATAACGGCTTATTCAAGCTCGACAATCTAGTCGTAAGGGCAACGGTATGATAATCTATATACGTTCACATTGAGAGGAGAGATGACCCGATGAACCACAAAGCGTATGAAGAATTATATCACGGAGAGAGCGCGGTTTGGCTCCAGCATGGCCCTTACGAAGCGGCGATATTGCCTGGGATCGGAGGCAATCTCATCGCTTTCAGGGATAACGAAAGCGGTTACCGTTTCCTTCGCGAACCTGAAGCACACGAGATGGAAGCATTCAAGTCCAATCCAGGCGTTCACGGCATTCCTGTCCTGTTTCCGCCGAATCGATATGAAGACGGGAGGTTTCCATGGAATGGACAGACCTATCAATTCCCGGTGAATGAGGTTGAGACAGGTAATCACCTCCATGGCTTTTTACATACGATACCGTGGACGGTCGAGGATTATGGCAGCAGTGAGGCTGAAAGTTATGTGGTCGTTTCCGTAACGATCGATGAGGATCACCCGGTGTACGCCATGCTTCCGCACACGTTCACGTTTCGGCTCCGCTATACGCTGAATCGGGATGGATTAGCCCAGCATGTGTTGATACGCAACCGGGGAACGAGCAGCATGCCTTGCCTGCTTGCCTTCCATACGGCGATCAATGCTCCGTTTGCACCTGAGAGCACAGCGGATGATTGCGTTGCAAGAATAACGATCGGAGAGCGGTGGGAAATGAGTGACCGCATGCTGCCGACCGGGGAATTCCAGTCCCTGACGGCGGAAGAAGAACGGCTGCGGACAAGCGGGGTCAACCCCTATTTTGCCCCCATGGACAACCATTACACGGCTGTACCGCAGAACGGCAGAAACCGTATGGAATTGACGGATACCAGGCTGGGAAAAACCTTGGTCTATGATGTCGGCAACTCATATAAGCAGTGGATGGTATGGAATAACAAGGCATCCCGGAAGTTTTTCTGTCCCGAGCCTCAGATCAATCTGGTGAATGCTCCAAACGTGAATTTGCCGGCGGATGATATCGGTTTGTTCGGTTTGGCACCGGGTGATATTTGGGAAGCCACCTCTCGGCTGTATCTTAAAGGCTGATCCTTAATTCCTCCCCCATAAAAAAGCGTATGGATCGCAACACCTGTTACTCAGGGCGTTTACAGTCCATACGTTTTTGCTATAAGACATATGATTTCATGCTTCAGCTCCCTGCGGAAGAGCCGGGAATCTCTTCACGTCCATGCCTGCGACTGCGTTTGATGTGGTCCGGAATGACAAAAAAGACAACATACATAAGGATAAATAATACAAGTCCAATGAATTCCTCAACCATAATGTATAGGGGATGTGGACCCAGCAGATCCAGCAGCGACGCGGTTTCCGGCTTGCGCATCAGGAACATGTAATTGGAACCAACAGCCCAATTAACAAGACCGACAAGCACGGCGGACACGTTAAGAAATACCATCGTCCAGCCAATGGATTTCCAGGTTGGCCGGTATCCTCTTACCCATGTCATGTACAGCGCTGTTAATATAATGGCGGTATGGACGGTAAAGAAATGAAAGAAGCGGAAGTGAGGGAAAGGATAATCCAGATTGGGTGTCAGTATGGCCTGAAATGCCCCTCCAATGCCTGCAAAATAAACTAACGGATATAAGCGGCGTTCATCCGTAAGCAGGATGGCTATGGAGAGAAACAGGGTCAGACTGCACAATTCCAGCGGCAATGACGTGGCAGGATCCCAGATGCCGGTTAACACATACCAGAGATGAAGGGACGCCTCCGGCAACGAGAGTGCGGCAAGCAGGCTCCATTTCACGGTCTTTTGAAGGGCAGTCGTTGAGACGATTACAGACCTGAACAGATACAGGAGCGCGGCAAGGGCGATCAGGATAATGATGGTTATCCAATGCTCGGTGGAGAAGGCGGCAAATGCCTTCGGATAACTCGGATCAAATAAGGATTCGATGCTGTATCATCCTCTCTGTAGTTCGCAAGCCCATTATGATCGATATTACCATGAAGTGGATGTAGAATGAATATCATTTTTATGCCGGAATACATTGAATTTATGTCGGATCGAGAAAGCGAGAAGCATACCGTCATCATTGCTTATTAAGGAAGTGGGTGCATTATTGTGAATAGACTGTATGGGCTCAAGCGGTATTTGAGTATAGGATTAAGCTTGGTTTTGATCTTCACCCTCATCGGTTTTGCTTACCCTGGTGAGGCGGAGGCTGCTTCCTCCAAGTACAAAAAGTTTTTTGATATTAGCAGAAAGGGAGCCGTGGTTCCCGGCTTATCCGGAAACAAAGAATGGATACCGCAGGGACTCGCCCTTGTGCCGAGCAAGAAGTGGATTATTATATCTCATTATTGGGGCAATACAAAGAGCAAGCAGGCCAGCAGCATCTCGATCACCAGCAGCAAAACCAACAAGCGAATCAAAACGCTCTATTTATATGAGAGCGGAAGCAAAAAGCATACCGGTCATGTTGGCGGACTCGCCGTCAGCAAAAATCATCTGTGGGTGGCGTCTGGCAAAAATGTGTACAAAATTCCGCTAAGCACCATCGAGGGCAAAAAAGATTACAGCCATGTTGTCATGACCCGATATGCGCTCGGTCATAAGGCATCTTATGCCACTTATTCCGACGGGATTCTCTGGGTAGGTGAATATATGGATGGAGAGGATAAGGGCAGCAAGCAGTGTGCCCCCGGACCGAAGGGCAAGCTTCGAGGTTATAAATTGACTTCCGGCGATGACCTGTCGTTGAACCGTAAGGCGGATTATACATGGAGCACGCCTGATCGTATCCAGGGTGCGGTTGTGACGAAATCCCGCGTATTATACAGTCAGTCCTGCGGCCGCAACAATGCAAGCAAGCTGCTTATTTATACACGTGGGGCATCCGGCAAGGCCGCAGCTACCCCTTTGACCATGCCGCCCATGTCCGAGAATATTGCGATACGTGGCAATGATCTGTATGTTCTGTTTGAATCCGGTGCCCGGAAGTACAGAAACGGCGCATTGCCGCTGAAGAACCTTTACATTGTGAATGCCAAGAAACTGAAGATTTAATACTGAACAAGCAAAAGATCCCGACTCCGCTCAACGGATAAGGGATCTTTTGCTTGTGATTCGAAAAAACAGAACCATATACATGTTGCGGCACTGCTCAAACAGGCTGTTTGGCTTCCGTGATCAGGCGCTTCAGCGACTCCTGCTTCCATCTCGGAATACGCAGATGCTTGGCAGAGGGCGCCTTTTCTCCAAAGTAAACGATGCCTTGCTCTACCGTAGTGACTTTGTCTACATTCACATAGCAGTTGCCGCCGACATGATAGAACTGTTTACCGGAGAGCAGGGATGCGATTTTGTCGGCAGTCATTCTCTTTTTAATATTATAGTTCCTGCCGTGAAAGCTGACCAAACCGTGCGATCCGGTTTTAAAGAACAGAATGTCTGTCTCCACCACGAAGTCCTCATACATGTTGCGGGATTCCGATACGTGCTTCATCATTCTGCTTCCCCCTTTGTCAAGATCAACAATTGATAACGCTTACATTCTAACATGTTTTCCGCAGGGTTTAAAGAACTTTTTATTTTGGCATGATAAAAGCCCCACACCACGAGGGTGCAGGGCTTGGTCAATCTTTAAGGTGCAGCAGGTGCTTCCGGTGTCTCTGTAGCAGGATCTGCCGGCGCTACTTCCTCCAGCGTGTTGGTGATGGTTGCTTTGTCTTTTAACTCTTGAATATAAGCGGAAGATTCCTGGTAAACTTTTTGATTCTCAAGCTGTTTACGGATTTCATCCTTCTTGTCTTCCAGAGTAGGATTCGTAGCTTCCTTGCGATCGGTAAGCTTGATGATATGATAACCGAAGGAGCTCTTCACCGGGTCGCTGATTTCATCCTTCTTCAATTTGAAGGCTGCTTCTTCAAAAGCAGGATCCATCTCGCCGCGTCCGAAGAAGTCCAGGTCACCGCCTGTGTCCTTGGTAGCGTCTTGATTTTTCTCTTTGGCAATTGCCGCGAAATCAGCGCCATCCTTAAGCTGCTTCACAATCTCATCGGCTTCTTCCTTGGTTTCAACCAGGATGTGAGAAGCGCGAACCTGTTCAGGTGTAGCAAAGGATTCTTTGTTCTGATCATAAATGGTTTTGATCTCTTCGTCCGTTACTTTGATTTTGTCGCCCATCAGTTTTTTGAGTTCGACTTGGGTTTTGGTCTGCCCTTTCAGATCCTCAAGTGTCATTCCCGATTGCTGCAGGGCCATATTGAATTGATCTTCGGATGGGAAGGATGCCTTGAGAGCGTCAACTTCTTCATTCACTTCCGCGTCCGTCACGGTAATGGACTGCTTGGCCAGTTCCTGCTTAATCAGCTCTTCCGTGATCATGGAATTTACGGTTTGTTTCCCGCCCGCTTCAACAAGCTCATTGTACAGGGTATCCTTCGTAATCTTGACGTCATTGACTTTGGCCACTGCTTCGTTACCGGATCCCTTGGCAAATGGAGGTACAATCAGGACGACGATCAACGCTGCCGCGAGTACCAGTGAAGCGATCATCCAGCCTTTGCTTCCATTACCGCCATCACCAGCCGGAGGCTGCTCATCGTGCAGGGGCTGCTCGGGCTGATCCTCTGAATGCATGACAGCAACCGGAGACAGGGGCTGATCGCTCTCTTCCTTATAAGGTTCACTGGATTCAGGATAGGTTGAATCCGAATCTATTCTTTCCTCTTCATTAGACAAGTCGCCCGGTTCTTGGGGGATATTCTCTTTCTCTGGGGCTTGTCCCTGTTCATCCTCGGGTTGCCCCGGGTGGTTTGGCTGCAAATCGTTATCTTTCATTTAATGATTGACTCCCTTCGACTGCATATAATAATGAGTTGGTTCATTCTTTAATCACTTTACCAGATAAGCTTTTGGTTTACCTTAAGAAAAAATAAAAATTGAAAATATAATTGAAAAGCCCTTGATTTGATTATAACTGATTATAACTCTTTGAAAAAAAATGCACCCATGTGCTGGTTACAGTATAAGCATTCCCGCTATGCCGCATGAAATACCAAGCAAGACTACAGACGAAACTACAAACCATATGACCTTTCTCGGGAACGAACGTCTTACCATGAGAAGGGAGGGAAGGCTGATGGCCGGCAAAGTAAGGAGCAGCGCTGCTGCGGGGCCGGCTCCAAGACCTGCTGCCATGAAGGCTTGAATGATCGGGATTTCGGCGGCAGTCGGAATGACAAAGAGCATCCCCATGACGGCAAAGAAAATGACAGCCAGCAGGCTGTTCCCGGCTGCTGTTCCCAGGTGAGGGAACATCCAGACTTGCAGCGCGCCAAGCAGCAGGACTGCGATAAAATAAGCCGGAACCACGCGAATGAGCATATTGCCGATGCTGGCGAGCCAGCGTTTCCACAGTGGGCGATCGTCTTGCTGATCGGTGCTCGGCGGTGTGTCGATCTCCACCGGCTCCGATTCTTTGGCAAAGCGGTTTGCCAAGTAGCTGACGCCAAAGGTTAGAAGGATGCCAAAGACCAGTCGCAGCAAGGTGAATTTCCAGGATAGAACAAACGTCATAAAGACGAGTGTTGCCGGATTAATGGTTGGATTACCGATCCAGAACGCAAGTGCAGACCCTACAGATACCTTTTTCTTGCGTAGACCGATGGCGATAGGTGCGGCACAGCAGGAGCACATCATGCCTGGAATGGATGCAATCCCTCCTATCGCCGTACTGCCAAAGGTCGATTTGCCGAGAACGCGAAGGAGCCACTGGGAGGGCAGCAGGGACTGGACTAATGTGCCAAGGAGAATACCCAGCACGGCTGCTTTCCAGACGGCTTTGAAATAAGTGATGGCATAATCCCAGGCTGCTTGCCATGAAGGTGTGGCACTGCTATCCATGCCTAGTATGGAAGAGCCGATGCTGTGCTCGACAATCGCCTTGAGTGCTTTATCGTAATAAGGCCACCACTTCACATAGGTCAGACCGGTTGCTGCAATTATAATGAAGATTGTGATGAACCAGATGGTTTTTCTGCGATTCGAATGATCAAAGGCCATTTTGCCGTCGCTTGAGTGATTCATAATTCGTACTCCCCCGATATATCGTGAAATTATTTACATATCCAATCTAATAGTATATCACAATGTGGACTTGTCGTAGAGAGATTTTCCCGGGAATTGCAAGAAATAGGAAGATCATTAGACTTGCGGCAGCTGATTTCATATAATATAAGTATTGTGTGCATAAATGAAGTGATTGGCAAAGATTAATATTAGATGATCCCCGGAGTAGATGAGACGTATTTCGAGCATCCGCGCCGGGGTTGTTGCACGTGCTCTTGCAATATATCAAAACTTAGATGATGAAGGGACGATCTGTGATGACTCAATCGGAGAAAATAAAATTAACTTCCTATTCCTCTAAAGGAGGATGCGGCTGCAAAATTGGTCCTGCGGATCTGGCTCAGGTCATTCGCAAGCTCCCCCAAGCGGAACCCAATCCGAATCTGCTGGTTGGTCTGGATACGAGCGATGATGCAGGTGTATACCGTCTTACCGATGATTTGGCTATGGTCCAGACGGTTGATTTCTTTACACCGATCGTGGATGACCCTTATGATTTCGGTCAAGTGGCAGCGGCCAATGCAATCAGCGATATCTATGCGATGGGAGGCAAGCCGCTAACGGCACTGAATATTGTGGCATTTCCGATCTCAACCCTCGATAAGCAGGTGTTGACCGATATTTTGAGAGGTGCTGGGGATAAACTGAAAGAAGCGGGTGTAACACTGGTTGGTGGACACTCCATTGATGATAAAGAGCCGAAATTCGGTCTTGCCGTAACAGGTACCGTACATCCTGACAAAGTGAGAACGAATGCAGGAGCCAAGCCGGGCGATGTGCTGATTCTTACAAAGCCCATAGGTGTCGGTATCCTTACGAGCTCCATTAAGAAAAACCTGTTAAGTGATGAGGAGATCCGCCGGGTTACCGCCGTAATGGCAGCACTCAACAAGACCGCTGCCGAAATGATGGAATCGTATAACGTTCACGCGTGCACCGATGTGACCGGATTCGGGCTGCTTGGCCATACACTCGAAATGGCAAAAGGAAGCGGGACGGGGATACGCATTTCCAAGTCCTCTGTACCTGTCCTGGAGCGAGTTAGAGAAATGGCCGAGGGTGGCGTCATTCCGGGTGGGACAAAAAACAACTATGATCACGTGAAGGACGATGTTGATTTTCCGGACGACATGGATCAGATCGACAAGTGGATACTGTGTGATGCGGTAACTTCGGGTGGACTTCTTATCGCCGTTGACGGCTCGCAGGCGGATCAGCTTCTAATGGAGCTTCGGCAAGCCGGGCTGGAAGCGGGAAGTGTCGGCAAGGTCGTAAACGATCATCCGTCCCGCATTGTCGTTGAGTTGTAAGTGAGCCTTTTTTTTGGATCAATAAAGGAGCGAGCAGACCATGTTTCAAGACATCAGCGTTAACGAGTTATTGGAGCTTCAGAATAAAAAGAAGATGACATTAATCGATGTCCGTTCCCCGTCGGAATACAGGGATTCAACGATCCCGGGAAGCCTGAACATTCCGGTCTTTAATGATGAGGAACGGGCGGAGATTGGCACCATCTATAAGCAGGTAGGCGTAGACGCGGCTAAAGAGCGCGGACTTGCCATTATGTCGGCCAAGCTTCCCGCCTTCGTTAAGCAATTCAAGGAAATTGACGGTGATAAAGCAGTTTATTGCTGGCGTGGGGGGATGCGCAGCCGGACAGCGGCAACCGTGCTCTCCCTGATGGATATCCATGTCAGCCGGATTACTGGCGGGATTAAGGCTTATCGAAAGTATGTGCTGGATACGCTTGAACATAAGACATTAGAGGCCGAAGCGTTTGTTCTGCATGGTTTGACGGGAACGGGCAAGACGGCCGTGCTCAGGCAGCTTCAGCAGGAGGGGTATCCTGTCGTTGACCTGGAAGGGCTGGCAGGTCATCGCGGCTCGATATTTGGCCATATCGGTTTACAGGCCAGCAATCAAAAGACCTTTGATTCGGAATTGGTTGAACGACTGAAGCAAGTGGAGTCGGCCCCTTACGTGTTATTCGAAGCCGAGAGCAAGCGGATTGGCAAAATCGTTGTACCCGACTTCCTTATGGAGAAGAAGGAGTCCGGCGTAGCTATCGTACTTGAACTGCCGATGGAAGAGCGTGTTCGCCAGATCATGGAGGACTACAATCCCGCTGCATACAAAGAACAGTATTTGGCGGCTTTCCAATTGATTAAAAACAGGATCCATACTCCTGTTGCTGCTGAGATCGGGAGGTCGCTGGAGGAGGGACGGTTTCCACAGGGAATCCGGATGCTGCTTGAGCATTATTATGATCCCAAGTATAACCATACCTCCAGTCAATATGAAGATGCCTCGCCTATCGTTGTCTCAGTGGATAAAGTAGAGGAAGCTGTGAAAGCCGTAAAAGAAATATTGCGGAATCAGATGCTGCAGAAGACCGGCACGTAATCATTCGTATAATCCGAGAGGATAAGGAGGATCCATTGTGGTTCTGTATTTAATCGTGATTACTTTGGCTTTGATCGGCGGCATTGCGACGCTGCTTGTTGGTTTTTCCCAGGAAAACCGCAAGTCGAATCCAGCGTATGAAAGTAAAACCAAAGCTAATATTACCAAGCTGATCGTCATCTATGTGTTGGCCTTGATCGCATTTATTGTGATTTGGTCACTATTCGATTAGAAAAAACAGATCGCCCCTGACCAAGAGCTGGATACCTGACGTATCGCTTTTGGCAGGGGCGATTTCTTTGAGATGAAAGGCTTTCTTTAAATAGACGAAAGGGCTTCGGATATGGGCGAATCGCCTGCGATCAGATCGAAGGAACGCCGGAAGGTGTTCTCTTCATCCAGGGATAACAGAATCGTGCTTGCTACATCCTCCCGTGGAATGGAGCCGCTATGGATGTCCTCGGCAGCGGTGATACGGCCTGTACCGGGTTCATTCAGAAGTCCTCCTGGACGAATAATCGTATAGGAGAGGCTGCTGCTGCGCAGGATCTGATCCGCATAATGCTTGGCTGTATAATAGGGCTTGATTTTTTCATTCCAGGACTCCCGGTTGTGGGCCTGTATGGCGCTAACCATAATGAAGCGTGAGACATGTGCCTGCTCGGCAGCCTCGATCATTTTTGCAGCCCCATCCAGATCAATTAAGAGAGTTTTATCATAACCGGTTGCACCGCCTGAACCGGCGGCAAATACAATGGCTTGGCAATCCTGTGCGGCCTGTGCAAGCTCATCAACCGCTCCTTCCAGATCAGCAAGGACGGTTTCGATTCCGGCATTTTCGAAATATCGTGCCTGCTCCTCTTTTCGAACCATCGCTTTTACGGTGTAGGCTTCATGATCTTGAAGCAGGTGTGTAAGGTGTTTTCCGATTTGACCATTCGCACCGACTACTAGAACCTTCATAGGACAAACTCCTTTATCGTTAAAATTTCTCATATTA
Source organism: Paenibacillus sp. LBL (assembly GCF_029893715.1). Taxonomy (NCBI): domain Bacteria; kingdom Bacillati; phylum Bacillota; class Bacilli; order Caryophanales; family Paenibacillaceae; genus Paenibacillus; species Paenibacillus sp. LBL. The sequence continues at coordinate 251,328 of NZ_JARXYU010000001.1, read as the reverse complement.
GAGTAATAATACCAAATTTAGCATAACCTAAGGGAGATTTCTTGGGAATCAGCGCTGGACTTTTCTTTATCTCTGGAAAATGATATTATCTTGTTTTCACCCAAGTCATATAGATTTGAAACAACGCAAAGGAGAAAAGAGAGTTTGAGCGGACAGATGAATTGGGCTTCAGGAAGACAACGCTGGATTTTCTTTATATCACTCATCAGCTTCGTAGGATTTATCATAATGGCCGCATTGGTTAAGTTTCAGCTCTTGGCTCCACTCGATCTGGCCATCATAACCTCAATACAGAACCTGGAGCATCCATTCATTACGGATATTGCAATAGGCCTCTCATTTATAGGCTCGATCGGTCCGGTTACTGTATTGTGTCTTATCGTAATCGCCGTGCTATATTGGGTATTGAGGCGTCGCACGGAGATTCTTCTACTTATTGTAGTCGTATTCGGTTCATCTATTCTTAATCTATTATTAAAATTGATTTTTCAACGGGTGAGGCCGGATATCCACCGCCTGGTTGAAATTACGGGATACAGCTTTCCCAGCGGGCATTCGATGGGTGCTTTTTCCTTCTATAGCGTGCTGGCATATTTGTTATGGAGACATATAGACAGCAGGACAGGAAGAGGAGTATTAATCGCTTTTGCAATCATCATGATTCTAAGCATTGGGCTTAGCCGGATATATCTGGGTGTTCACTATCCAAGCGACATCCTCGGGGGCTATTTGGCTTCCTGCGCATGGGTTAGTTTTATGGTCCGATATTATGAGAGAAGAATGGGGAAGCGGGCCTTCCCGGATGCGTGAACGTCATGTCGGCCTGCATCACTTTGGAAAAGTAAGGGTAATTCATGGAATAGCGGTTTAAGCGGAGGAGTATGTATCATGGTGTGTAAGCATAGATTTGAATTTGGGTTATGTAAGGAGGGCTGTCTATGGCATTTGGAGCAAGAATGTTCAAAACCGGCCTAGCCGTAACGCTGGCTCTTTATTTGGCTATGCTGTTTGATTTTCAATCCCCTGTTGTAGCAGCCATAGCCGCGATTTTTGCGATGCAGCCGTCTATCTATCGGTCGTGGAGATATTTTCTGGACCAGCTGCAGACGAGTACGCTTGGGGCGATACTGGCGATGCTCGGAGGATATTTTTTATCCAATCAACCGATTTCGGTCGGTCTGGTATGTATTTTAGTGATCATGATCTGCATGAAATTAAAAATGGGAGAGACGATCGGTCTCACCCTGGTTACGGTTATATCCGTAATGGAAGCTTCCGGTCAATGGGACTTTGCACTCAACCGGTTTATTCTCACGATCATCGGCATCGTATCTGCTTTCCTTATTAATATTCTCGTATTTCCTCCAAAGCCGAAGGAGCAGTACATCAAACGGATTCATATTGTCTTTGGCAAAATGTCGCTGCTGCTGCGGACGGCCATTTCCCATGAGATGAAGGATTCGGTCTACCGTGCGGAGAAGAAGGAACTTGAAACAGCAATCAAATCGTTGTCGGACAAATACAATTTGTTTGAGGAGGAGCAGAAGAAGCTGAAGCGAGCCAAGTATAGCCAAGCTAGACAGCTTGTTGTGTATAAGCAGCTGCTCCAATCCCTTCGTAAAGGATATGAAGTGCTGGACGCCGTGGAGAATCATTACTTCCAGGCGGAACGGTCGGAACTGATCGACGAGCAATTTGATAGCAATCTGGAGCGGCTGATGAAGTACCATGAGCATATTCTATGGAAGTTCGAAGGAAAGCTGAAGCCGAATGAGGACGAGGCGGAGACCATGGCCGAGAACAATGAAGCGTTTATGGAGCAAGTGATGTGCGGACCGGGCGCAGATCCTGGCGGGCTTCGGCTGTCGGTTGTGGCTGCCTCCATGTATGATTACGGTTATCAGCTTGACCGGTTGAATCGGGTGGCGGATCAAATCAGCCGTGTCGTGGAGGACAAGGAACAGGAAGAAGCCTTGTTCTCCTGGTTGAGAAAATAAGCATATCAAACGATATGAAGGGGCCGATCAAGACTCGCTTTTGATCAGCCGTTATGACCAACATGCGGATGGCAGGAGCTTTCTTGGCAAGCCCAATCGGACATGGTATGGTAGATGAACCACACGATATGAATGCAAAAAAACCGGCCATTCCGGCCGGTTACTAAATTCAAATGTTGTATTAACTGTAGCATGCTGTTATAATTAGCAATGGTTTGTCATTAAAAACAACTAATGTGGTTAGAATACCACAACTGTATTATATCACAGACATTTTGCGCTGTCAACCAGTAAATTAGGGGGATGAACAATGGCTATCAGCGAAGAGGATTGGCAAGAAGAACAGACACGGGTAACGGAAGTATCAACGAAAATCAGCAATAAAATATCTCAGTTGGAAGCGAGTGTCGGAGATATCCGTGATGTCGTTATCGATATGCGGAAGGACTTCTGGGACGAAGTTACGGTTAACTTCAGCAACCCGGATGATTTAGGTGAAACATCGACCAATCTGAGACAGCAGTCACAGGTACTGGCAGAACGTGAGCATGCTCATCTGCAGTCAAGCAAGCTGCTTAAAAAGTACAGAAAACTCGTGGAATCTCCTTACTTTGGTCGCATTGATTTTAAAGAGGAAGGAACCTCGGAGACGGAGACTATTTATCTGGGAACCGGCTCTTTTCTGGATGAAAATATGGAGACGTTCCTCGTGTATGACTGGCGTGCACCGATATCCAGCCTGTATTATGACGGAGCCCCGGGTCCCGCCCAGTATGAGACGCCCTCCGGCCTGGTGAAAGGTGAAATGCTGCTGAAGCGCCAGTTTGTAATCCATAGCGGCCAGATCAAGGTATTGTTTGATACTGGCGTGACGATTGGTGATGAACTGCTCCAGCAGGTACTCAGCCACAGCGCGGATGACCGGATGAAGAGCATTGTAGCTACCATTCAGAAGGAGCAGAATGCGGTCATACGAAACGACAAAACACGCATGCTGATCGTTCAGGGAGCTGCTGGCAGCGGAAAAACCTCAGCCGCACTGCAGCGGGTGGCTTATCTACTGTACAAATACCGGGAGACACTCCGGGCCGATCAGATGATTCTATTCTCCCCGAACCCGCTGTTTAACAGTTATGTGTCCACCGTGCTTCCCGAGCTTGGCGAGGACAACATGCAGCAAACGACCTTCCAGTCCTATTTGGAGCACCGTTTGGGCAAGGAATTTGATCTCGAAGATGTATTCACACAGACGGAAACTTTGCTGAATGCAGATGATTCGCTCCGCTACCGCGCGCGTCTGGAGAGCATATCCTATAAATCCTCCGGCGCTTATCTGGATACCATCCGACGATATAAAGAGCTGCTAGAGAAGAATGGCATGCTCTTTAAACCGGTTGTTTTCCAAGGCAAGGTCATCGTCAGCTCGGATGAAATGACCGCCCAGTTCTATGGTTATGATTCAGCGGTTAAACTCGCCGGCCGGATTGATCTTATGAAGGAATGGATGCTGAAACGTCTGTCGGAGTTTGCCCAAAGTGAAAAAGACGCTCCATGGGTCGAGGAGCAAATCGAGCTGCTGGATTCGGATGATTACCAGCGCGCCTTCCAAACGATGAAGCGGAAGCAGAAACGGAAGGAAGAGACGTTTGACGATTTTGATAAGGAAAAGGACGTCCTTGCAAAAATGGTGATCAGCCAACGTCTCAAACCGGTCAGACGCTGGATCAAGCGATTCCGCTACGTGGATGTCAAGGGGATGTACCGTAAACTGTTCACAGACGAATCCTTGTTCCGCCGGGCTGCGGGCGATCCTGAGAATCTTCCGGCACATTGGGAGGATATCTGTAAGCTCACCACAGCCTCCCTGGACGATAAATCGTTGATGTACGAAGATGCTACCCCGTTCCTGTACCTGAAGGAGCTGCTCCAGGGTTTCCGTACGAACACCGCCATTCGTCATGTGATTGTCGATGAGGTTCAGGACTATTCGGGTTTCCAGCTGGAATTCCTGAAGCGATTGTTCCCTCGGGCCAAAATGACGGTACTCGGTGATCTTAATCAAGCGATTTATGCGCATGGGGAAGCTCTGGGAAGCTTGGAGAACTTGGTCAGTTTGTATGGTAAAGAGGATACGGAAGTTATCACCCTGACGCAAAGTTACCGCTCCACGTATGAAATCGTTGATTTCACTCGGCAAATGATTCCAGGAGGAGAGCGGATCGTTCCCTTTAACCGTCCGGGTGAAGCGCCGCGGGTGATTCAGGTTCAGGATGAAGAAGCGCTGAACGGAACGATTATTTCCGATATACGTGAGCTTCATGAGCAGGGATTCCAGTACGTTGCGGTCATCTGTCGAACGGAAGAAGAGAGCCGGCGTGTGCACAAGCAGCTGTCAGCTGATATTCATACGAGATTGATCACCAAGACGACCCCGGCATTCGAGAAAGGAACCCTTGTTGTTCCCGCCTATTTGGCAAAGGGTGTCGAATTCGATGCGGTTATCATTTACAACGGTTCCGAGGCCGTGTATCACCGGGAAAGCGACCGGAAGCTGTTCTATACCGCCTGTACACGTGCGATGCATAAACTGCATGTTTATCATATCGGGGAAAAAAGCCATTTTATCCCGGAAACTTGAAATAGGAAGATCTGTCTGAGCTCTGGGTTCAGGCAGATCTTTTTTTTGAGGAGTGATTCATGAAAAAACTTGTTCTGTTTCATGCAAGGAAAAAATCGGAAATTATTTTGTGGATGAATCAGGGTAATTTCTTATGTCTTATGGAGGGTGTTATCCAATTTAAAGCATTATTTGACCGTTGATTAATAAATTTTTTGAAATATTTTTGGATTAAGCGGTTTCACGGCCTCCATAACTATTCATTTTAGACACAATTTTGACGAAAATAGAATGGGGGTATATTACTTATCAAAGGTCGGGTGCTTGCGGATGAAGATAAAAACAAAATTAATTCTATCGTCTACGATTCTTGCGACGGTTACGGCTGTTATCGTAATCATTGCATTTATCACTTCGAACATGACGGAGAAGAGGTTCAGCAAGATTATTGAAGAGGATCAAAAGGTCATTTACAACCTGACCCAACTTGAAACTTTATTGACAGGGATTTCAAATGACGAGCGCGGCTACTTGTTGACCGGGGATTCGACCTTTGTAGATTCGTTAAAATCGAGACAGGAATCCGTTAGTAAAGTTATGAAAGAAACCAAAGTCCTAATGACGACTGAGGAAGATGTAAAGGTCTTCAACCAGATTGAAACCGGATATGTAATTTACACGGAAGCTGTGACACAGGTCTTAAACAAATTGGGGTACGATACGGGGTTTTACAAGGCGGTACCGTTTCGGGTATACGAAGCCGCGTTTAACCAGGAACGTGAGATTCGCAACTCTTTCAGTACGCTTATAGCGGATTTCACGATCAATAAAAATGAAGCTTTGGCCAAGCAGGCCGATGAGATTGCCAGCAACAGCGAACTTCAGAATATGATGATTATGCTGATTGGTGTGGCAGCCGTCGTTTATTTTGCGATCCAGGGATATCTTCTTACCCGCTCCATTCGTCCATTGAACCAGATGAGTGATCAGCTATTAAGAATCGCTGATGGCGGCGGTGATCTTGTTACCCGCCTGAACATAACCACGAAAGACGAGATCAGGGCGGTTGCCGATGCGTATAACAAGCTGGTCGAGGGGTTCCGGGCATTGGTTGTACAGGTGCAGGATACCGCTGGACAAGTCGGTACCGCAGCGTCGACACTGCACTCCACCACGGAGGAAATTCGTCAGGCATCTCAGCAAACCTCGGGCATCATGGAAGAATTGGCAGCCGGGGTTGAGAACCAGCTTCAGGATACGGAGGAAACGACAGCAACGGTAACGGATATGGCGGAAGGAATGAAGCATATCACGCTCGCCGCAAAAGACGTGTCCGGATTGGCAGCCACTGCGAACAAGTTAGCATCCGAAGGCGAACAGGCGATTATACATACGTTGAACCAAATGGAAGGCATCCGCACCAGTGTAGATCAATCCGCACAGTCGGTAAGAGCTCTTGGTGAAAAAGCCTCAAACATCGGGGCGATGGGACAAATTATTATTGAAATTGCGGAGCAGACTTCCCTTCTGGCTTTGAATGCTTCGATTGAGGCTGCTCGCGCGGGTGAGCACGGAAGAGGTTTTGCAGTCGTTGCTGCTGAGGTGCGGAAATTGGCAGACCAGGCTTCCAATTCCTCTGTTGAAATCAGGCAGTTTGTGCACGAGCTTCAACAGGATATTTATGATTTGGCCGGGGTCATGGAACAGGGTACACGCGAGGTTACAGAAGGCATGTCCGTGGCACAGGGAGCCGAGAGAGCCTTTAAGGACATCGAGCAGTCCGTTGTGGAATTGAATGAACAGATTCAAGGCGTAACCGTTGCAACCGAACAGATGAACTCCGGGGCTGATGATCTCGTTCATGCCATTCGCAGAATTCAGGAAGTTACAGAAACCACAGCCGGTGGAACACAAAGTGTCAGCGCTGCAACGGAAGAACAGTTGGCTTCCATGGAGGAAATTACCAATTCCGTAGAAGATCTGAACGTAATGTCCGGCAAGCTGCGACAGTTGATGTCCGGTTTTAAAGTATAAATAAGGAAAAATTGCATAAGGGAAAAATTGACCACCTTGCAGTCATGCATATTCTAGGCGAAAGAACCTACAATATGGATGACAGATAACGCAAAGGTGGTCTTCTCATGGAAAACAAGAAATGGGATCTGGTTGCCTTGGCATCCATACCACTCATCATGACGCTGGGCAATTCCATGCTCATTCCCATTTTGCCGCAGATTTCCAAAGTCCTGGGAATCAGCTCCTTTAAGGTCAGTATGCTCATTACGGTTTATGCTGTTGTGGCTATCTTGTTAATTCCGATTGCCGGCTATTTATCGGATCGGTATGGACGAAAGAAGATCATCATCCCAAGCTTAATCATTGCCGCATTAGGCGGAGCGGTATCCGCCGTGGCCGCATGGATGCTGAGCGGGACGACGGCGTATTATGTTATTTTGGCGGGGAGATTTCTGCAGGGTATAGGGGCCGCCGGTGCATTTCCCATCGTTATTCCGCTTGTGGGAGATATGTTTAAGGGTGAAGAAGAGGTCAGCAAGAGTTTAGGCATTATAGAAACCTCCAATACATTCGGTAAGGTAATCAGTCCGATATTGGGTGCTTTATTAGGGAGTTTTATTTGGTTCCTGCCCTTTACAGCGATTCCGATTCTGTGTCTGATTTCACTCGTTCTGGTCATATTTCTTGTGAAGACACCAAAAACGAACAGCAACAATAATAAACAGTCCCTCCGTGAATTTTTGAAAAAGACAAAGCAGGTTTTGCATGAGAAGGGCCGATGGCTGTACGCGATTTTTGCCATCGGCGGTATCGCTATGTTCGGCGTGTTCGGTGTGCTTTTTTATTTATCAGAGACACTGGAGAGCACCTACAAACTGCACGGCGTGGTAAAAGGCCTTGTGCTTGCGATTCCGCTTGCATTGCTGTGTCTCGCGTCGTATCTGGCAGGTAAATTCACGGGCAAGAACAAGGCGGCCAAAAAATGGACAGGTTTTGCAGGTATGACCCTCTTAACCGCTTCCTTGATTGTGACCGGGTTCAGTTCACAGATTTATTTTGTGGTCGGTATGATGACGCTGGGCGGCATCGGGATCGGCATGGTCCTGCCATGCATGGATACGCTGCTTACTGAAGGCGTTGAGAAGGAACAGCGCGGCACCATCACTTCATTGTACAGCAGCATGCGTTTTATCGGCGTATCTCTTGGACCGCCTGTTGTCTCACTGCTGCTTGGCGCGAATCATTGGGTGATGTTTGGCACCTTGGCCGCTGTTGCAGCAGTGGGCGGGCTCCTCACATTATTCGCCGTGAAGCCGGAGGCCAAAGAAGAAGACGACTCGTCGGGAGGAAATGCATACCGAGCGGATTTCAAGAAGCCGCAGGAATTCAAGAAAAAGGGTCTTGTCCATAAATAATGGACAAGACCCTTTTTTTGTATGGGCGAAAGCCGTTCACTCAAAATTGAATCGCTGCATTCTACTCCGTATACGGGTCTATTTCTTTGATCATACGATGCCCGGATGGTGTTTCCTCCCCTAGGGCGATTCTACTTATCGAGATCTACTTATTGAGCAGTCCCGTTTTGACGAGGTACTCCCGCGCTACCAGATCCTCGCGGTATCCTTCATCCACCAGCGCGTTCAACTCCTGCATGTTCTCTTCGTTGATCTGTCCGCCAAGCGCATTCAGCGCTTCGCGCACTTCCGGATACTTTTTCAGCAGATCGCTCCGCACAATGGCACCCGCATCGTACGGAGGGAAGAAGCCCTTGTCATCCTTCAGAACAAAGAGATTGTTCACCTTGACCTGTCCGTCTGTTGTATAGGCACTGGCAACGTCAAGGTCATTTTGGGCAATCAAGCGATATTTGATCCCCTGATCCATTCCTTTGACACGCTTGAAGTTCATATGGTACAGCTCCTTCAGACCTGGATACGTATCTGGCCGGTCCGTGAATTCAAACTCGGCGCCAAGCTCCATATTCTCAGAAACCTTGGCAAGATCACTGTAGGTCCTGAGGCCGTATTTCGCGGCGGTATCCTGAGTAACCGCAAGAGCATAGGAGTTGTTGAATCCGATGGGCTCCAGGAATTCCAAGCCGTCTTGTGCAACGAGCTCTCTTGTGCGCTTAAGAGTCTCTTCCGCACTGCCGGTTTCCTCCAGATAATAGTTAGCCACAATGGTACCGGTATAGTCGGGATAGAGCTGTATGTCATTGTTCTGCAGTGCCTTCCAGGTTACGCTGGATCCCCCGAGATTCAGCGTTCGCTTGACGCTCAGCCCCGTACGGTCTTCGATCAGGTCTGCCATCATATGAGCCAGGATAATGTTTTCTGTGAAGTTTTTGGAGCCGATGACCAGATCGGCAGGACCGCTGGAACTTACGCCGGGGGATTGCGGATTGGTACAGCCGTTAAGGCTGACGGTCAACGAAACAAGTAGCAGTAAAGTAAGGATTCTAGAAGCGGCAGATTTTTTTGTGTTTTTCATGCGGTTTCCCTTTCGCTCCACGTTATATTTTCAATCCGCGCGGTGTTGTCCACTTCTCGAGGAGTCCGAGCAAATAATCCAGCAGCAGGGCCATAATGGCTGCCGGCAGCGCACCCAGGAGAATCAGTGCATCGATATTGCGGGTGATCCCGAGAAAGATAAAATCCCCCAGGCCGCCAGCCCCGATAAAAGCCGCCAGTGTCGCGGTACCGACATTAATAACCGTTGCCGTCCGGATTCCTGCAAGGATGACCGACATGGCGAGAGGCAGCTGAACCCGTAACAGGATTTGGGTTCCCGTCATTCCCATGCCGCGTGCCGCTTCGATAACTGAGGGGTCCACATCCTTGATACCGGTGAAGGTATTGCGGATAATCGGCAGCAGTGAATAGAGGAACAGTGCGGCTATCGCAGTTTTCATGCCGATCCCGAGGAGCGGGATCATAAAGCCGAGCAGAGCCAAGCTTGGAATAGTCTGAAGAATGCTGGCTCCGCCTATGATCCAGGTTCGCAGGAAGCTATACCTGGATACCAGGATTCCGGCAGGAACTCCAATGATGATGGCGATGACCATCGAGATGAGAACGAGCTGAATATGTTCTCCAACGGATACCAGAAGCTCGCCCCACCGCAAAGAGAACTGACGGCCGATTTGCTCCCAGATGGATGAGGAATTCATGCTTCATCACCCCCTCCGGCCCAGTGGCTTGCAAAGGTGGAGATTAGAGTCCCGCGTGTGACAACGCCAATGAGCCGCTCCCGCTGGTCGATAACGGGAATGATGCCGAATGGGGCATCATTTACAGCGATTAAGGCATCTTTGGCCGTTGCCGTATCAGGCAGCGTCAGCTTCACGGGTTTCATAATTTGCTGCACAGTCGCCGCGGTATCGATGTTGGATTGCAGATCATAGGCCGATACCAGACCCGCGAGAACGCCATCTTCCGTTAGCACAAGCAAGGTATCCGTCTTCCGCTGGCGCATAAATGTGATGGCGCGCAGCGGAGACCGGTTCAGGCTAACTGTCGCCGGGTTTCTGCGCATCACTTCCGTAACCGGTATGAAAGTAGGATTTTGATAAACCCGATTCTTGCCGATGAATTCTTCAACGAATCCATGTCCCGGCTCCCGGAGCAGCGTCTCAGGTGAATCCAGCTGAACCATCGTTCCGGATTTCATCACGCCGATCCGATCTCCCATCTTAAGGGCTTCATCCATATCATGGGTAACAAATACAATCGTTTTCTTCATATCCTGCTGCAGCCGAAGCACCTCATCCTGCAGCTGTTCGCGCGTGATCGGATCGAGTGCACCAAATGGCTCGTCCATCAGTATGATTTCGGGATCTGCAGCCAGGGCGCGTGCAACGCCGACGCGCTGCTGCTGCCCACCTGAGAGCTCTTTTGGGTATCTTGAAGCATAGGTGTCGGGATCGAGTCCGACCAATTCAAGCAGCTCATAGACCCGCTGCTTTTTCTTAGCCTTGTCCCATCCCTTCAAATCCGGGACCAGTCCGATATTCTGTTCCAATGTATAGTGCGGGAACAGCCCCGTCTGCTGGATAACATAACCGATGCTGCGGCGGAGCTCAACGGGATTGGTGGAACGGATATCCTTGCCATGAATCGTAATCGTTCCGCCAGTATGGGGAATCAGACGATTGATCATTTTCATGGTGGTTGTTTTTCCGCAGCCGCTTGGTCCGATCAGAACGAGAAATTCCCCCGACTGAATCTCGAAATTCAGTTCTTTAACAGCATGAAAGCCGTCGGAATAGGTTTTGCTGACGTTATCGAATGTAATCATAAACATCCTCCCTTGAACATGGGGGTTTCATATGGCTGTAACGAAAAATTCAAATAAAGCGCAAAAGTCTTCAGCGTAAGGCTGAAGACGGTTTGCACATGATTTTCATTTTGGCGTAAGTATGAAATCCAATTATCGTCATTGTGTCCGGGAGGTGGAAGCTTTATGCGTGAATGATCTGTGAATGGATGTTTACATGAGGGCAGCTCTGCCTGTTATGATCCTGCTGCCGCAGACTTGGTCTCCTCAAGTCTTGTTCGGGCTTTGGAGCGAGATTTGCCGATGATGTGCGCTAGGATATAGATCAGAATTAACAGTGCAAGCGCGAGGGCTGAATAACGGTACATGATGGCATACGATGTGGATTTGGCGATGGAACCGAGCACGATGGAGCCTATGGCAACACCGAAATCGAGGGAGTTAAAGAACATGCCGTTTGCCATGCCGCGCTGCAGGGGATGAACCTCCTGAATCATCCAGGTCTGGATGGACGGCTGAATGGCACCAAAGCCAAGACCGTAACATAATGCCGATAACAGCATGGTTCCGGTTGAGGATGCGAAGGTCAGGAGCAGCAGACCCGAAACCATCAGCACCGCTGCGGGCACAACGAGCGCTTTATGTCCATAACGATCATAAATTCTGCCGGAGAAGGGTCTGACCAGAATAATGGCGATCGCATTAAATAAGAAGAAATACTGGGGATTCCGAAGGTGAGCCTCGGCTCCGTACAGCGCCATGAAACTCAGCAGACCTCCGTAAGTAATGGACATTAAAAAGTTAAGAACGCTGGGGAGGATCAGCTTGCTGTTAAAGGAACTCCGTGGTTTATCTTCCAGGTGGACTGGCTCGGTTACGGGGCGCTCAGGTATTCGTCGTGCAGGCGCCCTGGACGTAAGAATGTAAGCGAGCGGGAAGATGAGGACATTGATGATAACGGTGATGATCACTAAGGGGGTGAAGCCGCCGCCTTGGAGCAATGTTAAACCGATCATAGGTCCGATCGACATGGCAAGGGTGGTGGATAATCCGAAGTATCCCATACCTTCACCCAATCGTTTGATGGGAATGACATCGGATGCCATCGTCGGAAACGAGGTGCTTGTCATACCGAATCCGATGCCGAACAAGATGCGCATCAGCAGCAGAAATACGATGCCGGATGCCCAATAGTATCCGAGCGTGGCTGCCAGAGATATCAGGAGTCCGACATAGAGAAGCAGCCGGAGCTTTCCTTTTTCAAGTGCTCTGCTTGAGACAAAGCGGGAAGCAATTGCACTGAAGGCGAAGAGGCTGGTAATGAGGCTGACCTGCAGGGGGCTTGCCATAAAAGTTTCCTTGGCATAAGCGGGCAGCGTGGTCAGCATCATCTGCAAGGTCAGAAACAGAAAGAGGTTGCTGACCATCAAGGTGATAAATTCTTTTGTCCATAATGGTTGTTTGGCTTTCATTTCATTCATGTGAAACATCTCTCCTGTTGTTGTGTATATGATTCATGTTGTTGTTGATGCGTGAGAGAGTGTCCCGGAACATCTCCAATTGACGACCGTCAATTCCTTCTATTATTTGGCGTCCGCATTCGCTTTCGATTGCGGTGGTAGCCTCGATCAATTCTTTTCCGGTGTCCGTCAAATAGAGCTGGAAAGCTCGGCGGTCGTTAACCGATACGGATTTGCGCGTGTAGCCTTTTTTCTCGAGCAGATCCAGTATGCGGGTTGTCGTAGGTTGGTCTTTGTCCGCTTTTACGGCAACTTCCTTTTGGTTTAACCCTTCATGTTCGCCAATATGAAACAGGACCAGCCATTGTTCAGGGGTGATGTCAAAGGGTTTTAGGGCATTGGCAAACAATTGGGATGCACGGCGATAGGTGTAACCCAGGTGAAAGCCGATGGAGGGATTGTGTGTAGGTTCTTTCAAGAAACAAGTCACACCTTTCATTTTTAGGTTATCGAAATAATAGTTGTCTTAACAATTATATGTTTAACAACTAAATACGTCAAATCCTCATAAAATTTAAATCGTTTACATGACAGGGTTTCACAGGCCGATGTGGAATATGAAAATTGACGATAACATAGTTCTAACAATTGGGAGCTATATTTATATTACAAAACCAATATCCCAATACTCAGGAGGAATAAGGAATGTCACAATTGATTAATTTTGCCCACCGCGGCGCATCGGCCGTATGCCCGGAGAATACGATGGCAGCTTTTGCAAAGGGGCTTGAACTGGGAGCTACCGGGATTGAAACCGATGTCCAGATGACCAAGGACGGAAAGCTGGTTCTAATCCATGATGAGAGCGTAGCACGTACGACGGGAGCCGAAGGACTTGTCAAGGATTACACTTATGAGGAGCTCTCTTCATTGGATGCGGGTTCATGGTTTGGAGCTGCATTTCAAGGCGAGCGCATTCCGCTGCTGGAGGAATTGCTGGAATTAACAAAGAATCCGGGCACAATCGTGAATATTGAGCTGAAGAACGGGGCGATTCAATATCCGGAGCTGGAGAAGCGTGTAATCGAGGCAGTAAGACATTACGGCATGTCGGAGCAAATCGTCATCTCAAGCTTCAATCACTATTCGCTGGTAGAGTGCAAGTTAATTGATCCTGAAATCCGCACGGGCCTGCTGTATGGGGAAGGCTTATACAAACCGTGGGAGTATGCCAAGCTGGCAAAGGCCGATGCCCTTCATGCATATCATCGAGCGGTTCTCCCGGAGTGGGTAACGGAAGCGAAGCTGCACGGCGTTGTTTATCATCCATGGACGGTGAATGACGAGGAACAGATGAAGGCTTTGATCGATGCAGGCGTAGCGGGAATTATTACCGATTACCCGGATGTGCTCAGCGGATTGCTTCAAACCAAGGGAGTGTGACCCTGTGAAGAAAACATGGCTGCTGGGCTTTGGTTTTTTCAGCATTAGCATAACATGGGCACTATATAATGCTTTTGTGCCCTATTTTCTGGAGGATTACATATCCAGTGTCGCATTGATCGGTTTTTTTATGACAATTGATAACTACTTTGCTCTATTCTTGCAGCCATGGATTGGAAGTCGAAGCGACCGGACACATACCCGGTTTGGAAGAAGAATGCCTTATCTGCTTATCGGAATGCCGCTGGGCGCCCTGTTTACGGCGATCATACCGTTTCATACCGGAATGGCAACACTCATTCTGTTCATGGTACTTATGAATCTGGCGATGAGCTTGTATCGTTCACCGACCGTCTCTTTAATGCCGGACATTACAGAAGAGAAGCGGCGGACAAGAGCCAACGGCGTTATTAATTTTATGGGTGGCATCGGATCGATACTGGCTTTTGGCGTGGGCTCGGTGCTTTACAAAGCCCATCAGTCCTTGCCGTTTATAGCCGCTGCCGGCATAACGCTTGTATCTTTATTTATCCTAATGACATTTATCAAGGAGAAGCGTGACGCACCCGGCTATCAGGCCCAGACTGCCGCCAAGCCCAAAGTTTCCTTCAGGAGCCAGCTCGATCGGACGACAGTGCTGCTCTTGGCGGCGATCTTCTTCTGGTTTGTAGCCTATCAAGGCGTAGAGACGCTGTTCACATTGTATGGCAAGAATGAGGTAGGGCTGACCGAATCGCAGGCTTCCTTCTCCTTAACGTTTTTTTCACTTGCTTTTGTGCTGTTTGCTATTCCAAGCGGATGGCTTGGCGGCAAATTCGGCAAAAAGCGGATGATTCTCATCGGTGTCAGCGGTCTGCTGATTGTTTTCTCGATGGTACCGCTGGTCGATTCGCTGTTATTGCTTCGCATATTGCTGACGGTGGGTGGGTTGTTCTGGGCATGCATCAATATCAATTCCTATCCATTCATCGTATCAACAGGATCGGAGGACAGCATCGGAACACGGACAGGGATGTATTATTTGGTGTCATCGCTCGCGGCGATCTCCTCACCTCCTCTTCTGGGCAAGCTCATTGATGGAATGGGGTATTGGATTCTGTTCTATTGTGCCGCGGGCAGCATGCTGCTCGCCTTGATCTGTGTACTGATGATTCGTTATCCGGAAACGGCAAGCCCCTCCACACCGAAGGGAGCGACTGCTGACTTATCCTAGCGGATGAATATGTCGTGACCGAAGTTTTGGCTCCTGCTTGTTAGTGCGGAATAACATTGACGAGAGCCGGTTAGCGCAGGTAGAATCTTATATCAGATACACCCGTATCGGAATATGCCGGCGAAGGTGCAGGAGCTGATTCTTAGGTTGACTACTATTTATGATATTGCGAAGAAAACAGGCTATTCGCCTACGACGGTGTCCAAAGTCTTCAACAACTATCCGGATGTCAGGGAGAAGACGAGGGTCAAGATTCTGGAGACAGCGAAGGAAATGGGCTATCTTCCGAACGCGAATGCCAGGTCTCTAACGACCAAGCGTTCATGGACCATCGGTATACTGTTCGTAGAAGCAACAGGAGCGGGGATTCGTCACCCTTACTTTGGGGCTGTTATCGAAAGCTTCAAGAAAATCGCCGTCTCCAAAGGGTATGATCTGATGTTTATTTCCAAGGATGTTGGCGGACGGAGAAGCAGCTACGTGGAGCATTGTAAAATCCGCGGGGTCGACGGCGTAGTTGTCATTCTCTCGAGCAGCGATGATCCTGATTTCCAGGAGCTGCTGGACAGCGGCATCCCTTGCGTTATTCTGGATTCCTCGCCAGAGAAGGCCCATTCCGTCTGCTCCGATAACATCGAAGGAAGCTTGCAGGCACTTCGGTATCTGCATTCACTCGGACATCGCAGCATCGCCCATATCTCCGGCGGATTGAATACGTTTGCAGGCGAGCAGCGTCAGCAGGGCTATGAGCAAGCTCTTCGCGAGCTGGGTTTGACATTCAGGAAAGAATACATAACAAGCAGCGACTTCTTCTCCATGGAGAGCGGATATGATGCGATGAACGGGTTGCTTGCACTGCCGGATCCTCCGACAGCTGTTTTTGCCGCTGGGGATTTACTTGCGCTTGGAGCTATTCGCGCCGTGCAGGATCGCGGCCTGAATGTGCCTGGGGATGTGTCGATTGTCGGGTTTGATGATATTGAGATGTCCCGTTACATAACCCCTGCGCTCACGACCATACGTCAGCATACAGAACAGCTGGGCGCTGTTGCCGCCGAGATTCTAACGTCTTCGATTGAAGAGCAAGATACCGCGGTGAAGTCGGTTATGCTGCCTGTTGAATTAATTATTCGGGATTCCTGCCGCCCGGTCACTTAGGTGAACCTGAAAGAGCAGGCCTATTTTTACACCATTTCGAAACCGGTTTCGAAATTAATTTAAGGGGGATACGAACATGGCAAATTACCGTTTTGAGAAGGATACCTTTGTTATCGAGCAATATGATCAAGCCAAGACCTTTTCCAGCTTTCTGCCGGGCATTGCAGGTTTGAAGGGAATTCCGATGTGGACTTTTTACGTGAATCGGGGTCAAGGGATATGCAGCTTCGGGATACGCGACAAGAACTCGCCGATTATGGAGTTTTCGCCAGCTAATATTGCATACAAGAATGTGTCTGCTACAGGATTTAGGACGTTTATCAAGCTTGCCGGGACCCCGTCCGTCTACGAGCCGTTTCAATCCTTTCAACCCGACCCGCAGGCGCAGCGAACGATGTTTATTCGTCAGAATGAGCTGGTGATCGAAGAAGATCATGCCGGAAACGGACTTCGCACCTCGGTATCGTATTTCCAGCTGCCTGGAGAAGACTTTGCCGCGCTGGTCCGTGAGGTTAAGATAACGAATGCTGGAACTCGGAACGTATCGTTTGAGCTGCTGGACGGTTTGCCGGAGATTTTGCCTTACGGTGTTGCGAACAGCGGCTACAAGGAGATCGGCAACCTGCTTCGCAGCTGGATGGAAGTGGAGAATCTGGATCAAGGCATCCCGTTTTATAAAGTGCGCTCCAGCACGCATGACGAGGCGGAAGTGAGCGAGGTTACGAACGGTCACTTTTATCTGTCATTTGATCAGCACGGGAAGTTAATCAAGCCACTCGTAGACTTCGAGCTGATATTTGGTGGGAATACATCACTAATCTATCCCGATCGCTTTGCCACAGCGTCCATCGAATCGCTGGCACAGACGATACCCTATGCTGTGAACAAAGTACCCTGCGGCTTTAGCGGCTTGCCGGCTGAGCTTGGGCCCGGGGAGTCGATAACCGTCTACACTCTGGTTGGTCATGTGAATGACATTACCAGAATCAATAAACGCTCAAATGATTTGTCCTCGCCTGCTTATATCCTCAGTAAGCGAATGGAGGCAGCCGCATTGACACGCGAATTAACCGATGATGTTGCCACGAATACGGGGTTGCCGATATTTGATGAATACAGCCGTCAATCCTATCTGGACAATTTCTTGAGAGGCGGGTATCCGTTTATATTCGATAACGGGAAGGAAGGCGCCGTTGTCCATCTGTACTCCCGTAAACACGGGGATTTGGAGAGAGATTACAACTTCTTCTCGCTCGCCCCGGAGTATTATTCGCAAGGGAACGGCAACTTCCGGGATATGAATCAGAATCGACGGAATGATGTGTTCTTTAATCCCAAGGTGGGCACATTCAATATCCGGATGTTTTTCAGTCTGATCCAAGCTGACGGGTATAACCCCTTAAGCGTGGAAGGGACCAAATTCCGCGTGACTGAAGGTATGGAGGAGCAGCTGGAGAAGCTGCTGCGCGCCTCGGTGTCCGGGGATGGGGATTACGATAAGCTGAAGGCGGTCTGTGGCGGCGATTATACGCCAGGGAACATCATAAACGCGATTGCGGATCAGGGCATTGAATTGTCCATCGGCGAGGAACCCTTCTTATCCAAACTGCTCACCATCTCCGATCAACATTTTGCAGCATCTTTTGGTGAGGGATTCTGGTCGGATCACTGGACATATAACATGGATTTGGTTGATGCCTACCTTAATATTTATCCTGACCGTTGTGAGGAACTGCTGTTTGGCGAGAAAACGTATTCGTTTTTTGACAGTCCGGTTTATGTGCTTCCGCGGCACGAGAAGGTTGTGATCAGCCGTGGCAAGGTTCGTCAATATGGTGCCCTGCTGGAGGATGAGGAGAAGCTGATGAAGCTGGGCAGAAAACGGAACGCGGCGGAATGGCTGCGGGTTGACGGCGGGAAGGGCAGCATATACCGTACCCATCTGTTTGTCAAAATGATCTCATTATCACTCAGCAAAATGGCTACACTCGATCCGTACGGAATGGGGGTCGAGATGGAGGCCAATAAGCCGGGCTGGAACGATGCAATGAACGGCTTGCCGGGCTTGTTTGGTTCAGGCATGAGCGAGACGATGGAATTGAAGCGCATGGTGGCTTTTATTGTGGATGCTGCTGAGCAGTTCAGCCGGCATACCATTCAAGTACCGGAAGAGATTGCTTCCTATTTAGAAGGTGTATTTGCTGCCGTGCAGCAATATCATTCCGGGGCATTGGATTCTTTCCGTTACTGGGATCAGGTGGCGGGATTACGCGAAGCCTACCGCGCTTCCGTAAGGTTTGGCATTACAGGCCGCGAAGTCGAGTTGCCGGTGAAAGACGTGAAGATCATATATGCTGCATTCCTCAGCAAAATTAATGAAGGGATTGAGCGTGCGGAGCAGATGGGAGGCGGAATCGTGCCGACCTATTTCCGGTTTGAAGTGGAGCAGTTTGAGGAGATATGGGATGCGGAGGGGAATCCGGTGATAACCGGATACGGCCTGCCTGCCGCTAAAGTACTCGGGTTCAAACCCTATGCGCTTCCGCACTTTCTGGAGGCGCCAGCCCGGGGAATGAAACTCGCCGGTGAGGAACAGGCAAGAGCGATGTATGAGCGAATCAAGGCTTCCGAGCTGTATGATCCGGAACTTGGGATGTACAAAACTTCCGTCAGCCTTGAGGAAGAAAGCGACGAAATCGGGCGCATTCGTGCTTTTACAGCCGGATGGCTGGAGCGAGAATCGGTATTCTTGCATATGACGTATAAATATTTGCTTTCTTTATTAAAAGCCGGCTTGTATGACGAGTTCTTCTCGGAGATCAGGTTATCGCTTATTCCATTTCTGGACCCGGCAGTGTATGGACGAAGTACGCTGGAGAACTCCTCCTTTATTGCAAGCAGCGTCAACCCGGATCCCCATGTCCATGGACGCGGTTTTGTGGCTAGACTTAGCGGATCGACGGCCGAATTCCTCAGCATGTGGATTGCGATGATGGCAGGGAAGCAGGTATTCCGTTACGAAGACCATCAGCTTCAGCTGCATTTGAACCCCGTGCTCCCGGCTTGGTTGTTCGATGAGAACCATGAGGTATCGTTTACTCTCCTCGGTTCCGTCAAGATTACGTATCGTAGTAAGCGCACCGCCAATACGTATGGACAAGATGGGGTACGCATCCAGCGTTTGACCCTGACGACAGTGGATGGAGATCAGGTTGAGGTAGATGGGCCGATTCTTTCAGGGAAATGGGCACATGAGGTTCGTAACGGGAATATCCAATCGATTCAAGCTGATATGGGGTAAAATAGTATCCCCAAACCAACAGACCGCCAGGCAGCAGCCGGGCGGTCTGTTAGTTTTCCTGAAGCTGCCCTTTATTCCTCGGGCGGCTTTTTATGTTTGGTTGTTAAGATGGAGCTAAACGAAATGCCTATGGCAACACCAATCGCTATCCCGATGGCGATGTTATTCATGGCGACGCCAATCGCAATGCCGACGCCAATTCCTATACTTATGCCTAATGCCGTATTGTTCTTTTTCTTTTCCATATTGCTGTCACCTCCGTCTTCATGATGCTGCTATACCGTTACTTCGCCGGGTCTCCAATCATCCTTGTCCTTGTGCTGGAGGATGTTGATCACAGCCATAGAAATACGGCTGCTTCGTATTCTTTCACTTGCAAGTCCTCTTGCTGCAACCCATAATAGGTATATCGATTTGCATACATAAATGAAACATCATCTTAGAGGGTTAGGAGGGGGCTGCATGCAGTGGATTGCAATGCTGACGATGCTGATTGATCATGTGGGGCTCGTGTTTTTTCCAGGCCAGGAGATTTGGAGAATTATCGGCCGCATTGCTTTTCCGATTTATGTATACGCTCTGGTTCAAGGACATCATTATACTTCTTCCAGGCCCAAGTATATCATGCGGCTGGCTATCATTGCAGCGATTTCCCAAATCCCGTATCAGCTTGCTCTGGATCCCGGGGGACTGAATGTGGTCGTAACGCTGGTTGCCGGAGCATTGGTGCTGTATGTGCTGGAACGCTCGGAGTCTTTGTTGCTATCAACGATGCTGGTCGTTGCCGCCTGCGCCTTGATGAGTGAATTTCCATTTGATTACGGGGCTTACGGTTTGCTGCTGATCTTGATTTTCCGTTATGCGCAAGCCAGCTGGCTTGTTGTTCTTCATATTTTATTAAACGTGATGTTCTGGTTTCTTAATAACTGGGAACTTCAGATGTGGAGTGTGATTCCGACGGCGATGATAGCTTATGGTCCGCATCTATGGAAAAAACTTGAGTCCATCCGGGTAAGCCAGTGGGTATGGCGTTCATTTTATCCTCTGCATTTACTTGCGATTGCATTATTAAGGGTATTTATATAGAGAGGTCCTGATTAGGTCATACCTAATGAATGGAATCCTTTACAAGGAGAGACATACATGTTGAATATAGCAATTGCTGCATGCGTCCTTTTGTTTGCTGCAGCGGGTTACATTGCGTTCATGAATTCCAGAATAATTGCGGATAAAAAACGGGAAGCATACATTCCTCCGCCCCCTTCGGAATATACCGTTTATATGACACCTCAATTCTCCGAGGAGGACAAAAGATCTCTTGCTCCCATCGGCGTGATGGAATTCCGTGATGCGCAAGGGATGATGAAGGTTTATCTGTGCAGGGTTAAAAATGAGAAGGATGACTTGCAGCTGGAGCAGGCCGGTAACGTATTTCTTCATCACCTGACCAAGGCCAGAGATACCGGCGCACTCATGTTTTACCGTACAGTGGAGGAAGCGCTGCAGGGACCGGAGGAGAAAAGCTTGACGGACCGAATCTCTGCGGTCGCGAAAAAAAAGGCGAGAACAGAATAAGGCTTTCCGGGTCAATCCACCTACTTGCGGGGTAATAAAGAATTAAAAGACCGAAAGGAGATTTTCCGAAATGAAAACATTTAAAATCGGAAGGACATCGGTCTCCGTCTTTATAGGCGATATTACGACATGGACGGGCGACATTATCGTCAACGCTGCCAATTCGGGACTGCTGGGCGGAAAAGGTGTGGATGGCGCAATTCATAGCGCCGGAGGACCGGAGATTATGGAGCAGTGTATGGAAATTCGCAAACAGCAAGGCGGATGCCCGCCAGGCAACGCTGTTATTACGGGAGCGGGCAATTTGCCTGCCCAGCACATCATTCACACCGTTGGCCCGATATGGGAGGGTGGTGGACGGCGTGAGGAGCATACTCTGGCCGAATGCTACCGCAATAGCTTACTGCTTGCAATAGAGGTCGGTGCGAGAAGCATTGCCTTTCCTAATATAAGCACAGGTATCTATGGGTACCCTAAAGCTCCTGCTTGTGATGTTGCGTTAAAGGCGGTTACCAAACTGCTGGAGGAGGATCTTCCGGATAACCGTCTGGAGCGGATAGACTTCATTTGTTTTTCTCCCGAGAATGAAGAGCTCTATGCTCATTGGCTTGAGCAATTCATCCAGGAGAAGGAGGCGCAAATATAAAAAGCAGGGGCGCAAATTGCGCCCCTGCCGTTTGTTTGGATGTCCTTACATATGATAAGAGCCGTTTGGCTCAAACAATACCCATTCCAGCATGGTGATCATATCGTCAAGACGAGTTTCCTGATGGAGAAGGGAACTGCGCTGAGGACTGTTCTCTTCAAGAGACGTTAGTCGGGTCTGCAGCATTTTCTTTTGCATTGTAAGTTCATTGATCTTGGATTTGATTTGATTTTCTGTTCGCATGGTATAAATCCTTTCGTTTGGTATGAAATCCACCACTTTACCCAATATTATAGCATTTGATGCTGCTTATGACGAAGGAGCGGGGCCGATATGACAAATGAAAAGAATATGAAGAAAATCGCGGCAGAGCATGCCGCGAAGTATGTGCAGGATGGAATGAGGATAGGCCTCGGTACAGGGTCTACTGCTTATTACGCCATTTTAAAAATTGGAGAGATGGTCAGAGGAGGACTTAACATTCAGGCAGTGGCTACCTCTGAAGCATCCGAGAGGCTTGCTGTTGAACAGGGGATATCCCTGACACCCGTACAACATATGGATCGTCTGGATTTGACCATTGACGGAGCGGATGAACTGGATGATCGTCTGCGGTTAATTAAGGGCGGAGGCGGAGCGCTTCTTCGGGAGAAGATTACCGCCTATCAAAGTGACCGGCTCGTGATTGTCGCCGATGAGGTCAAGCAAGTAACTCAGCTAGGAGCTTTTCCACTGCCGGTTGAAATTGTACCGTTTGCTTATGAGTGGACGGTTCAGTCACTGGCCCGGCTTGGGTGTTCGGTGCAGATACGCCGCAACCTGTCCGAAGGGTTTTATGTCACGGATAATGGGAACTATATTGCGGATTGCAAATTCCAGCTCATTACCCACCCCGAGGAATTGAGTATGCGCCTTGGCTCCATACCGGGCGTAGTGGAACACGGGCTGTTTATCGGTATGGCGGATCAAGCAATTATTGGCTGTCAGGATGGAACCGTTCGGATATTGCATTCCGGCAGCTCTGAGGCGAAGAATATATTTGACAGTTGATCCGGCGTTCATTAACCTTAATTACATGATATCTTTCGGAGGGTGAAGTATGTCGGATATTCAAGAACAAGAGGACTACCCATTATATTTGCTGGTGGTGCTGGCTAGAGCTTATAACGCAGTCATGACGCATTCGAATCGGAGCATCAACAGTCACGGACTGAATTCCACGGAATTTGGTGTGCTGGATGTGTTATACCACAAGGGGCCGCAGCCGCTGCAGAAAATCGGTGAGAAGGTACTAATTTCCAGCGGTAACATTACATACGTGGTGGACAAGCTCCAGAAGAAAAACCTGCTCGTCCGCCGGGCTTCCGCTGAGGATCGCCGCGTTATTTACGCTGAGTTAACCGCGGAGGGGAAAGAATTCTTTGAAGCCATCTTCCCGGTTCATCAGGAGCTGATGGTGAAGGTGCTCAGTGGTTTGTCGGAAGACGAGAGAGCGCAGGCGGCCGTTTTGCTGCGGAAGCTGGGTATCAGTGCTGAGAAGATGTTATAGTCCTAGTTAAAACAGATTGGAGATCAGTATGCTTAAAGATATAACTACGCAGGCTATGCAGCAAGAAGTGAAGGAATTGCTGGAATACTCGGTCTTTCCGGATCCAGAGGCGGTGGAACGCGCGGTCTCATCTTATCAGACCGGTGAAAGCCGGCTATTCGGATATGAAGAAGACGGGCTTCTAGTGGGAGTCATCGGTTTTGATGTTGAGCAGGACGAGCTTACGATAAGACATATCGCGGTTCTTCCCGAGAATCGGGGTAAGGGGTACGGACGGGGCATGATTCTGGAACTGCTGCTTGAGCTTCAGCCCAAACCGGATCGTGTCATTGCGGAGACGGACGAAGAGACCGTGGACTTTTACCGCAATATCGGATTTGAGGTTTACAGCCAAGGGGAGAAATATCCGGGTGTAGAGAGATTCCGTTGCATTTATGAGGTCGAGGAATCAGAAGAATAAGCTGTTATTGACATAGAGAAAGCATGTTCATCGTTGTGAAGTGGAATTAAAATTGCCATTCGAGACAATATACCGTTTCCCGTTCAAGGCATGATTCATATAATGTCGTAACGAGCGGGCAGGGGGTGAACATGTTGGTGTACCATTATACCGCTGTCGGCGATTCCTTGACCTTCGGGTTTGGGGCCATGCCAGGCAGCGGTTTTGTTCCGTTATACCGCCGGATGGCGGAGGAGAAGCTTCGCCAGTTCGTAGCCCACGAAAATCTGGGAGTCAACGGATTAACCTCGGATGAGTTATACGATCGGGTGGTTCAGTCTCCGGCTTATCGTTATCATCTGCAGCAGGCCCAGATTATAACGATATCCATCGGGGGCAATGATCTGATACGTGCCGTGAAGTCCACCGGGGGGCGTCCGAGCCGGGAAGTGCTGGATGCTGCATTGTATCGCTGTCAGAATCATGTAGCAAACATCGTCGGACATATCCGGAAAATAAAGTCACCTGTTAGCAAGCCGTATTATATTCGTGCTATCGGTTTGTATAATCCTTATCCGGTCTGGACAGAAGCTACGGAATACGTAGTTCGGTTCAATCGGCATTTGTTGGGGTTAAGTGATGGCTATTTTCGTATTGCTGATGTGTACTCGCAATTCTCAGGCAGAGAGAAGGAACTGCTGTCGGTGGATGGCATTCATCCAAACAGCCGAGGGTACCGAGTCATTGCAGAACAGCTAAACCGGCTTGGGTACAAGCCTCTGGGTTGAAAAATGTTTCATCAGACAAAAAGGGCGTCCATTGGTCATTTGACCAGTGAGGACGCCTTTGTTGTACGTTCCTGTATGTTCTACAATAATTTCCGGAAAAAACTCCGTACAGCCCATTTGCGTTCCTGCCGTTTTTTATATTTAGGCAGTGATCGATAAACGTCCAGCGATTCCTGATAAGATTTCTTGGCATCCTCGGTCCTTCCGAGCGATTGATACATATAACCAAGTAAATAGTAGGCCTCGCTTGAGGAGGAGTGAATGGAGTGGAACTGCTCCAAATATTGCAGCGCTTTCTCGCGGTCAGTATCTCGGAACGTATCAGCGAGGCGCAGATAAGGCCGGCCATATTTGACCCTTGGGTTGATCTCCAGTGCATGAAGAATATCAGCCTCGCCTTGAGCGATGCTGCCGGTATGTAAGCGAGCGCTGCCCAGATCGTCCCAGAACTCGGCGGAATCCTCCGAGCTTGATTGAATGGATTCGAGAAGCTGCAATGCTTCCCCATGCTTGCGCCGCTCCAGAAGCAACCTGGCAAGCTCATGCCGGGATGAGACATCGCTTGGGCTGACTGCAATCTGTCTGCGCAGCTTGGAGATATTTCTTGCACGTTTGATCGGCTTCGTAAAGCTTGGGAATATACCGACAAAACGGCGATCCAGCACATAGACAATGAGAAGCAGAACCAGGATGGCTGTAAACGGATTGCCGAAAATGTAAAACAGAAATCCAAACAGTATTAATTTAATCAAACAGATCCCTCGATTTCTATAGAATGTATAGCACAAATTATACCATATCATGAATTTTTTTAGGATGAAATGTCTTCGGTTCTATAGACCTTGATGGCATGCGCATGTCGGAATAGGTCATAGGTATTGAAAGACGGTCGAAGATAACCGATATAGTGTAGTAAAGAGGTGATAATCATGGCGAAAAAGGGACAGATATTCCATCATTACAGTTTCGAAACGAAGAAGAAGGCAGTCGCCATGCGGCTGGAAGGAATGACTAAGAAAGAAGTAGCATCCGCCTTGCAAATATCAGATATCGGACGGCTGAAAGTATGGATGCGTAAATACCGTGAATTTGGCGAGGAAGGTTTGGTCGATCGTCGCAGACGAAATTCAACTCCAGACCATGACAATGAGCGGGATGAACAAGAGCAGCTTGCACAGGTTTAAGAAGTTAACAGTTACATGAAGGCGTGATGAACGACGGATCGTTTCATTACGCCTTTTTGATATGGGATCAAGGAGAAGGAATGGCGTTCAACAAACCCCTCTCCAGACACATCTGGGCCAAATCACTATTCTTATTTCGAACAGGCGACAGCCTAGTCCACTTATAAGCCACTGACATAACATGTGGTATGTTCAAAAAAGGAGGGATTCATGTGAGCGGAGTAGTAGAAGGTTATGGCGGTTATGGATATGGTTCTTCTGTTGGTGCTATTTTGGTGTTATTCATCTTGTTGGTGATCATTACTCGCGCATTTATCTAATCCATCTTTTGAATGAACAATTCAAATGAATCAATAGGTGAATACCAATCAGGCAGCATGAGCAGTCACAACGACAGACCGTTCCAAGGGAAGGACCGACTCCTTTGGACGGTCCTGTTTTTTTTGGAGAGAACTGTCTGTGAAAAATAAAGTTATTCATCGCGGATTCAATATTAAATTGAGGATTTGTCGAAAATTGTCTGTTTATTAGTAATGTTTGTCCTATATAATTTTAGTATATTACCGATAGGACGGTGTCACGTGGATATTGTATTATACATTGGTTTGGGGATTTTAGATGCATTGGCAATGCTGCTGCTGATCATGAAATTATTTAAACTTCCGATTTGGACGTACCGCTACAAAATAGGTGGATTTGTTCTTTTTATTGCCGTTTTCTCTTACATAATAAGGATTGTTTTGGAAGTCCCGCAAATCGATTTGCCCTTGCAGTATATTTTGTTCGCGTTGTTTTTACGGTTGGCCGTGAAAATAAAATTGCATCTGGCAGCGTTCATGTGCGGAGCGGGAATCACAGCCTATGCCGTGCTGCAAATGGTACTCTATTTTATTTTTCAATACACGGGTATTATGTCGGTCACAGTTGTACAGCAATCTATGGGCTGGCTGGTCTATTTGCTGCAAGCGACCTCCATTCTGTCCGCTTATTTAATCTCATATGGCCTATATCGTTTTAATCTCGGGTTTTCCTTCATCCCCAGCCCTCCTCATGATTTCTATTCCAAGGAGGACTACCTCTCTGACCATAACTATGTTTTGGTGATCGGCAATGTGATTTCTGTTATTACGATTTGTTTGACGTTAGTGTTATTGTATCGTGCAAATCCACTTGGATTATTGGTGTTGGCCATTATGAATTATGCGATGCTCTATTACTTCTCTAAACGGAGGGAGGATCATGATTCTCGAAAGCCTGTCGAAATGCCTGGCAACCCAAATAAAGGAGGCTGACCCGGAAGGACCCGGTTCCATTGAGGTGCTGACCTATGGGATTGGATTGAAATTGAACCTGTTCACCTGTCTGGTGTTGACAGCGCTGTTCGGAACCATACTGGATACGTTGGCAGGTTCTTTTTTCGCATTGTTTTCCTTTATGGCTCTTCGAAGGTTTTCGGGAGGAGTTCATCTGCCCATTACACTATGTTCGATCGTCACAGCAATGGCTGCATCGATTATTCCCTTGATCACCATGTCGCCCTCGGCAATCCTGTGTGTGACAACGATCAGTTTTGTGCTGATGCTGATTTATGCCCCGCAATATTATGAAGCCGTTCGTCGTAGCCGGTGGGAACCATGGTACAAGTGGATTGCCGCCTGCATCGTAGGCAGCAATTTTGTTTTAGTATCCAATATTTTGGCATTGGCGTTTTGCTTGCAGGCTGTATTAATCGTGCCCCTATGGAAAGGACGAGAGGAGGTGAATTGGAATTGAAGCCATCAATAGCACGTATACTTGCCAAACTTATAACGTCGTCTGCACTAAAATCCGCCACGCAGCCCAAGAGCATTGTCGGCACGTTGCCGCTTCCTGATGAACTGAAGAACAACCAGAAATAAGCAATTATAACTATTCTTACTGGATGGAGTCGACACATGATGGTGCGGTTCATAACATAATGGATATCTGTATACAATAACGCCTCCAAGCAAACTACTTGGAGGCGTTAATCATTACATCATAATCAATATTACTTTTCCGTTCACAAAAGATACGATATCGAAATTGGAGTACCCCCAAGTTTCAATGGTTTTTCCACCACCAGTGGTAATGTCCTTGGCTGCCGGATTCCCCCATGAAAGCTGTACCTGCTCTTTGGTCATGCCGAGGGATACCTGGCCTGCTTTAATCTGTTTCCACACCGATGCGGACCATTTATATTTTTGATAGGGATCGTAATTTAATAATGAAGAACGATCTGCAAACAACTGCATTACTTCGGATGACCGCATGGGATAGCTTTTCACTGTTTTTCCTGATGCTGATGTGAAGATAACGTTGAATTCACCTTTGTCGTCCGGCAAGATATCGCTTACCTTTAATTTGGAGAAGCGTTCCAAGCCTTCAAAATCGTTCACCCAATACGTTCGGCCGATAAATTTAACCAAGCTGCCCTGCATCGCTTTTTTGATCAATCCAGCCGTTTCGCTGGAGACAACGGTCAGGGTTGCATCTCCGAAGGAGATATCCGCTTGTTTCCACTTGGCATCCCAGCTGATTTTGGCTCCCAGCGCATCGGAGAACACAGCAGCCGGAATCAGTAACTCGCCTTTATCCGTAAGTGGGGCTGTCTTCAGACGTATAGGATTACCATTCAGGATGGCTTGGCTGCTGCCAGCTTTGAACGAAAGCACGTTCTCGCCAAACTTCGCTTCGATGCCTCCGTTTTTAGCCGAATACGTGCCGCCGAGTGCCTGAATGATGGTTTTCGCTGGAACCATGACATTCCCATTGACCTGTTTGGCATATTTCAAATTGCTGCGAAGACTGGACGATACCGTTACCGACTTAGACAGGCCGCCAGAGGTTACCGTAATCTGTGTCTTGCCAACGCCCGCAGGTTTTAGCGTGCCGTTCTTTTGCATGTTCATTAAATATGGCTTCTCGATGTCGATCCGGGCATCTTTAACAGGTACCTTGATCTTGGCCCCATTGGTGTAGGTTTCCTGGATACTCATTTCCAGTGTGTCCCCTACAAAAGGCTTGGCATCGGAAATCGAGATCGATAAGCTCTTAACGACAGGCACATCAACAGGCTTGTTCTGTCCACCCTTATGATGTATCCAGCTTCCATCCGCACGCTGTGCATAGAACCCCTCCGACAGATCCGTTGCATTCCCATCTATGGATGTCCTAATGATCCCGCTAAGTCCGGAGACCTGCTCTTTGAGCTTCCAGCGGTCTTTATACACACCCGTTGTCCAAACAGTTCCGTCCTTCAGTGTCACAATCAGAAGATCCGTTGGCTCATTCGAGACATACACGATATGAACTGCATTCTGGGCCACGGTAACCGGTATGATGCGCCCGTTATCATCGAAGTTGGACGTCTCGTACACAACGACATCACCGTTGTCATGCAGGAGGGCAACGCGCCCGCTATGAACCGTCATGGATTTAACCGTGACCGGGCTTTCCACGATGCCCAGCTTTTTGAATTGACCCCTTTTGTAGTTATCCTCCAACAGCAGCTCTCCGTTCGAGGACAATGCGGCAAATTCCTGATCCGCATTGGCGATCAGCATAATGCCACTGAGGCTCTTTGCTTTTTCATTGCCGAACCATACCGTCCCGTCTGACTTCAGCCAGTAGGAACCCGCGATCTGCTTCACACCGCTTGTTCCCGGAACGACCTGGGGACCCTTGCCGATGTCCCATTCCGCTAATCGGCCATCCTTCGTCATGCCGATGCCCCTATACTCATAACCACTGATGGCAGCGACTGTACCGGGTGTCCGGATAGCATGGCGCCCGTCAATCAAAGACCACATCGAGCCATCACTCATCAGATAGGTGTTCCTTCCCGCAATGTCTTTGATCTGGAGCTCGGACTCCTCCGCAAAAGCAATGCCTTGCGTTGTCCCAGCAAACCCAAGCCCTGCCAGCATGCTGAACAAGACGAGAATATACAACATTCTTTTCACTTACATGACCTCTCCTCTGTACAAACAGGAATATTTTTCAAACAGCTTAATTGATTTCGACAAAATAGCTGTTATTCCTGCATGAGCGAATGGCTTGATAGCATAAAAAGAGAATCAAAAAAACGCTCCCCGAATATGAGGAGCGCTTAACTTATTTATAAGCAGATGAGGTTACGCCACCTTATGTGCCACCCTGAATAAAAAAGAACAAAAGCCCCGTAATCCATGCTGCCATTACAGGGCTTTTGTTCGGGAGCCTCCGGAGAGACTCCCTCATGGGAGAGGAGAAACCGGACGAAGAGCTTATGGGGAAACGTAAGTCTTCTCCGCGGTTGTCTACGACATTCATTGATGTCGATATTTCAAGGATGCCCGGCTGCTGCCTAAATATACCTTACTTAGAAAAAAACTTGGGAGCCATGAGGTTTCATTTTTCATATATGGGATGATTGTGTTACGATAATCACTGTCCATGGCGTTGTCATGGCATTAAATTTTTGGATAATGAAACGGGTGAATGAAGCAGTGAGAGTAGTATCCGGAAGTGCTAAAGGCCGGCCGCTCAAAAGTGTGCCAGGTACAAGCACCCGTCCGACGACGGATAAAGTGAAAGAATCCATATTCAGTATGATCGGCCCTTACTTTGAGGGGGGAACCGCGCTTGACCTGTTTGCAGGTACGGGAGGCCTTGGTATTGAGGCGTTAAGCCGGGGAATTGATCGTGCTGTTTTTATTGATGTGGAGCCGAAAAGTATCAGTACGATCAAGGATAATTTGAAGGCTGCCCGGCTTGAGGAAAGAGCCGAGATATACCGCAACGATGCGGCAAGAGCACTTAAAGCACTCGAGAAGCGCAGCTTCAAATTCGATCTGGTCTTTTTGGACCCGCCATACAGATTCAAGAACGGTGATGAGCTGATGGTGGATATGGCCGAGCGAAGTTTGCTGCAAGACCTGGCTGTGGTGGTATTGGAATACGAATCGAGTTACAATTATCCTGAGAAATTTGGTGATTTTTGTTGTCTCCGGACCGTGAAGTATGGAGAGACCGCCATATCGATATACCGTTATGAAATTGCGCAAGATCAAGCGGGCAAGCTTGACGAGGAGGAATTACAGGATGACAAATGAGAATACTAGTACATATCGCGTTGCCGTATACCCGGGCAGCTTTGATCCGGTCACAATGGGTCACATGGACATCATTACACGTGCTTCGAAGCAGTTTGATCTGCTGATCGTAGGCGTGTTGAATAATTTAAGCAAAAATCCGCTGTTTACGGTGGAGGAGCGGACGGAACTGTTGAGACAGGCCACAAAACACCTGCCTAATGTCGAAATCGACAGCTTCCGCGACCTTCTGGCGAACTATATCCGCCAGAAGAATGCCCAAGTCATCGTACGTGGCATTCGCACGGTCACCGATTTTGAATATGAACTTCAGCTGGCTTCCACCAATCACAAGCTGAACCCGGATGCGGAGACCATCTTCATGATGACCCATCCGAAATATTCGTTCTTAAGCTCAAGTCTTGTTAAAGAGATTGCCCACTTTAATGGAGATACTACGGATCTGGTGAGCCGCGAGGTTGATGCAGCCCTACGCCGCAAATTCAGCGGCGATAACGCTCAATAAAGCGGGAGCACAACCCGAAAACAGCTATCAACAACAAACAAATCACGGCCTGGAACTGCAAAAATGAAGGAAAACCGCTCCAAAAATTAAAAAGCTGTTCTGTGGCTGCATGCTCTAAAGGCTCCGTTCGGAATGCCGGTACAATGCCTGCCGAAAGAGCACTGGCGGGTTTCCATAATGCGATTGTAATCAGAAAAGCGAACACGGAATGCAGGGCGCGCTTCATCATAAAGAAACGCCAGGAGAGACCGGTTTCCCGCATCAGGGACAGGCTTTGCAGCTGGGCGCTTATCCCGCTCCATGCCAGTGTGGCGGACAGAACGGCCAGCTGCAGGGTTCCTGTTGAGAATGCTGAGGTGCTGATAGACTGGGCTGCGAGATGGATTTCCAGTAATCCTGATGTGAAATATGACGGAAGCTGCGGCAGCAGATGGCTGCTCAATACTCTTATAATGACGGCAAAGAACAATATAAAGCCGCCTGTCATCATTAAGGTCTGGACCGAACGGGTAACGGAATCGCCCAGCAATTTGCCGAAGCCCCGGCCATCCCGTTGATGAGCATCCAGCGCTGCGGCGGAGGCGCGTTTCAGGATGGGGTGTTTGGCTAAGTCGTTCATGTGTGTATGGTTCAGGGGCAGTGCAGCGATCTGCCTGTTTGCTGTATGGGAATTTTTACTGAATAGACCAAATGTCCAAGCGGCAAGCAGTCCGGAAATCCAGTGAACGATCAGCAGCAGGTAGCCTGCTTCAGGTTTATGCAGCAGCCCGGTTCCTATGACAACGAGAATGGTCATCGGATTGCAGAAATGGGATATAGCGGCGAGCTTGCCGGCATCGCTGGCATGGAGCTCGCCCTGTTTGTACATACCGGAGGCAGCCTGTGCTCCTGCCGGGAACCCGGCTGTCATTCCTGTTATGAGAACCCAGCCGCCAGTACCGGGAAGTTTGAATATTTTCCTCATCAGAGGGTCTAGCAGAACGCCAACTCCATTGGCCCAGCCATAGGCAATGAGTATTTCCACCAAGACGAGAAAAGGAAGCAAAGCGGGGAATACGATGTTCCACCATAGCTTGAGTGCTTGCAGGGTGGCTTGGAAGGCAGGCTCGGGTGCGCTGACGACAGCCAGTACAAGCAGGAATGCAGCGGCCCCCAGGAGGATGGTGTTCCACAGCCCGTTTGATGACTTGACGGCGTTGCCTTTATTCATAAGGAATCTCCTTTCTGCGTAAACATGGCTAGTACAACTTTATGCAAGGGAGACAACCGTCAGACCAAACTTGGTGGAAGGCTGGACATATAAGGCGGAGGGAAGGGAAATACATGAAGAAGTCCGTAAAACCGAATGGCTTAAAAATCGCGCTGTATTTATTGTTGGTCGGGGTTATGCTGTACGTTGTCGTTTATATGCCAACCCCTTATCTCGTATACCAGCCGGGAAGCGCTGAGGAGGTTCGCCCGATGATTAGCGTAGAGAAGGGCGATCCGGCGGAAGAGGGAACATTTATGATGACAACCGTGTCGGCAAGTTATGCGAATATTGCGCTGTTAATGCTGTCTGCGTTTAATCCCAATGCAGAGGTTGTAAAGAAGGCGGAAAAGATGGGCGAGCAGAGCAAGGATGAATATGCAGCCACACAGGTGTATTACATGAATTCCTCCCAGTCTGCCGCAATGGAAGCTGCCTACCAGGAAGCCGAGGTGGATTACAGTATTGAGCCTGCCTATGTATTTGTCATGTCGATCTCTGAGAATTCAGCCAATGCCGAGCATTTCCGGCCAGGGGACAAACTGATTAAGGTGGATGGGCAGCCGGCGGAGGATAATGAGAAAATTGCCAGCCTGTTAAGTGGAAAAAGCATAGGTGATGTGGTGTCCGTAGAACTTGACCGCAAAGGGAAAACCGTTAAGGAACAGGTGAAGCTGGTTAGCATCAAGGATGATAAGACAGGCGCGGAGCGTCCAGGTCTGGGCGTTATGATTGCCACGATGCAGAAGGTGGAGCCGGCTGATCCGGACCACACGATCCACTTCGCGGATACGAATATCGGGGGGCCGTCGGCCGGGCTTATTTTTACCCTGGAGATTTACAATCAGCTCACCGCTGGAGATTTAAGTAAAGGTTACCGGATAGCTGGAACTGGCACCATTGATAAATCAGGTGCTGTAGGCCCCATCGGGGGAGTGAAGCACAAGATTGTTGCTGCGGACCGGAAGGAAGCCGATTTCTTTTTTGTGCCACAAAAAAATTATGACGAAGCCAAGAAGCGGGCGGACCGAATCAACACGGATATGAAGCTTGTGCCGGTTGAGGATCTGCAGGATGCCGTGGATTACTTAGAGGAGCTGCCGCCTAAGGGGTGAGCGGCGGCAGCAGGTAGTCGCTGTAGAAGTGGCGGATATCCGGCACGGGGTGACCGTTCGCGTAAACGGCGGCAGCCATCAGGTCCCGTTCCAGCTGAGGATGCTGAAGTAGCGTGGGCTTTTGGATCACGGGAAGCGTAGCGCTCTTCTTCATCCGTTTCAGCAGCCCGCGTCCGGTCTCGTTGAATCCGAGTACCCGAATATACCCGGGACCTTTGGCGAGCTCTTCAGGGCTCATAGAGCCCTTGTCATGGTTCAGCATGATGTGCAGCAGCATGCGCTGAAGCTTGGTACGCGTATAACGTTTGGTCTTCAGCGCTCCAAGGAGTCCTTCAACCGTCGGGTTCTCCAACTGTGAGAGCATGCGCTGTACGCGATGCTCCAGACCCTCGGTGACTTCGAGGTAGTCTTCAAGCTGGGCGGGTGTGTGCGTGAGCAAGGTTTGAAACAAGGGCTGGCGAAATCGTTCCCAATGGATCGGAGCTTGTCCGGCCTGGATTTCCCGGTTCATGATCTCCAGAGTGAACTCCGGTATGTAAGGTCTGGCAGCATTCAATCCTTCCGAAAGGATGATATTCCGGATAGCGGTTGCGCTGGCAATGGAAGATGATCCTGGGAGCGGATCGTGATATTGTGCCTGTTCTCTTGGAATGGTATAAGGTGTAATACGGCTGTTTAGCCGGTTGAGTGCGATCAGATAGTGCAGCCCAAGTGAATTGTTCGGCTGTGTCAGCAGTTCCTGCAATGGGTTAACAGCGGGTCCGGATTGGCAGAACACGGCCGCAGCTGCAGCACCATAAGCGGACGGAAAGTTCATTCCTTCCCGAAGATGCTGTTCAATTTTCGACCGGAATTCGCCGGATTCGTTCGCAAGTAAACGGGAGAGCGGCAGAATCTGCTCCAGCGAGCCGCTCTCCGAACCGAAGGATAAACAGTCGACGACCCCGGTAGCCTCCAGAATGGATACCGCACCGTACGCGAACCATTCCGCTGGCTGAACGGCATAGGTGACCGGGAGCTCGATACATAGGTCAACTCCCATGGCGAGCGCCATTTCGGCACGGGCGCGCTTGCCTGCAATTGCGGGCTCGCCTCGCTGCAGGAAAGGGCCGCTCATGACTGCAACCACGGCGTCTGCGCCGGTTACTTCCTTGGATTTATGATAATGCAGGACATGACCATGATGTAAGGGGTTATATTCAACCACAATACCAACCGTTTTCATTTGCTTTTCAACTCCTTGATAAGAATATATCATAATTACATGACGTTCCTGTAACAATAAACGTGTCGCCCTAGCGGGTGATGTTCTTGGGGTAACATGAGAAATATCGGGAAACAATAATGGTTCTTCAAGGTTATCCTGTTGACAAAACTCTTGCGGAATCGGTATAATAATCTTTGTTTGTTTGGAGTGATGGATATGCTAATTCAATTTCGTAAATTGACAACCAGCGATCAACCGTTACAGTTCCATCAAACCGTGGATGTAAGCAACGCCGTTAAGGGCCGAAAAGATATTGTTGCTGTTCAACCACTAGACGTGGATTTGAAAGCAACACCTTCGATTTCCGGTACGGTTGATGTTCGTGGAAGTCTGCAGGGCGAGCTGGAGATGCATTGCTCCCGCTGCCTGAAGCCGATAAACGAACATGTGCACATCCCTTTTCATGAAGTATTCCAGCCGGTGGAAGATCCTGAAACCCTTCAGGATGAGAATGATGATACTACATACGTACAAGGTGAGAGTGTGGATCTCACTCCCTATGTAGAAGAAACATTTTTGCTCCACCTGCCGCTAGCTCCGGTTTGTAGTGCCGACTGCAAGGGACTTTGCCCGAACTGTGGCAAGGACTTGAATGAAGACACATGCAGCTGCGATACGGAAGTGATCGATCCAAGGCTGGCCGGACTCAAGGACTTCTTTAAATGATGATGGATATGGCACCCGTGTTCAGCGGGTTGAACTGATAAGGAGGTGGGAACATGGCAGTACCTCAACGTAGAACGTCCAAAACACGTCGTGACAAGCGTCGTACTCATTTTAAGCTGGCTGTGCCAGGCATGGTGAAATGCGAGCAATGTGGAGAATTGAAACTTGCTCATCGCGTATGTAAAGTATGCGGAACGTATAAGGCAAGAGAGATCATCAAACAATAGTTTTTAAATAAGTAGTACTTCATCTTTGGTGAGGTGCTATTTTTTTTGTCCGAAGTCCCCCTTTCTTTTTAACGTGACTTGATTTATACTTTACATTAGTACCAGGTTCTAATATTTGCGACTAATTTACATATATGAATTGAAGTATGGCGGCTTTAATAGCGGCAGAAGGAGTTGTTTCGTCATCGATCGTTTATCCAAGAAAGACCGTCACCAGCGGCTGATTCAGCTGATCGACGAGAATCCCTTTGTTACAGACCGCGAGTTGACTCGCCAGCTTAAAGTTAGCATTCAGACGATTCGCCTTGACCGCATGGAACTGGGCATACCGGAGCTTCGTGAGCGGATGAAGCAAATGGCGGAGCATTCCTATGATCAGGTTCGTTCCCTGTCGCTTGAAGAAGTGATCGGGGACGTTGTTGACTTGCAATTGGACAAGAGCGGAATATCGATATTTGAAATTCGTGAGGACCACGTATTTAGCAAAACGCGGATTGCCCGTGGACATTACGTGTTCGCACAAGCCAATTCACTTGCAATTGCCGTTATCAATGACGAAATCGCATTGACCTCTTCAGCGGATATACGGTTCCTGAGACAAGTGCGCCTCGGGGAGAAATGCATTGCCAAAGCCTACGTTAGGTCCATTGCCGGCCAGAAGGGAAAGGCCAAGGTGGAAGTGTTTACTTATGTCGCTGATGAAATGGTGTTTCAGGGGAATTTCGTAATTTACCGATCTACAGGAGAATGACATAAGTAAGGGAGGAACTTTGGCCATGAGAATTGTGGTTGATGCGATGGGCGGTGACAACGCCCCCAAGAGCAATGTTGAGGGCGCGCTGATTGCCGCACAGGAATGGAAGGATACAGAGATCATCCTCGTTGGGGATGAGGCGCAGATGGGAGATTTCCTTAAGGACAAGCCAGCTAATCTGAAGGTTGTTCATGCAAGCGAGGTCATTGAAGCGGAGGATGAGCCGGTGAAGGCCGTCCGCCGGAAGAAAGATGCTTCGATGGTTGTGGCGGGGCGAATGATTCGTGAAGGCGAAGCGGATGCCATGATCTCGGCAGGCAACACAGGAGCCCTGATGACAACCGGGCTCCTCGTTGTGGGGAGGATGAAAGGCATAGAACGCCCTGCGCTTGCGCCTATGATTCCTACGCTTGACGGCAAAGGGATGCTTGCCCTGGATCTGGGTGCAAATATGGACTCGAAGCCGGAGCATCTGCAGCAGTATGCCTTAATGGGCAGTCTGTATCGCGAGAAGGTGCATGGTATCGCCAAACCGCGGGTCGGTCTGTTAAATGTCGGCACCGAGCCGGGCAAAGGCAATGAATTGACC
The DNA here is from genome assembly GCF_029893715.1 of Paenibacillus sp. LBL. Lineage (NCBI taxonomy): Bacteria > Bacillati > Bacillota > Bacilli > Caryophanales > Paenibacillaceae > Paenibacillus > Paenibacillus sp. LBL. Next base: position 214,181 of record NZ_JARXYU010000001.1, on the reverse strand, counting down.
AAGCATGCATATCCATTACTGGAGGAGCTGCCGATTCATTTTGTTGGCAATGTGGAGTCGCGTGACGTGATGAATGGGGTTTGCGATGTGCTTGTGTGTGATGGATTTTCAGGCAACATCCTATTGAAATCGATTGAAGGAACAGCCGGTGCCCTCTTTTCACTGTTGAAAGAACAGTTCAGCAAGTCGCTTAAGACCAAGATGGCTGCTGCCTTGATGATGCCGGAATTACGCAGCCTGAAGTCCACGCTGGATTATAAGGAGCATGGCGGAGCGCCTCTCCTCGGTCTCAGCGGCTTGGTTGTTAAGAGCCATGGTTCATCGGATGCGAATGCCATCAAGAATGGGATTCGACAGGCGCGGACGGCGCTTCAGAATCGGTTGGTAGAGAGTATTTCGAATGAAATCAGCGGGAAGTGAGTGAGGACATGAACAATTTGCGTCCGGTCGGTATTATTGGAACAGGCAAATATGTGCCCGAGAAGATACTGTCGAATCGTGATTTGGAGAAAATGGTAGATACTAGCGATGAATGGATTGTCTCGATGACGGGCATCCGTGAGCGGCATATTGCCGCACCGAATGAAGCGACCTCGGATTTGGCTTATCATGCAGCGGTAAATGCGCTCAAATCCGCTGGAATGCAGGCTGAGGATCTGGAATTGATCATTGTGGCAACCATTACGCCGGATATGTTCTTCCCGTCCACAGCATGTCTGCTTCAGGATCGATTGGGAGCCAAGAAAGCGGCGGCATTTGACCTGTCGGCAGCTTGCTCGGGGTTTGTATATGGCCTTGCTACAGCCACGAATTTTGTGAAGACGGGCATGTACAACAATGCTCTTGTTATCGGTGTGGACTGCTTGTCCCGCATCACGGACTATACCGACCGGAACACATGCGTCCTGTTTGGTGACGGTGCCGGAGCTGCGATTGTCGGTGAAGTGCCGGAGGGCAGGGGATTCCAAGCGTTCGATCTGGGCGCGGAAGGCGCGGGCGGAGCCCACTTGTATATCGAGGCAGGCGGTTCCAGATTGCCGGCTTCTGCCGAAACGATCAATACGAATAAACATTATATTTATATGAATGGCCGCGAAGTGTTTAAATTTGCGGTACGGGTTATGGGTTCTGCGACGGAAGCCGTATTGTCCAAAGCAGGCATCGACAAAAAGGATATTGATTTATTTGTCCCTCATCAAGCGAACATCCGGATTATCAAGTCGGCTATGGAGCGTCTGGAGCTTCCGGAGGAGAAGGTTGTTATCAATGTTGATAAATACGCCAACACATCGGCTGCTTCCGTGCCGTTAGCTCTTGTCGAGGCGCAGGAGTCGGGCCGCTTGAAAGAAGGGGACAAGGTATTAATGGTTGGTTTTGGCGGTGGCTTAACCTGGGGATCCTCGGTACTCATCTGGTAACAGCATTTATTTAGATCCTTTTGATAGAGATAGAAGGGAGCCAACGATTTTGGGTAAAACAGCATTTATATTTCCTGGTCAGGGCGCTCAGTCCGTCGGGATGGGGAAGGATGCATATGACGCGCTTCCCTCCGTGCAGGATATGTTTCAAACAGCGGATGATAAACTTGGATTCTTGCTGAGCTCCATTATTTTTAATGGTCCTGATGCAGAACTTAAACAAACAGTAAATACGCAGCCTGCTCTGTTGGCAACAAGCCTGGCCTATCTGGAAGCCATTCGCGGTAAGGGAATCGAGCCGGATTACGTTGCAGGCCATTCCCTGGGCGAGTACAGTGCGCTTGTATGCGCAGGCGTGCTGTCGTTTGAAGAAGCGGTATCCATCGTAAGAGCCCGCGGGGAATACATGGAAGCAGCGGTTCCAGGAGGCCAGGGAGCTATGGCTGCTGTGCTTGGTGCAGACCGGGACGCTTTGACCACGCTGTGCAGTGGCATTACAGCAGAGGGGCACGTCGTGGAGTTAGCCAACATGAACTGTCCGGGTCAGATTGTCATTTCGGGCTCAGCCCAGGGCGTTGCAGCTGCTGCAGAAAGAATTAAGGAAGCGGGCGGCAAGCGTGCAATACCGCTGGAAGTCAGCGGGCCTTTCCACTCTTCCTTGATGAAGGAAGCGGCAAACCGGCTTGCAGATAAGCTGGAGCAGGCCTCCTTCCATGCACCTTCCGTGCCGGTGGTTGCCAATGTAACGGCACGCCCGGTGGACGATGCCGCTGCAATCCGCGGTTTGCTGGTGGAACAGGTATATTCCCCTGTGCTGTGGCAAGACAGTGTGGAATGGATGATCAGTCAGGGTGTGGATACCTTTGTCGAGATTGGTCCTGGCAGCGTACTTAGCGGTTTAATTAAAAAGATTGACAAATCGGTTAAAGTCATTAACGTGAATAGCCTGGACAGCGTCAACAGCTTGGAGACTGTCGTATAAAATAACTGCTGATCCATGTCGGATCACTCTAGAAAGGAGGAACAGGTATGAGTGAAGCTCTAAAAGGACAGACTGCGCTTGTTACGGGTGCTTCCCGCGGCATTGGCCGGAGCATTGCTCTCGGACTTGCTGATCTGGGCGCTAACGTAGCGGTCAACTATGCAGGGAGCGAAGCTGCCGCAGCCGAGGTTGTGGAAGCAATTCGCGCAAAGGGCGTATCGGCAATCGCGATAAAATCCAATATTGGACGAACCGAAGAAGCCGAAGCCATGGTAAAGCAGGTAATGGAGACTTTTGGTCGAATTGATATCCTGGTGAACAACGCAGGGATTACTAGAGATAATTTAATCATGCGTATGAAGGAAGAAGAGTTCGATCAGGTGATCGAAACGAATCTTAAAGGGGTATTCAACTGTCTTAAAGCGGTGACACGTCCTATGATGAAACAGCGTTATGGACGGATTATCAATATATCTTCTGTTGTCGGGGCCCTTGGCAATCCGGGGCAGGCCAACTATGTTGCGGCCAAAGCCGGTGTTATCGGCCTGACCAAATCCGCCGCACGGGAGCTGGCTTCCCGCGGAATTACGGTAAACGCCGTGGCTCCCGGTTTTATCGATACCGATATGACCCGGGAACTTTCCGAGGACATGCGGGAAGGTCTGCTCGGCGGTATTCCGCTCGCCCGTCTCGGTCAGCCAGAGGAGATTGCCGGGGTGGTTGCCTTTCTAGCATCTTCCAGCGCATCCTATATGACTGGACAGGTGCTGCATGTGGATGGCGGTATGTATATGTAGACGCCGCCGATGATCTGGCGCTGGCCGCTGGACATTAAATCGTTTTCAAATGCCTTCTATGGCAATTTGAAGTCATATCTCGTATAATTACCAAGAGGAGGTGAGCCGGATGTCCGATGTATTGGAACGCGTGAAACGCATCGTTATCGACCGCCTGGGTGTTGACGAAGCCGACGTAACATTAGAAGCATCTTTCAAAGACGACCTTGGAGCTGATTCTCTCGATGTAGTTGAATTGGTGATGGAGTTGGAAGATGAGTTTGATATGGAGATCTCTGATGAAGATGCGGAGAAAATTACGACCGTAGGTGAAGTTGTAAATTACATACAATCTCATACCTAAGTCATTACAGTTAAGTCCCGTTCTTTAGCAAGGCGGGACTTCTCCACATTCAATCCTAGCTTCAGTGGCAACAAGTGATAGATTATTACTGCCTTTGTTCAGCTTGAGCCGGAGGTTCGGACTTCATGTCTGGACGGGCAGTCCATATAGAGGTGAGTTTGTTTGAAACAAAGAGTCGTTGTAACAGGAATGGGAGTCATGACCTCGATCGGTCAAGATCTTGATACATTCTGGAATAGTTTAATGGAAGGCAGGTCTGGCGTATCCCGCATCGAAGCATTTGATGTCAGCGAATACACAACCCAGATCGCTGCTTCCATGAAAGAGTTTAACCCGGAAGATTATATGGATCGCAAGGAAGCGCGCAGAATGGACCGTTTCGTGCAGCTTGCTGTTGCAGCCGGTTCGAAGGCACTTGAGGACAGCGGTCTTGAAATTGGAGTGAATGCCGATGCTGAACGGGTTGGCGTATCGATTGGATCGGGTATCGGCGGTTTGGGAACCTGGGAGGATCAACATAACATCCTGCTGGAGAAGGGCCCGAAACGTGTAAGCCCATTCTTTATTCCGATGATGATCGCGAATATGGCTTCCGGCCAAATGTCGATCAATCTCGGAGCCAAGGGTCCGAACACAACGCAAGTTACGGCTTGCGCTACCGGAACGCATTCCATTGGTGATTCATACCGTCTGATCCAGCGCGGTGATGCAGATGTGATGATCTGCGGCGGAGCGGAGGCAACGATTCGTCCGACAGGGATGGCTGGTTTCTGCGCTATGCGTGCGATGTCAACCCGCAATGACGAACCGGAGAAGGCCAGCCGGCCATTCGATACCGGTCGTGACGGTTTTGTCATGGGTGAAGGTGCGGGCGTGCTCGTGATCGAATCTTTAGAGCATGCAACAAAACGCGGAGCTAAAATCTATGCCGAGGTGATCGGTTATGGTTTAAGTGCCGATGCTCATCATATTACCGAGCCGGATCCGGATGGAGCAGCACGCTGTATGAAGATGGCCATTCGCGATGCGGGCATTGAGCCGGAGGAAGTGGATTACATTAATGCTCACGGAACTTCAACACCGGTCGGCGACCGTTCGGAGACGAAGGCGGTTAAAATGGCACTGGGTGACCATGCCTACAAAGTTGCCGTAAGCTCAACCAAGTCGATGACAGGTCACTTGCTTGGAGCAGCTGGCGGCGTTGAGGCCGTTATCTGCGGGCTGAGCCTGAAGAACCAAATTATTGCACCAACAATTAATCTGGAGGATCAGGATCCGGAATGTGATCTGGATTACGTTCCTAATCACCCGCGTAAAGCCGATTTGGATATCGTCATGTCCAATTCGTTCGGATTTGGCGGGCATAATGCTACGATTATCCTGAAAAAATACGCCGAGTAAGGGGACAGTGTGTTGAGTGGAGATCTGAAGCAGTTACAGCATAAACTTCAAATCCAGTTTCGCAATGCAATGCTGCTGAAGCAGGCCTTTACCCACGCATCTTATGTTAACGAACATCGCTTCAGTCAGAGCCAGGACAATGAGCGCCTTGAATTTCTAGGAGATGCCGTTCTGGAACTGACGGTCAGCGAATTCCTATACAACCTTTTTCCGGACCGTCCGGAAGGCGAATTAACCAAGCTTCGGGCCGCGATCGTATGCGAGCCTTCGTTGGTACAATTCGCTGTAGGTCTGGACTTTGGTCGTTACGTTCTGTTAGGCAAAGGAGAGGAAATGACGGGCGGTCGAACCCGCCCTGCTCTTCTTGCTGATGTATTTGAATCATTTGTGGGGGCGCTTTATCTGGATCAGGGATTGGAAGCGGTTCGCCGGTTTTTGAGCGACCATGTTTTTCCCTCGGTGACCGTCAATGGTCGTCCGCAGATGAGCGACTATAAGACCGAGCTTCAGGAACTGACCCAGCATCACGGCATGGGCGCACTGGAATATCGTATCGTAGAAGAGCGAGGACCGGCACATGAGCGGGAGTTTGTCTCGGAGGTATACATGGGAAGCGAATGTCTTGGACGCGGAAGCGGCAGATCCAAGAAAGAAGCCGAGCAGCAAGCAGCGGCAGTAGCCTTAAAGCAGCTGAAACGTGCGGATGCCTAAAGCTTCGCTGATGTGATGACAAACAAAGAGCAAAGAGCAGTCAAGCGGAACCGGATAGGATGACTGTTTTTTGCTCTTTTCGTTGTCTGGCATTTGCCTTAGGGACAGCTGTTTATGACGTTAGTGGACCTCGTCCAAAGACGGCGGTGAAGCCGATTCTACTTGTGTTACAATAGCAGGAGAGGTGATAGGTCGAATATGTTTTTGAAACGGATCGAGTTAGCAGGATTTAAATCATTTGCCGACAAGACAGAGATGGAATTTGTCCGGGGAATTACAGCCGTTGTTGGTCCGAATGGCAGCGGCAAGAGCAACATTTCGGATGGGATCCGCTGGGTACTTGGTGAACAAAGCGCCAAATCGCTTCGCGGTGGCAAGATGGAAGACATTATTTTTGCCGGAAGCGACGCGCGTAAAGCGGTCAATTTCGGTGAGGTTTCCCTTACGCTGGACAATGAGGATCATGTACTGCCGCTGGATTTTAATGAGGTGACCGTAACAAGACGGGTACACCGCAGCGGTGACAGTGAGTATTTCATCAACAGGCAGTCTTGTCGGCTGAAGGATATAACGGAGCTGTTCATGGATACCGGGATTGGTAAAGAAGCCTATTCTATCATTGGACAAGGGCGCATTGAGGAAATTCTGAGCACACGATCAGAAGATCGCCGGGGAATTTTTGAGGAAGCATCCGGGATCGTTAAATATAAATCACGTAAAAAAGAGTCTGTGCGCAAGCTGGATGAAACGGAACAAAATTTGCTCCGTATTCACGATCTGGTTACAGAGCTTGAAGATCAGATCGGGCCGCTCAAAGAGCAGTCTGAGAAGGCGCTTCGTTATAAGGAACTCCGCGAGGAGCTGAAACACAAGGAAATTTCGCTGTATGTATATCAAATTGAGCAGATACATACCTCATGGAGTGAAGCCAATGCGAAGCTGGAGCAGCTGAAGGAAGAGCAGCTTGCCCTGTCTACTGTGGTGTCCGCCCATGATGCCAAGCTGGAGAGCGACAGATCGGCTCTTCGCCGGCTGGAAGAGGAAGTGGAAGAGCTGCAGAGCCAGCTGCTTCAATTCAGCGAGCTGTTTGAGAAGAGCGAGGGCTACGGTGAGGTACTTAAGGAGCGCCGCCGCAACCTGGAACGGACACGCGAGCAGCTGGAGGAGAGTCTGCACTCCGGCGATCATCGATTAGGTGAGCGCGTGGGCGAGCTGGCTAGAATGAAGAACAAGCTGCAGGAGCTGCAGCAGGAATTAACTCATGTGCGGGATCAGCTGTCAGCGGAAGAAGCGAAGCTGGTTGGCGTAACCGGTGGAATCAGCCAGCAGCAGGAAGAGAGCTTGAAAGGGAACCTGCTGGAGCTGATGAACCAAATGGCTCAAGCGCGGAATGAAATCCGCTATGCGGACCAGCAGCAAGAAGCGCTGGATCGCCGGATGAACCGGGCACAAGAGGAGTCCGGCAAATGGGAAGCGCTGAAAGAAGATTTACTGAAGCGCAAAGAGAGCATTGATCGCAGCATCGAACGTTTCGGCAAAGAGATCGCGGATCTCCGCAGCGGTTATATCAGTGAGAGCGAGCGGTATCAATCCCTGCAGAAGCTGCAGGAGGAGACGCAGGGAGCGCTTCGGAAATGGGAGCAGAAGCGGGAAGCGCAAATTTCGCGCCGTGATACCATGAAGGAGCTTCAGGACGACTTCGACGGATTTATGCTGGGTGTTAAGGAAGTATTGAAGGCTTCTCGCAAATCCGTGCTTCAAGGTGTTCACGGCGCAGTAGCAGAGCTTATTCGCGTACCGGAAAAGCTGGAGTTTGCGATGGAGACAGCTCTCGGGGCATCTGTTCAGCATATCGTCATGGAGAACGAGTCCGTATCCAGGCAGGCGATTGCCTTCTTGAAGCAGCGTCAGTTAGGACGGGCGACATTTCTTCCTTTGGACGTCATTCGTCCACGGAATGTATCCGCGTCGGATCGAACGCTGGCAGAAGGGGAAGCCGGATTTGTGGGCTTCGGCTCCGAGCTGGTTCAATACGATTCAAGATACAGCAACATTGTCGGAAGTCTTCTTGGCAATGTTGTCATTGCGGAGACTTTGGAGCAGGCGAACAAGATTGCAGCCAGATTCTCCTATCGCTTCCGCGTGGTCACCCTCGAAGGGGACGTGGTTAATGCCGGCGGTTCCATGACAGGCGGCAGTCAGCATAAGAAAACGAACAGTCTGCTGGGCCGTAAGCGTCAGCTGGAACAGCTGGATCAGGAAATCACGGAAACCGAGAAGCAGCTGGAGAAGCTCCAGCAGGGCATTGAAAGCGTCCGGAATCAAATGGTTGAATCTCAGGATAAACTGGACGAGCTTCGAAGAGCCGGGGACGACAAGCGTGTCGAGGAACAGCAGGCAGCGGGAGACCGTAAGCAGCTTGATCATGAGCTGCGCCACGTCCTTGAGCAAGCAGAGCTAGCCGGTGAGGAGAAGAGCAGCCACGAGAAGGAAGCAAAAGAAATTCAGGAAAACTGTGTTCGGGCACAGAAGTTATTGTCTGAGCTTGAAGACGAGGAGAAGTCGACACATCTAGCGATCCAGGCTGCTGAATTTGCCCGTAAAGCAAACGAATCGGCGAAGGAAGAACTTCAGAGTCAACTGACGAATCTTAAGGTTCGCGAAGGTAAACTGGATCAGGAAACCTTCTCGCTGGAGGAGCAGCTCAAACGCCTTCAATCGGATGTGGACAACCATGAGAAGGAACAGAAGCAGAACCGCACGATGCTGGCCTCCGTTCAAGCAGACCTCAATCAGAACCAAAGCGAGAGCGTGAAGCAGATCGAGGATCTGAATCAGTACAAGCTGAAGAAGGAAGAAGCTACGCAGCAGCTGGAATTCAAACGGGCAGCGCGCAGCGCATTAAGCCGGAAACTGGAGCTCGAAGAGAGTGAAACGAAGGAGCAGCGGACTCAGCTGCGGGCTGTGGACGATCAGCTTCGCCAGACCGAAATTGGAGTAAACCGGCTCGATGTTGAGCTTGAGAATATATTGAAAAAATTAAGCGAGGACTATGAGCTGAGTTACGAGCTTGCCAAGCAGCGGTATCCGATTCCCGAAGACATTCCGGCAGCGCAGAATGAAGTTCGTGATCTGAAACGGTCTATAACTTCTCTTGGTGATGTGAATCTGGGGGCCATTGAAGAGTACCAGCGCGTCAATGAGAGGTATCTGTTCTTGAGCGAGCAGAAGGCGGATTTGGTCGAAGCGAAAACTACGCTGTATCAGGTGATTAAAGAAATGGACGATGAAATGTCCAAGCGCTTCAAGCTGACGTTTGATGCGATCCGGCGCGAGTTCGGTACGGTGTTTACGAAGCTGTTCGGAGGCGGACGGGCTGATCTGGTCCTGATTGATCCGGATCGATTGCTTGAGACAGGGATTGATATCGTTGCCCAGCCACCCGGCAAGAAGCTGCAAAACCTGCAGCTGCTGTCCGGGGGAGAGCGTGCATTAACCGCTATGGCGCTGCTGTTCGCCATTTTACAGGTGAAGCCGGTTCCGTTCTGTGTGCTTGATGAAGTCGAAGCGGCGCTTGATGAAGCGAACGTGGTACGCTTTGCCCAGTATTTGCGGGAGTTCTCCGAGCAAACACAGTTTATTGTGGTCACACACCGCAAGGGAACGATGGAAGAGGCGGATGTACTGTACGGCGTCACGATGGAAGAGGGCGGCGTGTCGAAGCTGGTGTCGGTTAGACTTGAGGATGAGGAAGCGGAGATCGCCTAATTTAACATAAACCATCACATGGAGGGAACGTATGAGCTTTTTTAAGAAGTTAAAAGAGAGCATTTCCAGCAAGACAGAAAACGTAACGAAACAGTTCAGGGACGGATTGGAGAAAACCCGGAAGGGCTTTATCGAGAAAGTGTCGGACCTGGTCATTCGCCGCAAAAAGATCGATGAGGAGTTCTACGAGGAATTGGAAGAGATTCTGATTGGCGCTGATGTTGGCGTCAATACGGTCATGGACCTGATGGATGATCTTCGTGCCGAAGTGAAAAAACGGCGGATCGAGGATGCTGCCGATTTGCAGCCGGTATTGTCCGAGAAACTGATGGGTCTCCTTCGTGATGACAGCAGCAATGAACTGCGCGAGAATCCGGATGGAATTACGGTCATTCTCTTTGTTGGCGTAAACGGAGTTGGTAAGACAACTACAATTGGTAAGCTTGCGCACCGTTACAAGCAGGAGGGCAAAAAAGTTCTGCTTGCAGCGGGCGATACGTTCCGCGCAGGTGCTATTGAACAGCTCGAAGTATGGGGCGAACGGGTTGGCGTGGAGGTCATTAAGCAGCAGCCGGGCTCTGATCCGGCAGCGGTCATGTTCGACGCGGTTCAAGCAGCCAAGCAGCGGCAGGCAGATATTCTGATCTGTGATACCGCGGGGCGTCTTCAGAACAAAACGAATCTGATGGAAGAGCTGAATAAGATATTCCGTGTCATTCAACGCGAAATCCCAAGTGCGCCGCATGAGGTATTGATGGTACTCGATGCTACAACAGGTCAGAATGCGCTAAGTCAGGCCAAACTGTTCGGTGAGAAGAGCGGCGTGACCGGGCTTGTATTAACCAAGCTGGATGGTACGGCTAAAGGCGGAATTGTCATTGCGATTCGTCAAGAGTTGAATTTGCCAGTGAAGCTGGTAGGGCTTGGAGAGAAGATGGGGGATCTCCAGACTTTTGATTCGGAGCAATTTGTCCATGCCTTGTTTGCCGGATTGATTAAGGAAGAAGAGAATGAAGCAGAACAAGAAGATTAGACGCTTCTGAAGTTAAATCAAACACAAAAGGACCGAAAGTTGTACTTTCGGTCCTTTTTCATGTTCGATTCGAGTGATAACCGGATGTGATTAAGAAGAGACGATTCGAACGAATTCAATCGCACGAAGCGGGATGATAGCTGTATCGGTTGGCGGGCCATAGATGATGGGCGGGATTTTTAAAGAGATGGTCCCTTCTCCCACTTCGGTCAGGGTGCCAATGATCACATCTCCCGACACCGTTACTTCGGTTTCGGATCCGATAAATCCTTGCAGCCAATCCACGTAGCGCATATCGAAATTCCCTCCTTGCTGTAATGAAAGTTTGAAACGGAAGATCAGCAGCCATTGAGGGGATTTATTGAACGGAAGTAATATTCGCGAATGGAATCAGCACAAGATCTCCGGAAGCTTCACGGAGCTGTACCCCGTCCTCGGCAGTTGCAAGAACAACGCCTTCCAAGGTGACAAAGGTGGTGCTGACCCGTACTTGCTGCCCTGTGCGGACTTCGAAATAGTGAATCAGTTCCGGAATGATGGTTAAGCCCGTGAGCACCTGACTCTCCAGTGACTCTACGCGTTCGGTCAATTGTCCGGTCTGCTGGCTTAGAAACTCAACTTGCCGTGTTAACATCTTTACTCGTGCAGCAAGTCGTCTGCAGAACAGGAAGCAACACATAGTCATTCTCCTTTCTGTATTACCATCGGGTGTGCCCTTCAATATGATTCTTTAAATCCTGAAGCGAGGCCGTGCTTTCGTTCTCTGCTGCCCGGATCATAGGCATAACTTGCTGCACATGACCAGGACCGTACTTAAGGAAGGTTTCGGTTTTATCGATCAGGGCCTCAAGCGGTTGACGATAGTCGGTAAAATACTGACCTAGACCAAAGGAGCTTAGGAGGCTATGCACTTTGCTCATGGTGCTGAGCGCCAGTACAGGCTTACCCCCACGCAAGGCGGCCAGCGACGGATGAAGTTTGAAGGAGATTAAATAGTCAACGGATTGAATGAAACGGTAAGTCAGCTCAATGTCCATAAGAAACGGCAGTGTTTCAACGGAAGCTGCAGGCGTGCATTCCTTGATGTTTCGCTGCAGTTGTAAACAGGTGTTGTAGTCCGAGTACGCATTCCCCGGATGATGAATGACCGGTATAAGCACGACATGGTAGTCTTTTGCCGTAAGATGTCCCAGAAGTTTTGTCATATTGTCCATAGGGAATGATTCATAGGCGAATACAACAACCCCAATGGTTGGACGTCTGGAAAATCGCTGTACCGGGATGTCGGGCTGACGATAGCCGAACACCATGTCAGGAGCCGTCTCCACGTTAGGATGAAATCGCGCCCGCTTGGCTATAGCCGAGGAACGTTCATCCCGGAAGACGGCCCGGTTCGCTTTGGAAATCATGTCGCGATACGCGGCTACCTGCTCTTCGGGCCAAGTGTGTTCGGGGTAGGCATCAACGATACCTACGCCATACACCCATGTGGGCTGTCCGTTTAATTGTGGCGGGAAGTAATAACGGTTGAACGAGTAGGGTGTGATTAAATCGCCTCCTCCGATAATGAAAGCATCCGTTCGGCGCGGATCCAAGCGGGAGTTCCAAGGGTAGACGTGATGTTCGTGGAATACTTGCCTAAGGGTGTGAAGAAACAAGTCATCTCCGAAGTTTCCCATGCCATAGTATCCGGAAGCGGCAATATGCATTACGTTCACCTCCTTTGCGAATGCGTTCTAGATCTTGTCTGACTGCTGATTCCAGCTTTTGAACAGATTACGATTACGTTGGCTGATACTGGTGCCGTCGATGACACGATGATAGAGGACAGCCGTGACATGAGCTAGAGAGCTGTGTTTCAGGAGACGGGAGGTAACGTCCATATCTTCGAAGATACGTCCGAGGCGATCCTCACGATTCCACCAGCCGCCGATGGCGATCAGAGAAGATTTGCGATACATTCTGGGCACGATCGGGTGACTGCGGTCATTCGATGGATTGGGCAACGGAGCGGATGATTCTGAATGAAGCCTGCCGGAGTCCACATCTCTTCTCCACAGCGGACCGAACTGCCTGGTTCGTTCCCAGCAGCCATACCATCCCGTGGCGATACCGCCATCCGGATTCAGGTCAAGCGCTTCGGTCAGGAGTGCTACTGCGTTCGGTGCCAGCCAGTCATCCCCATCCAGTTCCAGAATGTAACGCCCCCGTGCTTCAAAGAGCAGCCGGTTCATCATCAAGGCTTTCCCGCGGTTACGCGCTTGCGAAAGAACACGTATTCTGCTGTCTTGATAAGCGCAGGCTTCCTCAAGACTCTCGTCCCCAGAGCCGTCATCCCCAATCAGCAGCTCCCAGTTTTCGTTGGTTTGTGCCAGCACAGAACGGATGCTCCAGCCCAGAGTGTCTTTCATATTATGAATGCTCATCAATATGGAAACTGCAGGTTGAGCAGGGACCACAGGAGATAAGTCCCCTTTGTCTCCAGTATGTTTCTCTTGCATCTGTGTGGATGCAAGTATCGGGAGAATATACGGCAGTTCCTTTTGAAACGAATCGTTCTGTGATGCATCCAGATGCAGAACAAGTCTTGAGTCCGTTGGCAGCAGATCATAAGGCAGAAATCGGGCAGCGGGGAGCCTGGCGTTCCAATGGGTGAGCCTTGCGAGCAGCCAGGTTTTTTTCCAATAGAGAGGAACACCATGAACACATATACAGACTACAGCGTCCGGGATATGTGCAGGCATAGGGAAGGAAATGAGTGTTCTTCTCATGGGAAAAGACCTGCTGAGGCTCCAGAGAACCCATTCTCTGTCCGCATGTGTGACTTCCTGAAGGATACGATCGCGGTACGCTGACGTATTGGTCAATCCATAGCCTAATGCTTGCGTGCGAAGTAAGTTGTACGGGATCAATTCGATGTCAAGCCTTTATCATGGAGGACTAGCCGGATGACCTGATCGGCTTTCAGTCCGCGCTCAATCCAGCGGTTCTCTCGGGCGTACGCAATCCGGGCCAGCTTATGCTCTGCAGTGTCAGGGTGATGAAGCATGGAGGCCAGCTTAACAAGGAAATCGTCATGGGTTGTCGCAGTGGTTACATGCGGCTCCATGGCGATGCATTCCGGCAAGGCCGTTGATAGCACCCGGACACCCGATGCCAAGTATTCATAGGCTTTAACGGGATTGGTTGCGAGCGTAATCGGATGGTATTGGAATGGAATCAACGCAACGTCGATATGAGTGAGGTAACACTTGAGCTCGTGGTGCGGCTTTTCCCCGAGTATATGCACGTTAGGCAGCTTCGAATAGTCGCCTGAGCTGCCGTAAGGAGCTCCAATGGATACAAACTGGACGTTCGGAAATTGAATGGCGGCTTTAGCGAACAGTTCATGATCTACCCAATAGGCCCAAGCACCGATATAAGCAACAACAGGACCCGGAGGCAGATCAGCGGGTCTATCACTGGATGGAATATGAAAAAACGAAGCATCAGCGCCATTCGGAATCAAGGTCAGTGGTTTGTCGGGGTATGCCAGTGACAATCGGGTGCGAATGACCTCTGCCGTACATACGACATGATCCGCCTCGTCAATCATTTTGGGTTCATATTTAGCCCAATGCGGAAATTCATCACAGCAGTCGTAGATTGTAATATCAGGGTCAAAGAGCGTGGAAATGCGCGTCCGGAGCTTGGACCAGGTCGTCCAGACGGCAACGGGATGCTCCTTTCGCAATGCAGGCAGCTTTTTGTGCAGAAATGCCTTGGTATCCGTAAACAGATACACATTCGGTTCAATCTCTTTAAACTCCTTATCCAGCGGTGCCAGGTTTTCGAAGAAAACCTGATGACCAAGCGAGCCCAATTGTGTCATTAGCTGCTGCGGTCTCTGTTTCATGTACGACCAGTTCATCGTTCTGGGATAAATGATGACAGCCAAGAGGTTTCCTCCTTTCTTTGTTCTCGCAATAATATATGCAATGCTAGCTTCATAGAATTGGACGAATGAGCCGAGTGATTGAAAAATGGTTGGTTTTTCTCAAGCGTGCGTATGACCAGAACGAATCTATCAAATTTCCATATAATGCTTAAGATATGTCATCCCAGATATATCTTTTCATATGAAAGCGAGGGGGAGTGTGAAGATTCGTGGATCAAAAAAATGTTCTTGTTATCTTCGGAACGCGTCCAGAAGCGATCAAAATGGCACCGTTGGTCAAGGAATTGGAACGTACTCCGGGATTGACCCCAATCGTCTGTGTCACCGCCCAGCATCGGGAAATGCTGGATCAGGTTCTCCAATTTTTTGAGATCGAGGCACATATGGATTTAAATATGATGAAGGAAGGACAGTCGCTGTACAGCCTGAGTGCCGACCTGTTAAAAGGGATGGAAAATGTATTCCAGGCGAAAAGGTACGATCTGGTCCTGGTTCACGGGGATACAACAACGGCATTCATAGGCGCCTTGGCGGCCTATTATGCGAAAGTGCCGGTTGGGCATGTGGAGGCGGGATTGCGGACCTATGACAAATACGCGCCATTTCCGGAGGAGATGAACCGGGAATGGATTGGCCGAATAGCCGATATGCATTTCGCTCCTACAGCGCTGTCAGCTTCCAATCTCAGAGCCGAGCATCGTACGGATCATGTGTATGTAACGGGGAATACGGGGATCGATGCCATGAAATGGACGCTGCAGGCTCCCTTTGAGCACCCTATACAGAGCAAGTTACGGGAAAATGCCCGCTTAATTCTCATGACGATGCATCGCCGGGAGAATTGGGGTGAACCTATGAAGGGCGTGCTTGAGGCTGTAAAGCGAACCGTCCAGAACCACCCGGATGTCGAAGTGGTGTATCCGGTTCATCCGAACCCCGTTCTGCAGCAGGCGGTAGCGCAAGCTCTGGAGGGACATGAGCGAATTCATCTGACAGGACCGCTGGATGTTGTTGATCTTCACCATATCATGCAGCGCGCATATCTCGTCTTGACGGATTCCGGGGGTATTCAGGAGGAAGCGCCGTCGCTGGGGAAACCGGTTCTGGTATTGAGAGACAAGACAGAGCGTCCTGAAGGGGTTACAGCGGGCACCTTAAAGTGTGTTGGCACGAATTGCGATGAGGTAGTGGCAGGAATAGAGAAGCTGTTAACGGATGAGGAGACCTACCGCAACATGGCAAGAGCCAGCAATCCCTTTGGTGATGGCACTGCCTCGCGTCAAATCGTCAACGCCATTTTGCAATTTTTCCGTTCAAAAGGGCGTTGATCTGGATGCTTGCTGGATTTTGTATGCTGGCAGGGCTTATAATGAAGTATAAGATTTCAAGCGAAAGGATACCTGTTATGGCCAATACTTACACTTATCCACGCCGAGAAGAGATAGCGAATGCAATAACACATGGCATAGGAGCGGCGCTAAGTGTTGCTGCGCTGGTGCTGTTGATTGTATTTTCAAGTTTGAAGGGCACTGCATGGCATATTGTCAGCTTTACGATCTACGGCTCGACGATGCTGCTGCTGTATTTGAGTTCAACGCTGGTTCACGGCTTGAGGGACGGTAAAGCCAAGGATTTCTTTGAGTTTATGGATCATTCCTCCATTTACTTGTTTATCGCAGGAACGTACACTCCCTTCCTGCTGGTGGCTATTCGTGGAACGCTTGGATGGAGCCTCTTCGGAATCGTCTGGGGAGTAGCACTGTTCGGCGTCATCTTCAAAGCCTTTTTCGTGAAGAAGTTTCTGTTTCTCTCCACGATATTCTACATTGCGATGGGCTGGCTGATCGTTATTGCCTGGAACCCTTTAACCGCGGTTGTGGCACCGCAGGGTATGAATTTGCTCGCTCTTGGCGGCGTGCTGTACACCCTAGGCACCATCTTTTACGTATGGCGGGGCTTCCCGTACCATCATGCGATCTGGCATTTGTTTGTACTTGCGGGATCGATTCTTCACTTTTTTGCGATACTGATCTACCTTCTTCCTGTCGGGTAAACAGGGTAGGAAAAAGGCTTGCTGCACATGAAGAAGGATGACAAGGGAAATTGCTTGACATCCTTCTTTGTTTTATGTATGATAAGGTTCGTTAAGCGAACTGTAAAGTGTTTTTCCTTGACGAGGGGGGTGCCCTTAAATGAGTCAGGAGAATCGGCTCGAGAAGACGAACCGGATCAATCTGCTGTTCGATTTTTATGAGCAGCTGCTGACAGAGAAGCAGCAGACCTTTTTGAAATATTATTTCCATGACGATTTTTCCTTGGGAGAAATCGCTGGTGAATTTGAGATTAGTCGTCAGGCCGTCTATGAACATATTAAGCGTGCAGAGCAGGTGCTTGAGTCTTACGAAGAGAAGCTTGGGCTGCTGAGCAAGCATGAAACGCGTGTCCGTGAGCTGGATAAGTTTCGGAAATGGGTGGAGATTAGCGACCTGGATGAACATGATAAGAATGTAATGACCGATATGGTTGAACGATTAAAGGTATGGGATTAAGTATGAACGGAGGTGGCGGATATGGCTTTTGAAGGATTGACCAGCAGACTACAGAATGTGTTCAGCAAGCTTCGTGGTAAAGGCAAGGTGTCCGAAGAAGATGTAACAGCCGCCATGCGTGAAGTAAGACTCGCGCTTCTTGAAGCCGACGTTAACTTCAAAGTGGTTAAGGATTTTGTATCCAAAGTGAAAGAGAAGGCCATCGGCAAGGAAGTGATGGACAGCTTTACGCCCGGCATGGTGATCATCGACATCGTTAATAAAGAAATGACGGAGCTGATGGGTGGCAGCCAGGCCAAACTGGTTAAGAGCAATAAACCGCCTACGGTCATTATGATGGCCGGTCTGCAAGGTGCAGGTAAGACGACGACATCCGGTAAGCTGGCCAAGCTGCTGCAGAAGCAGAACAGCCGACCGCTGCTCGTAGCCGGTGACATTTATCGTCCGGCAGCGATCAAACAGCTTGAGGTCCTTGGAGAACAGATTAATGTGCCTGTATTCTCTCTTGGAGACAAGACAAGCCCGGTTGAGATTGCGAAGCAAGGCTTGCAGCATGCCAAGGATAACGGTCACGATTATGTTATTATCGATACTGCGGGCCGTTTGCATGTCGATGAAGAACTGATGGAAGAACTGAAGCAAATTCACAGTGTTGTAAATCCCGATGAAGTGCTGCTTGTTGTTGATGCGATGACAGGTCAGGATGCGGTGAATGTTGCGGAAAGCTTCAATCTGCAATTGACGCTTACAGGCGTTGTATTGACCAAGCTGGACGGTGATACCCGAGGCGGTGCTGCCCTTTCGGTTAAAGCTGTTACCGGATGCCCGATTAAGTTTGCGGCGCTGGGTGAGAAGATTGATGCCCTGGAGCCGTTCCATCCGGAACGGATGGCATCCCGGATTCTCGGTATGGGCGATATGCTGTCCCTTATTGAGAAAGCCCAATCGAATATTGATGCAGACAAAGCCAAGGAAATGGAACGTAAAATGCGTAATGCTGAATTTACGTTTGAGGATTTCCTGGAACAGATGGACCAAGTGAAGAAGCTCGGTCCGTTGGATCAGCTGATGGATATGATTCCCGGCATGGGCAAGATGAAGCAGACCAAGGATCTCAAAGTTGACGAGAAGCAGATGGGACGCATTGAGGCCATTGTCCACTCCATGACTACAGCGGAGAAGCAGCAGCCTGATATTATCAATCACAACCGCCGCAAACGGATTGCGGCCGGCAGCGGAACCTCGCTGGCTGAAGTGAACCGGCTGATCAAGCAGTTTGATGAAATGCGCCGCGTCATGAAACAATTCTCGGATATGATGGGTCCCAAAGGCGGTAAAAATAAAGCAATGAAACAGTTAAAAGGCTTGACTGGTGGAAAAGGCATGAAGTTCCCATTCCGTTAAGTTTGGACATAAAGCATGGACATTTTTTGAAGGAGGTGAATTTTCAAAATGGCAGTACGTATTCGTCTGAAACGCATGGGTGCTCACAAGGCTCCTTTCTACCGCGTGGTGGTTTCTGATTCCCGTTCCCCACGTGACGGCCGCTTTATCGAGGAAATCGGTTATTACAATCCGGTTGCTCAACCGGCTGAAGTTAAGATCGATGAAGAGAAAGCACTGAACTGGCTTCAAAATGGTGCGCAAGCATCTGATACTGTTCGCAACTTGCTGAGCAAAGCGGGCGTAATGAAGAAGTTTCATGAGCTGAAGCATCAGAAATAAGACTGATCGCGAGGGTTATCTATGGAAGAATTAGTTCGCGTTATTGCTAAGGCTTTAGTGGATCATCCAGAAGATGTGACTGTGAAGACCGTTGAGAAGGAGCACTTGATTGTATATGAACTGTACGTGCATCCTGACGATGTCGGGAAGGTCATAGGCAAACAGGGGCGTATCGCCAAATCATTGCGTACAGTCGTAACATCGGCGGCAGTTAAAATGGATAAACGGGTGACCGTTGATATCATTTCTTAAAATATACGAAAGGGGGTTAGGATGCATGTCCTAGCCCTTTTTCGTACATGCTGAAGAAATCAGTCGGTCATACATGAGCGAACGTTCATTAAGTGATGCAGGAGGAAGACCATGTCTGAAAAGTTGTTTACCGTAGGCAAAATCGTGAATACGCATGGAATCCGCGGAGAAGTCAAAGTGATGCCGCATACGGATTTTGCTGACCAGCGATTTGCTGTTAAGAGCAAGCTGTTTATTGTCCCGGACAAAGGGAGCATGATTGAAGCAACGGTGGATACATCCCGTTTTCATAAAAATATGTATGTCCTTAAATTCAAAGAGCTGCATGGAATTAACGATGCTGAGAAGTATAAAGGCTCTCTGCTGAAGATCAAAGCGGACCTTCAGGAGGAGCTTCCGGACAACGAGTATTACTTCCATGAGATCATTGGCTGCAAGGTGCTGACAGATGATGAACCGGCAGAGGAGCTTGGCACGATTTCAGAAATTTTAACGCCCGGAGCTAATGATGTATGGGTTGTGAAGACCCCTCAAGGCAAGGAAGTTCTGCTGCCAGCCATCCCGGATGTCGTTCTTGACGTAGATAAGGAAGCCAAGCTTGTCCGCGTGCATCTTATGGAAGGGTTGTTATAGTCCATGCGGATTGATGTGCTGACGCTGTTCCCGGAAATGTTCGACGGTGTGTTCCATTCGAGCATTTTAGGTAAAGCGGCCGAGAAACAAATTGTGCATTTAAATGCTATCAACTTCCGCCAGTACGCCGGAAACAAGCATAGTCAGGTGGATGATACGCCATATGGCGGTGGGGGCGGGATGGTGTTGAAGCCGGATCCGATATTTGCCGCAGTGGAGGATATTCTAACTCCACGTTCTTATGATCAGATTTCGAACAACGAGGAAGAGGCTGGGCTGGCGGAGGGCTCATCGGAATCATCAGAAGGCGTTAAGCCTCCACGCGTTATTCTGATGTGCCCGCAAGGCGAGACGTTTACACAGAAGAAAGCGGAAGAACTGTCTCAGGAAGAGCATCTCGTGTTCATATGCGGTCATTACGAGGGCTATGATGAACGCATCCGCGAGTATTTGGTTACTGATGAATTATCCATCGGGGATTATGTGCTTACAGGCGGAGAGCTGCCCGCAATGGTTGTTATTGACTCCGTGGTTCGATTGCTGCCGGGTGTTCTTGGCAATGAGACATCGGCGGTGACGGATTCATTCAGTACAGGGCTGCTGGAATACCCTCACTATACCCGTCCGGCTGAATTCAGGGGATGGAAGGTGCCGGATATTCTGCTCAGCGGACATCACGCGAACATCGAAGTGTGGCGCCGTGAACAAGCGCTCAGACGGACTTGGGAGCGTCGACCTGAATTGTTGGACAAGCTGGAATTGTCCAAACAGGATCGGATTTATATCGCAAAGCTTCAGCAAGAATCGGAACGTTTATAATGAATGCCATAGACAAAGGAAAGATCTGCGTATGCCGATCTTTCCTTTTTTTCGTATAGATTACTGCCGAAATCAATAACAATAATAAGAGAGGCTGACGAGAACATAATCCATATCCATTGAATAATGTGCCTACATAGGCGTTTGCGGATGAATGAGAATTGTTAGGGGTGAGTAGGTTAGATGCAAGAGAAGAGGAGGCGTAAGGGCAATAAAGCCGTGATTCGTGGGCTGGCTTCTGGACGAATGCGAGTGAGGAGGACCGAAGCCGCGAGGTTTGTTGCGCTGATTTCCCAATTGGCTTCGCTGACAAGTGCATTTGTGGAGTTGCCAGAGAATGATAACTTCACTCGAATCAAAATACAATTACAGAGTCTGAACGAGCTGGTGTCCGACATGAGGTTTGCACAAAGAGAACACCGCAGTATGAAGGAAGCGGTCCAGCAAGTTGTGACGATTCCGAATGCAGATAACCTGCAGAATATTGCCTCAAGACTGAATGGGGTCGTAACCTTGCTGCAAACGTTTGGGGAACGCATTGGCGTAGGCAGTGTCATTAATCCAGTGCTTGCGGAAGTTCAGAATGGCATTCAAACCGTGATGAATGATCCGGCACAGCGTTCTGATCCGATTCCGTTAGCAAATCTGGTGATCAATTTGCCGCGATATGTTATGGATGCTGTCAAGAACCCGGGTGAACGATCCAGACAGCGCCTTGGAGATGTTCTTCAAGGTATCCATCAGCAGAGCAGTGTATTGGGTGTTTCGAAGCAGGAGCTTGACGGGATGCAAGCTCTTACAGAAGGAATGGATAGGCTCTTGGGGAACGGTGCATCTTCAGGTGACTTGAGCGTTCAACTGGCCAACTATACCAATGCCCTGTCAGGTGTTGTTTCGGGTCTGAACCTTCCGAAAGCGGTCCGGGAAGCTGCATTGCATTCATTATTGTCTATCTTAAAGAACTCCAGTGCTGATCATGTTCAGCATCATGTAGAAGCTAAAACCGCTCAAGGACACGGTTCTCCAAGCTCAAGAGAAACTGCTGAAGCAGGAGATTCCTTGGAATCAGGTCGAATCAGGGTCGCGGGACTAACGGGCCTGACGGTGGCTGCAGGTGCGACGGGAAAGAATCGGGCTACAGGTACTGCAAGAGTAATGACTCCGGGGGGCATTACTGGAATTACAGGAGTAAGAGGTTCAACCGGGGCGACAGGAAATACGGGAGCAACAGTAGCGTTTGGATCCATCGGAGCGACAGGCAGAGCGAGCCTTAAGGGATCGAGAGGGCCGACAGGTAGAATGGGAGCGGCAAGTCCAGCAGGCACAGCTAGAACAGCGGGTCCGACCGCGCCAACAGGTGTAGTTGGGGTCACGGGTGATAGAGGTCTATTGGGAGCGCCCGGATGTAATGGAGTTACGGGTACCACCGGGGGAACTGGGATGACGAGACCGAAGGGTGCTGTAAGTGGAAGGGCAGTAACCGTTCCAAGCGGAGCAGCGCGTGTGGTTGGGGTTACGGGAACTACGGGCGAAGCAGGAATCGCGGGTTCAGCTGAAGCAACCGCAACCGAAGCGGCAAGTCCAGCAGGCATGGCGGGAACAACTGTCTCCATAGGATTTACGGGTGTTACAGGAGCCGCAGGAGTGACAGGTGCAGTAACCATCACGGGGTTAACAGGCCCAATAGACACCACAGGAGTGACTGGAGTAATCGGTTCTACGGGGCCAACGGGCGGAGTTGAGGTTACAGCGGTAATTCGCCGTACGGGAACAGCAGGAGCCGCAGGAGCGTCTGAAGTAACCGATGCTGCTGGTTCAACGGGGGCCGGGCCATGGGTTGGGGGAGCTGTACTTTATAACGCGGCGGGAAGGACCCAATCGGTTCCAGCGATGTCGCCCATCATCTTCTCGCAAAATGAACTGCAAGGCGTGACTTTTAATGGAACCACGACACTCGCGATCAACACCGCAGGTTTTTATTTCATCAACTGGCAAGTTGCACTTTCCAACCAGCAAAATTCACCAGGCATCTTCGGAATTGTGGTTAATAGCAATACGACTTCTCCGGCCAACATGGCATCTAGTGCAAATGACGATCGGGTATCCGGCTCTGCCGTTATCAACATGAAGGTTGGCGATACCGTACAGCTATATAATTTGTCTGCACAGACCCAAACCGTTACATCTACACAGACCGCCGCCAGGCTCAATATCACCAGAATGGGTTATTAAAATAAGAACAGCTGCAAGATTTTACATGTTACAGCCGAAATGTTTGTGGTTAATACATTATTGGAAACAAGACATAAGCATTGTTGAGGAGGCCCTTAATCGTGTCAGATAATAATGTAACGTATAACAATCAAATGGAAAAAGATCATACAGAAGTATCCTTTCAAACCGTCGATGATATTCTGGAATATTACGGCAAGCGCCATAAAGAGGCAAGCGATTCGAAAGAATCCGTAAATTAATCTTAGTCTAACCACTTTTGACATGTTATCTTACATGCCAAAAGTGGTTTTTTAAAGGTGAGTGTACTATAATTATGGATCATCTGGATGGGTGTAAAGATGAAATACTTGATTCTAACCGCAAAATGTGATACTATTTCTTTTGTTGTGAATACGGTGGTCCGCTGCGGATAATGAAGGAAATACATAGAATTTCCGGAAGATGCAAGAACGCCTGTGTGAGAGGAGGGAGTCATAGATGATGAATATCGTTCAAGCGATTACTGAAGAACAACTTCGCAAGGATATTCCGAGCTTTCGTCCTGGTGATACTTTGAAAGTACACGTAAAGGTTATCGAGGGAACTCGTGAGCGTATCCAGTTGTTCGAAGGTGTTGTAATTAAACGTCGCGGTGGCGGAATCAGTGAGACTTTTACCGTTCGTAAAATTTCTTACGGTGTTGGTGTGGAAAGAACTTTCCCAATCAACTCGCCTAAAATCGATAAAATCGAAGTGGCTCGCCGTGGTAAAGTGCGTCGTGCGAAGCTTTATTATCTTCGTGAACTGCGCGGTAAAGCAGCGAGAATTAAAGAAATTCGTCGTTAATTACAAGGCGGTAAAAAGGGGCTTGTGCGTATATACAAGCCCCTTTTGTATATCCAAAAATCGCTATTATGGAAAGCGATCTATAGAGAAGGACGGTGGGTTATGGAGAAAGATCAACAACATGAGGCATTGGACACAAACGTGGGGAAACCGGCCAAGAAGGCCAAAAACGAGCTGGTAGAATGGCTAAAGGCTCTTCTTATTGCTCTGGTTCTCGTCGTTCTCATTCGCTGGCTTCTCTTTAAACCGTTTATTGTGCAAGGTCCGTCTATGGAACCTAATTTTGTATCCAATCAAAAGTTGATTGTTAACGAGATTCTATATGATATCCGCAAGCCAGAGCGTGGAGAAGTCATCGTATTCCATGTTCCTGATGAGGGTAGGGATTTCATTAAACGCGTGATCGCTGTTGCTGGTGATACGGTTAAAGTTGAAGGCGATAAAGTGCTTGTCAACGGAGAGCCTGTGAATGAAACCTACATACAGGAAGCAATTGATAAGGCCCATGCTGAGGACAGATTATACAATAACACAGATTTTCCGAACTCTTTTGTTCCGGAAGGCGTTGTTCCAGAAGGCCATGTGTTTGTGATGGGGGATAACCGTTCCAACAGCACAGACAGCCGAATGATAGGATATGTTCCTTTGGGGGATATTATCGGTCGAGCAGACTTGATTTTCTGGCCGATTAAAGACGTAGGGCTCATCAACCATTAGCCACGACGCTATAGAACGATGAAAGTTTGCAGAGCAAAGTAGAGGTGACGACGTTTGACAATACAATGGTTTCCTGGACATATGACCAAAGCGCGCCGCCAAATTCAGGAGAAGCTGAAGCTGATCGATGCTGTAATTGAGCTGATCGATGCGAGGCTTCCGCTCTCAAGCCGAAATCCGATGATTGACGAGATTTTGCAGGGCAAGCCGCGGCTGATCATCATGAATAAAGCCGATTTGGCCGATCCTGAGGTTACAAGGCAATGGCAGGCTTATTTTAAAGAAAATAGCCTAACGGCCTTTCCTGTAGATGCATCAACAGGAACAGGCATCAAGGATATTCCCAACCAGATTAAATTGCTGTTGAAGGAAAAAATCGACAAACAAATCGCCAAGGGAATGAATCCGCGTGCGATGCGTGTGTTGATTGTAGGTATACCGAATGTGGGCAAGTCCACTCTGATTAACCGGCTTGCTGGCCGTAACATCGCGGAGACGGGGGATCGTCCAGGTGTAACGAAAGGGCAGCAGTGGATTAAGGTTGCCGGCGGGGAGATGGAGCTGCTGGATACACCAGGTATCTTGTGGCCGAAGTTTGAGGATCAGAATGTAGGGTACCGACTTGCGGTAACTGGCGCGATCAAGGAAGAAATATTGAACGTAGAGGATATTGCGTATTTTGCGATCAAATATTTCTCCAACTATTATTGGGAGACGATGAGTGAGCGATTTGATCTCAAGGAACGTCCGACGGATCTGGACAATCCGGATGAAATCGTTGCCGTCATGGAAGCGGTCGGAAGAAAACGCGGCTGTATCGTAAGCGGCGGCAGAGTCGATCTGGAAAAAGCCTCGAGCATATTCCTGCGTGAGCTCCGTGCAGGCAAGCTAGGCCGCTATTCCATGGAGTCCCCTTATTGATTAGCTTGGGATAATGCGATACATCTCTGCTCATGTCCGCCATGAGGATGATACAGCATAAAAGTTTTGTTTTTGGCACGTGATAAAAAAGTGAATGTAAGACAAGGTAAGAGCTGCCGGTGATGGCAGCTCTTTTTGTTGAAATGGTATGATCCTACCTGTTCTGGAATCGGCGTTTGCTGCGAAAGGGTGACGCCCTGTGTCTTGTGTGATAATCTAGAAGAGTTACTAGATTGAGAGTGTAGTTGACAGACCGTATGTACGGACTTGAAACAAGCGGTAATTTGGAACCAAAGGGGTTAAACCTATGACGGATTTATTAATGTACGAGCGTGACTATTGGAATCATTATATACATATTGCAGGCATTGACGAAGTTGGCCGGGGCTGTTTGTTCGGAGATGTGGTTGCGGCGGCGGTTATTTTACCGGAAGGGTTAGTAATCGAAGGGATTGATGATTCGAAGAAACTCAGTGCCAAGAAGCGGGAGACACTCTATGATCTCATCATGGAAGATGCGCTCGCTGTCGGTGTGGGGTTGGTGGATGCGGAAACGATCGACAGGATCAACATTAAACAAGCGGCAAGGCTTGCGATGAAGATGGCTGTTGAGCAATTGGCGGTCACCCCTCAATTTCTGCTTGTTGATGCTGAGAAGGTGGCTTGCGATATCCCGCAGCGTGCGATTATCAAAGGCGATGCCAACAGCCAGTCCATTGCCGCGGCTTCCATTATTGCGAAGGTCACCCGTGACAGATTGTGTGAAAGGGAATGGGAGGCGCGATATCCGGAATACGGAATTGCAGTACATAAAGGCTACGCAACCAAATTTCACCGGGAACAGCTGCAATTGCACGGACCTACGTCCATGCACCGGAGAAGTTTTTTGAAAAACATGGAGATTGAGCAATTGTCCTTATTCTAGAATTCGATGCAGCCCGCCCTCGTCAAAAGGCGGGCTGCTGCCGATATATAAGGTAAATAGAAGGCGTGGGAGGATAAATCGTGAACATCGGATCGTTGATTCGCGGACTCCTGGGAGAGCAAAAGCCGGGAGACGCCAAGACGTTGGAATTAAAGCCGGGTCAGGTCGTTCGCGGTGTGGTTATGAACGTATCGGAAGATGGGCAGGAAGCGTTAGTGCAGATCCAGGGCGTTCAAGTGAAGGCAAAACTGGAAACGCCGCTCCGAGCCGGAGAAACCGCGCTTCTGCAGGTTCAGCCGCCGGGAGAGGGAGGGCCAGCCGTACTCAAGCCGCTTAGTCCAACGCCGGGCCAGCCGTTGTCCCCATCCTCCATGGCGGAGGTGCTGGACTTTGCCGGTCTCCCGGATACGAAGGAAAACCGGGAAATGATTAAGGGCATGCAGACGGCAGGAGTTCCGTTAACGAAGGAAAATATAGCTATGTTTCGTGAGGCGTTGGCTGTGAAACCACCAATGGTTCCTGCTGCAGAATGGGCGGAGTCGGCTGCTATCGCGTTTCATCGCGGACTGCCGATTACTCCCGAAAGTGTGAAGGGGCTGCATCAGGCAGTATTCGGACCTCAGCTCCATCAATTACTGCAGTCTCTTGAGCAGCAGCTGGCGTCTGTTATAAGTGTCGGCGCCGTGCCTGCTGGAGATGGGGGGAAAGGCGCCGTGCCTGCATCTTCTCCTCTAGCCGGTGCTGCGAGCGGCGCAGCAGCTGAAACCGTACCGCAGCAGGCCAGCCCTCCAGCAGGAGGCGCTGGCAGCGCAGCGCAGGCCGCGACAGGTCAGCAGCAGGCACTGCTGACCAAGCTGCAAGGCCTGCTGCAGCAGCTGCGCGGCGAGCTCGCGCAGCCATGGGCTGGCGGCGGCACGGCAACGCCTGCCGCCGGACAAGCCGCCGTGCCCGCTGGGCCGGCGGCAGCCCCGGGCGAAGGGGCCGCAGGCCCTTCGCCCAAGCCGCCCACCCCTGGCGCGGAGCCGTGGGTGGGGCGGCTCTTGAAGCTGCTCGGTGCAGAGCACGAGCAGCAAAGCCTGCGCGGGGCCGTCAGCGGCCCCGCGGGTGAAGCGGCGCGCACGGGTAGCGCCGCTTTGCCGGGCGGGCAGCAGGCGACCGCGCTGCCCGCCGGCGGCGCGGCAGGAGCGAGTGCGGTAGTGCCCGCACCTGCTCCTGCTCCAGCACCCGCTCCATCGACAGCGGGTGCTGCTTTATCGCCGCCTGCTGCGGCACAGCAGCAGGCGGCAGCTGGGGGAGTCGCCGCTTCCCAGCCGCCAGCCGCCAATGCTGCCGGTACCGGCTCAGGGGCCGTAGCGAGCGCCCCTGTTACGACTGGTAACGCAGCAAGCATAAATCATCAAGCTCCGGTTGCCCAAGCGGGCACAACGAATCAGCCGGGCGTGGCACAACCCTCTGTGCCTTCTGCACAGCAGAGTATGGCCCAGGGCATGCAGCAGCAGTCAGTCATCGCCTCAACGCAGGCAGGCGACTCGTCACAAGCCCTTCAGGACACCTTGAAGGGGGTGCTCCTTCAAGTTCTGTCCAGCCAGGAAACACCGTCGGCACTGAAGGAAGCCGCTCAGCAAATCGTGCAGCATTTAACGGGGCAGCAGCTCCTGCTGAACACGGATAGAACAGCACCGTTCGCCCAGGTTACCATGTTTATCCCTCTGCATGGCGCGGACGGAGAACAGACCGCCTCCGTACATATTCAGTCGCGCAGAGGGCGCAAAGGCGAGCTCGATGCCACCAACTGCCGGCTGTTGTTTGATCTGGATATGAGATTTCTGGGACCGACCCTCATTGATGTGCAGGTCGTCGACCGGATTGTCAGCCTCAGCTTCCGGAATGACCAGAGCTTTGCCGCGGAACTGTTTGAAGGAAAAAAGCAAGAGCTGGCGACGGCTGTTGCGTCCATTGGTTATCAGTTGTTAAGCGTAAAAACAGAACCGCTGCCCGTTGATCCACAGCCGTCTTCGGATATGTCGGTGCAGGGAACGGCCGCAGAATACGCCCCTCAGACCTATAAAGGGGTGGATATGCGGATATGACCAAGCAAGAGCAAGAACAAGGATCGATGACGGCCATGAAAAAGGCCGTTGCTCTTAAATATACGCCTGGCGAGAGTGAAGCGCCGATGGTTGTTGCCAAAGGACAGGGCAAGCTGGCGGAATCTATTCTGGATAAAGCCAAAGAGCATGGGGTTCCTGTTCAGGAGGACGCCGCATTGGTGGAGATTCTCTCCAAGCTGGACCTGGACCAGCAGATCCCTGCAGAGCTTTATCAGCTCGTAGCCGAAGTGCTGACATACGTTTATCGCGCGGATGGTCAGGCGAAGCAGGAGGGAATGATGCCGTAATGCCCTCTCGATTCGGGAAGAAAGACAGCCGCAAGCAAAAAGGTGCGGCTGCTGAGGAATTGGCGGCAGCAGCCTTGGTTGAGAAAGGTTACCGCATACTGGACCGCAATTGGCGCTGCCGCTTTGGAGAACTGGATATCGTTGCCGAGATCGGGGCGACCCTCGTGATCATTGAAGTAAGAAGCCGAAGCGGGACGACAAGCTTCGGTACGCCTTCGGAATCCGTAAATGCCCGCAAAATGATGCAGGTTCGGAATACGGCACAGCAGTACGTGCATCAGAAACGTCACCATGAACGGTCGGTTCGCTTCGATGTCATCTCGATAATTCTTGGCGCTGATCTGACGGCTGTCTCGATGGAGCATATCGAGAATGCATTTTAGATTGAAAGTGAATGCTACCCCGCATAACACGAATTAAAAAAAGAAGGTGGCGGAGTGATAAACTCCTTCACCTTCTTTTACTTAAACGGTGAGTTTCCATTAGTATTGGCAGACTTCCAGACAGTTGTCATCCAGATCATAGAAGGTAAAGTAGGTTGCGCCGTACTCCAGAATGGTATCGACGCGTACGCCATGGTCCTTCAGGTGTTGATAAGCCTCCTCGGCATTGGAGACAAAAAAATTAAACATAGCGTGACGGGGCTCAAAATACTTACCCTCTTCTGTAGAGAACAGGGTGAGGGATGTCTGCCCGAACAGGATGCATTGGTATTCGCCTTGCTCGCTCTCCCAACCGACTCGGCCTCCCAAAACATTTGTGTACCACTCCTTTGCAGCTTTCATATTCCGGGTGGGTACAAAGACAGTGTCAATATGCTGAAAAATAGAAGTAGTCATGGTATCACTCCTTGGTTTTATTTGTTGCTGCTCCAGATCAAGACCTGTTCTTTTTGCCCCGTGTCGCTGTCCACCGAAACATCAAGAACTTCAAAACCGTTTTTTATATAGAAGCGGAATGCCCTCTGGTTCTTCTCATACACCCGAAGCTTCAAAACATCTCTAAGGTTCATGGCGCAGTGAAGAAGTGCTTTTCCGTATCCCTGATTTTGTTGGCCTGTGTTAACAAATAATGCGGCAAGATCATTTTCAACCATGGAGACGAACCCTTGGATGCCTCCTGCGTCTTCAATCAAGTAGGTTTCTGACATCGGGAGATAGACATTCCGCATTTCCGCTTGCCGGGACTCCCAATATTCGGCTGGGACAAAATGATGGGCTTCCTTGGATGCATCAAGCCAGATTTGGATGAGATCATCCATATCAGCAGGGGCCATCGGTCTGACTTCCATGATGTATTCACTCCAATCGCTGTCATTTAGCGGGATGTTTCTTCGGTCGCGATATGCTGTCGATCCAGCTGCCGGTATTGAATCGCTTCAGCAACGTGACGGCTATGAATCTCTCGGGATGCTTCCAAGTCTGCAATGGTTCTAGCCAGCTTCAGAATCCTGTCATAGGCGCGCATGCTAAGACCAAGTGTGTCGATTGTCGCTTGCAGAAGCTCTGCCGAGTCCTTGTCCAGCAGCACATGTTTCCTCAGGAAGCTTCCAAAGAGTTCACTGTTCCAGCAAAATGGAAGTCTGTGGTAGCGCTCTAACTGAATGGCTTGCGCCGCGTAGACTTGATCCCGCATTTGCTGTGAGGATATAGGAGTGGAGCTTCCCGGCCATTCCTTAGGCCTGGGCACGTCCACCTGCAGGTCGATCCGGTCCATTAAGGGACCCGAGATCTTAGCGCGGTATTGAGCAATTCGAGTAACGCTGCAAGTGCATCGCTGATGGGGATGATCGCTGCCGTAATAACCGCACGGACAAGGGTTCATCGAACAAGCCAGCATGAAATGCGCCGGGAAGGTAAATACCGCCCGTGCCCGGCTGATGGTTACTTCGCGGTCCTCCAGGGGCTGGCGCAGCACCTCAAGCACATGCCTGGAGAACTCAGGGAGTTCATCAAGGAACAGAATGCCCTTGTGGGCCAGGCTGACCTCCCCCGGCTTCGGAATGGTTCCGCCTCCGATGAGCCCGCCTGCCGAGATGGTATGATGCGGAGACCTGAAGGGGCGTTTGGTCATCAAGCCATCGGACGATTTTAATTTGCCGGCAGCGCTGAATATTTTTGTGGTTGTCAACGCTTCTTGGTCTGCCAGCGGCGGGAGGATGGTGGGAAGACGCTTCATTAGCATCGTTTTTCCGGTACCGGGAGGGCCGATAAGCAAGATGTTGTGCATCCCGGCAGCAGCAATCGTGAGGGCCCGCTTGATATGCTGCTGTCCGATCACATCTGTATAATCTTCAAGCTGTGTGTCCTGCGGGCTTTCATGTTGTGTTCCACCAGACTGCGATGATTTATCATAGCGGAGCTTTGACAGCGAAACCGCAGCCATTAAATTTCCCATGGCTCCATTGGCATCATTCCCATCCTGAACGAGCTCTTTCAGGTGCTGCAGCCCGTAAACCTCGATTCCCCCAATTAATGCTGCTTCAGGAGCATTCTCGAGCGGCAGGACAACCCCAGTAAAACCCTCTTTTTTGGCTTGCTCCACCATGGGCAGAACACCCGTTACGGGTCTGAGCGCACCATCCAGTGCAAGTTCGCCAACGATTAGCATTCGTCCTGCATCCGTAAAGGTCCATTGCTCGCTTGTCAGCAATATGCCAACAGCGATCGCCAGATCGAAGGAGGATCCCACCTTGCGAAGATCTGCCGGGGCGAGATTGATGGTTACCCGTTTAAGCGGGTAGGTAAATCCGCAGTTTTTGATCGCTGCCCGTACCCGCTCCACGGATTCCCGGATAGAGGAATCGGGCAGCCCGATAATGGCGGTTTGCGGCAGACCATTGGCAAGGTCCACCTCTACCTGAATGACAACGCCATCAATGCCGTGCAAGCACGCGCTATGAAGTTTTCCATACATAAAAAAGCACCTCTTTTTCAGATATCAGTGGATTGTATTCGTTATAGAACATCCGTGATTTCGAAAAGGGTGCTTCCTCCTTTCGCTGGTGATTATAGTCCGTATTGTAAAAGCTTATCCAGCTTATGTCAATTCATATGCGTTCTCTCTGTTTTACAGTTTCCTCGATATCGACAGCAAATGGGTTGCCCTCGATTTTAATCACACCCCACCACGGCGTAACTGGTTAGAAAATCAAATCATATTAGGAGAGGCTCGAGAGAAATATGAGTTGTCTGCATTTGAAAGAGTATGAACATTATTAGTAAAACCAAGACAATAAGTAAGCGCATGAACCCATTTTTTATAAAGATGGGTTCTAATCTAGCCCAATCTGGATATTAGTCCAACCTTAAAGCAAAACACTCAAGTACCCTAAACCATCTTTATGGGGAGGTGTCATGATTGAGTTGCCTTGAACATGGAATTAACCGTAAAAAGAAAACCGAAGTGGTTTGTCCTCCGAAAGAAAGAAGGAAGAAGTGCAGGCGTCGAGTCTTTAAAAAATAGTGAGGGTCTCATGTCCTCCGCCCATTTTGACACTTTCCATGGTATCTGGAGTTTATGCTTCCGAAGCAAGTGATTTGAATGTTGCTGAGTTACAAGACGCCATAACAGAACATAATGAATCCTTTATACATTCATTAGAAGCGAAAAAAAAACGAGATTGTAGATACACTTAACAAGTTTCCAGAAGATGAAGTATTACAGGAAGTAAAACAATACTTGAATGAAAAAACCTGAACTTTCTGATGGGCAAATCATCAGTGATTTCAGTGTAAATGTTTTACTGTACAATGATAGTGGAGCGACTTTATCGCTCGACAATTATATTGAAGAACTCGAAGAGCAAGCCTCCTTTAAAACAAGTCTTAAAGACGAAGAGATTAAACCACTTGCTACTGGTGGAATTGTTTGGGTAAACTCAATTAATGGTAATTTAAATACTAGAAATATCGAAATCACAACAAAATACGTTAGTTATGTAGGAAGTAAACCCGACAGTGTAAGTTTTACCAATAAATTTCTTGCCAGTGATGTACAAACAGTAACAAAGGATACTACGCAGAGAAAGGAAGAGATTCAAAACACTTAACAAGAAATCAATCATTTACTTCAACTTTAAGATCTCAAACGAAGTATTGGATTGGATCGACTGAAGTAAAAGTCTTTGAAAAAGGAGTACCGGTCGGACTTCAAACCGGTGACACTGATCGAATACTGTATAACAACGCGGCAATGCCTTATTTTAAATATGTAGATTCACTCTCTGGATTGGTCAATTATGAGCCGTCTTATACAACATGGAAAAAGGTTCCAAATCCAACTCCGTGGGATAGCAGTAAGGATAGAGGTGCATACATTACTTATTACATTAATACTTATGGAAATCCTGGATGGGATTGGGCATCATACGATATACATCATATAAAACCACGTGAATATGGTGGTGGAAACGAAAAATCTAATTTAATACCTGTTCCTCGATCAATTCATCAACAACTTATAACAGCTTGGTGGAACAGCTACAATAAAGGGTGATTAAAAATTGGCATCAGATGTAGTTAACAACTTAGAAGCATATAGAAAATGTTTAAATAATGATAAATATATTCAACATTACAGCAGCGGTAATCTGAATGAGACTAAATCAGCATTTAATTCCCCTGCATCACTAAGTGACATTCAAAATCTATGCCAGAAAAAAGGCTGGACACTTCCAGATCAGTATGTTGAATTTTTGTTGTATTGTAACGGATGCTATTTGTTTAGAGACCAGTTCGGGACAGGTTTTGACTTGTTAAGCCATAAACAAATGGATGAATACCACTTAAATTACATGCCAAAAACTGGATTCCTATTTGTTATTATGTTGGAGATTATTTATTCATCGACTCAGATAGAGTGGATACTGGAAAAGGATATTTGATGTGGCACAACCACGAACAATATTTTGAGGATCCACCAACTATCAGGTTTGAAATTGATTTTAATACTTGGCTTGAAAGATTAATAATTGCCCAAGGCTCACCTTTCTGGGAATGGAAAAATTAATATTGCCAAGTAAATAACCCGCGGGATTTTCCTGCGGGTTATTTACATTATTCAAGAATTTTTTCTCGTAATAGAATGTAAGCATGAAAAAGGGGAGAAAGACACGCACGGCTGCATGAGTGCGGCGTGCCTTTTCCCGCTTTTTCATTTGTCAAACCTTGCACAATCGTCGAGATATGGGCCACTTGTTTCCGGCTTTTAAAGGCTCATAAAAAGGAAAGGGATGTGGATTCATTTTTGGTTGTTCATCCCATGGGATTTTCAGTTCTTTAAGCAAAGAACCTACTAGCTATATGCCAGCAGGTTCTTTTTTGCGTCTAGTCGTATTAATCGACTCACATGCTTTATTTCCTCTAATGGTACCCAAACGGGTCCATAAACGCTCCGCATCTTTAAGCAATCTGTACAAGCATCAGGGATGCCTTGTAATACTGCGCCATCGATAAGATATATCGTCACGCTTTGCTTCTTCTGTATGGCTATCTTCAGTTCTTTTTCCCACATTTGATTGATCACGCACCTATGACTAAAGTAATGATTTCAGTATATCAAAAGTGGGTAAAATTTACTACGATTTATCTGAATACAAGTAAAGATCATTTGAAAAAGGGATGTGGATTTACATCCTCGGTAGGATTAAAAAGGAGCCTTGAATGGCTCCATTAAAGGTTAATGCGGCAGGCCGCACACTTGTTATTTCCGGAGCCAGTGAGTCTTTCGGTATTCGACAGGTGTCGGCCGGTCATTTTTTTAACAAGCGATCGTCCATTTTGCTAATACCATCCGCCTGCTTGCTGATATCCACAAACTCATCATGCTGATGCAGAACGACCCTAATATTGTAGGAAAATAATACGACATCATGATGAGAAAATAAACCAGTACCATTCTAGTGAATGGCATAAAAAGGATAAAAAGTTTTAATTTAAGCCATAGTTTAGTATATTGAATAAGGGATTTAATGGTATAATATTACAGTATATGCTAATTAAAACAGGTTGGGGAGGGGACGAAATGACAATATTATGGGGGAATATCATCATTACGCTCGTTGCGGGATTCATCGGAGTTGCCGTCGTGGTTTTAGGGATTGTCGGATTACTGCACTATGTGAAGAAAAAGTAGATTTTATTTTACATACTTTTCCAATTTATATCTGGAAGGAATCAAACCCATGCTAAATAGAGTGGATAAACGGTGAACTTTTTAAGGTAAGCGTTTTAAAAACATGTTACAATAGCTTGGGTTTAATATACAAAGGTTGACACGAGAATAACTTTCTTTCATAGATTAGTCTCATGTTAACCAGCCTTGTTCCAGTCATGTTGATAGGAGGATTCGAGAATGAATATCCATGAATATCAAGGAAAACAAGTACTGAAGCAATATGGAGTAGCTGTTCCGAACGGCAAGGTAGCGTTTACGGTGGAAGAAGCAGTGGAAGCTGCACAGTCTTTGGGCAGTCCCGTAACCGTTGTCAAAGCACAGATCCACGCAGGTGGCCGGGGTAAAGCCGGCGGCGTTAAAGTGGCGAAGAACCTGGATGAGGTTCGTGCTTATGCTGAAGAAATTCTGGGCAAGGTGTTGGTAACTCACCAAACGGGTCCAGAAGGCAAGGAAGTTAAGCGTCTCCTCATTGAAGAGGGCTGCGATATTCGCAAAGAGTATTATATCGGTGTTGTAGTTGACCGTGCTACTGGCCGTGTCGTCTTGATGGCGTCTGAAGAAGGCGGTACTGAAATCGAAGAGGTTGCAGCAGCAACTCCTGAGAAGATTTTTAAAGAAGTCGTGGATCCAGCGATCGGACTTCAAACGTTCCAAGCACGGAAATTAGCGTATTCCATTAATATCCCGAATGAACTGGTTGGTAAAGCCGTTCAGTTCATGCTGGCCCTGTATAAGGCATTTGTTGAGAAGGATTGCTCTATCGCTGAGATCAATCCGCTTGTCGTAACAGGTGACGGAAACGTCATGGCTCTTGATGCCAAACTCAATTTTGACTCCAATGCGCTGTTCCGTCATAAGGACATTCTTGAACTGCGCGACCTGGACGAAGAAGACGAGAAGGAAATCGAAGCATCCAAATACGATTTGAGTTACATAGCTCTTGATGGCAATATCGGCTGCATGGTTAACGGAGCCGGTCTTGCGATGGCTACTATGGACATCATCAAGTATTATGGCGGCGACCCTGCTAACTTCCTTGATGTTGGGGGCGGTGCAACAACGGAGAAGGTAACGGAAGCCTTCAAGATTATTTTGTCCGATCCTCAAGTAAAAGGAATCTTTGTCAACATTTTCGGTGGTATTATGCGTTGCGACGTTATCGCTACCGGTGTTGTTGAAGCAGCGAAACAGCTGGGCTTAACTCGTCCGCTTGTTGTCCGCTTGGAAGGAACGAATGTTGACCTCGGCAAGCAAATTTTGGCTGAGTCCGGTCTGAACATAGTGCCTGCTGATTCCATGGCCGACGGAGCACAGAAGATCGTCTCCCTCGTTCAGTAATAATTCATTCCTGAAGGGGCATGGCACGATGGGCTTTAGGGCTCTGCCGTGCGGTTGCTTTCATTTTCAAATAACAATAGGGGATGTGAATCAATCGTGAGTATTTTGATCGATAAAAATACAAAAGTTATCACACAAGGGATTACAGGCAAGACGGCCCTTTTCCATGCAAAAGGTGCCCTGGATTACGGTACCCAGATGGTCGGTGGAACTTCACCTGGTAAAGGTGGAACTGAAGTCGAAATCACGCTGGAGAACGGTGAAACCGTCAAATTGCCGGTTTACAACACCGTTGAGGAAGCCAAAGCCAAAACTGGCGCGACCGCAAGCGTAATCTATGTACCGCCAGCTTTTGCAGCAGATTCCATTCTGGAAGCTGTTGATGCTGAGATGGACCTGGTTATCTGTATCACGGAAGGTATTCCAGTGCTCGATATGGTGAAAGTATCCCGCTATCTGGAAGGCAAGAAAACTCGTCTGATCGGACCTAACTGTCCAGGTGTCATTACACCGGGCGAATGTAAGATCGGTATTATGCCGGGCTACATCCACACGCCGGGACATGTAGGGGTTGTATCGCGCAGTGGTACCCTGACTTATGAAGCTGTTCATCAGCTGACCGCTCGCGGCATTGGACAATCCTCAGCCGTTGGTATCGGTGGTGACCCGGTTAAAGGAACTGAGTTTATCGATGTCTTGAGACTGTTTAATGAAGATCCTAACACCAAAGCGGTAATTATGATCGGTGAGATCGGTGGTACAGCTGAAGAAGAAGCGGCTGAATGGATCAAAGCGAATATGAACAAACCCGTTGTTGGCTTCATCGGTGGAGCCACAGCGCCTCCAGGAAAACGCATGGGCCATGCTGGCGCGATTATTTCTGGCGGTAAAGGAACGGCTAAGGAGAAAATTGCCGTGCTTGAAGCTTGTGGTGTCAAGGTAGCTCCAACGCCTGCCGAAATGGGCTCAACTCTGGTTAGCGTTCTTGAGGAGAAAGGTCTTTTGGAGTCTTGCAAGACTCACTAAGGCATGATTTTTTCCAGATAACAGGTTAAGTCTGTGTTCATAATGTAAGGTAAGCAACCTTTTATTTCCTGAACAGGAAATGAAGGGTTGCTTTTTTGTTTTCGATTTTATATTTTAAGGAGGTCACATAATGAAGCTGGAAAGCGTGCTGCTGGTCGCCCTGCATGAAAGTGACGGCATTGGATGGAAGACGATTAACCGGATTATAACTAGAGGGGAACTGCATGAAGGGATGTTATCCTACGATGCAAACGATTGGAGAGCATGCGGGCTATCTGTCGAAAGAGCGAATAAATTGACTAAGGAATTCCCACTCACCGTCGAAAGAAAACGCAGCGACATGTCGAATGTTGACGACGGCGAATTTCGACAGAATCAAGCTGAGGTATGGAATTTGACAAACCGCTCAAAAATACGTATTATAACAGCCCTTGATGACTTTTATCCGGAATCATTGAAATCTTCACCCCAGGCCCCGTGGGTATTGTATTGCATGGGTGATTATCGTCTGCTGTCTAAACCGGGGATCGCTATGGTGGGTACAAGAATGCCAACAGCCTATGGGCGCAAGATTGCATCGATGCTATCCGAAGAGCTGACAAGGGCGGGATTAATGGTTGTTAGCGGTATGGCCAGAGGCATCGATAGCGTTGTCCACGAAACCGCATTGAGAAGCGGCGGAATGACGGTGGCGGTTCTAGGAGCGGGCATTGACGTCATCTATCCACCGGAGAACCGTTCGCTTTACGAAGAGATTGCGGCCAAGGGACTTGTCATTTCTGAATATCCGCCGGGAACGAAGGCGTTACCAGGATTTTTCCCGCAGAGAAACCGGATTATCGCCGGATTAACGCTGGGTACCGTGGTTGTTGAGGCGGATGCTCGCAGCGGGTCATTAATTACGGCAGATTATGCGCTGGAGGCAGGAAGGGATGTGTTTTCCGTTCCGGGACCTCTTACTTCATCTAAGAGCAGAGGGACGCTGGATTTGATCAAGCAAGGGGCCAAGATGGTCACGGATGCCCGGGATATAATAGAAGAATATGATTCCTGGTTGCCAAAAGAGGCTTCGGATACATACAATAAGGAGCGGCGGGCCCATCGTCAGGAGCAGCCGGATTTACAAGCCGGGTTGACAAATGATGAACGACACATATACCATATGCTCGAACAGGGGCCCGGGTCGCTGGATGAGATGATCGAGCGAACCCAGTGGGATTTTGGACATTTGCATTCAGTTCTGTTATCTTTAATCATAAAAAAGCAGATTACCCAATTACCCGGTGCTATATATAAGATCATATAATGGGAAAGTTTGAATGTTGGAGAGGAGGATGAACCTGTGGCGGATTCACTCGTCATCGTAGAGTCGCCTGCTAAGGCGAAAACGATTGGCAAATATCTCGGCAGCAAGTATATCGTGAAGGCTTCAATGGGTCATGTTCGCGATTTGCCGAAGAGCCAGATCGGGGTTGAGGTGGAAAATGACTTCAATCCGAAATACATTACGATCCGCGGAAAAGGTTCTGTCTTAAAGGAACTTAAGGATGCTAGCAAAAAGGTGAAGAAAGTATACCTCGCAGCTGACCCCGATCGCGAAGGGGAAGCCATTGCATGGCATCTTGCGCATGCATTGGAGCTGGACGATACCCAAAGCCTGCGGGTTGTATTTAATGAAATAACGAAAACGGCCGTGAAGGATGCCTTTAAGACGCCGCGCAAAATTAACATGGATTTGGTTAACGCGCAGCAGGCAAGACGCATCCTGGATCGTTTGGTTGGTTATAAGATCAGCCCTATTCTATGGAAGAAAGTGAAAAAGGGTCTCTCGGCTGGTCGTGTTCAATCCGTAGCCGTCAAAATCATCCTGGATCGCGAGAACGAAATCAGTGCATTCGTTCCGGAAGAATACTGGACCATTACGGCCAAGCTGGCCGTGAACGGATCTGCATTCGAAGCGAAATTTACACAGTTTAACGGTGCGAAGAAGGAATTGACCAACGAACAGGAAGTGAATGAAATTCTCGAAGCCATTCGGGATGCTTCCTTCCAAGTGGGTGAAGTGAAAGAGCGGGAGCGCCAGCGTCACCCGTCACCACCATTTACGACCAGTTCACTGCAGCAGGAAGCTGCACGCAAACTTGGTTTCCGGGCTGCCAAGACGATGTCGGTTGCCCAGCAGCTTTACGAGGGTGTCGAGCTGGGCAAGGAAGGCACTGTCGGTTTGATTACCTATATGCGTACAGACTCGACCCGTATTTCCGGGACAGCTCAAGAAGAAGCGAAGGAATATATCACCGAGAAGTATGGTGATCCGTTCGTACCGGAGAGCCCGAGACAATATTCGAAAAAAGCAGCCAACGCTCAGGATGCGCATGAAGCGATACGTCCCACTTCCATACTTCGGGATCCGGAATCCATGAAACCGTTTATGAGCCGGGATCAGCTTCGCTTGTATAAACTCGTTTGGGAGCGTTTTGTGGCGAGTCAAATGGCTTCAGCAGTACTGGATACGCTTTCTGTAGATATCGCTGCAAACAATACGGTCTTCCGCGCGACCGGTTCCAAGGTTCGTTTCCCTGGATTCATGAAGGTCTACGTCGAAGGTAACGACGACGGGACGACAGAGGAAGATAAGTATTTGCCGGAGCTTCACACGGGTGACGTGCTGGAGAAACAGGATATTGAGCCGAAGCAGCATTTCACACAGCCGCCGCCACGCTATACAGAGGCAAGGCTGGTCAAGACGCTTGAGGAACTCGGCATAGGGCGTCCTAGTACGTATGCGCCGACACTGGAGACGATCCAGAAGAGGGGCTACGTTGCAATCGAAGAGAAAAAATTCATGCCAACCGAGCTCGGTGAGCTTGTCATCGAACAGATGGAGCAGTTCTTCCCTGAAATCCTCAATGTGGAGTTTACCGCGAACATGGAAGAGGACCTTGACCATGTGGAGGAAGGTTCCGAAGACTGGGTAAAGGTGTTGGCTGAGTTCTACGAATCCTTCGAAAAGCGTCTTGAAGTAGCAGAGGAAGAAATGAAGGAAATCGAAATCGAAGATGAGGTTTCCGATGAAATATGCGAGAAGTGCGGCAAGCCCCTGGTTTATAAGCTTGGCCGTTTCGGCAAGTTTCTTGCGTGTTCGGGCTTTCCGGATTGCCGTAACACCAAGCCGATTGTGAAAGATATCGGTGTGGCGTGTCCGAAATGCAAGGAAGGTCACGTGGTGGAACGGCGAAGCAAGAAGGGGCGCGTCTTCTTTGGATGTGATCGTTATCCTGAATGTGATTTTGTATCCTGGGATAAACCTTCAACGAAGCCGTGTCCGAGCTGCAGCAGTTTAATGGTGGAGAAGAAGAGCAAGCAAGGGGTCAAGCTTCAGTGTACCTCTTGTGATTATTCCGAAATGGTTGAGGAACCGGATGAAGCGGCAGATTTGTAAGGCATACAGGGGGTAATGACGTTGACAGATTCACAGAGGGTTACGGTTATCGGTGCGGGACTTGCAGGCAGTGAGGCTGCCTGGCAGATCGCGAGCCGTGGCGTACCCGTTACACTATATGAGATGCGGCCGGTCGTAAAGACACCGGCGCATCATACGGACAAGTTCGCTGAGCTTGTGTGCAGCAATTCACTTCGGGCGAACGGCTTGACTAATGCGGTAGGCGTACTAAAGGAAGAAATGCGGATGCTGAACTCGCTTGTTATCGGCTCGGCAGATCGCAATTCCGTACCGGCAGGCGGCGCACTGGCCGTTGACCGTGATGGATTCTCAGGCGAAATTACGGAAACGCTGCATAACCATCCGTTGATTGAGGTCGTAAATGAAGAAATTCAGCATATACCTGAAGAAGGCATTGTTGTTATCGCAACAGGACCGCTCACTTCTCCCGCACTGTCATCGCAAATCCGAGAGCTGATGGGCGAAGACTATTTCTATTTTTACGATGCGGCTGCTCCGATTGTGGAGAAGGATTCCATCGATATGAGCAAAGTGTATCTGGCATCCCGCTATGATAAAGGTGAGGCAGCTTATCTCAATTGCCCGATGACGGAAGAAGAGTTTGATGCCTTCTATGATGCCCTTATCAATGCCGAGGTTGCCCAATTGAAAGAGTTTGAGAAGGAGATTTATTTTGAGGGCTGTATGCCGATCGAGGTTATGATGAAACGCGGCAAACAAACGGCCTTATTCGGCCCGATGAAGCCCGTGGGACTGGTAAACCCGCATACGGGCGAGCTTCCGCACGCGGTTGTGCAGCTGCGTCAGGATA
The DNA here is from genome assembly GCF_029893715.1 of Paenibacillus sp. LBL. Lineage (NCBI taxonomy): Bacteria > Bacillati > Bacillota > Bacilli > Caryophanales > Paenibacillaceae > Paenibacillus > Paenibacillus sp. LBL. The sequence continues at coordinate 172,977 of NZ_JARXYU010000001.1, read as the reverse complement.
ATGCAGCGGGAACTCTGTATAATCTTGTTGGCTTCCAGACCCATCTGAAGTGGGGCGAGCAGAAGCGGGTCCTTTCCATGATTCCGGGACTAGAGAACGCTGAAATCGTACGATATGGCGTTATGCACCGGAATACGTTTGTTAATTCGCCTAAGCTGCTCGAACAGACCTATCAGGTAAAGACCAGACCTAATCTGTATCTGGCAGGACAAATGACAGGCGTTGAGGGCTATGTGGAATCAGCAGCATCCGGCTTGATTGCAGGAATTAATGCAGCAAGAGCAGCACAAGGGCAGGAGGGTGTCGTTTTCCCTCAGGAATCAGCTATCGGCAGCATGGCATACTACATAACCCATGCAGATCCTGATAATTTCCAACCGATGAATGCGAACTTCGGTCTTCTTCCGAATCTGGAGAAACGCATACGTAACAAAAAGGAAAAAAATGACGCTCTTGCTAACCGTGCTCTTGACGGAATTCGTGTATTTATTAATGCTAAAGAACTAAATACGATGTAACTTATTTCTAAGGGAGGTCCTGCCATCATGGAAATGACTTTTCACGCCACAACGATTTGTGCTGTTCGGCATAATGGCACAGCTGCCATTGCCGGTGATGGTCAAGTCACATTCGGTGAAAGTGTAGTCATGAAGCAGACCGCCAAGAAAGTGCGCCGTCTTTACCGGGGACAAGTTGTCGCCGGTTTTGCCGGTTCTGTGGCGGATGCTATTACGTTGTTTGAGAAATTCGAGGGCAAGCTGGAGGAGCATCATGGCAACTTGCAGCGTGCCGCTGTCGAACTTGCGAAGGATTGGCGTCAAGACCGAGTGCTTCGCAAGCTTGAAGCTTTGATGATTGTTATGGATAAAACGGGGATGCTGCTGATCTCTGGCGGCGGAGAAATTATCGAGCCGGATGATGATGTGCTGGCCATTGGCTCAGGGGGCAATTTTGCATTGTCGGCGGGACGTGCGCTTAAGCGCCATGCGGGGCATATGGAAGCAAAAGACATAGCCAGAGAAGCGCTTCAAATCGCTTCAGAGGTGTGCGTCTATACTAACAGCAATATTATTGTCGAAGAGCTGTAAGAATGCCATATAGCAACAAATAGCCATATCAGGGTGGAGGTATTCGCGATGAGTAAAGAATCGATGACGCCTAGACAGATTGTATCCGAACTGGATAAATACATCGTAGGCCAGAAGGAAGCTAAAAAATCAGTCGCCGTTGCACTTCGCAATCGTTATCGCCGCAGTTTGCTTACCGATGACGAGCGGGATGAGATCGTACCGAAAAACATTCTGATGATCGGACCTACCGGCGTGGGTAAAACGGAGATTGCTAGAAGACTCGCGAAGCTCGTCCATGCGCCTTTTGTGAAGGTCGAGGCCACAAAGTTCACGGAGGTTGGCTATGTTGGCCGTGACGTGGAGTCAATGGTACGGGACCTTGTGGAAACTGCCATACGCATGGTGAAGCTGGAGCGCACGGAGCAGGTGAAGGACAAAGCCGAAGAATTGGCAAATGAGCGGATCGTACAGCTGCTGGCGCCATCAACCAAGGGGCAGAAGAGTCAGCGTAATCCATTCGAAATGCTGTTTGGCGGAAACAATAATGATACACAGGCGGAAGAAGAGGATTCGGCAGATAAGGACGTAAGTCTCAAGGAGAAACGCAGGCAGGTCCGGTTTAATCTCCTGTCGGGCAAACTTGAGGATGACACGGTAGAGATTGATGTGGAGGATGCTGCTCCCAACATGTTTGATATGTTTGCCGGCCAAGGGAATGACCAGATGGGCATGAACATGCAGGAGATGTTTGGCAACCTCATGCCGAAGCGGACCAAGCGACGCAAACTATCCGTCAAGGAAGCAAGGAAAGTACTCACACAAGAGGAAGCAGGTAAATTGATTGATATGGATGACGTCATCCAGGAATCAATACGCCGGGCTGAACAATCGGGTATTATCTTTATTGATGAGATCGATAAGGTTGCGAGTCAAGGCAGACAATCGGGACCGGATGTCTCCAGAGAAGGCGTTCAGCGCGATATTTTGCCGATTGTAGAGGGTTCAACGATCATGACGAAGTACGGTCCGGTAAAAACGGATTTCGTGCTGTTTATCGCTGCAGGCGCATTTCACATTGCCAAACCATCGGATTTGATTCCGGAGCTACAGGGACGTTTTCCGATCCGGGTAGAGCTGAGCAGTTTGACTTTGGACGATTTTGTGTCGATTTTGACAGAACCGAAAAATGCGTTAACGAAACAATATGTCAATCTGCTGCGAACGGAGGATCTTGAAGTGGAGTTTTCTCCTGAGGCGATTCGGGAAATTGCCCAGATTGCTGCATCAGTGAATCAGAACACGGAGAATATCGGTGCACGCAGACTTCATACCATATTGGAGAAACTGCTTGAAGACCTCTCGTTTGAGGCACCTGAGCTTACGCTGGACCGTATGGTGATTACGCCGGAATATGTCCGGGAAAAGCTCGCAGGTATCGCCCAGGATCGGGATTTAAGCCAATATATCCTGTAGTTGCAGCCATATAGGCCTATTAGCCGAGTAAACGCACGGAGATAATTGTCGATATTCATCGTGAAACCTCGCAGCAAGTTGTCGAAGAGCTTTCGCATGTTGGAAGGTGCCGGGACGGTTTTCGCAATTTTTTGTGAATTTCTCTAAATGTTCCGGGACCTATCGTTTGGGGAAAAACGATTAAAATTTACAGAATTAGTGGTACGATTTGCAATAATATAGAAAAAAACCGAATAAAAATGAATACAAAGCCCTTCTTTTTGGTAAAAGATAGGGCTTTTTTCTTATTGTAAAAAGTCCCAATCTTTAAGAAACTTAGTTTATGTGACATCATGTTGTCTTTTTCTACTTAAGACCTAGGTTAGTGCGTACGGATTATATTCTTTGTCGAAAAAAGAGGATTTAGCTGGGAAGAGTGGAATATCTTCTTGCAAAGTCCAGTCAGGAGGAATGAGCTAGTGAATCTGTTGAACAATAGTTCTTTTCAACGGCTTCAAAGCGGTTTGGATGCGGCAAATCTCAGAAACAATGTGATTGCGAACAACATCGCGAACGTGGATACTCCTCATTTTAAGCGATCCGAGGTATCCTTTGAGAGTCTTCTGAAAAAGGAAATGGATGGAGCCGATTTATCGCTTCAGGGCAGAAGAACGGATCCCCGACATTTTGTTATTGGTCCTACAGGGGGAATTCCCGACGCTTCAGTCATGAAGGATGGAAGCAGCTCTATGAACAACAACCAGAATAATGTCGATGCAGACAGAGAAATGTCGCTGCTTGCAGAGAATCAGCTTCGTTATAATTCATACATACAAGCTGTAAATGAGCAGATTCGAATGATGCGTACAGCTATTGAAGGGAGATAGGGTTCATGAATATTAGCAATAGCTTTGGGATTAATGCATCAGCTCTTACAGCACAACGGCTTCGAATGGATGTCATCTCCTCCAACATAGCCAATGCGGAAACCACTCGCGCGCGAATCGAGAATGGACAAGCCGTTCCGTATCGCCGAAAGACTGTTGTGTTTCAGCCGCAGCAAGAATCGTTTGAAGGACTTCTCAGAGCTCAGATGAGTGGTCAGGATGCGGGGCAAGGAGTAAAGGTTGCGGCAGTGCAGGAAGATCAAGCGCCGCTGAAACGGGTATATAACCCTACTCATCCCGATGCAAATACAGAAGGTTATGTCTTTATGCCTAACGTGGATATAACGAAGGAGATGGTGGATATGCTTGCAGCCACCCGTTCTTACGAAGCTAACGTAACAGCGATAAATGCTTCGAAAGCCATGATCATGAAGGCATTAGAGATTGGAAGATAAGAAGATAAAATACATAAGCACACATAGTAGGAGGACAGAATTATGATTCAAAACGCAATGTTCAGTGTTCAGGGCGTACAGCCACTTCAACTACAAGAGCAAGTGAAAAATGGAGCGACTCCTTCTGAATCGATCCGCGATTTTGGTTCTTACCTGAATGAAGCACTGAACTCTGTGTCAGCACAGGAACAGAATGCACATATGATGACCGATAAATTAATGATTGGACAAGTAAACGTAGATCAGGCGATGATATCCGCCCAACAGGCTCTGTTGAGCATTCAGCTCACAACACAGGTCCGAAACAAAGTGGTAGAAGCCTATCAAGAGATCATGCGCACGCAAATCTAAATGTTTCTAGCAAAGTTTCGGATGGGGTGACAATGTGAACGAGAGAATCGCCCAGTATCGGGAAAGAATGACCCAATATTGGAACCAATTCAGCAACAAACAAAAAATAATGTTAATCGCTACAATAGCATTTGTTCTGATTGCTCTGATCGTACTAACGATGCAGTTCTCTAAGACGAAATACGAAGTAGCATTCCGGGATTTGAATTCCAGCGATGCCGCGGGAATCATCAGCCACCTGGAGACCCAAGGAATTTCTTATAAGCTGAGTGAGGATGGCAGAAGCATCCTGGTACCTAGCACGAGTGCAGCTAAAGTCCAGATTGATGTAGGCTCACAAGGACTTGTGCAGAATGGTACGATCGGATTCGAAACCTTCGAGAAGAATGCGTCAGCCATCGGAATGACCGATAACGAGTTCGAAGTGAAATATGTAAATGCACTGAACGGCGAAGTAGAACGGTTGCTTGAGAAGATGCAGGGCGTTCAAGATGCAACCGTGCTATTAAACCTTCCCAAGGAAAGTGTATTTGCGAAAAACGGGAACGAAGATAAAGCCAGTGCTTCCGTAGTTGTGCAATTTAAGCCGGGCTATCGTCCTAATCAGGAAGTCATCGACGGCTATTACAACCTCGTGAAGACTGCGATTCCAAACTTGCCGGTTGAGAATATTACAATCACCAATGACGAAGTCGAGTTGCTCGCAACAGCTAAGGGCGGTCAAGGCGGATTGATTGGCAAGGTGGAAGAGAACTTTGCTCTTCAGAAAAAATTCGAAAGCGAAGTTAGGCAAAATGTCCAGCAATTTCTATCGCAGTACATGGGTTCGAATAAAGTGAATGTTCTCGTCGCTTCCAAACTGAATTTCGATCAGGTGCAGAGCAAGGAAAACATCGTAACCCCTGTGGATGAAGAAGAAATGAAGGGGATTGAGCTCAGTGTTCAGGAAATCCAGAAGAACTATTCGGGAACCAGCAGTCCGACCGGCGGAGTGGCCGGTGTAGGCCAAGAGGCTGTTCCAGGATATCCAAGCGACTCTGGAAGCGGTGAAACGAACTCGGAGGAGCTCTCCAAAACGGTTAACTACGAAGTTAACCGGATTACCAAGGATATCATTGCAAGCCCATATACTGTTAAAGATTTAACCATTAATGTCTCGGTTGAACCACCTGCGGGACAACAAGCTTTAGACGATCCTACAAGAACGGCTATTCAAAACATTCTGGTCAACATTGTAAGAGCATCGCTTGCAGATTCGGGTTCTACTTATACAGACGCTGATCTGTCCAAAAAAGTTTCGGTTAATTCACAGGTATTTAATGTAAATCCGGATGAAAATACAAAAACTGTTTTTTCTCAGCCTGTATTATGGGGAATTGGTATTGCTGCGTTAGCATTGATTGCGGGGGGAGCCTACTTCTTTATCCGCCGACGCAGACAACAGCAGGAAGAGCTTGAAGATGACATTCAGCTTCCGCCAGTTACAGAATTCCCATCAATAAATCTCGAAAGTATAACCAATGAAAGCCAGGTTCGTAAGCAGCTCGAAACCTTGGCGAAGAAGAAGCCAGATGAATTCGTGAATTTACTTCGCACATGGCTAGCTGAGGAATAGAGGTGGAAGCATTGGCTAAGGGAAATAACCAAATGTTAAGCGGACGTCAAAAAGCAGCTATACTGCTCATTACACTTGGCCCGGAAGTGTCTGCTCAAATATTTAAGCATCTTCGAGATGATGAAATTGAACAATTAACACTAGAGATCGCGAACGTTCGCAAAGTCGACAGTGTCGAGAAAGATAGCATCATTCAAGAATTCCATCAGATTTGTTTGGCCCAGGAGTACATCTCCCAAGGCGGCATTAATTACGCTAAAGAAATTTTGGAGAAGGCGCTTGGTCAACAAAAAGCGATGGAAGTGATCAACAGATTGACCGCAACGCTTCAGGTAAGACCGTTTGACTTCGCCCGCAAAGCGGACCCAAGCCAAATCCTGAACTTTATCCAGAACGAAAATGCACAAACGATTGCTCTCGTATTGTCTTATCTCCAATACGAGCAGGCCTCTGCGATTTTGTCCTCGCTTCCGCAAGAGAAGCAGGCAGAAGTTGCCCGCAGGGTAGCTGTGATGGACAGTACTTCTCCTGAAGTCATCTCCCAGGTCGAGCGTGTGCTTGAACAGAAACTTTCAGCGACGGTGACTCAGGATTATACAAGTGCCGGCGGCATTGAGTCCATCGTTCAAATCCTGAACGGGGTTGACCGCGGAACGGAAAGAACGATCCTCGATTCCTTGGAAATCCAGGATCCCGAGCTTGCAGAAGAAATCAAGAAGCGGATGTTTGTTTTCGAGGATATCGTCAATGTGGACAATCGCTCTATACAGCGTATTATCCGCGATGTCGAGAATGCGGATTTGCAGCTTGCGCTCAAGGTGGCAAGCGAAGAGGTGCGCGATGTTATTTTCCGCAACATGTCCAAGCGTATGGCCGAAACCTTCCGCGAAGAAATGGAATACATGGGTCCGGTGCGGCTGCGTGATGTTGAGGAAGCTCAGACTCGGATTGTAAGCACGATCCGAAGACTCGAAGAGGCGGGCGAGGTCATTATAGCCCGTGGCGGAGGAGATGACATCATTGTCTAACTTGATCAAATCGTCCCACTATAAACCGATGGATGTGTTGAAAGAGTTGGATCTTGCTCGTCGTTACGCTTCACCAACCGAGGAAACGGTCGAGGAGTATGCTCCTCCGACTGCGGAGCCGGCAGTTGTGCAGACGCTGGCTGAAGCCGAACGTTTGAAGCATGAGATGCTGAAGGATGCCCAAGAGTTTGCCGAAAGGCAAATACGGGAGGCTTCGGAAGAAGCGGAACGGTTATTGACCGAAGCGCAGCAGCAGATTGAAGCATGGTGGACTGAACGCAGGCTTCAGGATGATGATTTGTCTGAGACGCTGAAGATGGAAGGCTTTAATCAGGGATATGCTGAGGGCTCCGCCAAGGCAGAGCTTGAGATGAAGGAACTGATGGAGCAGGCGACGGTTCAAGCTAGCGAATTGCTCCAACTGGCTCACCAGGCCAAGGACGATTTAATTCAGGAGGCGGAGCCGTTTCTGGTGGAGCTCAGCTGCAGCATTGCCGAGAAGGTGCTGGATCATCAGTTAACAATCGAGCCTGACTTTACCCTGGAGCTCATTCGGAAGAATCTGGCCCGCAAACGGGAAAAAGGAATCATCTCGCTCTGTGTGGCTCCCGAACAGTTTGAATTTGTCTATGCGGCACGGGAAGAACTCGGATTATCAATCGATTCCCAGGCAGAGCTTCAAATTCTGCCGGATTCTACGGTGAAGGATCGCGGTTGTGTGATCCGCTCCTCATTCGGAAGTGTGGATGCCCGCATCGATACGCAGCTGTCCGAGATTAAAAAAGAACTGGTGCGGTTCGCTCTTGATGACGAGGAACGGAGAAATCAAGATGAAGAAGCTGAATAGCGCACGATATATGGATCATTTAAGGCATTTAGATCCCGTTCGAATCAACGGCAAAGTAACTCAGGTTATCGGACTGATGGTGGAATCCGAAGGCCCGGACGCAAGCATTGGCGATGTGTGCTACATCTATCCCACGAAGCAATCCAAGCCGCTCAAGGCTGAGGTCGTTGGCTTCAGGGATAATAAAGTGCTGCTGATGCCGCTGGGCGAGCTTCATTCCATCGGCCCTGGCTGTGATGTGGTCGGCACCGGGAAGCCACTGAGTGTGCAGGTAGGCTCTGAGCTGCTTGGCAAGGTGCTGGATGGATTAGGTCAGCCGCTGGACGGTTCCATCATTCCAGCTCGCATGCCTCATTATTCAACCCATAACGTTCCACAGAATCCGCTCAATCGGCCGAGAGTTCAGGAACCGATCAGCATCGGTGTTCGAGCGATTGACGGACTGCTCTCTATCGGCAAAGGGCAGCGGGTCGGTATTTTTGCCGGGTCGGGTGTCGGGAAGAGTACCTTGATGGGGATGATTGCAAGAAACACCTCTGCCGATGTTAATGTCATTGCCTTGATCGGAGAACGCGGTCGAGAGGTGCTTGACTTCATCGAGCGGGACCTGGGACCTGAGGGGCTAAAGCGATCCGTCGTGATCGTTGCAACTTCAGATCAGCCGGCCCTCATCCGCATTAAAGGAGCTTTAATCGCCACAACGATTGCCGAATATTTCAGAGATCGTGGGCTGAATGTGATGCTGATGATGGATTCCGTTACCCGGTATGCAATGGCACAGCGCGAAGTGGGGCTTGCCGTAGGGGAACCGCCCGCGATGCGTGGTTACACTCCCTCGGTATTTGCAAGTCTGCCTAAGCTGCTGGAACGTGCAGGAACTGGGCCGACAGGCTCCATTACTGCCTTTTACACGGTGCTTGTAGATGGCGACGATATGAACGAACCGATTGCTGATGCGGTTAGGGGCATATTGGACGGCCATATCGTGTTAAACCGGAATATAGCAAATAAAGGGCATTTTCCGGCTATCGACGTGTTGGCAAGTATCAGCCGGGTGATGAAAGATATCTCGCCTGAGGAGCAAGTTGACGCTTCCGAGAATGTAAAACGACTGATGGCGGTGTACAAGGATTCCGAGGATTTGATCAATATCGGAGCCTATCAAGAAGGCTCGAATGCCGATATCGATGAGTCCATCGAATATATCGGGCGAATATGGGATTTTACGAAGCAAAAAGTGAATGAGAAAACAACATTGAATGAGGTTCAGGAACGTTTGATTTCCGAGTTTTCAAGGAGATGACTTTGAAGAATGAAATTTCATTATGCATTCCAGAAAATCGTAGACCTGAAAAGCAACGAGAAAACACAAGCCGAATGGATGCTGTCAAGTGCCATCGGAAAACTTCAGGCGGAAGAGAATAGTCTGAATGAGCTGTATGCGATGCGGGATCAAATGTATCACGCTCAACAAGAAGCAGCATCGCGCTGCGTACCTGTAGCTGAAATTCGAAATATTCAGGTTTATGCAGAGCATCTGGAAGAATGCATTGAGCGGAAACGGGATGATATACGGCTCGCTCATGTCAATGTAACGAAGAAACAGAAGGTGTTATCCGACAAGATGCTTGATGAGAAAGTGTGGCTGAAGGCAAGAGACAAATCCCAAGAAAAGTTCCGGCATGAAAGTCTCCTTCGGGAACAAAACGAGCTGGACGAAATGGCGACGGTACGTTTTGCGATCAAAGCCCGTTAAGGTCTGCAAATACCGCTGGGTAATGACCGCGAAGGAGGAATGAGAGTGTCACGAAAAGATATGCCGCTTGACAAAGAAGAATCAAGTGGAGGATTTGAACGGATATTATTGATTTTAGTGCCGGCTATATTCACAATCGTCCTGCTGGGGGCTCTTGCGGTATTTTTCAGAGCCGATGTCCGGGATGGACTCATTGATGTAGCTAACAAAATTCCAATTGTGAAGAATTGGGTTCCTGATCCGGTACTTACTCCGGAAGAACAGAAACTTAAGGAAGCGAAGCAGCAGGAAGAAAGTGCGGAAGCAACGATTGTAGAGCTTAAGAAGCAGCTTGCTGAACGCGAAGAGACATTAAATGAAGTAACCGAGCAAAAAGCAACACAGGAAAACAAGGTAAAAGAGCTGGAAACCCAGATTGATTCAATGCAAAGCACGGCGGCTAGCGGCGAGGCGCCAGAGGAAGATGCGTACACGATGCAGATTCGCGAGTTGTCCAAGCTTTACGCCGATATGAGCCCGAGCAAAGCGGCACCGATCATGCAGAACTTAACGCTGGAAGAAATGGTGCTGATGCTCAGCCAGATGAAGAGCAGCAACCGGGTCGCTATTCTTCAAAAGATGGATCCAAAAACAGCAGCGGATGCAACCATGATGCTGAAAGACGCAGAGACATCCGAGGATATGGCCATTGCGGCTCTGCAATCCAGGGTCAAGAAGAATGAAACGGAAGCTGCGCAGAAGAAGACATCCGATAATCTGGACAAAAACCAGTTGAATCAGACGTTTGCCGGAATGACACCTGCCAATGCTGCCGAGCTGTTGATGCAAACGTACAAGATCAGCCCCGCCAAGACAATGACCATTCTGAATACGGTGGATGATGCTACACGTTCACGAATTTTAAATGCAATGTCTTCAAAAGACGCGGAGCTGGCAGCTAAGATATTAAATCGCCTGATGGGCTCTAAATAAGCTCTGAAATGAATCTCCATCCTTGGGAAAGGAGGTGAAATAAGACGATGACAATCATGGTACAGAACATGTCTACATCCGTAAGCAGCTCTTCTGGCAGCGGGAAGGCAAGTGCGGCTGGCCAAGCGGCAGCGGGCGTTTCCTTCGATTCAACCCTGGCTTACCAGATGAACAGCAGTGGTAACAGCGCTTCGACCGCTTCAACTGAAGTCGCTGCAAAGCTGGAATCCCTGCTCGCGAATTATTCATCGGAAACGGATGAATCGCTGGAAGGCTTGATGGAACTGCTTCAAGGCCTGCTTCAGGAGCTTGACTCCATGGACCAGGCATTAAACGAGGACCCTTCCTTGCTCCAGGAGCTTCAGAACTGGCTGACACAAGCTAATCAGTTGTTAAGCGGAGCTGCTTCTCAAGCACAAGGAAACACGGATGGAAATGAAATGTCCTTATTGGCTTCGAGTCCGGATACGATTCGATTTGTTGTACAGGATACGATTAGCCAGCTGGCATCCATGCTCTCTAAATCCGGCAAGCTGGATTTGAACACCGAGGCAGCCGTAAAACAGCTGGTCCAATCCTTCCATAGTCTACTGGGTCAAGGAACGGGAACGGCAGAGAGCAAGGCCAACGGGAATTTTAACAGCATTTTAAACCAGAAGCAGCCGGATGCAATTTTACCTAATGCATCCACGAACACAGCCGGTCAGTCGACTTTGTCCCAAACGACAGGGTCAGCTAATGCCAATTGGGCTTCCTTGACAACCAAGGCCAGCTCTGACGGCACAGGAACGGAGTTCGTTATGACCGAAGGAGATTCACTGTTGGAGCAAGGACCGGTTACTGCGGGTCAACTAGCCCTGCGTTCCGGAACACAAGTTGCAGTGAAACCTGCAGCACCGCCGGTGCCTGTAGAGCATTTCTCGAGCGAAATGACCTCCTTCATCATTAATAAGATGGAAATCGTGAAGCAAACCGGGTTCACGGAAGCAAGGATCTCCTTGAATCCAGAGCATCTGGGACAAGTCGATATTAAGCTTACGATGCAGAACGGGCAATTGATTGCACAGTTCATGACCAAATCAACGGATGCGAAGGAGTTGATTGACCAGCAAATGGCACAGCTTCGGAGCGCGTTGCTGGCACAGGGACTTCAGGTAGAAAAAATAGAAGTCACACAGAGCAGCCAGCCTTCGACGTCGAATCTTTATCAGGACGGCCGCCAGCCTGGATCAGGACAGCAGCAGTCACAGCATCGCTCGAAGGAGAAGGACGGGCCTTCCGATGATGCCGTATTAGCAGCAAACCTGACGGAAGAACTGAACGAATGGATAGCAGAGCATCAAGCGGAAGTAGAAGGCGTGCAAACGGGAACATTTACCGCTAAAGCCTAACAGTGAGGAGGTGAGCTTGGATGGCAACAGAGCCGGTATCTACTAAAAATATGTGGCCTAACTACGCCAAAGGGAATGTCAGTAACAAAAACGGAAATGGTCAGGAGCTTGGAAAAGATCAGTTCTTGAGCATTTTGATTACACAGCTGCGGCATCAGGACCCGCTTCAACCGATGCAGGACCGGGAGTTTATCGCCCAAATGGCCCAGTTTACTTCCCTGGAGCAATTGATGAATATCAATACGCAATTGACTGCAATGAGCCAGTCTTTGGGCGCAGCTTCAAGTTTGATCGGCAAACAGATCAGCTGGATGTTTAAACCGGAGGATGGATCGGAGAATACGGTCATGAAGAGCGGTATCGTTGATTCGATCATTGTTCGTGACGGTATTCATTATGCAAAGATCGGGGAAAGCGAAGTAGCCCTTGATCAGATTTTGAAAATCGAGAACGCTCCAGCCGGGAATGATCCGGAAATGCCGAATCCAGGTCCATCGGAACCGGGAACAAGCAATCCTGATCCGACAGAACCTGAAGCCGAGTCACCCGCACAAGATGAGATTGAGTCCGGGGGGACAACGCCATGAGCGACCGTATGATGATTGGACAGCTATATCCTGGGAAGATACATCCCGCCGCGCTTCATAATGATCGAAAGCAAGTGCAGGCTCAGTCCAGTCCACCAGCGGGTACGTTTCAGGAGCTGCTGAATGAGAACCTTCTTAAAATCAGTAACCATGCTGCCAAGAGGCTTGAGCAGCGCGGAATTGAATTAAAGGGAGATCAGCTCGAACAGATCCAGAGCGCAGTGGAAAAAGCTGCAGCCAAGGGCAGCAAGGAATCACTCATCCTCATGAAGGATATGGCACTTATTGTAAATATTCCGAATCGGACCGTGGTCACTGCGATGGATGGTAAGGCGATGAAGGATAATGTGTTCACGAAAATCGATAGCGCGGTCATTATTTCATAAATAAATCTGGCTGGCCCGTGAGGAAGCCAGGCGGCCGCTGATCGACAGAGGCGGTCCACAACAGAAGGAGGAAAATCGATGTTAAGATCCATGTATTCCGGCATTTCCGGAATGAGAGGTTTCCAAACCAAGCTTGATGTCATTGGTAATAACATTGCCAACGTAAACACGGTTGGGTTTAAAGCGGGACGTGTAATGTTTAAAGATATCCTTAGCCAAACGATGTCCGGTGTTACACCGGGAACCGACGATCCATCCGGTGGTGTAAATGCGAAGCAGATCGGTCTTGGTGTGTCGATCGGATCGATCGATACCATGCATACGCCAGGCAGTGCCATGACAACCCATAACCCGACGGACCTGAGAATTGACGGAGACGGATTTTTCATGGTGAAGCTTAGCGAGGATCAAGAAGTACCTTTCTTGACTCGTGCAGGCGACTTCCATGTCGATGTAGCGCGTAACCTGGTTACTTCAGACGGAATGCTCGTTCTCGATTCAGCGGGTGATCCTATTCAGCTGGGTGATGACGTTACGGCATTCACGATTGCTCAGAATGGCGCTATTATACAGAAGCTGAGTGACGGGACTACTGAAGCGGGAGCTATTATCGGCGTTGCAAAAATTCCGAATCCGGAAGGTCTGGAGAAAATCGGAGGCAATATGTATCGCGTGACCCTGAATGCAGTACCTGATGGCGATGTGGCTGCCGTTATGTTTGAAGGGAACGACGCTGAAGAAGGAACGGGTGCGATTATTGCCGGCCAGCTTGAAATGTCCAACGTTGATCTGACAAGTGAATTCTCAGAAATGATTGTCGCTCAGCGTGGTTTCCAAGCCAACTCCCGGATTATTACAACCTCGGATGAAGTGCTTCAAGAGGTTGTCAATCTGAAACGATAAGGATGGGTAGGGAGGGGCAACCCCCTCCCTAATTAAACAAGGAGGCTGTCCATGATATCGGTAACGAGGTTAAACGGTTCGCAGTTGTGGCTTAACGCTCTGTTGATAGAAATGGTTGAGGAGACTCCGGACACCTACATTACATTAATTAATGGAAAGCGAATGATTGTGCTTGAAAGTGCAAATGAAATCATCTCTTCCATTAAAGCGTACCATCACGAGGTAGGCATTCACCAAGCCACCATTAAAGTGCAGCAATTGGAGGAACCTTCATGAAAAAGATGCTCCCCTGGTTAATTACGATTCTGTTGTCCATCACGTTGATTGTTCTGGCGATATTCTTGTTGTCGAACAAGCTGGTTGGAGATAACGAAAAGGATACTGCCTCCGGGAACGGATCTGCCCTGTCGAAAATGTCGGCTGATGAGATCGTGAAGATGACATCGGAAATTACCGGCATCAAGACAAATATCGCTGATCCTGGATATATTGCTCAGATGGCCTTTGCTTTTCAGTTGAGTGACAAGAAAGCAAAGGAAGAATTCGACAAAATCAAGGAAATCAAGATCAAACCGATTATTATCAAGACGTTAGTCGACACGAAACCCGAATTGCTTAACGATTCCAAGGGACGAGAGCAGTTTATCGCTAAGCTGCAGAATCTGATCAATAAGTCGTTAACATCCGGGCGCTTAATTCAAATCGAAATGACAGATGTAATGATCGTTGAAATCTAATCGGTTCGTCGGACAACCTGTAAGGGGGTGAGTAGATGGTTGATGTTTTATCGCAGAATGAGATCGATGCCTTATTGGCCGCTCTCTCTTCAGGGGAAATGGATGCTGAAGAACTGAAAAAAGAGGAAACACAGAAGAAGATTCGCTCTTATGACTTTAAGAGGGCTCTCCGGTTTTCGAAGGATCATATTCGAAGTTTGACCCGGATTCACGAGAATTTTGCACGATATTTAACAACCTACTTCTCGGCGCAGTTACGTACTTTTGTGCAAATCAATGTGGTACAGGTTGAACAGCTACCATATGATGAATTTATCCGTTCTATACCTAAAATGACAGTTCTTAATATATTTGAGGCAGAACCTCTGGTAGGCCGCATGGTGCTCGAAGTACATCCGAACATTGCCTACGCGATGTTGGACCGCTTGCTGGGAGGAACGGGAATTGCTCCGTCTTCGATCAGCTCGATGACCGAGATCGAAACGATTATTATGGAGCGGATATTCAGCCGGGCATTTGACAGCCTGCAAGAAGCGTGGAAAACGGTGCTGGACATATCGCCGCGTCTTGAAGCGCTGGAAACGAACCCGCAGTTTATGCAGATCGTTTCTCCGAACGAAACCATTGCACTGATATCGCTTAGTACCAAAATCGGCGACACCACGGGAATGATTAATCTGTGTATTCCGCATGTTGTACTGGAGCCGATTATGTCGAAGTTATCCGCGCACCAATGGTTCATCTCGGAGAAAAAGGCGAGTGTGCCGGAGGAAGTGGATGCTCTCAAACAGCGTGTAAGCAAAGCCCAGCTTTCCATTGTTGCCGAGCTTGGCGTGTCACAGCTGACGGTATCCGAATTTTTGGGTCTGAGTGTCGGAGATGTCATTTCATTGAACAAACCGATGCATGATGGACTATCCATCAAGGTTGGCGACAAATTAAAGTATATTGGCAGTCCCGGAACGATAAAAGATCGGGTTGCTGTACAAATCGATGAAATTGTCATCGAAGGAGCTGAAGAATTTGACGAGTAAAGATTATTTATCCCAGGAAGAAATCGACGCTTTGTTAAAACAGTCGGAAATGGCATCACCAGCATCAATTCCTTCGGCGGCGACTGTCGATGATGTATTAACACCTCTAGAGCAGGATGCACTGGGTGAGATAGGCAATATTACCTTCGGCAGTGCTGCAACGGCTCTGTCCACCCTGCTGGGCAAAAAAGTAGATATCACGACACCTAAAGTGTCGATCATTAAACGAAGCCAGTTCGAAGAAGAATTTCCGAAGCCACATGTAGCAGTACATGTTACTTATGTAGATGGATTCGAAGGGATTAACTCCCTTGTCATTAAAACACGCGATGCTCAAGTCATTGCAGACCTGATGTTAGGCGGGGAAGGAAACCCCGTGGAAGAGGAACTGAACGAAATTCATATCAGTGCCGTTCAGGAAGCCATGAACCAGATGATGGGGTCTTCCGCAACGAGCATGTCGACGATTTTCAACCGGTTTGTCAATATATCTCCACCGGGCATTGACATTCTGGATATGGCGAATGGGGAAGGAGTAAATAACCTTCCGCAGGATGAAACACTGATTAAGATTTCATTCCGATTAATTATCGGTGAACTTATTGATTCAACCATCATGCAGCTGCTTCCCGTTCATTTTTCCAAGGACATGGTCCATATGCTTATCAACGGAACAGAAGAGCCTCAGCCTGCGAAGCAAGAAGCCGCACCAACAGTGGAAGCACCGGTTAACACGCAGGAACCGGCTCAATCACCAGTCGATCCAGGGTATGCGAATGAAACGGGGCATGGATATGATTATGGACAAGGCTACCAGCAGCCTGCACAAGGTCATGGAGGACCCATTCCGCAATCCATGCCGTATGGCCAGCCTCAGATGCCTTATCAAGGGCATCCACAGCAGTATGGCGGAATGCCAAATCGTAATGTAAATGTGCAGCCTGTGCAGTTCGCTAACCTGCAATCTGCACCGTACACCCAGGTGGATGAAAACAATCTGAACTTACTGATGGACATTCCCCTTAAAGTCACCGTAGAATTAGGAAGGACTCAAAAGCAAATTAAGGATATCTTGGAAATGTCGCAAGGTTCGATTATCGAGCTGGACAAGCTGGCCGGTGAGCCTGTAGACATCCTTGTCAATCATAAATTGATTGCCAAAGGTGAGGTCGTCGTTATCGATGAGAACTTTGGTGTGCGTGTGACGGATATCGTAAGCCAATGGGACCGGATTCAAAAATTACAATAGCACAAACATTTTAGGGAGGATTTTTATCAATGGCTAACCGAATTCTGATTGTGGACGACGCTGCATTTATGAGAATGATGATCCGTGACATATTGGTCAAGAACGGATTCGAGGTTGTGGGGGAAGCACAGGACGGTGCACAAGCAATCGAGAAGTTTAAAGAACTCCGTCCAGATCTGATCACGATGGATATTACGATGCCTGAAATGGATGGTATCGCGGCACTTAAAGAAATTAAAAAAGTTGATGCGAACGCAAAAGTGATTATGTGCTCCGCCATGGGTCAGCAGGCAATGGTGATCGATGCGATTCAGGCAGGAGCGAAAGACTTTATCGTTAAACCGTTCCAATCGGATAGAGTAATTGAAGCCATCAATAAGACGCTTGGCGTATAAGGGTATCTCTTATGATGATGGCAGCTTCTGATGGATTAAGCTCAAGTAGTACTACCGGGTATTATTTACAGTTGTTTTATGTCTTTATCGTTCTTGCCATCATCGTTGCGTTGATCGTGTTCCTGATTCGCTTTCTGAGTAAAAAGAATCAGAGCTGGATGCAGGGCCGTTCTATTCGCACATTGGGTGCGGTTGGGATGGGCCCTAACAAATCCCTTCAGATCGTTGAGATTGGGGGCAGCATCTATGTGATCGGAGTTGGCGAAGACGTCCGGTTGGTGGACAAAATTTCTGATCCAGCAGAGGTTGCTCTTATCCTAGCAGCATTTGAACAGGATTCTGGAATACATAATGGGGCGCTGCCGCCTTTTATTTCGAAACTGGCGGCAAAACTCCGTAAAGAAAAACCACCGGAAGAAATTGAATTGGACGATACATCTTCATTTCATGAAGTGTTTGAATCCAAGCTGCGCAGCGTACCGAACCGGAAAGAAAAGGTCGAAGAATTGCTGCGGGAGGATCATAAGGATTCATGAATAAAAAGATCTCTTACACTATCGCGATTTTTATATTGTTTGGATTTTTGTTTTCTCATACGGCATTTGCGGATCCCATTCCGAACATTGATATTCAAATCGGCAATGAAGGAGACACGCCGGGGACAAGCTCCTTGTCTTTGATACTCCTGATCACGATTCTTAGTATTGCACCAGCAATTCTGGTTCTGATGACAAGTTTCACACGGATTGTGATCGTGCTTGGTTTTGTCCGTACTTCACTCGGAACCATGCAAACCCCGCCGAACCAAGTGTTGATCGGCCTGGCGCTCTTCCTTACCTTATTTGTTATGGCACCGACGTTGTCATCCATAAATGACGTTGCGCTGCAGCCTTATCTTAAAGGTGAGATTAGCCAGACGGAGGCACTGGATAAGGCTCAGGATCCAATGAAGAAGTTTATGTTCTCCCATACGCGGGAAAAGGATCTTCTTTTGTTTATGAATTACACAGGTGCGGAGAAGCCCGAAACCTACGAGGATATCCCATTAACGGTTTTGGTACCGGCATTTGCCATTAGTGAGCTGAAGACAGGCTTTCAAATGGGCTTTATGATATTTATCCCTTTTTTGGTCATCGATATCGTTGTTGCCAGCGTGCTGATGGCGATGGGGATGATGATGCTGCCGCCGGTCATGATCTCGCTGCCATTCAAGATTTTGCTCTTTGTTCTGGTAGACGGCTGGTATCTGGTGGTTAAATCCATGCTGATGAGCTTTAACCCATAGCAATAAGCGGCAAGTAATTCGAATACAGGGGGACTAAGCCGTGAGCTCTGAATTTATTATCGGTCTGGCAGGACAAGCGGTCTATATTGTGCTCCAGGTGAGCGCACCGATGATGGTTCTCGCACTTGTTGTCGGACTTATCATCAGTATTTTTCAAGCAACAACGCAAATCCAGGAACAGACGCTGGCTTTTGTGCCAAAAA
This sequence comes from Paenibacillus sp. LBL, assembly GCF_029893715.1. Taxonomy (NCBI): domain Bacteria; kingdom Bacillati; phylum Bacillota; class Bacilli; order Caryophanales; family Paenibacillaceae; genus Paenibacillus; species Paenibacillus sp. LBL. Next base: position 154,374 of record NZ_JARXYU010000001.1, on the reverse strand, counting down.
TTGTTATCGTTCTCGTATCATTATTGCTGTTTGGTCCTTGGATATTAACGACGTTAGTGGATTTTACCCACGGTATTTTGGACAATCTCTACAAATATATCGGATAGGCTGAGTGTCCATGGAATGGTTGCAGCAAAGTTTACCTGTTTTTATGCTTATTTTTTGTCGAATAACATCTTTTTTTGTAATTTCGCCTGTGTTTACTTCTCGGAGTGTTCCTACTTCGTACAAGATAGCCCTTTCGGCTATCATCGCCCTGATCGTCTATTTTTCATTCGGGCTTGGCGAAGTGGTTCCGCAGGATCTGTCCTACGTCATATTGATTGTCCAGGAAGTATTGGTGGGACTGCTTCTTGGTTTTACTGCTTATCTAATTATGGCCGTTGTTCAGACAGCTGGGGCATTAATTGATATTCAGATCGGATTCAGTATGGCGAATGTCATTGATCCATTCACAGGTGCCTCAACACCTTTGATCGGTAACTTCAAGTACTATCTGGCTTTATTGGTGTTCTTAAGCATGAACGGCCACCATTATCTGCTCGACGCCATCATGTACAGTTATGACTGGATTCCGATTACAGGCGATGTGTTTGGAAAGATTCATGACGGCAATGTAACGGATTTTCTCGTTCGAACGTTCTCGCACTCTTTTGTGCTGGCACTTCAAATGGCAGCTCCGCTGGTAGCAGCCCTGTTCCTGACCGATGTAGGACTTGGCTTTCTGGCAAGAACGGCTCCGCAGTTCAATGTTTTTGTTATCGGCATCATTATCAAAATCATCGTTGGACTCGTGCTGTTGATGCTGCTCATGCCCATGCTTGTATCACTGTTTGATCATCTGTTTGCCAAAATGTTTGAAGCGCTCCGGCAGCTGCTCGGTGTTGTTGGCGACGGGCCGACATAAGGAGGATGGAGATGAAGCGGATGTCATACCGGTATCCGGTCGACTTACAATTGTTCGCTGGCGAAAAGACGGAGAAAGCGACACCGAAGAAACGTCAGGATACGCGTAAGAAAGGCCAAGTTGCCAAGAGCATGGAGGTATCGGGTGCATCGGTTTTGCTTGCGGCTTTTTTTTGCCTGTTAATCTTCGGCGGTTATATGAGAGACCATACCGTTCGATTATTCACCGATGTCTATATTAATCGGCTCTCCATGGACGTTACAAAAGACAATGTGATGCAGCTGTTTGGAGAATATGGCATTCAAATCTTGCTTCTGCTGGCTCCATTATTTATTTCGATTTTTGTGATTGCGCTGATCTCCAATTATTTGCAAGTCGGATTTATGTTGACCGGTGAGCCTCTGAAAATGAAGTTTGAAAAATTAGACCCAATCAAAGGCTTCAAAAACATATTCTCCATGCGTTCTTTGGTTGAATTTTTGAAGTCGGTCATTAAATTGACCATCATCGGTTATCTGGTTTACAGCACCTTATGGGCTGCCAGAGAGGGATTATCCTCCTTGTCAACCATGGGTCCCGATGCCATATTTCATTTCGTTGCGGATATCACCATGTCTCTGGGATTTAAGATTGCGATTGGCCTCATAATCCTGGCCGTTCTGGATTACATGTACCAAAGGTATGATTATGAAAAAAACATTCGAATGTCCAAGCAAGATATTAAAGATGAGTACAAAAAAATGGAAGGCGATCCGCTCATTAAAGGAAAGATCAGGGAGCGCCAGCGTCGGATGGCACTTCAGCGGATGATGCAGGAAGTTCCGAATGCCGACGTTATCATCACGAACCCGACCCACTTTGCAGTGGCTATCAAGTATGACGGTTCCATGATGGAAGCTCCGCAGATCATTGCGAAGGGCCAGGATTTCATGGCCTTGCGGATTAAAGAAATAGCGAAGGAACACGGAATTATAACGATGGAAAATAAGCCGCTGGCACGAGCTTTGTACCAACGGTCGGAAATCGGGGATTCGATTCCGGGAGACCTGTTCCAGGCCGTAGCTGAAGTGCTGGCCTATGTATATAAACTAAAAGGTAAAGCGAAATAACTAGGGACCGGAGGCGTCAGTGCAGTGAAAATAAAAGATCTATCTGTCCTTGCGGGTGTCATTGGCATCGTACTCATGATGATTCTTCCGATCCCGATATGGCTGCTCGATGTACTGCTTATCATCAATATTTCGCTGGCGCTTATTATTCTGCTGGTGGCCATGAATACCAAGGAAGCACTGGACTTTTCGATTTTTCCTTCCTTATTGCTCATCACGACACTCTTCCGAGTAGCGCTGAACATTTCGACAACCAAGCTGATTCTGTCGGAAGCAAATGCAGGGGAAGTTGTTGCCACATTCGGTAAATGGATAGCAAACGGCGAAATCGCGATTGGATTTATCGTCTTCCTGATCCTCGTCGTTGTACAGTTCATCGTCATTACCAAAGGTTCGGAGCGGGTGGCTGAGGTTGCGGCAAGGTTTACACTCGATGCGATGCCAGGTAAACAGATGAGCATTGACGCGGATCTGAATGCAGGTTTAATCAATGAGCAGCAAGCCAGGGAGCGAAGAAGTAAAATCGAGCGCGAGGCGGATTTCTACGGAGCCATGGATGGTGCGAGCAAATTCGTCAAAGGTGATGCGATTGCAACGATTGTCATCATGCTGATCAACCTGATTGGTGGCTTTATCATCGGGATCTCGATTCACGGCATGTCCTTCGGTGATGCGATGAGTACTTACTCGATCCTGACGATTGGGGATGGACTGGTCAGTCAGATTCCGGCGCTTCTCATCTCGACTGCAGCCGGTCTGATTGTAACAAGAGCATCATCGGAAGGGAATTTGGCCGAGGATCTCACAGGACAGCTCTTCTCCTATCCACATCTGCTATATATCGTAGCGGGAACCGTGATGTTTCTGGGGCTCTTCACTCCGATTCATCTGATTACAACCGCTCCGATCGCCATTATATTGTTTATTGCAGCCAGAACGATGCAAAACAATCTGGACCGCAAGCAGGTCGAAGTGGAGCAGCTTGAGGAGGAACAGCAGATCGAAGAAGTTCGAAGTCCGGAAAGTGTGATCAACCTGCTTCAGGTCGATCCGATCGAATTCGAATTCGGTTATGGATTGATCCCGCTCGCCGATGCGCAGCAGGGCGGGGATTTACTGGATCGAATCATTATGATTCGGAGACAATGCGCACTGGAGCTGGGTCTTGTGGTGCCGGTTATCCGAATTCGCGACAATATTCAACTAAAACCGAACGAATATGTCATAAAAATAAAAGGGAATGCTGTCGGCGGCGGTGAATTATTATTAAATCACTATCTCGCGATGAGTCCTGGATACGAAGACGATTCTGTGACGGGAATCGAAACAACGGAACCGGCATTTGGACTGCCTGCACTCTGGATAGACGAGGCCATGAAAGAACGGGCGGATCTCGCTGGCTACACCGTAGTGGATCCACCTTCCGTTGTTGCAACACACCTTACCGAATTGATTAAGAGACATGCCCATGAGCTGATTGGACGCCAGGAAACCAAGGCGCTGGTGGACAACATCCGAGAAAGCTATCCGGTGCTTGTGGACGAGCTCATTCCTTCCGTTCTGACGATTGGGGAGGTGCAGAAAGTATTGGCGAAACTCCTTCGCGAGAAAATTTCAATCCGGGACATGGTCACAATTCTCGAAACCCTTGCGGATTACGGTCATTATTCCAAAGATCCTGATGTTCTGACTGAATATGTAAGGCAGGCCCTCTCGCGGCAGATTACTCAGCAGTACGCTCAGGAAGGCGAGGCCATGCGGGTCATTACGGTTGGACCTCAGCTGGAGAAGAAGATTGCCGAAAGCGTTCAGCAAAGCGACCAGGGGAGTTATCTCGCGATGGACCCGGTATCAACGCAGAGCGTATTTCAGAAGCTCAGTGAACAGGTGAACCGGATCATCCAGATGGGACAGCAGCCTGTGCTGCTTACATCTCCAGCCATAAGGATGTATTTGCGTCAGGTCATTGAACGCAGCATGCAGGATATCCCGGTATTGTCCTACAGTGAGCTCGAGCCAAACGTCGAAATTCAAAGTGTCGGAGTGGTGAACTTATGAGAGTAAAAAGGTATATCGTCGACACGATGCCTGAGGCGATGCAGCATATTCGCACTGATTTGGGTGCGGATGCCGTCATACTGAGCACCAAAGAGACAAAAGTAGGCGGATTCCTGGGAATGTTTACCCGAAAGAAAATTGAGGTTATCGCTGCGATAGAGCAGGCGGAGAAATCCAAAGGCTCTGCCCCGGCCGAATACAAAATGAAGCATTCTCTACCGACAGCAGCTGTACCTAAGGCCTATCAGCGAACAGCCGAAATTTCGAGATCCGGTTCGCAGACTGAATCTCTTCAGGTGAGCAATACGACCGTAGATTCCGTTGTATCACAACAGACTGACTCTAATCGTTTCGCCGAATTGCTAAGCCAAGCTGCGGCTTCACAGGAAATTGCCGCTCAGCCAAAGAGCGAGGACAGTTTGGGGCAGCAGCTGACAGCTGCACCGGTGAGCGTTCGAAACGATGATACGGTGATAATCGCTGACTCTGTTCAGAGCACTGATTCATCCCGCCCAGAGCAGAAGGAATCCTTAAGCTCCCGCCTCGGTATAAGCGAATCGGAGCAAAGAGTCCTTGAGGAGCTTAAGGAAATGAAAGAATGGATTGCGAGATTGTCGAGGCAAAATCTCGAGGCGCAGCATCTCCCGGAACCTCTGCATTCCTTACGCGATCTGCTGCTGAAGCAGGATCTCTCGGCCAAGCTGACGGAAGAGTGGCTTATGGCTGCAGAAGAGGCATGGACAGCGAACCATATGCAGTTAAGTGATGCCGAGCTCCAGGATGTGATCTACAAGCAGGCGGCGGCGTTCATTGAGGGACGCATCGGCGGCGGCGTGCAGCCTGAGACCAGGATTGTATACATTGCCGGCCCGACCGGTGTTGGCAAGACTACAACGATTGCGAAGATTGCAGCGGAGCAGCTGTTTCGTCATCAGCGCAAGGTTGGCTTCATTACTTCGGATACGTATCGAATCTCTGCCGTTGAACAGCTCCGAACTTACGCATCGATTCTTAATGTGCCGATGGAAGTTGTGCAATCTCCCGGGGACATGCAGCGTGCGCTTCAGAAGCTGCAGGACTGCGATTTGATATTAATGGATACAGCCGGCCGTAACTATCGGAATGAATTGCTCGTCTCGGAGCTTCAGAGCCTGTTCTCCCATTCCGATCAAAGTGAAACCTATCTTGTTCTCAGCTTGACCTCCAAGAGCAGCGATATGATTGAAATTGCGGATCATTTCAACAAATATGCACTGGATAAGGTGATCTTCACGAAGATGGATGAAACCGGAAGTTATGGTTCCATGTTTAATCTCATCGATGCTCATGACCTTCGATTGTCCTATATGACCAATGGTCAAAACGTACCGGACGATCTGCTTATGGCCGACAGTGAACGATTATGCAATCTCCTGCTGGGAGAGATTCGTACATGACGGATCAGGCTCATTCGCTTAGACAGCTCGTTTCGGCCCAGCAGACGGGGGACAGCTCCAAGGTACCATCAACAAGAACCGCCAATATTATTACGGTCAGCAGTGGTAAAGGCGGGGTAGGAAAATCCAATTTCACGTTGAATTTCGCTCTGACTTTGCAATCCATGGGCAAAAAAGTATTGGTGTTTGATGCCGATATCGGGATGGCGAATATCGATGTTCTGATGGGTGTCAGCTCGCGGTATAGTCTGTATCATCTCATACGCCGGGAGAAGAGCATCGAGGAAGTGATTCAGTACGGGCCGAACAAACTTCCTTACATAGCGGGCGGATCCGGTCTTGCGGACATGCTCTCGCTGTCCGAAGAGGAAATGGATTATTTTATTTCCCAGATTGAGCGTATTTCATCAGAGATGGATTACATCATCTTTGATACCGGAGCCGGATTGTCGAAGGAAAATATGAAATTTATAACCTCGGCGGATCAATGCCTCGTCGTAACAACGCCGGAACCTACTTCAATCACCGATGCTTACGCGCTGATCAAGGTGGTGCACGGAACGGAATCCAAGGTTCCGTTCAGCCTGATAGTCAATCGGGCGGGGGATGAGATTGAGGCTCGTGAAGCAGCGGGCAAAATCATTTTGACTGCCCAGCGATTTCTGGATCTGGATATCAAGCTGCTTGGTTCGATAGCAGACGACACGCATGTTGTGCAGGCTGTTAAGCGGCAGATCCCTTTTACAGCAGCATATCCACGATGCAACGCCTCCAGTGATATCAGGCGCATCGCACTTCGTTACATGACCGCTCCTGCTGCCACGGAGCCTGAAGCTCCGAAGGGAATCAAAGGATTTATGCATCGTTGGCTCAAACGTACGAAATGATTCTTATTTGGAATAATGGAAACTGAGGTGGACATCTATGAAGCCCTTTCGTGTGCTGGTGGTGGACGATTCCGCATTTATGAGGAGAATCTTCTCCGATTTCATCGAACGAGACCCATCCTTTCAGGTTGTCGGAACAGCCGACAATGGGCGGGATGCCGTTGAGAAAGTAAAGGCATTGGATCCGGATGTCATCACGCTGGATGTAGAAATGCCGGAAATGAACGGGCTTGATGCTTTGAGGCTGATTATGGAGACAGGTCCTCGTCCGGTAATCATGCTATCCGGCATTAATGAGCAAGGCATGAGGGAAACCATTCTTGCCCTTGAGGCGGGTGCATTTGATTTTATACGAAAGCCTTCCATTTCTAATGCGCTTGACATTGAACAGGTGCGTTCAGAATTAATGAAGCAACTGAATGCGGCGATGCAGGCAAAACAGCGGAGGGCATTGTGGGAAGAAGAAGAGCAGAGACGACAGGGTGCGGACATATCGGTTCCTCTTTCGCCAAAGCCTTCTGACAAAACGCTGAATAAGAAGCCGCAGATGAAGGAAACGAGACGAACGATCGGCGGAGCCGAGGAGCGCGTTAAGCTTGCGGAGCTGCCCCGAACCCGGGTTCCTCGCCCTGAGGAGGATAAACTGGCACGTGCGGAGGCATCGGATGCTTCCAAACCGAGACGCAAAAAGGTTGATCGTAAACCTGTGGCGGACAGTTCTTCAGCAGCACTGCCGGAACACGAGATTCACCCACCGCGCGAAGTGAAGCTTCAGCCGTCCAACGAACTGACGGATCTGGTTGCGGTTGGCTGCTCAACGGGCGGTCCGAGGGCATTAAAAGCATTTCTCGAGCAAATTCCCGGTGACTTCTGCGCTCCGATTGTCATCGTTCAACATATGCCGCCGAATTTTACCAAGTCGCTTGCGCAGCGTCTGAATTCATTCAGTCCGCTGGAGGTGATGGAAGCAGAACAAGGCATGGTACTGGAACCCGGCAAAGCCTATATTGCCCCGGGTGGCAGCCACATGAGGGTGTTTCGCTCGGAAAGCGGTGCGTTCCAGATCAGGGTAAGTCAGGATGAAACCCGCAATGGTCATCGTCCATCCGTTGATGTGTTGTTCGAATCTCTGCTGCCGCTCACCATGGTTAAGCGTCATGCGGTGCTGATGACCGGTATGGGGAGCGATGGAGCGAGAATGATGAAGAAACTGTACGATACGGGGGTGAATTCCACCTTTGCAGAGAGTGAGCAAACCTGTGTCGTATACGGTATGCCGAGATCGGCTGTTGAGCTTGGATGCGTAAACCATGTACTGCCACTCCATGATATTGCACCTAGATTGGTTCGAGCTGTAAATAACGGAAAGTGAACTTGAGGAGGAGGTGTCTCTCAATGGACATGAATCAATATTTGACAATGTTTATTGATGAGTCAAATGATCATCTGCAATCATTAAATGAAAACATGCTTCAATTAGAAAGTAACCCGGACGATATCGGGATCGTACAGATTATTTTCCGATCAGCGCATACGTTGAAGGGTATGGCGGCAACGATGGGATACGAAGATCTGGCTTCCCTCACCCATCAGATGGAAAATGTGCTGGATCTTGTCCGGAACGAAAAGTTGAAAATGCAGGATTTTATCTTTGACACGCTCTTCAAAAGCTTGGACGCCCTGGAATCGATGGTGCAGGATATTACAGAAGGCGGAGACGGCAAGGCGGACGTATCCGCTATTGTGGCTTCCTTGCAATCGATTGTACGTGGTGAAGGAGCATTGCCTAACGGTGGAATTGCTGATGAGAGCCATTCCGCAGCAGCTGTGCAGGGGATTGAATTGGATGAGTTTCAATTTTCCGTTCTCGATCAGTCGATTTCAGAAGGACATAAGGTTCTCTATATACAAGTGACATTGCGAGAGGATTGCCAGCTCAAGGCGGTTCGGGCCTATATGGTATTCGAAACGCTTGAAAGATCCGGGGAAATCGTTAAGACCTATCCGGATGTTCAAGAGATTGAACAGGGTGAATTCGATCGCGTATTTTCGTTGTATTACATAACGCAAAGAGATACAGAAGAAATTGAAAGCCAGATTTTGGGCGTTTCAGAGATTGAGACAACCTCCGTTGTTGCGCTGGATCATGAAACCTTGCAGCAGATGGTACAGGAAAGTGCCGCTACAGCGGAAGCTGTTAAATCCGTAGATGCGGAGACGGCTCCGGCGGCAACAAAGCTAGCGGAAACCAAGAGTGCCCCGTCTCCGGCCAAAGAGTCCAAGGCATCCGCCCGAAATGCTGGGGGGGGCAACCCGTCCAGAACGATAAGGGTTGATATCGAGCGGCTGGACGTATTAATGAACCTGTTCAGCGAACTCCTTATCGACCGGGTGCGGCTGGAACAGCTGGCCATCGAATCGAAGAATCAGGAGTTGACGGATACGGTTGAGCATATGAGCCGAGTCAGCAGCGACTTGCAGAATATTGTTCTGAAACTTCGCATGGTACCCGTAGATACGGTGTTCAACCGTTTTCCAAGGATGGTTCGCGACCTTGCCAAAACATTGGATAAGAAGATTGACCTGATTATTACGGGAGCCGACACGGAGCTGGATCGAACGGTCATTGATGAAATCGGAGATCCATTGGTTCATTTGCTGCGCAACTCGGCTGACCATGGTGTCGAACCTGTAGCAGACCGCATCGCGGCGGGCAAGCCGGAAACCGGTACCGTTCATCTGCGAGCATTCCATAGCGGCAACAATGTCTTCATCGAGATCGAGGATGACGGTCGCGGAATCTATCGGGAGAACATTCTGAAGAACGCGCTGAAAAAAGGGGTTGTCACCGAAGCCGAAGCTGCGTCCATGTCGGATGATGAGGTCAATCAGCTGCTGTTCGCACCAGGATTCAGTACGGCTGAGAAAATATCCGATGTATCCGGCCGAGGGGTAGGATTGGATGTCGTTAAATCCAAAATCGTTGCCTTGGGCGGAAACGTCACAATCTATTCGACGCCAGGAAAAGGCACTAATTTTTCCGTGCAGCTTCCATTAACGCTGTCGATCATCGCCGCCATGCTGATTCGGATGGGATCCGAAAAATATGCGATTCCGTTATCCTCAATAGTTGAAACGGCCATTATCAAACGAGGGCAGATCAAGCAAGTACACGGCAGCCGGATGATCCAGTTCCGTGAATCGCTGATTCCGGTCATCTCGCTCAGCCGATTGTTTGAAGTTCCGGATTTTGATGAAGAGCTGGAAGAAGAAACTGAAATTGTGGTGATCCGCAAAGGAGACCGACTGGCAGCACTCACCATTGATGACTTTATCGGTCAGAGCGAAATCGTCATTAAAAATCTGGGCAAATATCTTCCCGCCATTCAAGGGATATCCGGCGCAACCATCCTTGGAGATGGACAAGTCGCGCTCATCATTGATGCAAATGCATTTATCAAATAATGGGATGTCATCTAACTCGGCAGGCCACACATTTTGAAGGAGGACTTACTCATGGGAGAAGAAATCAAGGTTATCGTCTTTAAACTTGGCGAGGAAGAATACGGCATTGAGGTGGACAAGGTTCAGACCATTGAACGCATGATGCCGATTACGCGTGTTCCCAAAACCTATGCTTTTGTAAAAGGGGTTATCAATCTGCGCGGCGTCGTCATTCCGGTTATCAATCTGCGTGGCAGATTTGGTCTGGGGGAAATCGAGGCTACCGATCAGACACGGGTTATTATCGTAGCGGTCAATGACATGCAGGTCGGTTTTATTGTAGATTCGGCAAGCGATGTTATCGATCTGAATACGGACAGCATTGATTCGCCGCCTGAGGTTGTGGGCGGAATCAAAGCGAAATATCTTCGGGGTGTCGCGAAGGTAGGAGAGGAGCGCCTTCTCGTTATGCTGAATTTGTCCGAAGTGTTAAACAAAACGGAGATCATTCAGCTGGAAGGTCTTGAGGAATAGACAGTGGAGCTGTTTAAGCATAGCAAGGAAATTAAAATGGATGTTCTGAAGGAAGTCGGAAACATCGGAGCGGGCAATGCGGCAACTGCCCTCTCCCGCTTGCTTAACAAACCTATTGATATGGCAGTTCCCCAAGTTCAGCTGCTGCCGTTTGAACAGATCGCGGAAAGTGTAGGCGGTAGTGAACAACTTGTTCTTGCCGTATTCTTGCGGGTGGAGGGAAGCGCGCCGGGAAATCTCTTTTTTATCATGAGTCCGGAAGCGGGGAAGAACCTGCTGCAGAATCTGGCAGGCATCGAAGTGTCGGAGGAGGAACAATTCTCTGAGATGGAGCAGTCTGCGCTGTGCGAGATCGGAAATATTTTGTCGGGATCGTATTTATCCTCGCTGGCCGATTTCACCAATCTGTCCATGACGCCTACCGTTCCTGCGTTAGCGATGGACATGGCGGGTGCGATCTTAAGTTATGGATTGATACAGTTTGGTGAGATGGGAGACGATGCCCTCTTAATCAACACGACGTTTCTAGAAGGGCAGAACGAGGTGGAAGGTCAATTCTTCCTGATTCCCGATCCACAATCATTTGCTCAAATATTCGAAGCTTTAGGAGTGCCTTTAGAGCATGATTGAAGAACAAAGCATAGTGAAAGTAGCGATGGCGGATCTGAACGTCGCAGGTCCAAACGGTATTTTGCGTACAACCGGTCTGGGGTCATGTGTCGGACTTACGTTGTATGATCCGGTGACGAAGATCGGTGGCATGGCGCATGTGATGCTCCCCTCTTCAGCGATTGCCAGAGAAGGGCAGCTAAACCTGGCGAAGTACGCGGATACGGCTCTTCCTATTCTGCTGAACAAGATGAGGAATTTGGGAGCTTCGCCAGCACGCATGGTAGCCAAAATGGCCGGCGGAGCCCAGATGTTTGCTTTTGCCGGTTCCGGTGATACCATGCGCATCGGACCTCGCAATGTGGAGTCGTGCAAAGCAGGCCTGGAGCAGATGGGCATTACGCTGATCGCGGAGGATACCGGAGGAAATTATGGAAGAACCGTTGAATTGGACTGTGCAACGGGTAAATTTACAATACGCAGTGTACAAAAGGGCATAAAGGAATTGTAGCCATGATGGGAAAACTCGGTTTTTATATAATGACTGGAATTGCCGGTTTTGTGTTTACTTTTATTTTTACCATACGTAACAATCTGTGGATGACCAGCATGTATCGGGCTCTCCTTGCATTTGCGATCTGGTTTCTTCTGGCGTTCGCGCTGAAATGGATATTTGCTGCCATCATTGCACCGAGAGCTGATAAGAATGGATCTGGGAACTCAAAGGCGCAGAGCGAGCAGGAGAGAGGAACCGTTCTTGATTTATCCACACCTGATGAGGATCGGGAATTGATGGATCTTATTCATTCCGAATCCGGCAGCAAAGAGAACGGTGACTTTGTTCCGCTGAATCCTCCCAAGCTGGTTTCAACGAAAGATCCTGAAGAACTGGCCAAGGCCGTTCGTCACCTTACGGATAAATAAGGAGGGTGAAGGCAATTGGACGAACGAAAAGCTTCTGTGCTGAACCATATGGAATTATGGAGCGCATGGAAGGAAGACGGAGACCATGAAGCGAAGAAGAAACTTATCGAATATCATCTGCACATCGTTGATTATGTTTCAAGCCGTTTAGCCATCGGTCTTCCGAAGAACGTTTCCAAGGGAGATTTGGCCAGCAATGGGGTAATGGGTTTGATTGACGCCATTGAGAAGTTCGATTATAAACGAGGCTTGCAATTCGAAACCTATGCCTCCTGGCGTGTGCGAGGTGCTATTCTGGATTCGCTGCGCCAAGGGGACTGGGTGCCGCGTTCGGTTCGTGAGAAGGCGAAGAGAATTGAAACTGCATATCAGCAGTTGGAACAGAAGTATTTACGCAGCGTCAGTGACTCTGAGATGAGTGATTACCTTGACGTGACCGAGAAGGAGTTCCGGCACATGCTGCAGGAAGTGGCGGTCATGACACTGACATCTTTGGAGGATCCGATCCGCGAGGAGGAGTCTGAGACCCGAATGTCGCTCCTGGTTGATGAGAAAGCGAAGAATCCGGATCACAAGGTCCATGAATTTTATCTGCGAGAAGCCCTGATGAAGGGAATCGGTAAATTGACCCCGAAAGAGCGGACTGTAGTTTCCTTATTATATTATGAGGATTTATCACTCAGTGAAATTGCTGAAGTGATGTCGCTATCACCTTCACGAATATCACAGCTTCATTCCAAGGCGATTTTGAGACTTCGGGGCGCGCTCGATAAAGATCGGGATTTGCTGATGCAAAACGACTGACGCTTGCCATTTATGAAGGGGGTTCCTGGATTGTCTGTAGATTATGCATTGGATCAGTACTTTAGCGTTACGCTATCGGATGACAAAGTCGTCGCCTATATACAGTTCACCAACTGGGAGAAGGATTTCTCCTGCTCTGTAGAAGCTCTTGAACAATTTCTGAGAAGCCACCAGGTACGATACGGACTTCAACATGATACGTTGCGACGAATCGCAGATCATTCGGAGGAATATCAATATAGTAGAACGCCGATTGCAATGGGAACGGAGCCTATGCACGGACAGAACGGCAAAATAGAGTTCACCGTTAATTTGGGGAATCAGACGAATCTGAAGCCGCTGGAGATCGAAGATGGCAAAGTCGATTATAAAGAAGTGATTCGTTTAAATAATGTGAAGAAGGGCCAATTGATTGCAACCCGAATCCCGCCAACGAAAGGAGTTCCTGGCACTGCGGTTACCGGTGAGGAAATTCCGAGTAAACCAGGCAAGGAAGCTCATTTCAAAGTGGGGAAGAACGTTGTGGTCAATGCTGAGAAAAGCGCAATGTATGCGGCGCTGGACGGGCTGCTGACCAAAACGGAAAAGGGAAAAATCAATGTGTTTCCGGTATATGAAATCAATGGCGATGTTGACTGCAGTATTGGCAACATTGACTTTGTCGGTACGGTGGTCATTCGCGGGAACGTTCTTACCGGATTCAGAATCAAGGCAGCAGGGGACATTCGTGTTACCGGCTTTGTGGAAGGCGCAGAGCTCGACGCAGAGGGCTCCATCGATATTTCCGGGGGAATAATCGGATATAATAAGGGGTTTGTAAAGGCTGGACAGGATGTCAAGAGCTCGTTTATCCAGGATGGAAATGTTATAGCCGGTGCTAGCGTATTTGTCTCGCAGAGCATTATGCACTCCAATATCCGTGCGGTTCAGAACATCGAGTGCAACGGCATGAAGGGTCTCGTCGTAGGCGGCGTCCTGCAGGCCGGGGAGAAAGTAGTAGCCCGGACGATCGGAAATACCATGTCGACTGCTACCGTCATCGAGGTTGGGGTTCTTCCCGAACTGCGGAATGAACTGGCGGATCTGAGAGCGCAGCTGAAGCTGTCGATTGAGAGTATGGATAAAACGGATAAAGCACTTTATCTACTGAATCAGTTGGCTTCGTCAGGCCAGTTGTCGCCAGACAAACTCGCGCTGCGCATTAAGCTGAATGCTACCAAGAAATCGAATGTGGCCGAACAAGCGGATATTAAAGACCGTATGCTCGAAATCGAGAAGATGCTTGAGGATACTGGCAAAGCGAGAGTTAATGTGGTAAAGACGATCTACGGCGGCGCCAAAATTGTCATCGGGAGGTATACCCGATTTGTTAAGGACCCCACACAGCGGGTTTCTTTTTACTATCATGAAGGAGATATCACCATGGTGCCGTTATTGTAGGGTAGAACAGACATATTAAATGCTTGTGGATATGATCCTGGCTATGAGGTGATTCCATTGAGTTTAAAATCGGTAGAAATGCAAATCGCAGTACCAAGAACCAACGAAGCGGGCAAAATCCATAATGAGTTCCAGCAGCGCCCCATGAACGATCAGACATTGCTTGCCGGGGAACAGATCAAGAACAGCCGCGCGGAAGCACAGCGAAGCACGGAAGTTAGCGAGACAGCGGAGACAGCTGTTCGTGATGACGGGAGCCGTCAGTCTCCAGGACAGCAAGAACGGGGATCATCCGAGTCGGGCGAATCTGTGGAGCAGCCGGCGGAGCATCCCTATAAAGGCAGGAATTTTGATGTTTCTCTCTAGATAATTTATTGGCACAAAGGAGTTAATGGATTTGGGACCGTGGATATATATCGTGCTGCTTGGCGTAGCGGCGGTGCTGTATGCTTTTATGCTGCCGAAACGCCGTGAAGAGAGTGTATCCAGCGAGCGGGTTGTAAAAGAAGTGGAGAACACGCTTGAAGGGTACATGGCGGAAATCCAGAACGAGAACGAGCAGCTTGTAGAGCTGGTAAGTCAAATGAAGCAAGAGCTTCGTGCAAAGCAGCAGGAACAGCAAGAGCAGGTGAGTGATTTGCGTCAACGCATGCTTGTAATGGAGCAGAAAATGATTGAATCCGAAACCCGTCTTCGAACGACGGAGGACAAGTTGGTTCATGCCGCTTCCTTGTCTGCAGATCGGGCTGCCGCTTCTTCAGAGGCAGAAGTGTCTCCTCCGGTCGACTCCATCAAATCCAGGTACGCGGAGCTGTTTGATCTGCATGGGCAAGGGAAATCCATCGATATGATTGCCAAGGCGACGGGGCTTCAGCGAGGCGAGGTTCAGCTTATTATTCAATTAGCCAAACAGGAGGAGTCCGCGTGATCAAGAACCGTACATTTATGATGGGCCTTGGCAGCGGTCTTGTTGTCGGCGCGATACTGCTCCAGCTGATGTGGATCGGTCAAGGATCAACCGCATCGGATACAAAGGATTTAACGAAGGAGCAGCTGATGGCTGCTGCGGAAGCTTTGGACATGCAAGTGATTGAACACTCGGAAGAGCTGTTGACCGCGGACCAGTGGGAAGAGAAAAAGCTCAGTGAGCGTTCTTCAGAGACCGAAGGATCGGATAAGGCCAAGGAAATAGGAACTAAGCAGCCGGATATACCGGAACAGCCGGAGAAACCTGAAGCGGATGGCAAAGACCAGAAACCCAAAGAGGTAAACAAGCCGGCGGAGCCGAAGACACCTGTTAAGGCTAATGCCCCCATCAAAGTCAATATTCGAGCTGGAAATAACCTAAGTGATGTGGCAAGTCACCTTTTGAGCGCCGGCGTGATTGACAACAAACAGGCATTCATCAATAAAGCAACGGAGAAAAAAATCAACACATCGATCCAGAGCGGGACCTATTCGTTTACAGCAGGCGAGAGTTACAATTCGATTATTACAAAAATCACAGCAAAACCCTCCAACTAGCATCCTGGTTGAGAGTGGTTTTTTTCTTTATAGGGCCCTGTCCGACCGTTGATCCTCTGAACCTCGTTTAGAACACAAAAGAATTGCAACCTGCCCATGGTTATGTTATAGTAATTGACGGTGTTAAAACACACGCCAGAGTGATTTCGTTGAGGGTGCTTCCAGGATTGGGAGTCTTAATGAAAAATGATCTTGGCGGAGGGACACACAAAAACCAAACTTAGGAGGTGCGTGAAGATGGCAGTAATCTCCATGAAACAGCTTTTGGAAGCTGGCGTTCACTTCGGTCACCAGACTCGTCGCTGGAACCCGAAAATGGATAAATTTATCTTCACTGAAAGAAACGGTATCTACATTATTGACCTGCAAAAAACGGTCAAGAAAGTTGAAGAAGCATTCAACTTCGTGAAAAACGTAGCTGGTGAGAACGGTACAATCCTGTTCGTCGGCACGAAAAAACAAGCTCAAGATTCCGTGAAAGAAGAAGCAGAGCGTTGCGGTATGTACTACATCAACCAACGTTGGCTCGGCGGAACTTTGACCAACTTCGAAACGATCCAAAAGCGTATCAATCGCTTGAAGCAACTCGAAGCTTGGGAAGAAGACGGCACGTTCCAAGTATTGCCTAAGAAAGAAGTCATCCTTCTCCGCAAAGAGAAAGATCGTCTTGAGAAATTCCTGGGCGGTATCAAGAACATGAAGGGTCTTCCAAGCGCATTGTTCGTTATCGATCCTCGTAAAGAGCGCATCGCAGTAGCGGAAGCTCGCAAATTGGGTATCCCAATCGTAGGTATCGTTGATACGAACTGTGATCCGGATGAAATCGACTATGTAATCCCAGGTAACGATGACGCGATTCGCGCGGTTAAATTGTTGACTGGTAAGATGGCTGATGCCGTTGTTGAAGCTCACCAAGGTGAAGAAACAACAGCTTAATCGGGATTAAACGTATAAAGAATGAATTAAATGAAAAGGGTGGTTGGTAGGTGGATAACCTCTCACTGCCCTTTTTTTAAGATGTCAGAGCCAATAACGCTCATCAGTTGCGCTCCTGATTTCGCAAGGAAACGAATACTTAAAGCAGTCTGGCTTCTTGAAGAGCGGGTGTGCAGACATTTTGTCTTCAGGTCAGAAAGCACACTTCATCATACCAATTTGGAGGGAATTCTAATGGCAGTATCAGCTAGTGCGGTAAAAGAACTTCGCGAAAGAACAGGCGCAGGCATGCTGGATTGTAAAAAAGCGCTGGATGAAACAAATGGTGATATCGACAAAGCGATCGCGGTACTTCGTGAGAAAGGCTTGTCAGCAGCAGCTAACAAAGCTGGACGCGTTGCAACTGAAGGCGTTGTAGAATCCTATATTCACGGCGGCGGACGTATTGGCGTTCTCGTTGAAATCAACTGTGAAACCGACTTCGTAGGCAAAACAGATCAATTTAAAGAGTTTGCTCGCGATATCGCAATGCATATTGCTGCTGCAAATCCTAAATTTGTTCGTCGTGAAGAAGTTCCAACGGAAGAGCTTGAGAAAGAAAAAGAAATCTTGAAGAACCAAGCTTTGAACGAAGGCAAGCCTGAGAAAATCGTTGAAAAAATGGTTGAAGGCCGTATCAACAAGTACTATGAAGAGTATTGCTTGCTTGAGCAATCCTTCATCAAGGATCCGGACAAAACGATCAACACGCTGCTTAACGAAAAAATCAGCACGATCGGTGAGAACATCTCCATTCGTCGTTTTGCTCGCTTTGAGCTGGGCGAGGGCCTGGAGAAGAAACAAGACAACTTCGTTGAGGAAGTTATGGCCCAGGTGAATAAATAAGCCGAATAGGCTAATATAAGTATAGAAAAGAGTGGAACACACCTGTGTTCCTTCTTTTTTAAGAGATATAAAAGGCATAAAGAGAGATAAGATTGTTATAAACTCGGAGTGAAGGCTACCCTTATCTCACTAGAAAGAATGGAATCAAGTCTTAATTAGACGACCAGAAGTTTCTACTTGAGACGGATGTTTTTACCCGATTTTTATAAACCGTCAAGCAGTGCCGGTGTGTCTGTCTGTCGTTTTTCAAACGGGCGTCGTATTCTTAGGCGCCGTCTTAAAGTGGAGGGTTATCATTTGGAACAGCCTGTATATAAACGAGTGATATTGAAAGTCAGTGGGGAATCCCTTTCAGGGCAGAATGGATATGGTATTGATGCTGAGACGATCTCATCGATCGCTGAGCAGGTTCGTGAGGTGGTCGAGCTTGGTGTTGAGGTCGCTATCGTATGCGGCGGCGGAAACATCTGGCGTGGTATCGCCGGCAGCGCGAACGGAATTGACCGTGCAACGGCGGATTATATGGGAATGCTCGCCACGGTGATGAACTCTTTGGCTCTTCAGGATGCCCTGGAGCAGATCGATGTGCCGACTCGGGTACAAACCTCTATCTCAATGCAGCAAATTGCCGAGCCATATATCCGCCGCAGAGCCATTCGGCATTTGGAAAAAGGCCGTGTCGTCATTTTTGCGGCAGGAACAGGTAACCCTTACTTCTCCACCGATACGACTGCAGCGCTTCGCGCAGCGGAAATCGAAGCAGAAGTGATTCTCATGGCGAAGAACAAGGTGGACGGAGTGTACTCTGCTGATCCATTTAAGGATGAAACTGCCGAGAAGTACGAGCAGCTGACGTATCTAGACGTATTGAACAAAAACCTTGGGGTAATGGACTCTACAGCTTCATCGTTATGTATGGACAACAACATCCCGCTCATCGTCTTCGCTATCACGGAGCAAGGTAATATCAAGCGCGTCGTTCTGGGCGAGAAGATCGGAACGATCGTTAAAGGGAGTGTAGATTAATGCCGCAATCGGTGAAAAAGAATGCAGAAGAACGCATGGAAAAAGCGATCCTGTCTTTGAAACGTGACCTGGCAACTCTGCGCGCAGGGCGGGCAGCGCCGGCGCTGCTGGACCGGATCACGGTTGAATACTACGGAGCACCAACTCCGCTCAATCAGTTGGCGAACATCAGTACGCCGGATTCCAGAACGCTTATGATTCAGCCCTGGGACAAGTCGTCCTTGGCCGATATCGAGAAAGCGATCATGAAATCGGATATTGGATTGACACCGGCAAACGATGGCAATCAAATTCGTCTCGTCGTTCCTGCTTTGACGGAAGAGCGCAGAACCGAACTGGTAAAAATGACGAAGAAATTCGGCGAAGAAGCGAAAGTGGCCATCCGCAACATTCGCCGCGATGCCAACGATGACATCAAAAAATTGGAGAAAACGGATATTTCCGAGGACGAGTCCCGGAGACATCAGGAAGATATCCAAAAAGCGACGGATAAATTTATCGCAGAAGTCGACAAAGTCCTCGTTGCCAAAGAAAAAGAAATCATGGAAGTATAAGAGACTTGTGGCCCCTCCGGTTTATGGTGGGGTTTGTCTCTTTTTTTGCAGAAAGATGCCTGGAGGAAATGGAATGATCAAACGGGTTCGATCGTGGTTGAATCAGGAGGACAGTCAGCAGACGCATCAGCTCTCTCCGGACAACATCCCTCATCATGTAGCTATCATCATGGATGGTAATGGACGTTGGGCGAAACGGCGCGGTATGCCGCGGATCGTTGGCCATCAGAACGGCATGAAGGCTGTTAAAAGAGCAGCCATTGCTGCAGATGATTTGGGAATTAAAATATTGACGATGTATGCTTTTTCTACAGAAAACTGGACACGTCCGAAGGATGAGGTCGATTTTCTTATGAAGCTTCCGCAAGAGTTCCTGGCTATTGAGCTTGAAGAGCTGATTGAGAAAAATGTTCAGGTCAGAATGATGGGGCATCCGGAAGAACTTCCGTCCCATACCGTGTCCGCGATGGAAGAAGCTGTTGCGAAGACAGCCGGCAATAACGGTCTTGTGCTTAACTTTGCGCTCAATTACGGCAGCCGTAAAGAGATCACGGAAAGTTTTAAAGCGCTTGGACAAGAAATAAGTGACGGAATCCTTCGTCCTGAGGATATTACAGAGGAACTGATTGGCAGGCGGCTCCTCACAGGCGAATTGCCGGATCCGGATTTACTGATCCGTACAAGCGGCGAGCTGCGTCTGAGCAATTTTATGTTATGGCAGCTGGCGTATAGTGAGTTATGGTTTACTGACGCATATTGGCCGGAATTCACCAAGGATCACTTGGTGGAGGCAATAGCCGAATACCAACAAAGAACAAGACGCTACGGTGGACTGTCGTAGCCGATGGAGGATGGAACGTTTTGAAACAGCGATTGATTACCGGAATTATAGCGGGAGCGGTCTTTTTAGGATTATGTTTCATAGGCGGTCTGTGGTACCATCTTCTTATTCTGGCGATGGCACTAATCGGTTATTATGAGTTTCTGCGCATGACCAATACGGTACCGTTCGGAGGAACGGCATGGATAGGGTACGCGGGGGTGCTGTTGTTTGTATTCCCATGGGGTCCGCTTAAGTTGGATTTTCAGATCCCGTGGGAGCATGTTCTGTGGCTCCTGCTGCTCTTGTTTCTGCTGGCGACAGTGTTCACAAAAAATGTGATTGATATTAAGCGGGTCTCATTATTGTTTTTGGCGTCAGCTTATATCGGAATCGGTTTTTCCTTCATTGCCGAATCGCGACATGCTCCTGACGGTCATGGAATATTCTGGACTTTCCTGCTGTTGGCCTCCATCTGGGCAAGTGATGCAGGAGCCTATTTTGTCGGCCGTGCAATGGGTCGCCACAAATTATGGCCTTCCATCAGTCCGAACAAAACCATTGAAGGTGCGGTAGGCGGAGTTGTCATCGCCGTGTTCACTTCTTTGCTCTTTTCATTCTTCTCTGACGGATTCTTGGCAGCTGGACAAGCGATTCTAATCGGGTTGTCCTGCGCCGTAATCGGTCAGCTTGGAGATTTGGTACAATCCGCATATAAACGGGTGTATGGCATCAAGGATTCAGGCAAATTGCTGCCCGGACATGGAGGAATACTGGACCGATGTGACAGTTGGATCGTTGTATTTCCGTTCGTACATATATTGAGTCTCCTGCCTTACTGATGAAAGGAAAGATGTGCATGAAGAAAATCAGCATACTCGGCTCCACCGGTTCCATTGGTACGCAGACCTTGGACGTGGTGAGAATGCATCGGGAAGAATTTCAGGTGGAGGGTCTGGCTGCGGGGGGCAATTCGGATTTGCTGCTTCAGCAGGTTAAGGAATTTGCTCCGCGAAAAGTGTCGGTTGCTTCGAAAGAGCTTGCCGACAAAATCAGACACGAGCTTCCCGCTGGAACAGAAATCTACTACGGCCGTGAAGGGCTGGTAGAGATAGCGGCAGGGACGGACGCGGAGTTGGTCGTTACAGCCGTTGTTGGAAGCATGGGCCTCCCTTCTACGCTTGCAGCGATTGAAGAGGGGAAAACGATCGGACTTGCCAATAAGGAAACCCTCGTGACTGCAGGTCACCTGGTTACTGCTCGTGCGGCGGCCAAAGGGGTAAAACTCCTGCCTATCGACAGTGAGCATTCCGCTATCTTCCAATGCTTGAATGGAGAACGGCAGGAGGATATTGAAAGGATTACCTTGACGGCATCCGGAGGCTCTTTTCGGGATTATACGCGTGAGCAGCTGGTCCATGTCACAGTGGAGGACGCGCTTAAACATCCCAACTGGTCTATGGGGGCGAAAATCACGATAGATTCAGCCACCATGGTGAACAAGGGGTTAGAGGTGATGGAAGCCCATTGGCTTTATCAGATTCCTTATGACAACATTTCCGTTCTTCTTCATCCGGAGAGCATTATCCATTCCTTTGTAGAATTCCGCGATTCCAGCATCATCGCACAGCTTGGCAATCCGGATATGCGGGTACCGATTCAATACGCGCTGACCTATCCGGAACGTTGGTCTTCGCCTGCTCCAAGGCTATCTCTGGCGGAGGCGGGCAAGCTTCACTTCCGGGAAATGGACCTTGAACGTTTTCCTTGTTTAAGGCTTGCTTATGAATGTGGTAAAATGGGTGGGACAGCACCAACGGTATTTAATGCAGCCAATGAAATCGCCGTTGCCCGGTTTCTGCGCAGTGAAATCTCTTTTCTGCGGATCGAAGAGATTATAGAAGAAGTGCTGCATGGTCATGACAACACACCGGAGCCGGCACTGGAGACGATTGAAGAGAGTGATCGGCTAGCACGTGAATTAGCTTCCCGACTATAGGAATTGAAGCTGTTTTTGAAATCTCCCTTGAAAAAAGCTGACGATTTGTGATTCTCTTGTGGACGATAGGAGAATAATGATAATCTATAGGGACATACTGCGTTCTCAGAGGAAAAGGGGGATGTAAAGAATTGGAAATGGTTCGGGTCGTTTTTTTAACGGTGCTCATGTTTTTTGTTATTGTTACCGTGCACGAATGGGGGCACTATTATTTTGCCCGGCGTGCCGGAATATTGGTTCGGGAGTTCGCGATTGGATTTGGTCCAAAGCTGTTCTCATATAAACGCCATGAAACCCAGTTCACGCTTCGTCTTCTTCCATTCGGGGGATATGCCCGCATGGCGGGAGAAGATCCGGAACTTGTCGAGATTCAGGCTGGTCAGACGATTGCGGTTCGATTGAATGCAGAGAATCAAGTGAAGAAGATTTACCTGGATCAACTCGACAACCGCAAAAATGTCATTCGCGGTGAAGTTCAGTTCATGGATATGGTCGATCGTTTATCGGTAAGGCTTGATGTGGATGGTGAATTCCAGCAATATGAAATCCATCCACAGGCGCTGACGGTTGCCAAAGGTGTTGAGACGCAGATCGCACCAAGAGACCGTCAGTTCGGCAGCAAGACCGTTGGTCAAAGAGCGCTTGCGATATTTGCAGGCCCTGTCATGAACTTCATCCTGGCCTTCATCCTCTTTGCCCTGCACATTCAAATGGCCGGAATTCCGGTGGATAATCCAACTTATGTGCAGATTGGCGAGATCACCAAAGGCATGCCTGCAGACGAAGCCGACCTCAAGGAAGGCGACATTATCGAGAGTATTAACGGAACCGCCATTGGTGCCGATTATCAGAAGATGATCGAATTGATTGCGGCTTCCCAGGACAAGCCGATGGAATGGACGGTACGACGGGGAGAGGAATCCTTCGATCTGACATTAACCCCTCGCACGATGGAGGGACAGGAAGGCGGTAAGGTCGGGATTGTTCCTGAACTTCCTACTCGATCCGCCGGTCTAGGTGAGACGATTACCGGCTCCGGGACAGCGATGGTAGACACAACCAATATCATCTTCCAAGGATTTAGGCAGTTGATTCAGAAGTTCTCGATGGACGACCTTGGCGGTCCTGTACGAACGTTTGAGGTCACAGGCCAAATTGCAAAACAGGGCATTGAACAGCTGACCTACTGGGCGGCAATATTAAGCTTGTATCTAGGTATATTCAACCTGCTGCCGATTCCGGCACTGGATGGAAGCCGGCTTGTATTCTTAGGCATCGAAGCTTTACGGGGTAAACCTGTTGATCCGAACAGGGAAGGCATGGTTCACTTTGTCGGGTTTGCAATGCTGTTCCTGCTCATGATTGCAGTAACCTATAACGATATACTACGATTGATTAACGGATAGACCCCAGGTACGGCTCGGTGCGCCAGCCGCATCAGAGCCGTACCTTTTCTATTTCGGGGAGAATCCTAGTGCAGGACATATTTTTACAATTAAACAAGGCTGACTTCAATGTCGGCTTGCTCACACATATTGCCAAAATAACGTAAGTCAAGCCCCTGAATCAGGAGCGAAAGACCACGCGTTTTTATTAATGGGAGGAACACGATTTATATGTCTAAGGAATCGAAGGATAAACAATTCGTGACAGAGATCACGCCGCAAGGGGAGGATTTCTCGCGCTGGTATATCGATGTCATCAAAAAAGCCGACTTGATGGATTATTCTCCAGTCAGAGGATGTATCGTTTTCAAACCGGACGGTTATGAAATTTGGGAGCATATTCAAGCAGAGTTGGACCGTCGCTTTAAGGCAACGGGACACCGGAACGCCTACTTCCCTCTTTTTATTCCCGAGAGCTTTTTCCAGAAGGAAAAGGAGCATGTCGAAGGCTTTAACCCTGAGCTGCCTTGGGTAACGGAAGCAGCTGGCGAGAAGCTTGAAGAACGTCTGGCTATCCGTCCGACTTCGGAGACGATGTTTGGGCATATGTACTCCAAATGGATTCAATCCTATCGTGATCTCCCTGTGCTGATTAACCAGTGGGCGAACGTGGTACGCTGGGAAAAACGCACATTGCCGTTCCTGCGTACAAGTGAGTTTTTATGGCAGGAAGGACACACCGCTCACGAGACGGAAGTGGAAGCCAGAGGGGAAACTATGCAAATGCTCGATATCTACCAGCAGTTTGTGGAGGATTATCTTGCGATTCCGGTCATTAAAGGGCAGAAGACTCCTTCGGAGAAATTTGCAGGAGCTGTTGATACGTTCTCCATCGAAGCGATGATGAAGGACGGACGGGCTGTTCAAGCGGGTACCTCTCACTACATGGGCACCAATTTCTCGCAAGCCTTTGAAATTCAATATTTGAACCGTGAAAATACATTGGAATATGCACATACCACTTCCTGGGGTGTCAGCACACGTCTGATCGGTTCCCTCATTATGGTCCATGGGGATGACCGGGGCTTGGTGCTTCCTCCTAAAGTCGCACCGACTCAAGTAATCATGATCCCGATTGGTCCTCCGAAGACAAGAGAGGCTGTTGTAGGACGTACGGACGAGCTGTTCCGTGAACTGAAGTCCGCCGGTATTCGTGTGCGGGTTGATGACAATCCGGATGTGCGTCCAGGCTGGAAATTTAATGAATATGAAATGCGCGGAGTACCGGTACGTCTGGAGATTGGACCGCGTGACATGGAGAATGGCGTCTGCGTGCTGGTCTCACGCATTACGGGTGAGAAGAAAATAGTAGAGCAGGCAAACCTGACACAGGAAGTGCAGAACATGCTGGAGCAGGTGCACCAAGAAATGTTTGAGCGTGCGAAGCAGTTCCGTGAAGACCATTTCTATTCGGTAGAGACACTGGATGAAATGAAAGACAGCATGGAAGAGAAACGCGGCTTTACATTGGCAGGTTGGTGCGGATCGGAAGCTTGTGAAGATACGGTGAAACAAGAAACCGGTGCTACAAGCCGAAATATTCCTTTTGAACCGGCTGAGAAGAAAACCAAGTGCCTCGTATGTGGTGAAGCTGCGAAGCATACTGTTTTGTTCGCCAGAGCGTACTAGTATATCGATATTATGAATTTAGCGGGATAGGTTCGGCGAAGGCAGGGCTTTCGTCAAGTCCCGGAGTTCATCATCTGGAGTAAGCTTCCGGATGGCAGTATGGCGGACGCTCTCTTTATTGGAGCAGGACGAATGGGTGCTGCCGGCGGAGGCTTTATTCTGTTTTTTTCTGAGAATGTATGCTGGGAGAAGAATTTTTATAGTTTTGTGCATTGCAGGGGGAGGGAACCATGGGCACAACAGAAGATAAAAGGAAGCGATTTGAACTGCTGATGAAGCAGGGAGAAGTTCCGGCCAATCTGGTGGAACCCTATTTTTTGGATGGCGTGATTGAGCAAGTAGAGACAAGCCGGGCGAGCAAGGACTGGAGAATAACCGTTCTTAAGGACACCTTGGTTCCGTCCGAGGTCTACCGTACATTCTGTCTGAGGATTCAGGAGAAGATGAGCCATATCGCCAAGATCAAATTTGTATTCCGGTATGGGAGCAGCGTTCCTGAAGCAGATATCGTGCAAGAATACTGGAGTTTGTTTTTGGAATGGGCCCATCGGGAAATCCCTTCGGTGAATGGATGGATGACAAGGGCCAAACATGAGGTGGAGGATGGACAAGTCCTTCTCTCCATGTCGGACGGCATGTCACTTGAGCTTGCCCGCAAGAAGCAGATCGATTCAGCCATTACCCGTTTCTTCGGACAATACTTTGATCTGACGCTGCGTGTGAAAATGCAGGTTGGAGATAACGGTCAGGCGGCTTATGAGGAGTTCGAGCAGAAGAAGCGTGAGGAAGAGCGCGAGGTCATCGAGCAGATCATGAGCAGCATGGAAGCTGAGCTGGATGCGGAGGATGAGGAAGAGGGCGCGGTTCGGCTGCAGGTCGGGTATGATATCAAGGATCAACCGGTTCCGCTCCAGGAGATCCAAGACGAAGAGAAGAAAATTACGATTCAGGGGACCATCTTCGGATTGGATCGCAAGGAGCTTCGCAACGGCAGTACGTTATTCACATTCTATCTGACAGATTTCAGTGATTCCTTGCAAATGAAAATGTTTGGCAAGACGAAGGACGAACTTAAGGTATTGAGCCTGCTTGAAAACGGCAAGTGGGTGAAGGCGCGCGGACGTGTGGAATATGACCGCTTCATGCAGGTACCGGAACTTGTTATGATTCCGTCGGATCTGGGAGAGGTGCCTTCTCCCCCGAGCCGGAAGGATAATGCAGCCGAGAAGCGGGTGGAATTCCACCTTCACACCACAATGAGCACCATGGATGCCGTCACGCCGATCGACCGGTATATCAAGACAGCGGCCAGTTGGGGCCATAAAGCCATTGCCGTAAGCGATCACGGCGGTGTTCAGTGTTATCCCGATGCAGCCAAGAATGCCAAGAAACACGGGATCAAAATGATGTACGGCATCGAGGCCAATGTTGTGAATGATGCCGTCAACATCGTGGAACAGGCACAGCCGATTGAACTCAGCAGTGCGACTTATGTGGTGTTTGATATTGAGACTACTGGTTTGTCCATCACCGCAAATAAAATCATCGAGCTTGCAGCCGTTAAAATGAACGAAGGTAAAGAGATTGACCGGTACGCTACCTTTGTGAACCCGCACGAGAGAATTCCGTATCACATCCAGCAATTGACCAACATCAATGACGATATGGTTAAGAATGCCCCCGAGCTGGAGCCGGTGCTCAAAGAGTTTGTGGATTTCGTAGGCGATGCCGTGCTCGTGGCGCATAATGCGCGATTTGATATGGGCTTCATTCAGGCTGCATTGAAGAATGCAGGCATGGATACCCTGGACAATCCGTATCTGGATACGCTGGAGCTGGCGCGTCTTGTGCATCCGGGACTCAAGAATCACCGTCTTAACACCATGGCTGACAAGTATAAGGTTCTACTGGAGAGCCATCACCGTGCGATTGATGATACAGTTGCGCTGGCAGGAATTCTGAACGGACTGCTTGGCGATGTGGAAAAAACAAAAGGCGTCAAAATGCTGGACCGCCTTAATGATTATGTTGGGACAGATCTGTCCAACACGCGTCCATTCCACTGCGGTATTTATGCACTGAACATGACCGGCAAGAAAAACCTGTACAAGCTGGTCTCCATGTCCCATACCCAATATTTCAAGCGCGTGCCCTGCATCCCTAAATCCAAACTTCAAGAGATGCGGGATGGGTTGCTCGTGCTGTCCGGCTGTGAAAAGGGAGAGTTCTTCGAAACGGTGCTGAACAAGACGGAGGAGGAGGCCGAAGAAATCGCAGATTTCTACGATGTTCTGGAGATTCAGCCTTTGACGATGTACATGCACCTCGTGGATAAGGGACTGGTCGGCAGCCCCGAAGAGATTAAAACGGCGATTTCCAAAATCGTACGCATCGGGGAGAAGCTGAACAAGCCGGTCATTGCTACAGGGAATGTGCATTATCTCGAACCACGGGACAAGCTGTTTCGGGATATTACCATTCATGGCATTACCGGTTTCAGCCCGCTCAAGGATTTGCGCAAGCCGGATGCCCATTTCCGGACCACGGAAGAGATGATGGAGGAATTCGAGTTCTTGGGTCAGAGCAAATGTTATGAGGTTGTTGTGACTAACACGAACGAGCTCGCGGACCGCTTTGAAGAATTAGAGTTATTCCCGGATAAACTGTTTACTCCAATCCTTGAGGGTGCGGATGAAGAGATTCGTAACACTTGCTACGATACGGCCAAGTCGATCTATGGGGAGAACTTGCCTGAAGTCGTGGTCGCGCGGCTGGAGAAAGAACTGGAGCCGATTATCAAATACGGTTTCTCAGCGAACTATCTGATTTCCGAGAAACTGGTTAAAAAATCGAACCGGGACGGCTATTTGGTAGGCTCGCGGGGATCGGTAGGTTCTTCCGTTGTTGCCACATTCCTTGGCATATCCGAGGTTAACCCGCTCCCTGCTCATTATATTTGCATCAATAGTGATTGCAAGCATAGCGAATGGTTCCTGGACGGCAGCGTGCCGAGCGGTTTCGATTTGCCCGACAAAGCATGTCCGGAGTGCGGAAACATGATGAAAGGCGAGGGACAGGATATACCTTTCGAAACGTTCCTCGGTTTCAAAGGGGACAAGGTTCCCGATATTGACTTGAACTTCTCCGGTGAATATCAGCCGCTTGCCCATAATTTCACCAAGGAGATGTTTGGTGAGAAGAATGTATTCCGTGCCGGCACCATCGGTACCGTGGCAGAAAAGACGGCTTTTGGTTTTGCCAAGAAGTATGAGGAGCACAACAACAAGCGCTGGCGCGGTGCGGAATTGAACCGGCTTGCGTCAGGCTGTACCGGCGTTAAGCGGAGCACGGGTCAGCATCCCGGCGGGATTGTTGTTGTACCGGATTATATCGAGGTGGAAGAGATAACGCCTGTGCAGTTTCCGGCGGATGACGTCAACGCCGAGTGGAAAACAACGCATTTTGACTATCATGCCTTTGAGGCGAATCTTCTCAAGCTGGATATACTCGGTCACGATGATCCGACCATGATGAGAATGCTTCAGGATTTGACCGGGGTGGATCCAACCACCATTCCGATGAATGATCCGAAGGTCATGAGTATGTTCAACTCCACGGAATCCCTGGGTGTAAGGCCAGAGCAAATACGCTCGCCTGTGGCTACATTCGGTGTTCCGGAGATGGGGACAAAATTCGTTCGCCAGATGCTGGTTGAATCCCAGCCATCGAGTTTTGCCGACTTATTGCAAATTTCGGGCCTGTCCCACGGGACCGGCGTTTGGCTTGGCAATGCCCAGGAGTTAATCAAAAATGGCACATGCAACATCAAAACCGTAATCGGCTGTCGTGACGATATCATGTTATTTCTGATCTATAAGGCCGGTATGGACGCAAGCCTCGCATTTAAGATCACGGAAAGCGTGCGTAAAGGTCGGGGGCTGTCGCAGGAATGGATCGACGAGATGAAGAGATGCAAAGTGCCGCAGTGGTACATTGATTCCTGTCTCAAAATCCAGTACATGTTCCCCAAAGCCCACGCCGCCGCATATGTTATTTCAGCGGTGCGAACGGCTTACTTCAAGCTGTATTATCCGATTGAATATTACGCAACGTACTTCTCGGTACGTGCCGAGGATTTTGACATTGAATTATGCTGTCAGGGCTATGAAGCGATATACCGGCGCATTGAAGAGATCGAGCAGCTGGGTTTTGGAGCGAGTCCGAAGGAAAAAGGAATGCTGCCGATTTTGGAGATGGCGCTGGAAATGACCGCAAGGGGATTCAGCTTTAAGAATATCGACCTCTATCAGTCGGATGCGCTAAGATTCAAGGTGGATGGAAATTCACTCATTCCGCCATTCTCGGCCTTGCAGGGGATCGGGGATAACGCGGCCCGCAACATTGCCGCCGCGAGGGAATTCGGCGAGTTCCTCTCCATTGAGGATTTCCAGCAAAAATCGAAGGCGAGTAAAACCGCGGTGGAGCTGTTAACCCAGATGGGCTGCTTCCGTGGTCTGCCGGAGAGTAATCAGTTATCATTGTTCTAATTCTTGTCATTCTTTAATTGCCATGACGCCTTGACAGTCAAGGAGTCATACTTGTCACTATTACCAGACTATGTTATAATTTTTTTGGTAATCATGGAGATAAAACCGTTGTGTAAAGAGTGGGGCAACCCACTCTTTACTCTTTGGTATATAGGAAATGAAGTTGGAGGTTATGTTCTTTGAGCACATCAAAGATTAAAACGACTGTGGAAGAAATGGTGCAGCCGTATTTGAATGAACACGGCTTTGAACTGGTAGATGTGGAATACGTTAAGGAAGGAAGCAACTGGTTCCTGCGCGTGTTTGTTGACAAAGACGGCGGCATTGACATTGACGATTGCGGTTTGATCAGTGAATACTTGAGCCAGAAGCTGGACGAGAACGATCCGATTCCGACAGCTTATTTTCTTGAAGTCTCTTCTCCTGGCGCGGAACGTCCTCTGAAGAAGAAAGAGGATGTTGCGAAGTCTGTTGGCAAGAACGTGTTTGTTACCGTATACGAGCCGATTAACGGATTGAAAGAGTTTGAAGGCAAACTGGAATCCTTTGATAACGAGGAGCTTGTCATTCAAACCGTCAAGAAGCAGTACGTCATTCCATATGCAAAAGTAGCCAGTGCCAGATTGGCCATCATTTTTTAAACGGAAGTTTTGAAAGGGGGAACCGATTTTCAATGAGTATGGATTTTATTGAAGCGATGAACGAGTTGGAGAGAGAAAAGGGCATCAGCAAAGATGTGCTGTTTGAAGCCATTGAAGCGGCACTGATCTCAAGTTACAAACGCAATTTCAACACAGCACAGAATGTCCGCGTTGACATGAATCGTAACACGGGCGTCATCAAGGTGTTTGCACGGAAGCTGATTGTGGACGAGGTTCTGGATCCGCGGACAGAAATTTCACTGCATGCAGCCCGGGAAATCAATCCGCATTTTCAGATTGAAGATATAGCGGAAATCGAGGTTACGCCTCGCGATTTCGGACGGATCGCAGCTCAAACGGCAAAGCAAGTTGTCACCCAGCGCATTAGAGAAGCCGAACGCGGCCTGATCTACAGCGCTTTTATTGACAAGGAAGACGACATTGTAACCGGTACGCTGCAGCGTCAGGA
The DNA here is from genome assembly GCF_029893715.1 of Paenibacillus sp. LBL. Classification (NCBI taxonomy): domain Bacteria; kingdom Bacillati; phylum Bacillota; class Bacilli; order Caryophanales; family Paenibacillaceae; genus Paenibacillus; species Paenibacillus sp. LBL. The sequence continues at coordinate 123,747 of NZ_JARXYU010000001.1, read as the reverse complement.
TATGCGCAACATCTACATTGATCTTGGCAAGATTGAAGCTGCGCTGCCGCTGACCGAGCTCATGCCGAACGAGAAGTTTAAGCATGGCGACCGGATCAAGGCGTACATTACCAAGGTTGAGAACACAACGAAGGGTCCGCAGATTATGCTGTCCCGTACGCATCCAGGTCTGTTGAAGCGCCTGTTTGAGCTTGAAGTGCCTGAAATCTTTGATGGCGTGGTTGAAATTCGCTCGGTTGCACGTGAAGCTGGATTCCGATCCAAAATTGCGGTGTATTCCCGTAACGACGAAGTCGATCCGGTAGGCTCATGCGTAGGACCGAAAGGTATGCGCGTACAGACGATTGTTAATGAGCTTCGCGGCGAAAAAATTGACATCGTACGCTATTCCGAAGAAGTTGAAGAGTACGTGGCCAATGCACTCAGCCCATCCAAAGTACTTGAAGTCCAGGTATTTGAAGATGAGAAGATGGCACGCGTAATCGTTCCGGATTATCAGCTTTCGCTTGCAATTGGAATCAAAGGTCAGAATGCTCGTCTTGCGGCGAAACTGACAGGCTGGAAGATTGACATTAAGAGCGAAAGTCAAGCGGAACAGGAATTTGGCAGACCGAAATCCCAATCTGGTGAAATGCACCAGGATTCCGTCTCTGTCGATTAATTCCAAGTGACGGGGGGTTGTCGTCTTGAAACAGAGAAAGATACCACTGCGCAAATGTGTAGCGTGCCAGGAAATGATGCCGAAGAAAGAGCTTATCCGGATTGTAAGGACACCTGAGGATGCCGTCCTGATCGATCTCACCGGCAAAAAGTCGGGACGGGGAGCTTATTTATGCGGTAAAGTTTCCTGCTTCAAGCTGGCACACAAAAATAAGTCGTTAGATCGAGCGTTGAAACAGCATGTGAAACCTGAGATCTATGAACAGTTGGCACAGGATTTTATCAAGGTTGAAGATGAATTCCTGGCTGCAAAAGAGAGTGCTGCCGATGATGAATAGGGCGCTTTCTCAGCTCGGCCTGGCCATGAGGGCAGGTAAGGTGGTTACCGGAGATGAGATCGTGCTCAAAGGCATCCGGTCTTCTGAAGCAAAATTGGTTATTCTGGCGGGTGACGCCTCAGATAATACAAAAAAGAAGTTCCGCGATAAATGCGGTTCTTATAAAATCCCTCTGGTAATCGGATTTGACCGGGAAAGTCTGGGCACAAGTGTAGGTAAACCCGAGCGGGTTGTGCTGGCAGTTACGGATCAAGGATTCGCAGAAATGATCTCCAAGAAAATGGAGACAATGTCGGAGGTGGAGTATATTGAGTAAACAAGAAAACAAAGACAATAAACTTCGAGTGTACGAATATGCTAAATCGTTGAACATGAGCAGTAAAGAAATTATTACGATACTTAAGCGTTTAAACATTCCGGTCAATAATCATATGAGCGTAATGGAGAACGATACGGTGTCCAAGGTTGAACAATTCTTCAAAGATATCAAATCCAACGCTGCTGCCAAGCGGGATAGTTCAGAATCTTCCCGAAACGAGAACCGTAAACCTTCGGTTTCCGGAGCCAGTCCGGCTGCAGCGGTATCCAATATTAAATCAGAGGGTACCACCTCTAATGTAAGTACCGAAGGCAGCCGTAATGGGCAGGACGGTATGCGTAATTCAGGACAGCGAGCACCAGGACAACAAGGTCAAAGCCAGCCCAAAAAACAACAGGAAAAGCAGGTAGGTATGAATAGTAGAACTAATCAAAACAACCAGAGTGCTTCAGGTTCCCAGCGTCCCCAAGGAGGACAGGATACCCGAAGAAGTCAGTCTGGCTCCACTCAAGGAGTCCAGCAAAACAATCGTAGCCAAGCATCCAGACCGGCAGGCAGCACGCAGACCGGTTCACGTCCACAGGGCGGAGGTCAAGGGGGTGCACGTCCGCAAGGCAGTAATCAGACTGGATCGCGTCCGCAGGGAAGCAACAACCAAGGCGGAGCACGTCCACAGAGCAAACCGGGTGGAACCGGTGGCGGTTTTTCCAGCTCCAACAACAATAGCAATAACAGCCAGAACCGCGGTTCCAGAACCAACAACAACAATAACAACCGTCAAGATTCCAAGCGATTTGATGACAACAATCGTCAGGGAGGATTCCGTGGCAACAATCGCGGTGGGAAGAACAACCGTGGCCGGAATCAGTATAATCAGCAGCCGCCTCGTGAGAAAATCGACAACACGCCGAAGAAAATTATCGTCCGTGGCAACATGACCGTCGGTGAAACGGCGAAGCTGCTTCATAAGGACGCTTCCGAAGTCATCAAGAAGCTGATTTTCCTCGGCGTGATGGCCACCATCAACCAGGAGCTGGATATCGATACCATTCTGCTGCTTGCTGGGGAGTTTGGTGTTGAAGTCGAAGTGAAAATTCCGGTTGAGGAAGATCGTTTTGAGACCGTTGAAGAAAATGATACTCCTGAAGAATTGAAAGAGCGTCCACCGGTCGTTACGATCATGGGTCACGTCGATCACGGTAAAACAACGCTGCTTGATGCAATCCGCTCAACTAACGTAACGGGTGGCGAAGCTGGCGGCATTACCCAGCATATCGGTGCTTATCAAGTTGAAATTAACAACAAGAAGATTACGTTCCTGGATACACCGGGTCACGAAGCCTTTACAGCTATGCGTGCACGTGGTGCGCAAGTAACGGATATGACCATTATTGTGGTGGCAGCGGACGACGGCGTAATGCCTCAAACGGTGGAAGCTATTAACCATGCGAAAGCAGCTGGACTGCCAATCATCGTTGCCGTGAACAAAATTGATAAGCCGGATGCCAACCCGGATAAAGTGAAACAAGAGCTGACGGAATATGAGTTAGTGCCTGAAGAGTGGGGCGGAGATACCATCTTTGTTAACGTCTCGGCGAAACAGCGCATGGGTATGGAAGACTTGCTTGAAATGATCCTTCTGGTAGCGGAAGTCAATGAATACAAAGCAAATCCTGACAAGCGTGCGCGCGGTACCGTTATTGAAGCTGAGCTGGATAAAGGCAGAGGCCCGGTAGCACGTATTCTCGTTCAGCATGGTACGCTTAAAGTGGGAGACGCGTTTGTAGCGGGCAACTGCTTCGGACGTATTCGTGCAATGGTTAATGACAAAGGCCGTCGCTTAAAAGAAGCGGGTCCTTCAACGCCGGTTGAAATTACCGGTTTGACTGAAGTTCCGGGTGCCGGCGATCCGTTTATGGTGTTTGAAGATGAGCGTAAAGCTCGTAACATCGCTGATAAACGTTCGATTACCCATCGTCAATCCGAGCTGAACACGAACACCCGCGTTACGCTGGATGATCTATTCCAGCACATTAAAGACGGCGAGATCAAAGATCTTAACGTGATCATCAAAGGTGACGTACAAGGCTCTGTTGAGGCACTGAAAGGTTCCTTGAACAAAATCGAAGTGGAAGGCGTTCGCGTCAAAATCCTCCACAGCGGTGCCGGTGCGATCACGGAATCCGATATTATTTTGGCAGCTGCCTCCAACGCGATTGTTATCGGCTTCAACGTTCGTCCGGACGTTCAAGCGAAGCAAACCGCAGAGCAGGAGAAGGTTGATATTCGTCTGCACCGTGTAATATATAATGTAATCGAGGAAATTGAGCAAGCTATGAAGGGGATGCTCGATCCGGAGTACAAAGAAGCCGTGATCGGTCATGCGGAAGTCCGCAGCACCTTTAAAGTGAGTAAAGTGGGTACGATTGCTGGATGTATGGTGACATCCGGTAAAATTGCACGTAATGCAGAAGCTCGCTTGATCCGTGACGGTATTGTCGTTCATGAAGGCAAGATCGATTCCCTCAAGCGTTTTAAAGATGACGCTAAAGAAGTGGCACAGGGTTATGAGTGTGGTATTACCTTGGTAAGCTATAGCGACGTCAAAGAAGGGGACATCATCGAAGCCTTCATCATGGAGACGGTAGAGCGCTAACGAATGAGGTGATCAGAGATGGCAAAAATCAGAACTGGGCGCGTAGGCGAGCAGATTAAAAAAGAGCTCAGCCAACTGATCCAAACGGAAATGAAAGACCCAAGAATCGGTTTTATCACAGTGACCGGTGTTGATGTAACAAATGACCTGTCTCAAGCGAAGATCTACCTGAGCGTACTCGGCGACGATGAACAGAAGGCAGCTTCCTTGAAAGGTCTGGAGAAGGCAAGCGGCTTTCTCCGTTCAGAGCTAGGCAAGCGAATTCGTCTCCGGCATGTGCCAGAGCTGATCTTCAAATTCGATGATTCCATCGCGTATGGCAGCCACATTGAGAAGCTGCTTACCGAAATTGTTGATCGTGAAGAGAAATAGAGTGATTTGATTTACGATCACTAATCGCGGTCTGGTTATGGAAAGTTCGTCGATACACGTGGTTTTTATAAAGGAGAGGGCGAATGCAGACCTATGAACAAGAGCTGCAGCAGGTGAAGTCATACCTGTTGGAGCACGATGATTATTTGGTTGTGTCGCATGTTCAGCCCGACGGAGATGCAGTCAGTTCCACCCTTGCGGTGGGCTGGCTTCTCTCATGTCTGGGCAAGAAATTCACCATGATCAACGAGGGACCCATTCCGAAGCGCATGAGAGCCCTGTGGCACGCGGAAGACATCCTGAATCTGTCCGAACAACAGCCAGGAAGAACATTCTCGCATGTCATTTGTGTGGACTGTGCGGATTTTGCTAGAGTAGGCTATACTCAAAAGGTATTTGCGGATCATGCAAGCATCGTAAATATCGACCATCATCCAACCAATGATCGGTATGGGGCAATCAACCTTGTGGTGCCAGAGGCTGCTGCAACCGCGGAAATCCTGTATGATCTGCTGAATTTGTTTGATGTGAATTGGGATGCCGAGATTGCAACGGCCATTTATACGGGTTTGTTGACGGATACAGGCGGGTTCCGTTATTCCAATACATCGCCCAAGGTAATGAGTATTGCGTCTGATCTGTTGTCCTATGGGGTGAATGGACCGGAAATTGCGGAAACTTTATTGGAAGAAATGACGCTTCCGCAGATGAAGGTTTTGGTTCAGGCGTTAAATACGTTAAGTTTATCGGATGATGGCAAAATAGCATGGGTAAACGTAACCCCTGAGCATATGGAAATATGCGGTGCTGTCAGCGAAGACCTTGAGGGCATCGTCAATTATCCCCGAAACATTCAGGGAGTCGAAGTTGGAATCCTGTTTAAATCTCTGAAGTCCGGAGTGGTCAAGGTAAGCTTGCGTTCAGCCGGAAAAGTTGATGTAGCTGCATTGGCGCAGGTTTTCGGCGGAGGCGGCCACGTACGGGCAGCAGGCTGCAGCGTCGAGGGCGAACTTCATGACATCATTCCAAGAGTGGTAGAGCAGGTGAAATTAAAGTTATGACGCAATTAGAAGGCATTTTGGCCGTTCATAAACCCGCAGGCTGGACATCTCATGATGTGGTAGCCAAAGTCCGGGGAATCCTCCGGATGAAGCGGATTGGACATACAGGTACGCTGGACCCCGAAGTAACGGGGGTGCTTCCGTTATGTCTTGGCAGAGCAACACGGGTTGTGGAATACTTGCAGGAACTGCCTAAGGAGTACCATGCGGTTCTCCGGCTGGGATATTCGACGGACACAGAGGATATTACCGGCAGTGTGACAGAAACGGCAGATGAAGTTCATGTAACGAAGAATGAAGCCATTGAAGCGCTGCAATCTTTTATGGGCCCGATCTCTCAAGTCCCCCCTATGTATTCGGCTGTCAAGATCAATGGCAAACGGTTATACGAACTTGCCAGAGAAGGAAAGACCGTGGAACGCAAGAGTCGTACCGTAACGATTCATGAAATCGAAATGACGGATTTTGATGCTGAGGGCGAGTACACGGACATTTCATTTCGAGTGCTGTGCTCCAAAGGTACATACATCCGTACGCTTTGCGTAGATATTGGACGAAAGCTCGGCCTGCCTTCGGTCATGGTCAAGCTGGAACGTACGGTATCGGCAGGAATCACGGAGCAGCAGTGCTTGACTCTGGAGCAGATTGAGCAGTTCATGAAGGAAGGAACGCTGCATACGAGGCTTATTCCCGTGGACCAAGCGATTCACAATCTGCCGGAGCATACCGTGTCTGAAGAGAAAACGGAAGCTGCATTGCAGGGACAACGATTGTCTTCGAGAGCGGTGGAGCCGGCTGTCGACAGTTCGGAGCCTATTCGCTTGTACGATATAAAGGGAAACTTTCTGGGAATCTATAAGCGCCAGGAGGAAACAGGGGCTATCGTTCCGGTGAAAGTATTTTCCTAAGTATGACTGGATTTAGTGAGTGGAGGTGAGAAATCATGAGAATTGTTTCTTTATCTTATCCTGTATCTGCTGAAATAGCGCATGAAGCAGCCGAGCCGAAGGTTGCCGCAATTGGTCAGTTTGACGGTCTTCATCTGGGGCATGCCAGCGTGCTTTCAACCGCTGTGAATATTGCGCGGGACAATGGAGTACCAGCTGCACTCATTACCTTTTACCCTCATCCAAAAGACGTGATTGGTAAGGGGAGCTACGAGGGGTATCTTACGCCCCAGCCCGATAAGCAGCAGCTGCTTGAAGAGATGGGCATTGATATTCTGTACATTGTTGAGTTCAATAAAGAATTTTCCCAAGTGAGTCCGGAAACCTTTGTTGAAGAGATGTTATTGCCCTTAAATCTTCAAACGGCGGTTGTCGGATTTGATTTCCGTTTTGGTCATAAAGGCGCTGGCGACGCAGTCAAACTTCAGGAGCTTGGTGAAGGCAGAATGACTGTCGTTACGGTTCCGCCATTTTTGGTCGATGGGGAGAAGGTCGGAAGTTCATCTATTCGGATCGCACTGAAAACGGGACAGCTGTCGGATGCTAACCGTTGGTTCGGACGGAATTACCGGATCCGGGGCAGTGTCATTCATGGGGAAAAGCGGGGAAGAAAGATCGGTTTTCCAACTGCTAACCTGGAATTGACGGATCCTTACGTTGTACCGGCGTTAGGCGTTTACGCAGTCCGGGCGCGGACCAATAAGCATGACAACTGGATTCCGGGCGTGATGAACATCGGTGTGAAGCCAACCTTCCATGAAGGAATCACGGAGCCCATCTTCGAGGTGCATCTGTTTGATTTTGAAGGGGATCTATATGATCAAATCATGACGGTGGATATTGTTCAATATATCCGCAAGGAGCATAAATTCGAATCGGTTCAAGAGCTTGTAGAATGGATTCAGAGGGATGCGGTTGAAGCCCGAAGAATATTGAATGTCAGCGAATAAACGATTTGGGACAAATTGTACTGAACTGATTTTCTTTTTCAGGTAAAGTATGCTATACTCTTAGAGGTTGCCCGGAGTGTGGGCAATATTAACCTTGGCTTGGATGTTCGATCTCACCGTCGGTACCTGGGCCAATGGCGATTATAATGAGGGAGGTGAACAGGATGGCATTGACTCAAGAACGTAAACAACAACTGATTGACGAGCACAAAACTCATGAGTCCGATACAGGATCCCCAGAAGTGCAAATCGCTATCCTAACGGAAAACATTACGAACTTGACTGACCACTTGCGTACGCACAAGAAGGATCATCATTCCCGTCGTGGATTGTTGAAAATGGTCGGCCAACGCCGTAAGTTGCTTGCATACTTGAAAAACAAGGATGTTAAACGTTACAGTGCTTTGATCGAGAAGCTTGGATTGCGTCGCTAATCATCCATAAGATGTGCCGAAAACAGCCTGGTTGTCCACTGTCCTTCTTGGAACGACAGCGGCGCAGCCGGGCTCTTTTCTAAGTATTGTACAATTTACTGTTTTCGTGCTCCCCCACAAAGTACTGCGTACGCTTCATAGCCTAAACTCCACTTTGTGGGGTTATCTTAATATATATTCTTTTTTTAGATTGTAGGCGTGTCTGTTCGCTTGAGTTTCGTTTGACGGTTATAACCAGGGATGGTCTATGCGGAGAATGTTCTATACGGTTCGGGTTGTTCCTGTACATAGGTTAGTGATGTTGGACCGATGGATGGCTCTGGTTTGGAAATGTGGACAGCGTTTTGCAAAAAAACATTGATGTTAGAAGATTTCAAAAAATTTATCCCCATGAGGAGGGAATATATGGAAACACGTGTTGAAATGCAGCTTGGCGGAAGACCCCTCGTGTTCGAAACAGGGCGCCTTGCGAAGCAGGCAAATGCGGCTGTTATGGTTCGTTACGGCGAAACAGCAGTCCTGTGTACAGTGACAGCTTCCAGTGAACCGAAGGATTTGGATTTCTTTCCATTAACGGTCAACTACGAGGAGAGATTGTACGCAGTCGGTAAAATTCCGGGTGGATTTATTAAACGGGAAGGCAGACCGAGCGAGAAAGCGATTCTTGCCAGCCGTCTGACAGACCGTCCGATTCGTCCGCTGTTCCCGGAAGGATTCCGTAATGATGTTCAGGTTCTGAACCTGGTTATGAGTGTGGATCAGGATTGTGAGCCGGAAATCGCGGCTATGATCGGTACTTCCGCAGCTCTGAGTATCTCGGATGTGCCTTTCAACGGTCCGATTGGCGGCGTAGCCGTAGGTCGTGTGGATGGCAATTTTGTCGTGAATCCGGATATTGCACAGCAGGAAGCAAGTGATATCTATCTAGTTGTATCAGGTACTAAAGACGCCATCATGATGGTTGAAGCTGAAGCAAACGAAGTTCCTGAGGAAGTCATGCTGGAAGCCATCATGTTCGGACATGAGGAAATCAAGAAAATTGTAGCTAAGATCGAAGAGCTCGTGGCTGCTTGCGGTAAAGAGAAAATGGCAGTTAAGCTCCATGCTGTCAATGAAGCGGTGAATCGTGAAGTGCGTGATTTCGCCGCAGCTCGTCTGGTTGAAGCCGTTCGCATCGAGGAGAAACATGCCCGCCAGGATGCAATTGACGCCATCAACGAAGAAGCGTATACCGTGTTTGAAGAGAAGTATATCGAGACTCCTGAATTGTTGAAGGATGTTAAAGAGGTGCTTCACGATATCGTGAAGGAAGAAGTCCGACGTCTGATTACGCATGACAAGGTTCGTCCGGATGGCCGTGGTCTGTCTGAGATCCGTCCTATCGATTGTGATACTAGCCTGCTTCCTAGAACGCATGGTTCCGGTCTGTTTACGCGTGGACAAACCCAAGCTCTCAGCGTATGTACTCTAGGTGCCCTTGGCGATGTGCAGATTCTCGATGGTATCGATCTGGAAGAGACTAAGCGTTTCATGCATCACTACAACTTCCCGCCATTCAGCGTAGGGGAAGCTCGTCCACTTCGTGCTCCAGGCCGTCGTGAAATCGGGCATGGAGCGCTCGGCGAGCGTGCCTTGTCCAAAGTCATTCCGAACGAAGTTGAGTTCCCGTACACGATTCGCCTGGTGTCAGAAGTTATTGAATCGAACGGTTCGACTTCCCAAGCCAGCATATGCGCAAGCACACTGGCTATGATGGATGCAGGGGTACCCATCAAAGCTCCTGTAGCCGGAGTAGCGATGGGCTTGATCAAGGACGGGGATCATGTCTCCATTCTAACGGATATTCAAGGCATGGAAGACCATCTTGGAGATATGGACTTTAAAGTTGCAGGTACGCCTGAAGGGGTTACCGCCATTCAAATGGATATCAAAATCGATGGAATCGACCGTGCGATTTTGCAGGAAGCTCTGCAGCAGGCAAAAGAAGGACGCATGCACATTCTTGGGAAAATGGCAGAAGCCATTCAGCAGCCAAGAACGAGCTTGTCCCAATATGCGCCTAAAATTATTACCATGCAGATCAATCCGGACAAAATTCGCGATGTAATCGGTGCTGGCGGCAAAATCATCAACAAAATCATTGAGGAAACCGGCGTGAAGATCGATATCGAGCAAGACGGTCGTGTGTTTATCGCTTCTGCCAATGATGAGATGAACAAAAAAGCACTTTCGATTATCGAAGGCATTGTGCGTGAAGTAGCTGTAGGTGAAATTTACACAGGTACGGTAAAACGGATCGAGAAATTCGGTGCTTTTGTTGAAATTCTGCCGAACAAAGACGGGCTTGTTCACATCTCGCAGCTCTCTACAGAGCGCGTAGCGAAGGTGGAGGACGTGGTTGCGATTGGTGATGTCATTACGGTGAAGGTTACCGAAATCGACCAGCAGGGACGGATTAACCTGTCTCGCAAAGCGGTTTTAACTACAGAAGCGAGCAAGAGCGGCTCTTAAGCGCTTTCGCGCTTGTTGGTTTGTGAACAGGATATGGATGAAGAAAAAAGAGGCAGAACCTATCATTCTGGCTCTTTTTTGATCATAAGAAACACGGTTTCTCTCGGTCCCGTACCTATATTAGATAAGCTTTGCAGCATATGCCCCACGTTGTGGGGTTGTTTTATGAATAGATACGCAGGCGTATCCTGCCTTGAATATGCGGTGTCGTTTCTAGCAGCACATAATTCCGCCTATCCTCTCATAAAATGGGACAAAGCTTCTCAAGGGGAGGGTGGATTGCCCATGAATGGTAAAAAAATGGCCGTGCTGCTAACCGGTGCCGCGATGGTGTCGGCTGTCGCTGTGTTCAGCGGGGCTTGGGAATATGTGTCGGGGCTGCAGGTGAAACCGGAAGCGCACTTCGTAAATGGAACACAGACGGCAGTAGATCTGGATCTATTGAATCAGATTGAAGCCGCATCAGCGAAATCACGAATCGAGCCCGTTGATGCAAGGGTTGACTCGGTATGGAAAGCGGTTCCCGGTTATAACGGGATCGAGATTGACGTAGAAGCTACATATAAAGCGGCATCTTCCAAAAAGCGAAAACCCGGGGATGCCATACCTTACGTTTACCGGCAAATACCGGCTAAAGTAACTCTTAATGATCTGGGTGAACAGCCGATCTATCGAGGGAACCCGAATAAGCCGATGGTGTCGCTCATGATTAATGTGGCGTGGGGGAATGAATTCCTGGTGCCGATGCTGAATACGCTGGATAAGGAAAACGTGAAGACGACCTTTTTTCTGGATGGGAGCTGGCTGAAGAAGAACCCGGAGCTGGCCGGCGAAATTTTGAAGAGAGGTCATGAGGTGGAAAATCACGCGTATACGCATCCTAACATGAGTCGTCTCAGCAGGGAGCGGGCAGAGATGGAAATCGCGAAAACTCAGGATCTGCTGAAAGAAAGTTTGGGTGTGGAGAACAAATGGTTTGCCCCGCCTTCCGGCGACTTTAATCAGCAGACTGTATCCATCGCCCATGCACGGGGGCTAAAAACAGTACTGTGGACACTCGATACGATCGATTGGAAGCATCCTGCACCGGAAGCGGTCGTTCAAAAGATATCCACGAAGGTGGAGCCGGGCTTCCTGATTCTGATGCACCCTACGGATTCCTCGTCACAAGCGTTAAAAGGAATGATTGACGGAATAAGGGCCAAAGGGCTGGAGATTGGGACGGTCAGTCAGACGCTTTCCCCTGAACGAATCATGCCTAAGGAAAGTTGAGCCGGATGGTAAAGTTTGATAGAATGATGGATGGCATGAGGCTGTTGATCAGCTAAAGTGAACCTGGATGGAACAGTTAGGGGGCCCTATCGTGAAAAAAATACAATTGTCTAACGGCCTGAGAGTGGTAATGGAGCAAATCCCGACGAGTCGCTCGGTTTCATTCGGCATTTGGGTAAAGACTGGATCCCGCAATGAATCGCTTGAGATCAACGGGATTACGCATTTTATAGAGCATATGATGTTCAAAGGGACGGAGCGTTTTGATGCCAGGGCTATCGCAGAGGAATTTGATGCTATAGGCGGCAACGTTAATGCCTTCACTTCCAAGGAATACACTTGTTATTACGCCAAGGTGCTGGATGAGCATTTTCCGATTGCGGTTGATGTATTGTCCGACATGTTCTTCAACTCGAAGCTGGATGCGGGTGAGCTGGCGAAAGAGAAAAATGTGATTTTGGAAGAAATCGCGATGTATGAGGATACGCCCGATGACTTGGTTCATGATCTGATGTCGTTATCCGTTTATGGGGATCATCCGCTCGCCTATCCGATTCTCGGCACGAAGGAACGGCTTGAATCGATGGATTCACAGGCGCTTAAATCCTACATGGACACACACTATACGATTGAGAATACGGTGATTGCCCTTGCAGGCAACATCAATGATGAAGTGATCGAGCTGTTGGAGCGCCATTTTGGCGGTTTTACAAACCATGGAACTGCCGAGCCGCTGGCTGTGCCTGCTTTTCTGGACGGCGTGCAATTCCGCAAGAAAAAAACAGAGCAAAATCATATCTGCCTGTCGTTTCCAGGCTGCTCCATCGGCGACGAGCTTCAGTACGCGATGGTGCTGCTTAATAATGCTATAGGTGGCGGCATGAGTTCACGGCTGTTCCAGGAGATCAGGGAAAAGCGTGGATTGGCGTATTCGGTATATTCCTACCACAGTTCCCACGCCGACAATGGCATGTTTACCATTTATGCGGGTACAGCTCCCAAGCAGACGAAGGAAGTACTTCAACTGACCACGGAAATGCTGCATGATGTGGCGACCAATGGGATGACCGAGGAGGAGCTACGCAAGGGGAAGGAACAACTTAAGGGCAGCCTCATTCTTGGTCTGGAGAGCACGAGCAGCCGCATGAATCGCTTGGGCAAGAACGAATTGATGCTGGGCCATCATTTCAGCCTCAACGAAATCATTAAGCGGATCGAGCAGGTCAGCATGAAGGATGTGGATGCGGTTCTTGACCGCATGTTTGGGACTCCATATGCACTAGCGATGGTAGGAACTTCAGATAAAGCATTGAATGTACTTAGGAGGAATGAATTTGTTGCACTACGTTCAAATCAATAGATTGCCTGGTAATGAAGATGTTAAACTGCCCGTGAAAATGTCCGAGCTTGCTGCAGGCTTCGACCTGCATGCAGCGGTTGCGGAGCCCGTGGTTTTAAATCCGGGCGAGCGCAAATTAATCCCGACCGGCTTTGCAATCGCGATGCCGGCTGAGCTTGAAGCGCAGATCCGCCCTCGCAGTGGACTTGCATTCAAACACGGCATCACCTGCCTGAACTCCCCCGGCACCATTGATGCCGATTATCGCGGGGAGGTTAAGGTGCTGCTGGTCAATCTGGGGCAGGAGCCTTTTGCGATAGAACGTCATGAGCGCATCGCTCAAATGGTGTTTAAAACCGTCCCTGCCGTGGAATTCATAGAGGTAGAGGAATTGTCCGACACCGTACGGGGTGCGGGTGGATTCGGACATACCGGCAAGTAAATTCAAGCAAGAATGCTTCTGATATCATCAACATCATACAGCACACGCTAACACCGCCAGGGTTTGTACCGGGCGGTGTTTTTTCAATTTGCTGATGTACTGCAGCAAACGACCTGAACGGGCCATGTCGGGTTTGCGGCTTTATTTAATGCGTTAAGGCGGTAGTTTAATTGAAATGCGCTCACCACCCCATAGGCGGCAGCATAAGATGGTTTATACGTTGGTTTGAAGAAAGGAGCGAGGCCTTCCATGCTAACAGGAGTCCGGACCGTCTTTGTTGGAGGAGACGCAAGGCAAATTGAAGTGATTCGCAAATGCGCTGAGATGGATGCCTCCGTCATGATCGCCGGGTTTGAGAAGCTGCAGGATTCGTTTCAGGGAGTGACTCGTGAGCAGTTCACACCGGAGCTGTTATCGGACGCAGATGCTCTGATCCTGCCTGTGGTTGGATGTGATGATGAGGGACGTGTCAGTGCGCTGTTCTCAGAAGGGCCATTGCGACTGCAGGAGGAGCATATCGCAGCAATGCCCGGTCATGGAGTGATCTATACAGGCATGGCGAAACCGTATTTGCGCTCGCTATGTGACAAATATAAGATCAAGCTGGTAGAGATATTGGAGAGGGACGATGTTGCCATCTATAATTCAATTCCGACAGCGGAAGGTGCGCTGATGATGGCGATCCAGAATACGGATTTTACGATTCACGGTTCAACCAGCATGGTGCTTGGCATGGGACGAACAGGCTTTACAATGGCTCGCAGCTTGCAAGGTTTGGGTGCCAAAATTCTGATGGGCGTACGCAAATCGGAGCATTATGCCAGAGCTGAGGAAATGGGCTGGAAACCTTTCCTGGTAAGGGATTTAGGGTCTTATGTGCCTTCTATTGACTTGCTTTTTAACACGATTCCAACTATGATAGTCACAGCACAAATCATCTCGAAAATGCCTCGGGAGGCAGTTATCATTGATCTCGCCTCCGCACCCGGCGGATGCGATTTTCGCTATGCCGAGAAACGGGGTATCAAAGCCATGCTCGCACCCGGACTACCCGGAATCGTGGCTCCAAAAACAGCTGGCATCATTATGGCCAATACGCTGGTGGAGCTGATTTCTGAAGAAATCAAGATTCGGGGGGATGCGTAGATGAATTGGAATGGAAAGACAGTGGGTTATGCCCTGACAGGATCACACTGCACGCTTGAAGAAGTGATGCCGCAGATCCAGCGGTTTAAGGACGGGGGAGCCAACGTGGTGCCGATTGTATCCAGCACGCTCATGACAACGGATACCCGATTCGGCACGTCGGAAAATTGGCAGAAACAGTTGAAAGATATTACGGGTAATGATATTATTTCTACAATTGTTGACGCGGAACCACTAGGCCCATCGAAGCTTCTTGACGTTTTGGTCATTGCTCCTTGCACGGGAAATACGACCAGCAAGCTGGCCAATGCGATGACTGACAGTCCTGTCTTAATGGCAGCCAAGGCGCAGATGAGAAATGGAAGGCCGCTTGTGCTGGCGATCTCAACGAACGATGGCCTTGGGCTAAATGCGGCGAATATCGCTAAACTGCTGATTACGAAGAACATCTATTTTGTTCCGTATGGGCAGGATAATCCCCAGCAGAAACCAAACTCGCTTGTCGCCAAAATGAATCTCATTCCGGAAGCGTGTTATGCGGCTCTTGAAGGGAAACAGCTGCAGCCGATGATTGTGGAATATTCTTAATGCGTTAAGGTCTTGTAGCCCGATACGCACTCTAGAAACAACTGCAGCCATCGTTTTATTCTTGACGGAGAGATCAGGCAGATCAGCAAGCATACTGTGCTAGAGCCCAGAAGTTCTTGCTGGTCAAGAGATGAGGCTTGACATTTTACCTGTCGGATCGCTGCCCGTGAAACATCAAACTGCCTTTAATGCGATTCCGCAGATCGATAAATGTACAGAGAATGGTTATCCATTAGAAGAAATGAAGATGGTCCACGAGACCAGAAAAATTAAGGGCGACGAATCCATCGAAGTGACGGCTATCTGTGTACGTATCCCGGTTGTGAAGGCATTATGAATCCGTGTATGTGGGAATTCAAGAATGACGATGATCTGGAAGATGTTCAACGGCTTCTGTCGAATGCACCCGGAGTTACGCTGGTTGAGGATCCAAGCTTTCAATCGGACCCGCTGGATACGGATGCCAAGGGAAACCGGATGTATTCGTAGGTCGGCTTCGCCGCGGTCTGGCGCATAAGCGCAGGCTCAACATGTGGATCGTTTCAGATAACCTTCTAAAGGGTGCGGCATGGAATGCCGTGGAAATCGCAGAACTCATTGTGAACAAACGGAACGGCCAGGCTTAACAGCCGGCCGTTTCAGTCGGTAGGCCCGCAATTTACGTCTCCTGGGCATATATAAACGGAGGAATATTCAATGCGCATCTTAGTTCAAAAATTCGGCGGAACATCATTGTCTACACCGCAAGCAAGAACCCATGTTATCGGGCACATTCAGCGCGAACTGGCCAACCAATACCAATTAGTGGTGGTTGTATCGGCTATGGGACGCCGCGGAGAGCCTTATGCTACAGATACCCTTCTGGATTGGATCGGGCATAATGGCAACGCCCTGCCTAGCAGAGAGCGGGATTTGCTTCTCTGCTGCGGAGAGATTATCTCAGCAACCACACTGTGCAGTCTGCTTCAGCATGAAGGGATAACCGCAACGGTGCTGACAGGTGCTCAAGCCGGATTTCTTACAGACGATCACTTCGGAAATGCACGCATTAAGGACGTAAAACCTGAACGAGTATTAAAGGAATTGGAGTATCATCAAGTGGTTATTGTGACAGGCTTCCAGGGCCAGACGGATTCTGGAGACTTTACAACGCTGGGCAGGGGAGGCAGTGATACTTCGGCTACTGCACTGGGTGCGGCACTTCGTGCGGAGATGGTGGACATCTATACGGATGTTAATGGTATCCTTACAGCGGATCCCCGAATTGTTGAGGATGCGAAGCCGCTCAGTTATGTGAGTTATACAGAGATCTGTAATATGGCTCATCAGGGTGCTAAGGTCATACATCCCAGAGCGGTTGAGATTGCCATGCAATCCCAAATTCCGGTCAGAGTGCGGTCAACCTTCTCGGATAATGAGGGAACGCTGGTTACCCAGCCGGAAGGTTTCAGAGATATTCAGTCTGGCATTGTAGACCGCTTTGTGACGGGAGTTGCATATGTAAGTAATATCACGCAAATTTCAGTGGAATGTGACCGTACGGAAGGTCTTCAACTGAAGGTGTTCAAATCGATGGCTGAACATTCCATCAGTGTAGACTTTATTAATGTTACCCCTACGGGAGTGCTTTATACCGTATTTGACAGCGATTCGGAGAAAGCGATCGAAGTGCTGCAGGGTCTGGATTTGAAACCCAAAAGCTTGTCCGGCTGTGCGAAGGTATCCGTTATCGGCGGCGGTATAAATGGCGTTCCGGGCATTATGGCCAAAATCGTAGAATCCTTAAGTGAGCATGATATATCGATTCTGCAATCGGCCGATTCGAACACAACGATATGGGTACTCGTGAAGAAGGAAGATATGGCTCAAGCGCTGCGCGCACTGCATCATAAATTCGAACTACATGTATAAGCTGTATTTCAGAGCGCGCGAAGGGCTGAGGTATGTTGAAAGGAAACATCAAATATAGATTACTTACGAAGGAAGCTCTCCGCTCGAGAGAGCTTTAAGGAGGAGTCATTGTGGATTTCGGAAGATTGATTACTGCCATGGTTACCCCTTTTGATCGGAATGGTAAGATCAATTGGGACGAGACTGCGAGGCTTATTGAGCATCTGATTGTTGATCAGAAGTCGGACTCGTTAGTCATCGCAGGAACAACGGGTGAATCACCTACGCTAAGTGAAACCGAGAAGCTCGAATTGTTTTCTTTTGCTGTGAAGCAGGCAGCTGATAGAAGCAAGATTATCGCGGGTACCGGCAGCAACGATACGGCACATTCTGCAGAATTGACGAAAAAAGCAGAGGACTGCGGTGTCGACGGCATTTTACTTGTCGCTCCGTACTATAATAAGCCGAACCAGGAAGGACTCTACAGGCACTTCGAGGCCATTGCCGCGGCGACATCACTGCCTGTCATGCTGTACAATGTGCCTGGACGCACGGGCATTAGCCTGAGTACGGCTACGACCTTGCGCCTGGCTCAACTTCCGAACATCGTGGCAACCAAGGAATGTGCTTCGATCGACCAGGTCACCAGCATTGTGGCAGGAGCTCCGGACGGGTTTATCGTATATTCCGGTGACGACTCTGCTGCGCTGCCTGCGCTGTCGGTTGGTGCCTACGGGATCGTAAGTGTGGCCAGCCATATTGCCGGATCCCAAATGAAGGATATGATTCATGCTTATGTGGAGGGCGATGTGAAGGAAGCCGCAAAGCTTCATCAATCACTGTTCCCGCTGTTTAAAGGTCTCTTTGAATGCCCTGAGCCGCTTCCGAATCCCTCGGCGGTCAAATTCGCCTTGACGGAGCGCGGATATCAGGTCGGCGATGTTCGTCTGCCGCTTGTTTCTCCAAGCGAGAATGAGGCTGCTTTTATCCGCCGTATACTCTCTTCCCTGTAACATAATTGCTGATACAGAACAGCCACTGCCTTCATTGAAGGCAGTGGCTTCTTCGTTTTAAACCCCTCTGTTTCGGGGCATCCTAAGGCTCACGAAGGTGGTTGACTTGTGTTTTCACTTTTTCATCATGTATAATGAATTCAAGTGACTGGGTGCGGTATTTTTTTGAAATTTAATATAACAATGGTACGACGTCCAAAACTATAGGAGGGTTAGATACATTTGTCTAAGAAAATAAGCAGCGATAAACTATCGATTTTTGCCTTGGGCGGCGTCGGTGAGATCGGGAAAAACATGTATGTCATCCAGTATGCCAATGACATCGTTGTCGTGGATGCGGGATTGAAGTTCCCAGAAGAAGATATGCTTGGGATTGATATTGTTATTCCTGATATTAGCTATTTAACGGAAAATCGCGACAAAGTGAGAGGGATTTTGCTGACTCACGGTCACGAGGACCATATCGGCGGCCTCCCTTACGTATTGAAACACTTGAATGTTCCAGTATATGGAACGAAATTGACGCTCGGATTGGTTGAGAACAAGCTCAGAGAAGCGAATTTGCTTGGTGAGACGAAACGGATTCTGATCAACGCAGATTCTGAAGTTCAACTCGGAAACACGTTGAAAGCAACCTTCTTCAAGACGAATCACAGCATTCCGGATTCCGTGGGAATCTCCATTGAAACACCTGAAGGCAATGTCGTGCATACGGGGGACTTTAAGTTTGACCATACTCCGGTAAATGACCAATATGCAGATCTGCAGCGTATGGCTGAGATCGGAAGCAAGGGAGTTTTGGCTCTGCTGTCGGACAGTACGAACGCAGAAAGACCAGGCTTCACGCCTTCTGAGAAAAATGTGGGCATCGTTCTGGAAGATATCTTCCGTAAAGCGGAGCAGCGCGTAGTTGTTGCAACGTTTGCATCCAATGTGCATCGTATTCAGCAGGTGGTCAACGCAGCTGAATCCACAGGCCGTAAAATAACCGTAATCGGCAGAAGTATGGTGAATGTGGTATCCATTGCAGCAGAGCTTGGATATCTGCACATTCCCGAGGGTATGCTGATTGAGCCTGAAGAGGTAAACAAAATGGCAGCGGACCGTGTAGTTGTTCTGTGTACAGGCAGTCAGGGTGAACCGATGTCAGCGCTGACACGTATGGCCCGGTCTACTCATCGTAAGGTGGACATCCTGCCGGGAGATACGGTCATCATCGCAGCAACTCCGGTACCAGGGAATGAAAAATATGTAGGACGTACGATTGACGAGTTGTTCCGTCTTGGAGCAGACGTTATCTATAGCGGATCCAATTCCGGTGTCCACGTTTCGGGACACGGCAGTCAGGAAGAGCTCAAGCTTATGCTGAATCTGATGAAACCGCAATATTTCATCCCTGTCCATGGCGAGTATCGGATGCAGCGCCGTCATGCTCTGCTTGCAGAGTCCGTCGGTGTCGATCCGGACAACATTTTTATTACCGATATCGGTGAAATTGTTGAAATTCAAGGTGGCTCGGCCCGCAAGGCCGGCAAAGTGACAGCAGGCAACGTTCTGATTGATGGACTTGGTGTCGGTGACGTGGGTAACATCGTACTGCGTGATCGCAAGCTGCTGTCTCAGGACGGTATCTTGGTCGTCGTTGTTACCTTGAGCAAGCAAAACGGTTCCATCGTATCCGGTCCTGATATTATTTCGCGTGGATTCGTATACGTTCGGGAGTCCGAAGGGCTTCTGGATGAAGCCAACCGTATCGTTTCCAGCACCCTTCAGAAGCTGATGAGTGAAAACGTGAATGAATGGGCGTCACTTAAGACCAGCGTAAAAGACGCTTTGGGACGCTTCTTGTATGAGCAAACACGTCGCAGACCGATGATCTTGCCGATCATTATGGAAGTCTGATACAAGACAATAAAATAAATCAGGCACACAGTCGCCCCTCTTTCGCAGGTAATAATTGGACGGTTCCCGCGAAAGAGGGGCTTTTTATATTCTTTTCCTTGAAACTGCTTTCGGACTTGGAATTCGATAGGAGTTTATTCGACTTGGCCTGTATGAGTAATGAGGATGTCCTTTTGTCACTGCAAGCATAAAAGAGTCCCGTCATTTGCCATACTAAACGTTAGCTGTGTGATTGCTGCTGCAGCTAGACATTAAGATAAAGGCAGGGATGCACGATGGACAAGGATCAATGGACCACGGGCAAGAGAAGAACAGGTTTAACCGGTGAGACAGAAGCTCCTCCGACCATTCCCACGGAGGATGGCAAGAAGGCGGCTGTTACGGAAGCCATACAGCAGCTGGGGCAGACAGGACTTCCGAATGGTGGGGAATCCAACGTATTTTGCATGACCATTATTGGTCAAATCGAGGGCCATCTCGTGCTTCCCCCACAGAACAAGACAACGAAATACGAGCATATGATTCCACAGCTTGTCGCCGCTGAGCAAAATCCCCGGATCGAAGGACTCTTGATCATTCTAAATACAGTAGGAGGAGATGTTGAAGCAGGTCTTGCCATTGCAGAGATGATTGCTTCGCTAAGCAAGCCGACGGTGACGGTGGTTATAGGGGGAGGGCACAGTATCGGCGTACCGATTGCCGTAGCAGCGGACCATTCCATTATTGCGGAGAGTGCAACCATGACCATTCACCCGATTCGCATGAGTGGGCTGGTCATTGGTGTCCCGCAAACTTTTGAATACATGGAAAAGATGCAGGAACGCGTTGTGCGCTTCGTGACGAGCCATTCCGGCATCACGGAGGAGCGGTTTAAGAATCTCATGTTTGCAACAGGTGAGCTGAACCGGGATATCGGAACCGCAGTGTCGGGAGTTGATGCGGTCAAATACGGGTTAATGGACGAAGTAGGCGGGATCGGACAGGCATTGAGTCGTTTAAACAGCATGATCGCAGAGCGTAAACCGATCAGTCCCGGGGGGATTACGCAATGATATGGTACAGTGTAATGCCGTTCGACCCGATCGGAATGTTCCAAGAGGATCAGACTGCTGTCACATCCAGGGAGATCCGTGTTGAGGGAATACTGATGGAAGTTGAACCTCTGGCGGAGGATCAAGCGAAGATTGTCCGTTTACTGGAATGCGGACTTCAGGATTATCTGAACCCTCGCTACACTCCGGGGTCTATCATTCGCTATATTCCGACGGTAAAAAATGAGGCAAAAGGCTAAAAACAGAACATAGGTACGCCACCGAATATTATGCTATAATATGGATTCGGGGGTGACACTTTTGGCAAAACGGAAAAGGAAGAAGAAGGCAGCCTTTGCAGCAGTATTGAAATATGAAATATATGGAATTGTATTGATGACACTCTCGGTCATCGCTTTATCCGGAGAAGCACCGGTCGGGCGCTCCCTATCCAAGATGTCGGGATATTTGCTGGGCAAGTACTACTTTATCATCCCCTTGATCGGCATTTATTACGGGTTAATGGTAATGATTCACCGGAAATGGCCCAAGCGGTGGAACAGCAGACGTACCGGTGTCCTTCTTCTGATATTGTCGCTCACTTTAATGAGCAGCATCGCAGGCTTGGAGTCCAAGTTGGCCCCAATCGGACAATTGAATGCATCGAATGCGATGAGCCAGATACATAGTGATTTGCAAGGCGAACTGCTTGATGGCGGGGTCGATGATGGACATCATCCCGTGATGGGCAGAGATATCAGCGGGGGCTACGTTGGAGCCCTGCAGTTTGCTTTTTTGTTGATGCTGTTTGGCAGCATAGGGGCAAGACTTATTATGATTGTCATGTTATTTATCAGCTTCATGCTGATAACGAATTTGTCCTATGTTGATCTGATGCGCATGTTCCGTGTGAGGGTAGTGAAAGCTGGAGAACGGATTCAGAAGAAAGTGAACAGCCAGCAGACGAAATCGAGAGCAGCAGCGAAATCAAATGCCAAGGAACAACGGATGCAGCTTCCGGAAGATCTGGATGATGATGATCTGGATGATATGGAGAGCATGAGGCTGCCGCGCCGCAAAGCGCCGCAGTTCTTCCAGCTGTTTAGTTCCAAAGGCAACAAGCGGAATGAAGTACCGGAAGAGGCAGTGGAAGCTGTTGATGACAGTGCGCCGGTATTTACAGTGGGGAATGGGCACGGTACTAACGAGAAAGGCGAGGTTGTCCTGTTTAACAGTTCGGATCAGCCTGAAGGAGTTATGGATGCTGCGACTCCTCCTGTCGATTCGGTTCCGTCATCTCCGATTATTCGTGATTTCTTCGAGCAGGTGAAACAAGAAGAACGATTGGATGACGAGTACGATGATCAGGAAGCCGTGATGCCTCCTCTGGCTCAGGATGAGCCGGGAGGGAAAGCGGCCGGTACCAACTCGATTGATGCCAATGAGCTGCCGGGCGGCGGTGATCTGGATGCAACAGCTGTTGCGGGCGATGGCGTCCAAGCTGGTAAGGCACCGTCAGCACCTCCTGCACCACCACCCAAGCCGTACAAGCTGCCGCCATTCCGCCTGCTATCCAAACCGAACAATGGCGGTAAGGGTGGCGACCAGAATGATTATATGCAAACGGCTCGCAAGCTGGAGGCAACCTTGGAAAGCTTCGGCGTACGGGCTAAGGTGTTGGAGGTTGTAAGAGGACCCTCTGTCACCCGTTACGAAATTCAGCCTGACATCGGGGTCAAGGTAAGCCGCATCGTAAATCTGACCGATGATATTGCATTGGCGCTTGCAGCCAAGGATATCCGCATGGAGGCACCGATTCCAGGCAAATCGGCCATCGGCATTGAGGTGCCGAACAATGAAGTCTCTCTCGTTACGATGAGGGAGGTTATGGAGACACCGACCTTCCAAGAAGCGGAATCGAAGCTGTCGATCGCGTTCGGTCGCGATATATCCGGTCAGACGATTGTTGGGAATCTGGCGCGAATGCCCCATCTTCTGGTAGCAGGTGCAACCGGCTCAGGGAAGTCGGTATGTATCAACGGCATTATTACCAGCATTCTGTATAAAGCGAAGCCGGATGAGGTTAAATTCCTGATGGTCGATCCGAAAATGGTTGAGCTTAACGTTTACAACGGGATTCCGCATTTGATGGCACCGGTCGTAACCGATCCGAAGCGGGCTTCGCTGGCGCTTAAGAAAATCGTTGTTGAGATGGAGAAGCGTTACGAGTTATTCTCAAAGTCCGGAACACGGAATATTGAGGGTTACAATAATCTGATGAAGGATAATTTGCCTGCGGTACTGCCCTACATCGTCGTGATTGTGGACGAGTTGGCCGATCTGATGATGGTTGCCGCAAACGACGTAGAAGACGCGATTACCCGTCTTGCCCAGATGGCACGTGCTGCCGGAATTCATCTGATTATCGCCACCCAGCGTCCATCGGTGGACGTGATTACCGGGGTCATTAAAGCGAATATTCCGTCCCGTATTGCCTTTGGAGTATCTTCTCAAGTCGATTCCCGGACCATTCTGGATATGGCGGGGGCTGAGAAGTTGCTTGGCCGCGGGGATATGCTGTTTATGCCGATGGGCTCTTCCAAGCCAATTCGGGTGCAGGGTGCTTTTATGACTGATCAGGAAGTAGAGAACATTGTGGATTTTGTCCGTGATCAAGCACAGGCAGAGTATGACGAATCGTTGGTTCCTGAAATTGATGAATCTTCGAATTCCGATGATGAAGAATTGGATGAGCTGTATGAGCAGGCGGTGACGATTGTGCTGGAAGCGAAACAGGCATCGGTATCGCTGCTTCAACGGAGAATGCGAGTGGGCTACACCCGTGCAGCCCGTCTCATTGACTCGATGGAAGCTCGAGGCGTGATCGGTCCTTATGAGGGCAGCAAGCCACGGGAAGTACTCATGTCGATGGAGCAGTACCAACAGCAGCAGAATCGTATCAGTTGAGCTGAATGAATTCATCACGCTAGAATAAAAGGAAACGAGTCGAACCAAGAGGTGCTTGGTCTGGCTCGTTTCCTTTTTGGATTTTTCAAGAGATGCTGTTGAATTTACGGTATTTGCTTGCGGTCATTTTCATAATTTTCTTAAAGGTCCGATCAAAATGGGTTAAACTCTCAAATCCAATCGCTTCAGCGATATCCACGATCTTCAGATCCGTATCCGTCAGAAGTCGCTGCGCTTCGCGAATGCGGGTGAGATTCAGGTAGTTGATGATGGTAAAACCCGTGATTTCTTTGAATATCCGGGACAGATAGAACGGACTGATGAAGAAGGTCTCGGATAATTGCTGCAGCGTTATTTTTTCAGCATGATGGGCGTGGATATGTTTTACCACGTCGGTGATTTTCTGATGGAGCGGGTTCATGGAGGCGGGTGCAGGCAAGGAAGCTGATCGGATTAGCCGATGGGTCTTGATCAATAATTCCATGAGCAATACACGAAGCATGTACTCATAGGAATCCGAGCGTTCTGTAATTTCATCAGCCATTTTGTTCAAAATTTGCAGAACGGTGTCCTGCTCTGGAATGGTTAACCGCAGCAAAGGTGTATCCTGGCTGAACATGCCAAGCAATCCGGATGCCAGCAACGGATGGCCTTTTCCCAGAAAAGAATCGCTAAAATTAATGACGATACGTTCATGCTCCGGGTCTCCTTGCCCGGAGGTTTTATGTACGTCAAATTTGTTGATGAGAATTAAATCGCCGGCTCGAATGGAGTACAGCTTTTCTTTTATAAAATAATGGCGTTCGCCTGATACCAAATAGTAAATTTCGTAGGTTCCATGGTAATGGTTATTTCGTTCAAAGGGTTTGGTGCGATGAATGCGGTGGTAGTAAAATTCCCCTTCTTCTTCTCCGTAGGCGACGGTACGGGTATCACTGGACATCATCATTTGCCCCCGCTTCGTTCATATCATATAGGATGAAACAATCCTCGAATGGATCAGCTTATATTGTATCAACTTCTCCTTCAGAAAACAAAGCAAGATATGTTGAATTATCTGTTAATAGCGCAATAAAAGTGAAGAAATCCAACTGATGATGCCGTAACATAGTAGATGAATATACAGAAATGGACGGTGAGATCATGAGAGCTTTTATGGATGAACACTTTTTGCTTCATAACGAGACGGCTCGTGCTTTATATCACGACTATGCAAAAGACATGCCAATCATTGACTATCACTGTCATTTGAGTCCACAAATGATATACGACAATCATCGGTTTGAGAACTTGACTGAAGCCTGGATTAACGGAGATCACTATAAATGGCGGGCTATGCGTGCCGGTGGGGTGGAAGAGGCTTACATTACGGGAGCCCAGGGTGTTAAAGACTATGACCGCTTCTTGGCTTGGTCGCGCACGGTTCCGATGACAATTGGCAATCCGTTATACCATTGGTCTCACCTGGAGCTTCAAAGATTGTTCGGCATCCATGACATGATTAATGAAACGAATGCACCACGCATCTGGGAGGCGGCGAATAAGCGTTTGCTGGAGCCTGATTTTACAACCCGGGGATTGATAACGGGTAGCCGGGTTAAGGTCGTTTGTACCACCGATGATCCGGTCGATACGCTGGAATATCATATCAAGCTGGCAGAGGAAGAGAATACGGGATTTCAAATGCTGCCATCCTTCCGGCCGGATAAGGGACTGGAGATCAATCGAGAGACGTTTGTGCCTTGGGTGAGATTATTGGCAGAGCGAAGCGGGATGGAGATTGAAGATTATTCGGCATTCCTGGCTGCGCTTGAGCAGCGTGCAGAATTCTTCCATTCGGTTGGCGGACGGGTATCCGATCACGCACTGGATTATGTGCCTTATCATGAGGTTACGGAATCCGATGCATCCGAAATATTCCTGAAAGCGCTTAAGGGAGACGGTGTCTCTCGTGCAGAAGAAGAACAATTCAAGACGTATACGCTGCTGCATCTGGGACGCATCTATTCCAGACTGGGCTGGGTCATGCAATTTCACATTAATGCCCATCGCAATAACAATACCCGGATGTTCCGTGAGTTGGGTCCGGATACCGGATATGATTCGATTCATGACAGTCTTATTGCTGTACCTCTCGTGAAGCTGCTGGATCGGCTTGACCAGGAGCGGTCGCTTCCCCGAACGATTCTGTATTCGCTCAATCCGCGAGATAACGACATTCTTGCCGCTCTGATCGGCAGCTTTCAAGGTGACGGTATCCCTGGAAAAATCCAGTTTGGTTCGGCATGGTGGTTCAATGATACCAAAGACGGCATGATGGATCAGATGAGCAAACTCGCCAATATGGGCCTGTTAAGTCGATTTGTCGGCATGTTGACCGATTCCCGAAGCTTCCTGTCCTACACCCGTCATGAGTATTTCCGGCGGATTCTCTGTAATCTTCTTGGCGATTGGGTTACGCGGGGCGAAGCACCGCAGGATATTCCTTGGCTCGGAAGCATTGTTCAGGATATTTGCTATAACAACGCAGAGAGTTATTTCCGATTTGAGCAGCCGGAAGGGGGCTAGAGCGATGGAAACAAAAACAGGAGAAAACCGTTCTTGGAAACGGATTGGACGGGATTCCTTCAAACATCAAGAAAGGGTACATCAAGATATGGCAATGATGAACTATCCTGTGAAAGTGCTTCAGATCGGGGAAGGCAACTTTCTGCGCGGTTTTTTCGACTGGATGATATATGAGTGCAATCGCCAGGGCTTGTTCCAGGGGAGTATTGCCGTGAGTCAGCCAAGACCGGGAGGGCGGCACAAGCTGGAGCAGCTTCGTGAACAGGAAGGCATCTACGGATTGCTGACCCGAGGTTTGCAGAATGGCCGGAAGATCGAGAAGGAACAATGGATTCCGGTATTCTCGGAACTGATTGACCCCTATACCGAATGGGCGGATTTTCTGAAAATAGCGGAGCTGGATTCCCTGGATATCGTAGTCTCCAACACAACGGAAGCAGGTCTCGACTACCAGCAGAGTGACTGGAATCCGTTCGAACCTGTCATGTCCTATCCCGGTAAGTTGACTATGCTGTTATATCGCCGCTATGCGCATTTTGACGGCTCGCCGGACAAGGGATTGATGTTGCTGCCTTGTGAGCTTCTGGAGCGCAACGGGGACATATTGAAGTCCATTGTCCTCCGACATGCGCAGGACTGGGGGCTGCCGTCGGCTTTTCGCAGCTGGGTCGTGGAGCATAATGTGTTCCTGAACTCGCTTGTGGATCGTATCGTAACCGGATATCCGGCCGAGGCACAGACGTATTTTGACAAATGGGGCTGCGAGGATCGATTGCTGAACACGGCAGAGCCCTATTACTTCTGGGCCATCGAGGGGGATCCGGCATTGGAGTCCAGGCTGCCATTGCAGAAGGCGGGACTTCAGGTAAGCTGGGTCCCCGATCTGACCCCGTATCAGGTAAGAAAAGTACGGATTCTGAATGGTACGCATACCTTGATGGCTTCCATAGGTCTGCTGCAGGGCTTTCATGAAGTCAGGGAGATGGCAGAGAGCAAGGAATGGGGAGAGCGAATCCACAGCGCCATGCTGCAGGAGATCGTCCCCCTGGTGCCTCTCCCGCTAGAGGAAGTCGGTGCGTATGCGGAAACGGTGTGGGAGCGATTCCGCAATCCTTATATTCAGCACAAGCTCCAGGATATTGCCATGAACAGTATTTCCAAGTTTAAGGTAAGACTTCTACCGAGTTTAATGGGATACGTTCGCACGTACAACCAACTGCCCGAAGTCATGACAGTGGGATTGGCTTCCTTAATCATGCTGTATGATGCTGAGAAAATAAACGGTCAGTGGTATGGAAAGCGACTTCACGGCGAGCAGGTTGTGTTAAGAGATGATCCTGCCAGCCTTGAGCTGTTCCACCAGGCATGGCGTAAGGTGGATGGCAAGGAATGGACGATACCTGACCTTGTAACCTCCATACTTGGTAACACGGCATTATGGGAAGCTGACTTGAACGAGGTGCCAAATCTTCATGAATCAGTGAGCAGATATATAGAGGAAATGGAGTTGAAAGTGACATGAGCGATATCGTTATACTTCACACCAAGGATGATGTCGGTATCGCGCTTCGTCCTCTGACGGCTGGGGAACATGCTATCGGCCTGCTGAACGGGAAGGAACACGCAATTGAGTTAACTGAGGATGTGCCCAAAGGCCATAAGGTTGCTCTTCGCATGATTGAGCCGGGCAGCCATGTATACAAATTCGGGTATTCGATCGGGGTTGCCAAGAAAGTTATTTTGCCGGGGACATGGATTCATACCCACAACTTAAAGACGGGTCTTGCCGGTGAAGTCCAGTATGAATATAAACCCAACGCTAAATCTTCGGCGGAAGTTTCTTCCGCCGTGCTTGATTCACCAACATTTCAAGGTTATATCAGAGCAAATGGCGAGGTTGGGATTCGTAACGAAATCTGGATTATCAATACCGTCGGTTGCATTAACAAAACCTGCGAGCTGTTGGCGCGTCTGGCAGATCAGCAGTTTCAAGGAAGAGGCATTGATGGGGTGTACCACTTCCCGCACCCTTACGGCTGCTCGCAGCTGGGAGACGACTTGAACCACACTCAGCGCCTGCTCTCATCGCTGGCACAGCATGGCAATGCGGCAGGCGTGCTTGTTATAGGACTCGGCTGCGAGAACAATCAGATCGATCAGATGCAGGCCATGATTGGGGATAAGAATAGGGATCGCATTAAATATATGCGGGCTCAGGATATGGAGGACGAATTGGAGGAAGGCCTTTCCCTCATATCGGAGCTTGTGGATTATGCCGAAGGCTTCAAGCGGACGGAAGTTCCGCTATCCAAGCTGAAAGTCGGACTGAAATGCGGGGGATCGGACGGTCTTTCGGGTATCACCGCCAATCCGCTCGCAGGACGCATCGCGGACACCATTACGGACCATGGCGGAACCGCGCTGCTTACGGAGGTGCCGGAAATGTTCGGGGCGGAAACAATCCTGATGGAACGGGCGGCCAACGAACAGGTATTTCACGAAATGACGAAACTTATTAACAATTTCAAGCAATATTTTGTATCGCATGGACAGGAAATCTATGAAAATCCTTCACCCGGGAATAAAGAAGGGGGCATCACGACCCTGGAAGAGAAATCTCTCGGTTGTACGCAAAAAGGCGGAAAGGCTATAGTATCCGATGTGCTTCAGTATGGCGTCAGGTCAAGCAAGCCGGGTTTGAACCTGATTGAAGCACCCGGCAATGACCTCGTTTCGGTTACGGCGCTTGCAGCGGCCGGTGCTCATCTTGTGCTGTTTACGACGGGCAGGGGCACACCGTTTGGCGGTCCTGTCCCAACGGTAAAAATCGCCACCAATTCCGAGCTAGCTGCCCGTAAAAAGCATTGGATCGATTTTAACGCAGGAGCTTTGCTGGAAGGGAAAAGCATGGATGAGCTTCATGGCGAATTAATGAACGAGTTGATTCAATTGGCATCGGGCGCTGAACAGACGCGAAACGAACGCAACGGCTTTCGGGAGATTTCAATTTTTAAGGATGGCGTTATTTTGTAACCCTAGCGTTTGATTATGTATAGCAAAAAAAGGAGGAGCACGTATGTCAAATCCCGTACAGCATCAGGCTCAGTCCAGCTTGTCTCCGCTGGAACTCGGCATCAGGGCTTGCCAATCCATCATGGAAACGTATTCGCCGGAGATGCTTCCGCCTGCAGGGCGGTGGCATTATCATCAAGGTGTGTTTCTGGTTGGAATGTCGCAATTATGGAAGCTTAGCCGCGAGCAGAAGTATCTGAAATATATCAAAGGATATGTGGATCATCTGGTTGATGCGAGCGGCAATCTGCTGCTGGAGCGGGGGGAGCTCGATTCCGTTCAAGCGGGATTGCTTCTGATGGAGCTTGACTCGGTATTCCCAGAGACTCGCTATAGGGCAGCAGCCGATAAACTGCTGCGTCTGCTGTCTACACTGAATCGGACCACGGAGGGCGGATATTGGCATAAGGATCGTTATGCCTATCAGATGTGGTTGGACGGGTTGTATATGGGCGGGGTATTCACCATGAAATACGCGGAGCAGTATAAAGTGCCGCCATTATTTGACGATGTGCTGTTTCAGGAGCGGTTGATGCGTTCCCATACAAAGGATGAGACAACGGGATTATACTATCATGCTTGGGATGAGAGCCGAACGATGCCTTGGGCAGATCCGGTTAGCGGACAGTCACCGGAAATTTGGGGACGCGCTTTGGGATGGTATGCGCTATCCCTTGTGGAGTTCCTCGATTTATTGCCTGAGGACCACTCAGGGCGTGAGGACCTGGCACCAGTACTTCACGATTTGTGTGCAGCGCTTGTGCGCTATCAGGATCCGGCAACGGGATTATGGCATCAAGTGCTGGATAAAGGGAATGAGCCGGATAATTGGCTGGAAACTTCCTGCTCCAGTTTGTTCATTTATACATTAGCCAAGGGAGTACGTCTCGGTTATCTCGACGCCTTCATGCTGTCGCATGCACGCCAAGGTTATAACGGCCTCGTTCATTCCGTATATTACAATGAGCTGGGGCATCTGGTTATGCCCAGGATCTGCATAGGCACCGGGGTTGGAGATTACCGCCATTATGTGGAGAGGCAGCAATGCGAGAATGATCTTCACGGCGTGGGTGCGCTTGTCATGGCGTGCGTAGAACTTAGCAGAAGCCAGGGGTAGTTATCGCTGAATCATATTCTAGCGCCAAGAGCCGTTCCGACTCAGGAATGGCTCTATTTGTGTTGAAATGAGACGCTGCCTTCGGTTGGCATTGGGGAATAGGTGCATAGGAAACTGGCAGGCTTGTCATAATAACGTTAGCGAGGCTTGTTAAACCACAAGAGAAAGGTAGAGCACAGCATGAAAAACTCAAGAATCTGGATTCTGATAAGCATTGCGATTCTGTTATCTGCGGCAGTCTTCGCACAGGGAAGGCTAAAAGCTGATGACAACACGAATCTTCAGGAAGCTTTACCAACCTTCAGTCAGCAGACCATTAAATTCGGCTCGACTGGCGAAGATGTGTATGAGCTGCAAGGGCGTCTTAAGTACTTGGGCTTTTATCACGGGAAGATTGACAGTGTATTTGGTTCCAAGACTCAAGGGGCCGTCAAATGGTTCCAATCGGAGTTCGGTATGAAGGTGGATGGCGTTGTCGGTCCGAAGGTCAAGCTTAAACTGTACAATGCAACCAAGGATTTCCGTCCCACCGCTCCCAAGCTTCACGAAGGCGGAGCAGCTGCTGGTGCAGGCGGCAACGGCGGTTCAGCGAACAACGGGGGCACCAATAACAACCTAGCCTCTTCGAATACAATGGGGCTTTCCGAGAATGATTTGAGAATTATGGCGAATGCCGTATATGGCGAAGCTCGCGGAGAGCCGTTTGAAGGTCAGGTTGCGGTAGCGGCTGTCATTATCAACCGGGTGAAATCGCCAAGTTTTCCAAACTCCCCTCATGGGGTTATATTTGAACCGAGAGCATTTACCGCGGTGGCTGACGGTCAAATATGGCTTGAGCCGAACGAGCAAGCTCGAAAAGCTGTAGAGCAGGCACTGAACGGCTGGGATCCGACAGGGGGCTGTCTCTACTACTTCAACCCGAAAACAGCTACCTCGGAATGGATCTGGACGCGTCCTCAAGTCAAAACCATTGGCCAGCATATCTTCTGTATGTAAGCCGTTAATTAGAGCAACCGGGGCCTGTCTTCGGTTGCTTCTTCACTTTGCGATGGGTTAGAATGAAAGTTAATTATGAAGTAAATTATGGCAACGACAATCCATGATGTAAGGGGATATGGACCTTGACGAAAACGGAATTTGAACACGGAACAGCCGGAGGGATACGGATTCACGTTCTCCCGACGAACCGATTCAAGACATTTGCGATATCGCTTTACGCCGGAAGTCCGTTAGCAGAAGATACGGTGACATCCACGGCGCTCACTCCTTTTGTACTGCGAAGAGGAACGGTTTCCTACCCGGAAACAAGGGCTTTCCGCGAGCAGCTGGAGCAGCTGTACGGCGCCGGATTTGGTTTTGATGTATATAAGCGGGGCGATTATCAAATCGTGCACTTCCGTATGGATACGATTAATGATTCTTTTGTAAAAAGTCCCGAGAGTCTGCTGCGCTCCTCATTTGCCTTCCTGGGAGAAGCCTTTACCGAGCCCGTGCTGGAGAACGGCGTATTTCGCAAATCCTATGTACAAACCGAGCGTGACACGGTTCGCAAAAAGCTGGAATCTATCGTTAATGATAAAATTCGTTATGCTGCGGAGCGCTGTATTGAGGTGATGTGCAAGAATGAGCCGTATCGGCTGCATCCGCTGGGCGAACGGAAGGATCTGGACGGAATAACCCCGGAAGGACTGTATGAGTCCTATCAGAATTGGCTCAATGAATCCGTTCTGGATCTGTATGTGGTCGGAGATACGAGTCTTGATGAGGTCAAAAAGCTCGTAGAAGAGCATTTTAAACTCAACCGCACGGGAAGCAAGGACTATGTTCCTTCTTCCACGCGGACCGCCGCGAGCGGGACGCAGACGGTTGTAGAGAAGCTTGAGATAAATCAGGGCAAACTCAATATGGGGCTTAGAAGCACCATTACTTACGGAGATGACGAGTACGCAGCCGCGCTGTTGTATAACGGAATCTTGGGCGGATACCCGCATTCGAAGCTGTTTGTCAACGTGAGGGAGAAGGAGAGCCTGGCCTATTATGCCTCTTCCCGCTATGACGGTCATAAAGGGATTGCTACCATTCAGTCCGGGATCGAGGTTCAGAATTTCGAGAAGGCTGTAGAGATTATTCGCCAGCAGCTCGATGACATGGCCAAGGGTGCCATCACCGATATCGAGATGTCGCAGACCAAGGCGATGATTCGGAATGTCATTAAAGAAATGCAGGATTCGGCCTTTGAGATGATCGCCTATGATTTCAACCGCACGCTGTCGGGCCGTGAACGTACGCCGGATGAGCTGCTGAATCAGGTGGAGGGCATTTCAGTGGAAGATGTGAAGCAGGCAGCTTCGGCATTTTCCCTGGATACGATCTATTTCCTGAAAGGCCAAAAGGAGGAGTAGCCGGTGGAGAGCATTCATTATGACAACCTGCAGGAGACGCTGTATTACGAAGTGATGGATAATGGTCTGCATGTGTATGTGCTGCCTAAACCCGGCTTTCAGAAGACCTATGCGACTTTTGCAACCAAATACGGTTCCGTGGATAACCATTTCAAGGTCGAAGGCGAGTCTGAGACGCAGGTGCCGGACGGCATAGCGCATTTCCTTGAGCACAAAATGTTCGAGGAGCCGGAGGGTGATATTTTTGCCAAGTTTGCGTCCAACGGCGCTTCCGCGAACGCTTTCACAAGTTTTGACCAGACGGTATATCTCTTCTCTGCAACGGAGAACATCCATGAAAATTTGGAGACCTTGATCGATTTCGTTCAGAATCCTTATTTTACGGATCAGAACGTGGAGAAGGAAAAAGGCATCATCGGGCAGGAAATCAACATGTACCAGGACAATCCCGATTGGCGTGTGTATTTCGGCTTAATTGAAGCGATGTACAAGGTGCATCCGGTGCACATTGATATCGCCGGTACGGTGGAATCCATCGGAACGATTACGAAGGAAGACCTGTATACGTGCTACAATGCTTTCTATCACCCGAGCAACATGCTGTTGTTTGTGGTTGGGGGCGTGGATCCTGAGGAAACGATGAACCTTGTCCGATCGAATCAGGCGGGAAAATCGTATGACAAGCAAGGCTCCATTGAGCGTATTTTTGATCCGGAGCCGCAGGGTGTCGAAGAGAAGCGCAGAGAGAGCCGCCTGGCCGTATCACTGCCGAAATGCCTGTTTGGCTTTAAGGAGAAGCAGGTCGGATTACCAGCTGAAGAGCAGCTGCACCGCGATTTGACCACGAAGCTGATGATGGATCTCTTGTTTGGCTCCAGCACCGAGTTGTATCAGAAGCTGTATGATGAGGATTTGATTTCGGACAGTTTTGGCCATGAATACAACAGTGCGCCGCAATATGCATTCTCTGCAGTTGGCGGTGATACCAAGGATCCGGATCAGCTGCTCGCGCGCATTCGCACAGAGGTGGATAAACTGAAAGCAAGCGGATTCCAGAAATCGGATTTTGAACGGGCCCGCAAAAAGAAAATGGGCGGTTATTTACGGATGCTCAATTCCCCGGAGAACATCGCCCATGAATTTACACGCTATCAGTTCCGTGGAGCGGATCTCTTCAAGGTTCTGCCGGTTTATGAGTCCATTACGGTAGACGATGTTAACCGTCGACTGCAAGAGCATGTCGACTGGGATCAACTGGCTGTATCCATTGTCGTGAGTCCGTAATGAAGCAAGACATGGGAAGAGAATTGAAGCCGATCGGGGAAATGACGGTACTGATTACGGGGGCGAGCAGAGGCATTGGGGCAGCCGTTGCGGAGCGCTTTGCCTCGGTTCGCATGAACGTGGTTATTCACTACATGAATTCGCATGAGGCGGCGAATGAAGTGGCCCGCCGCTGTATGTCTTACGGAGCGAAGGTGTTGACCGTATCGGCCGATCTTCGGGACAAAGAGCAAATACTCCGGATGAAGGAGAAACTTCAGAGTCATAACATGGAGCCTGATATCCTGGTCAATAATGCCGGTGTATCCCATTACGGGCTTCTGTCTGACGCCACGGAAGAACAGTGGGACACCTTGATGTCGATTAACCTGAAGGGGATGTTTCTGTGCTCTCAGGCGTTCATGGGACGCATGATTTCCCAGCGGTTCGGCAGGATCATTAATGTATCCTCGATCTGGGGGCTGTCGGGTGCATCCTGCGAGGTGTTGTATTCCACAAGCAAAGGCGGCGTAAATGCCTTCACGAAGGCGCTGGCGAAGGAGCTTGCTCCTTCCGGCGTTACGGTGAATGCCGTTGCGCCCGGTGCGGTGGATACATCGATGCTGGGACATCTGGATTCGGATGAAATCCGCATGCTGGAAGAGGAGATTCCAATCGGCAGGCTGGCACAGCCTGATGAGATTTCCTCGCTGGTATATTTTTTGGCGCTGCCTGAGTCGGGATACATCACCGGCCAAGTGATCAGTCCGAACGGCGGCTGGGTGACTTGATATTCGTTCGTGGTGCAATTCACCACTCATAAGGTTCTGGTTACGGGGACATATTACTATTGTTACTTTAAATCTGATTGCCACCATGCAAAAGGAGGATTTAATTCATGTCATCCGTAATCAAAAACTTTGATTCCTGGAAGAAATTTCTGGGAGAGCGCGTCGTTCAAGCCGAAAAAGCAGGTATGAGCGAAGACACGATTTCTCAGCTGGCTTTTGAGATCGGCGACTTCCTGGATGAGAAGGTAGACCCGCAAAACTCATCCAACCGGGCACTGAAAGAATTGTGGGACGTAGGTAACGAGGAAGAACGCCACGTTATCGCCCGTCTGATGGTGAGATTGGCCAAGAACAACGCATAACCCACATCCAAAAAGCCCCCCGATAACGGGGGCTTTTTGTCAAGAAAAAAGAATGTAATTTTCATGTTACCGTTAATACTTGCCTTTCATTTTTATTTTATATATCATTAACGTGATCCATTTTTAATTTGACCTGTTTTTGCGTGCATTTTTAGCTGGAATTTGTCGAATATTGATGGAAAAGAAGTGCAAAGAGGTGTCTTTGTGGAATCGAATCAATGGTACATGGAATACAAGATACATAAGAACCGGCCAGGTTTGCTCGGTGATATTGCATCTGTGCTCGGTATGCTTGAAGTGAACATCCTGACAATTAACGGCGTCGAAGGCCAAACCCGAGGTATGCTCCTTGAGACGGATGATGAAGAGAAAATCATTCTGATGGGCAAAATGCTGAACAAGATGAAAAATATTACGGTAACAGCCTTGAGACCCCCTAAACTGGTCGATATTTTGGCTGTCCGACATGGACGATATATTGACCGGGACTCGGATGATCGTAAAACTTTCCGTTTTACACGCGATGAGCTCGGTTTACTTGTTGACTTTTTGGGTGAATTGTTCAAAAGGGAAGGAAATCAGGTCATCGGTCTTCGCGGGATGCCCCGCGTCGGCAAAACGGAGTCCATTATTGCAGGCAGTGTCTGTGCGATGAAACGCTGGACGTTTGTTTCCTCTACGCTGCTTCGGCAAACGATTCGCAGTCAGCTGTCCGAGGATGAGATGAATTCAAACAATATTTTTATCATTGACGGGATTGTCAGCACTATCCGTTCGAACGAGCGCCATTATCAGCTCTTACAGGATATTATGGGGATGGATAGCACGAAGGTGATTGAGCATCCGGACATTTTTGTTCGTGAATCCGAATATTCCTATGAGGATTTCGATATTATAATCGAATTGCGAAACAATCCGGATGAGGAAATCGTTTATGATACGTTCACGGGTTCTTATAGTGACGATTTATAATATTTTTTTGACCACGAAATTCTAAAGTAGGAGGTGATGGCATGTCCGAACTGGGACAGCAATTAAGGGAGGCGCGTCTACAAAAAGGAATGAGCCTTGATGACGTGCAGGAAATGACAAAAATACGCAAGCGATACTTGGAAGCCATCGAGGCAGGGGATTACAAAGTACTTCCCGGCAGTTTTTACGTGCGGGCATTCATCAAAACCTATGCAGAAGCGGTGGGGATTGACCCGGACGAACTGCTTGAAGGACATAAACAGGACGTTCCCAAATCAGAACCGGAAGCGACAATGGAGCCGGTTATTCAAAAGCGTGCCAGCAGACCTTCAGCCGAACGGAACATGAAATGGCTGCCGACGCTGCTGATGTGGACGTTTCCGATACTGATCGTTGTTGTCATTTATTTGGTAGCGATCAATTCGAATGAGCCCAAAGATGAAAACCCGCCGGTAAGCAACAACGACCAATCTCAGACCGATCCAGGACAGAATTCGCAAAACCCGGATACCACGACGCCAGGTGATGGAGCACAAGGCGGAGAGAACAACCCGGGCGATACGCCTGGCGAGGGTACGGACGGTGAAGGAACGGAAACGGACGGCACTGAGGGTACGGATGGTACGGATACAGATGTACCGGGGAATACAACGCCTGGGGAAACGACGGTGACGCAGGACCGGACGGAAGGCAAGAACACCGTATTCAAAGTAACAGGTTCTGCGGTTAAGGTGGACATTACGGCCACCAGTGACGGAAAGAGCTGGGTAGAGGTATACCGCGGCAACAACGCCTCCGGCGAGAAATTGGCTTTCCAAATGCTTGAGAACGGAGCTGCGCTCAGCTTCGAACTGGACAGCCAGGGGTTGTACGTGAAATCGGGCAATTCCGCTGCAACCACCATCACGGTTGGCGGTCAGCCTGTAACGGATGGAAAAACGACTTCCCGCATCGTGCTGGAGTCCGCGGATGGTTCCGCTGACACCACAGGCGGGGAATAATTCCCTTTACTCCAGGAGATCATAACAGCATGCAGCTGCATGCTGTTATTTCACTTCCTGAAAGAGGTGAGGCCATCTTGACGGTCAACTGGATTGTATTCGGATTAGGCGTTATTGTCAGCCTCTTGGGTTACTATCTAATTCCGAGTGACTGGGGATATGGCATATTAGGCTTTGGATTGGCTCATATATTACTCGGCATCCTGAGTATGTTCCGCCGTCCGGTGCGTGATGAGCAAGCTAGCAATTGACGGAGCAGGCTTCGTTGTCACCAGATGGTTGGTGATGAACGGAGTCTTTTTCGTTCCTGTATACATAAGACATACATTGTACATGATTAGACTTGGCTCGGAGTTTTACCTATAATAGAAGCAATATGATTGATGAAAGGAAGGATTCACCATGGCTTCAGAAAATTCATTTGATATCGTATCCAAGATGGATATGCAGGAACTTACAAACGCGGTTAATCAGACGGAGCGGGAGATTGAGAACCGGTTTGACTTCAAGGGCAGCAAGAGCAGCTTGAAGATTGACAAGGAAGCACTGGTCATTGCATCTGACGATGAGTATAAACTCAACGCAGTAATTGATATTTTGCAAACCAAGATGGTTAAACGCGGATTGTCGCTTAAAAATGTGGAGTACGGGAAGATTGAGCCGGCCTCTATGGGTACCGTTAGACAGCGCTTGACCTTGAAACAGGGAATAGATCAGGAAAACTCTAAAAAAATCAACATTTTGATCCGTGATTCCAAACTGAAAGTAAAGAGCCAGATTCAAGGGGATCAAATTCGGGTAACCGGAAAAAACAAGGACGATCTTCAGCAGATCATGCAGCTGCTTCGTAAAGCAGATCTTACGCTGGACCTCCAATTTACCAATTTTAAATAAGCGCGCGCCTTATAGGGTAAAGGCTTGAATGCGAATTGAATGGCAGGTTTGTTTCTTTTGACAGGGTGTCAACTGAAATATTATACTAAAACACGATATATAAGGATTAACGTATACATAGATTACTGGGGGATGAATATGACAGACAGCGATTCACGCTTCAAACCCTTTAGGCTCTTGGGAAGAGCGACCCTGTTGAATTGCGGCAGTTTAACTGCTGCGGGGTCTGCCAAGTTAGCTAGACAACCCGTTGCAAGGGAGGTTGCCCCATGAATTTACCCAATCGTATTACGTTGGCCCGGATTTGCTTGATTCCTGTCATGATGATTTTTCTACTGGTGGATTTTGATTTTTACCCGGCCCCCATTGTGTGGAATGATTTTGTCCTGCCATATAACCAATTGATTGCGGCATTGATCTTTATACTTGCTGCGAGCACGGATGGGATTGACGGCTATTTGGCCCGAAAAAACAATATGGTGACTAACCTGGGAAAACTTCTTGATCCGCTGGCTGACAAACTGCTGGTGGCCGCCGTACTCATATCGCTCGTAGAGATGGGAAAATGCGAATCGTGGATTGCTGTTGTCATCATCAGCAGGGAATTCGCGGTTACCGGCTTGCGGCAGATTGCGCTTCTGGAGGGTTCCGTTGTTGCAGCAGGCCAATCGGGAAAAATTAAAACGGTGATTCAGATTGTGGCAATTGTTGCGCTTCTTATCAACAATTTCCCGTTTGTGTTTATGGGGATTCCGTTTGATGTCATTGCCATCTGGGCAGCTGCGATTATTACGCTATATTCGGGAATCGAATATTTTGTCCAGAACAGGCACCTTCTCAAAGGTACCGGGGCATAATAGCAATAGGAGCAATCCTATTGCTTTTTTCTTCCGTGAGCGTAAGAACATAATGAAGTTGAATAGAATGTGCAGATACAGTAGAGACAGCAGATACAGCAGATACAGGAGGATCGACTAATCATGAAAGCAGAAATCATTGCAGTTGGTACAGAACTTCTGCTGGGACAGATCGTCAATACCAATGCCCAGTACTTGTCCAGAGAGCTTGCTTCAATGGGAATCGATGTGTACTATCAAACGGTTGTCGGGGATAACATGGAGAGGCTCAAGGAGGCCCTCAGGCTGTCCAGCGGCAGAGCTGATATCGTGCTTCTGTCCGGCGGCCTCGGACCTACACAGGATGATCTGACGAAGGATGCCTTAGCTTCCTATATGAACCGGTCGTTGCATATTGACCGGATGGCCATGGACCGGGTCGAACGTTTCTTCCATGACCGGGGATCTGTGATGACGGAGAATAATCGGCGTCAGGCTCTGGCCATCGAGGGAGGTACACCGCTGCCTAACGAGACGGGGCTTGCCGTGGGAAATGCTATTTCTTTTGAAGGCACTCATTATATTGTTTTGCCCGGGCCGCCAAAAGAACTGATCCCGATGTTTGAGCAGGAGGCCAAGCCCTGGCTTCTTCAGCACGTCCTGACCGGCGAGCTCCCCATCTACTCGAAGATGCTCAAGTTCGCAGGCATTGGGGAATCCGCACTTGATCAGCGACTGGAGGACCTGATAACCGCACAGACGGATCCGACCATCGCCTTGTATGCCAAGGAAGGGGAGGTTACGGTCCGGATCTCCACGAAGGCAGCGAGTGAGTCTGAGGCTATGGTCCGGCTGAATGAGCTGGAGACCAGAATTCAGGAGAGAGGTCCTGAGTTTATGTATGCCAACGAGGACGTGCCGATTGAGAAGGTCATTGTAGACCTTATGGCAGATCGAAGCTGGACGCTGAGCGCGGCCGAGAGTTGTACCGGAGGGCTCGTGGCAGAGGCGCTGACATCCATTCCCGGCAGTGCTTCGATGTTTCTGGGCGGAATCATCTGTTATACCAATCAGATCAAAGAGAAGCTTGTACATATCCCGCATGCGCTGCTTGAAGGTGATGATGCGCCGGGCGCTGTCAGTGCGGAGGTTGCCGAGGCGCTTGCGGATCATGTCCGGATGGTGACCGACAGTGATTTTGGTTTGTCGGTAACAGGTGTAGCAGGTCCAGGTTACGCCGAACGCAAGCCCGTTGGCCTTGTGTACATTGGATTGTCCGAACGGGGAAAAGAAACGGAAGTGCATGAGCTGCACCTGCAGGGCAACCGTGAGACGATCCGGCTCCGTGCAACCAAGGCGCTGCTGTATCGGCTTTGGCAGCGTCTCGTTGCCTCCAAGCAGGCCTAGCTTCCCCCTAAGCCGAAGGAAGCCGCTTTTGATAAAAAGTAAATTATTTACACCTGTCTTGGTAGCTGTTCTTGAATTGAAGAATGGTTCCGAGTATAATGTGAAGTACGGAAGAACCGTGGCATATCGAATGATATTGCTGCGGTTCTTCTTCTTTTTTACATAGGGTTCAGAGCATGGGAGGGAAGGAGCGCCGAATAAAAAAACGAATGTATGTTCGAAAAAAAGCTTGGCAAACGTGTCAAAACAAGGTATGATATGACTATCAACAGTGAAGGGTTGTGGAACAATTGTCAGATCGTCGTGCTGCGCTGGAGATGGCGCTTCGTCAGATAGAGAAACAGTTCGGTAAAGGTTCCATCATGAAACTGGGTGAGTCCACCCATATGCAGGTAGAGATTGTGCCAAGTGGATCGTTGGCGTTGGATATAGCTTTAGGAACCGGCGGTTTGCCTAAAGGCCGGATTATTGAAGTATATGGACCGGAATCCTCCGGTAAAACAACAGTAGCCCTCCATGCTATTGCTGAAGTTCAGAAGGCTGGCGGACAAGCTGCATTTATCGATGCCGAGCATGCCTTGGATCCATCGTATGCAAGCAAACTGGGTGTTAATATTGATGAATTGCTGCTCTCCCAACCGGATACGGGTGAACAGGGGCTTGAAATTGCGGAAGCATTGGTACGCAGTGGTGCCGTAGATATTATTGTTATTGACTCGGTTGCTGCGCTTGTGCCGAAAGCTGAAATTGAAGGCGATATGGGTGATTCCCACGTGGGTCTGCAAGCTCGTCTGATGTCTCAAGCTCTTCGTAAATTGTCGGGTGCCATCAATAAGTCGAAAACGATTACCATCTTTATCAACCAGCTTCGTGAGAAGGTTGGTGTTATGTTCGGTAACCCTGAGACTACTCCGGGCGGACGTGCTCTGAAGTTCTATTCCACGGTTCGTTTGGACGTGCGCCGGATTGAGAGCATCAAGATGGGTAACGATGTGGTGGGTAACCGCACACGGATTAAGGTTGTTAAGAACAAGGTAGCGCCGCCTTTCAAACAGGCTGAGCTAGATATTATGTACGGTGAGGGCATCTCTAGAGAGGGAAGCCTGATTGATATCGGAACGGAACTGGATATCGTAGACAAGAGTGGTGCTTGGTATTCTTATTCTGGTGACCGTCTGGGTCAAGGACGTGAGAATGCGAAGCAATTCTTGAAGGAGCACCCGGAAATCGCGAGTGTAATCGAGAATAAAATCCGTGAAGCAAGCAACCTGACCACGGCTGTTCCTGAGCCTTCCGCAGAGGATAAGGAACAAGATGAAATAGAAGAGCAGGAATTGTTTAAGGTAGAGTAGTAATAACGGTTTAGCTTTTAGAGTGTTGAGGACTGTCCGGTGTTTGTAACGCCTGACGGTCTTCTTTGCATTTAACTTAATCGAGGAATCGCTCGGATATTTTTGCCGGGATATTGATGCTGAAGTGAGAGGAGCGTTTATGAAAGAAGAGAAT
Source organism: Paenibacillus sp. LBL (assembly GCF_029893715.1). Taxonomy (NCBI): domain Bacteria; kingdom Bacillati; phylum Bacillota; class Bacilli; order Caryophanales; family Paenibacillaceae; genus Paenibacillus; species Paenibacillus sp. LBL. The sequence continues at coordinate 81,718 of NZ_JARXYU010000001.1, read as the reverse complement.
ATGGGAGTGTCTGAGGAGGAGGAAACTTCAGGTATTGGACATTTTCCCGATAATGAGGATCTGATCGTAACTTCGGTCGAGATGCTGAGAAAGCCCAAACACCGCTATCAGATCGCATTTGGGCCTTATCAGATGACCGTTCATGAGGACGTTATGCTGAAATATCGCTTGTTGAAGGGCAATGTTTTTCGCAAGGAGGAACTGCAGGAAATTATTGTTGCAGATGAACGGCAGCGCGCTTACGTAGAGGCGCTGAATCATCTGTCCCGAAAACCCAGAACGGCTAAGGAAATTTCACAGCGTCTGCAGCAAAAAGGCTTTGAGCAGAATAGTGTAGAGACAACCTTGGAGCGCTTGGAGAAGGATAACCTCGTAGATGATGCGCTCTATGCCAAGATGTGGGCGGAACAGCGAATGACGAGCCATAAGAAGGGAAGATTGTGGGTTAAGCAGGAACTGAGGCAAAAGGGAATAGGCACTGAGCTTATATCAGAGGCGTTGGGCGAGATTAGCGCGGATGCGGAACTTGAGAGTGCGCTGACGGTCGGGAGGAAAAAATGGCAGCAAACCCATGGCGAGCAGTTGGATCGCAAACGTAAAACGGGCGCCTATTTAATGCGGCGAGGGTTTGGTGGAGAACAGGTACGGCAGGTACTTAAACTTCTGATTGAAGAGGATCAGCAACAAGGCGAGTGGGACGAAGAGCTGGATGACTTCTAATAAAAGGCAGCCATAATGCAGAACTTCGCAAAAGAATTTGGTTCCACTGGATGAAACTGACGTTTACCCATTGCTTTCCCTTGACAATATCTTTTTATAAATACTAAAATAAATATGAATCTTTTATCATAAATTAGAAACCTTTTTCCTTCCAAAAAAGTGACTACTTTGTGAAAGATTCTTATAACGCCAATTCATAGTGAAATGTATTCCGCTGTTCATGGTGGAATTTGCGAACGTTAATGGGACGTGCGCAGTATGGACGGCAGGTTCTGCCGGAAAATTTTATGTATGAATGAGTAAACTGACAATTGAACATTTCCCAAGGAATGCCTTGGAGGAAACAACGAGGAGGTGAAACAGATGCTGGATACATGGATCTGGATCATAATCGTTCTCGCTGTAGCCGCTATATTCTTTGGGTTCGGTTATTTTATTCGCAAATCCCTTGCAGAAGCTAAAATTTCCAGTGCCGAGCATGCCGCTTTGCAGATCGTTGAGAGTGCGAAGAAGGAAGCAGAGGCATTGAAGAAAGAAACGGTTCTTGAAGCAAAAGATGAAGTTCATAAAATCAGAGCCGAAGCTGAAAAAGACACTCGTGAGCGCCGTAATGAAATTCAACGGCAGGAACGCAGATTGTTGCAAAAGGAAGAGTCGCTGGATAAAAAAATAGAATCTTTGGAACGTAAAGAAGAACAAGTGGCGAACAAAGAGAAACGAATAGAAGAGACCCAGCAGCAAATCGACGCTATTTACAAGAAACAAACTACAGAACTGGAGCGTATCTCCAACCTTACGATGGAGGATGCCCGCAGTATCATTCTCAGCAATGTCGAGCAAGAGGTTCGTCATGAAACCGCTCAAATGATTAAAGAAATTGAGCAGCAGGCGAAAGAAGAGGCTGACAAGAAATCACGGGAGATCATCACGCTGGCTATCCAACGCTGTGCGGCTGATCATGTGGCAGAGACAACGGTTTCTGTTGTCACCTTGCCGAACGAAGAAATGAAGGGCCGGATCATCGGACGTGAAGGCCGGAATATCCGTGCGCTTGAAACCCTTACAGGGATTGACCTTATTATCGATGATACTCCGGAAGCTGTTATTCTCTCCGGGTTTGATCCGATTCGCCGTGAAATTGCCCGTACAGCTTTGGAAAAGCTCGTGGCGGACGGACGGATTCATCCGGCTCGTATCGAAGAAATGGTGGAGAAATCCCGCAAGGAAGTGGACGAACGCATTCGCGAGTATGGAGAACAAGCCACATTCGAAGTTGGCGTGCACGGTTTGCATCCAGATTTGATCAAAATTCTGGGCCGACTGAAGTTCCGTACAAGCTATGGACAAAATGTGTTGAAACATTCCATGGAAGTGGCCTACTTGACTGGCCTAATGGCCGGCGAATTGGGCGAAGACATCGTGCTTGCGAAACGGGCAGGACTGTTGCATGACATCGGTAAAGCGCTGGATCATGAAGTGGAAGGATCGCACGTTGAAATCGGCGTGGAGCTGGCGAAGAAATACAAGGAACATCCGGTGGTTATCAACAGCATTGCCTCTCACCACGGTGATTGTGAAGCAACCTCGGTTATTGCCATGCTGGTTGGCGCAGCTGACGCATTGTCCGCAGCCAGACCGGGAGCGCGCAGAGAGACACTTGAGACGTATATCCGACGCCTTGAGAAGCTCGAAGAAATTTCCGAATCCTTTGAAGGCGTTGAGAAATCGTACGCCATTCAAGCGGGACGTGAAGTTCGCGTTATGGTACAGCCTGAGAAGATCGATGATGCCGAAGCATTCCGCTTGGCACGCGACATTACCAAAACCATTGAGAATGAACTGGATTATCCAGGTCATATCAAAGTCACCGTTATCCGGGAGACCCGTGCGGTGGATTACGCAAAATAGAGTTTGGACCTTAAAAAGTGGCCGCAATTCGGCCACTTTTTATCTTTGAAGATATCAGATCGGAAAGTGGCTGATATCCATAAAACCGGGAACGCTCCTGCTGGAGCAGGACAGAATTCCCTCGTTAAGGAGTGATTGACATCAAAGTACTATTCATCGGTGATATTGTCGGCAGTACAGGGCGCAAAGCGCTGAAAGAATCGCTGCCAGAGCTGAAGTCCAAATATAATCCTCACATCATCATTGCCAATGGCGAGAACGCGGCTTCGGGACGCGGCATTACCTCGGCCATTGCCAATGAGTTTTTCAATTGGGGCATCCACGGCATCACCTTGGGAAATCACACGTGGGATAACAAGGATATTTTTGAGTTTATCGATGATGAACCGCGTTTGATTCGCCCGGCGAATTTTCCGCCTGGAACACCTGGACGGGGATATACGGTTATTAAAGCAAACGGCAAACAATTGGCCATTGTGAACCTGCAGGGAAGAACATTCCTGCCAGCCATCGATTGTCCATTCCGTGCAGCCGATGAAATTGTAGATGAGTTGCGCCAGAAAAACAAATGCATTCTTGTGGACTTCCATGCCGAGGCGACCTCTGAGAAAATTGCCATGGGTTGGCATTTGGAAGGACGGGCTTCTATGGTGGTTGGAACGCACACGCATGTGCAAAGCAATGACGATACGATACTGCCGGGTGGAACTGCCTACATTACGGATACCGGCATGGTAGGCTCCAAGGAAGGGGTACTCGGCATGCAGCGCGATGCGGTGATGTACAAGTTCAAAACCCAGCTTCCTGCTCGTTTCCAGGTCGATGAAGGCAAGTGGCAGTTCCATGCTGTATGCGTTGATATGGATGAAGAAACAGGGAAAGCCCACAAGATACAAAAAATACGTATGTACGAAGACGAATGGCGGATGGATTAAAAACCGTAAAATTCGTTTAATTAAATTAGGTACGAATGGCAAAAAGCAGGAATTTTTTCCCCTCTCACGAATAACATCTAGTAAGCGGAAGCAAACCATCACTCAACATTCCCAGGGGAGGTACTTACCATGGAAGTATTAAAAGTTTCAGCAAAATCCAATCCTAATTCAGTTGCAGGGGCGCTCGCTGGAGTTCTTCGGGAGCGGGGCGGAGCGGAACTGCAAGCGATTGGGGCGGGAGCACTGAACCAGGCCATTAAAGCGGTAGCGATTGCCCGGGGATTTGTAGCACCGAGCGGGGTGGATCTGATTTGCATCCCTGCTTTTACGGATATTGTGATTGATGGCGAAGACCGGACGGCGATTAAATTGATCGTAGAACCTAGATAAATTTCGGAGGTATTAGCCTGTTTACTCTCTTTTGCGTAAACAGGCTTTTTGCTGTAACACATTGGAAGGAGATGAGCCCGCGATGCGGACAGTTGATTTTCACTGTGATGCCCTGAGTAAAATGTGGGAAGATCCCAAAGCTTCCTTTGTTGATGATCGGCATTTGGATGTTACGCTGCAGCGTATGGAGGAAGGGGATCTTGCGCTTCAGGTATTCGCTGTTTTTTTATCGGAAAAATACGGACGTCCTTCATTTGAGCGGGTACTGGCGCAAATCGATACGTATCGCAGCCGCATTGTGAAGCCAGGTCATCTCAAACCGCTGCTCTGGCAAGAACAGGTCCAGGAGATGAGAGAAAGCTGTCATAGCCGTTTTGGTGTTTTGTCGCTGGAAGGTGTGGACGGGCTGGAGGGCAATTTGCATTACGTTAAGCTCTGTTATGACCTGGGTGTACGCTTTATGGGGATTACGTGGAACTATGCCAACTGGGCTGCGGACGGGGCGTTGGAGCAGCGGAATGGTGGATTTACGGAACGAGGGCGGCAGCTGGTGGAGCTGTGTAATTCCACAGGCATTATTCTGGATGTTTCCCACCTGTCCCAGGCCGGCTTCTGGGAGTTAACCGAACTTACGCAGCGTCCCATCCTGGCCTCGCATTCCAATGCGTACTCCGTATGCAAGCATCCGCGGAATCTAAGCGATGAGCAGATTCGGGCTTTGATCGCTTTGGACGGAATGATCGGCATTACGTTTGTGCCTTGGTTCATTCGGAGTGATGCAGACCGAGTGAAGCCGGAGGACATCCTGCCCCATATTGAGAAGATTTGTGAGCTGGGCGGAGAGAAACACATGATGTTCGGTTCGGATTTTGACGGGATTGATCAGTGGGTTGCCGGGCTTGAGCATCCGGGGAAATATCCAGACTTCCAGGAGCTGCTCCTCAAGCACTATCCTGAATCAATGGTAAAAGGCTGGATGTCTGATTATGCGCTCCGGTTTCTTGAACAGAATTTGCCTTTGGCTCCGTCCAAAGAGAAATAAAATTCGCATAACGCCCATGATTCAAAGATAACTTTGACAATCCTGTTGCAGATCATATGAGAAATGAGAAGAAGGCACCCAGAATCATCGGGCTGCCTTTTTATTTTTGGGTAATAGAGAGTATAATAGGTGATGGCACGTACAGCATATAGAGAAAAACAAGGAGTGAGAGACAGATGAGTAAAACTGTACCTGTGGGTGTATCCGCCCGCCATATTCATTTATCCCAGGAGCATATTGAGGCATTATTCGGCCCTGGATATCAGCTTACAGAATTCAAGCCTTTGTCCCAGCCAGGACAATTCGCAGCCAATGAAACGGTAGCGGTAATTGGAACGAAGGGACAATTCGATAAAGTAAGAATTTTGGGACCTGCGCGTCCTGCAACCCAGCTTGAGATTTCCCGTACGGATTCCTTTGCAATTGGTGTGAAAGCACCTGTGCGGGAGTCGGGGAATATCGCTGGAACACCTGGTATCACCATCAAAGGCCCAGCAGGCGAGGTAACGGTGGATGAGGGTGTTATTGTAGCCGCTCGTCATATTCATTTCCATACGTCCGATGCGGATCAGTGGGGCATTAAAGACAAGGATCTGCTTAAAGTGCGTCTTGGCGGTGAGCGTGGTCTTGTACTGGAAAATGTGATTGCTCGTGTATCCGATAACTTTGCGCTGGATATGCACATCGATACGGACGAAGCGAATGCGGCTGGTGCCAACAACGGAGATACTGCTGAAATTATTGACTAATTTATAACTTCAGTCAGGTTGAAGGAACAAACGGTATATGTCACGTATGTGCGCTTATAGGAAGCACGTACGGAAGAGCCTGGATCGATGAATTTCGATTTCAGGCTCTTTTTTGAAGTTTGCATCGATCATGTCAGAGTGGTAGCTTAGGCATTAAGATCATGATATAATTTAAAACAGTGCCTATTTAAGAGGTTTTGTCATGTAAAACCAGAGATTTTGTGGATCTAAGGAGTGACCAAGCATGTCCAAAGAAAGTAAGGACTACTCCAAATATTTTGATTTTTCAGGAGCCAAAGTTCTCTCGGAAGATGAACACGGGAAGAGAATTCGCATCAACGGCCGGGAAATCAATATTCTTTCGGAGCCTAATCATAGACAGGAAAAGCAGCGCGGCAAGCAGAGCGTAGAAGTGCTGTACGATACAGAGCTGCCGGAGGAGTTCCGGCGCATCGGAGCGGGCAAGCATTATATTGTATACACGTATGGGTGCCAGATGAATGAGCATGATTCCGAGACCATTAAGGGATTGCTGGAGCAAATGGGCTATCAAGCCACCGAGGATCGCAAGCAGGCGGATATCATTTTGCTGAATACATGCGCCATTCGTGAAAATGCGGAGGACAAGGTCTTCGGCGAACTCGGCCATCTGAAACACTTGAAGATCGAGAAGCCCGATATGCTGCTTGGTGTTTGCGGCTGTATGTCGCAGGAGGAGTCCGTAGTTAATCGCATTCTCCAGAAACACGGCTTCGTTGACCTCATCTTCGGTACGCACAACGTGCACCGTCTGCCCCATCTTATACAGGAGGCGCTCTTCAGCAAGGAAATGGTTGTTGAAGTGTGGTCCAAGGAGGGTGACATCATTGAGAACCTTCCGAAGAAGCGGGAAGGGCTTCGCGGCTGGGTTAACATTATGTACGGCTGCGATAAATTCTGTACATACTGCATAGTCCCGTATACCCGCGGTAAGGAACGCAGCCGGCGTCCGGAGGATGTTATAGCTGAGGTACGTGAACTAGCCCGTCAGGGTTACAAGGAAATCACGCTGCTCGGGCAAAATGTGAACGCATACGGCAAGGATTTTGAGGATATCGAGTACCGCTTCGGCGATCTGATGGATGCGATCCATAAGATCGATATCCCGCGTGTACGTTTCACGACATCCCATCCGAGAGATTTCGACGATCATCTGATCGAGGTGCTGGCGAAGGGCGGAAATCTGGTAGAACACATTCATCTGCCGGTGCAATCGGGAAGCTCGCAGGTGCTCAAAAAAATGAGCCGCAAATATACGCGTGAGACGTACCTGGAGCTTGCTCATAAGATTAAAAAAGCGATTCCGAATGTTGCGTTTACAACGGACATCATTGTCGGATTCCCTGGAGAAACCGATGAGCAGTTTGAGGAGACGCTGTCTCTTGTCCGCGAAGTAGGTTATGACGCTGCATATACCTTCATCTATTCTCCCCGTGAAGGAACACCGGCAGCGGTGATGGAGGATAATGTGCCGATGGAGGTCAAGAGCGAGCGACTTCAACGTTTGAATGCAGCTATCAGTGAGTACAGCCGCCAGAGCAATGACAGGCTGCTGGGTGCTACGGTAGAGGTCCTTGTAGAGGGTGTCAGCAAGAACAATGATTCCATGCTGTCAGGGCGCACGCGCACGAACAAGCTGGTGCATTTTGAAGGCTCCAGGGATTTGGTGGGAACGTTCGTGAATGTTCAAATTACCGATACGAAGACCTGGTATATTAAAGGCGATATGATTTCCAATCCGATTCCTGCATCGGATGCTGTATAATAGAGAGGCAGGCAGAAATTTACCACGACGTACGTAAAGGCCGTCCTTGTGAGTTCGGCCCGGCGCTGCGTATATGCTTATAGATGATGAAGAATTGGAGCGATGAACCTTGGCACAAGATCATGTTCGTACGAACACATATGGTATGTCAACATTCAATTCGCGTGAATTGATTATACGCGATGATATTTTGGCAAAAGCCGGTGAGCTGGCGAATTTAATATCCACAAGCGAAGAAGTCCAAATGTTTAAGCAAGCAGAAGAGAAAATCCAAAACCACGAACGGGTTCAAGGATTGATCAAGACCATCAAGAAAAAGCAAAAAGAAATCGTTGCTTTTGAATCCTTTCAGAATAAGGACATGGTTGCGAAAATCGAACGCGAGATCGAAGAGCTGCAAGAGGAGATTGACGGCATCCCGCTCGTTATGGAATTCCAGCAGAGTCAAAGCGATATCAACTATCTTCTTCAACTGGTCGTATCCGTGATTCATGATACCGTTTCGGAAAAAGTCAATGTAGAAACAGGAAAAGATACGCCGCCAAGCAGCTGCGGTTAGGCGATTCGAAGGTGCGGAATGGTTCCGCACCTTTTCTATTCGTATCCATCATGCACAGAATGAGGCTGAATAGGGCATAGTAATCTTATGCAGAAGATGGGATGAGGAAATCCTTGACATCATCTTTAAATATGTCATAATGAAATTATCAAATTAATAGTTATGGTGATGGAAATGACGGATCATGAACAGGCGCCACAGCGCAATGCCAAGAAATATAGAACACCGGATGGTGTACCCGCTGATATCGTCATGTTTACCTTGACGAAGCGGGAGCGGAAGACCTTCACCAAGACACTGCCTATACGGGAGCTTAAGGTGATGCTGATTAGGCGCAGATCATGGCCTTGTGCCGGTATGTGGGCACTTCCAGGCGGTTTTTGCCGTGAGAGTGAGTCTATTTACGATGCAGCCAAGAGGGAACTGAAAGAAGAGACCGGGGTGGATGGCGGTCATTTGGAATATTTGGGTGTGTATAGCGCGCCCGGTCGCGATCCACGCGGCTGGATCATCAGCCATGCGTTCTACGCGTTGGTGGAAGAATGGATGCTGGAGCACCGCCAGGCTGCCGATGATGCAGAAGAGGTTGGACTATTCACGGTAGCGGAGGCTCTGGAGGAGCTGGAGCTTGCTTTTGACCACCGGGATATCATCATGGATGCGTATCACAAGATTCAGCAGCAAATGCTGCAAACGACGATTGCCAGACAGTTTTTGCCGGAGCATTTTACACTGAGCGAACTGTATCAGGTTATCCAAACCGTCGTGCCGGAGTTCAATGAACCCAACTTTATCCGTAAGATTACTTCTACCCGAAGCAGGCAGGGAATTTTGGAGGAAGCCCGTGATGAGGATGGCAAACCTCTAAACTCGAATCAGTACTCCCAACGACCGGCCCAATTGTATCGATTTACGGATCATGCACCGCTGCTATCTATTTATACGTAACATGTAATCTCAAGCCACTGTTTTTTATCGGCCACATTAATCAATGTACAGAGGAGTGTGTCAGATGAAGGCTTTAATCGTGATAGATTTCACGAATGACTTCGTGGATGGCAGTCTGCCTGTAGGCAAGCCGGCCATTAACATTCAGCATAGAATTGTCGACTTGACCAGACAGTATAATGACAACGGGGATTTCGTTGTGATGGCTGTAGACCTTCACGAGGAACATGATGCTTACCATCCGGAAACGAAGCTGTTTCCGCCTCATAACATTCGGGACACGCGGGGGCGCGAATTATACGGCGATCTGCAACAGGTGTACGAGGAACGCAAGGAAACGATCTATTGGATGGACAAAACGAGGTACAGTGCATTTTGCGGCACCGATCTGAATCAAAAGCTGCGTGAACGCGGGATTACCGAAGTGGATCTGGTCGGGGTATGCACGGATATCTGTGTCCTTCATACGGCGGTGGATGCCTACAATTACGGATATAAGATTACGGTTTATGAGGATGCTGTTGCAAGCTTCAATCCAGAGGGCCATCAGTGGGCTTTAGGTCATTTTCAAGGCAGTCTCGGTGCAGCGGTTGTGCGCAGTGAAGATGGTACGAAATAAGATGAACGAATTAAGATGACAGCTTGTGAATTGCCCGGAAGCATAAAGGGGCAAACGGGTAACACTGGAGGATGATCGTGATGCTGACAGCAGGATTAGCACTACATACGGACAAATACCAGATCAACATGATGTATGCTCATTGGATTAACGGATCTCATCGTACGCGTGCGGTATTTGAGGCTTATTTTCGTAAGCTGCCATTCGGCAACGGGTACGCTGTTTTTGCCGGTTTGGAGAGGATTGTACATTACATTGAATCGTTGCGGTTCTCGGAAGATGACATTGCCTATCTGGCCAAACAGGAAGAGAAGTATAAACCTGAGTTTTTGGAGGAGCTTCGCCAGTTCCGCTTCCAAGGGAATATTCATTCCATGAAGGAGGGGGCGCTGGTCTTCCCGAACGAGCCGCTCATCCGGGTTGAAGGAACCATATTCGAAACGCAGCTGGTGGAAACCGCGCTTCTGAACTTCATGAACTTCCAGACGCTGATCGCCACCAAAGCCTCCCGAATCCGTCAGGTTGCCAGCGGGGACATCCTGCTGGAGTTTGGCACAAGACGAGCGCAGGAAGCCGATGCGGCCGTCTGGGGGGCGCGTGCAGCCTATCTGGCGGGCTTCCACGCCACTTCGAATATGCTGGCAGGGGAGAAATTCGGTATTCCCACCAAAGGCACGCATGCGCATTCCTGGGTACAGACCTTCCGGAGCGAGCAGGAGGCCTTTGACATATTTGCTGAGGTGATGCCGGATCAGGTCACCCTGCTGGTGGATACGTTTGATACGTTAAAGAGTGGGATTCCACATGCAATTGCAACCGCGAAGAAGCTGGAAGCCCAGGGGAAACGGATGAATGCCATCCGTCTGGACAGCGGGGATCTGGCTTATCTGTCCATTCAAGCCCGTAAAATGCTGGATGAGGCCGGTCTTGACTATGTGGGCATCGTAGCCTCGAATGATCTGGATGAAGGAACCATTCTGGATCTTAAAGCACAGGGAGCCAAAATTGACACTTGGGGTGTCGGAACCCAATTAATCACCGCCGCAGACCAGCCGGCTCTCGGAGGCGTCTATAAATTGGTAGAGCGTGAGGTTGACGGTGAGATGGTCCCGACCATCAAGATTTCAGGCAATCCCGAAAAAGTATCGACGCCAGGCAAAAAAGAGGTTTACCGCATCATATCCAAAGGCAGCGGTAAAGCCATTGCCGATTACATCTGCTTCCCTGAAGAGGAGATGCCGCCGGACAGCGGGAAGCTAAAGCTGTTTAATCCGCTGCATCCTTATATGCGTAAGAATGTGCAGAACTTTGAGGCTGTATCCATGCTTGAACCGGTGTTCTTGCAGGGTGAGCTGGTATATGAGCTGCCGAAGCTGGAAGAGATACGGAGTTATCATAACACGCAGCTTGATCAGTTCTGGCCGGAATATTTGCGCAAGCTGAATCCGGAGATTTACCGGGTTAACCTTAGTGAGCAGGTCTGGGAAGTCAAGCATCGCATGATGGCTGAGTTTATGGAACAGCATGAAGAATAGAAATAGAATTAACCTGTGGAAATAAAATAAGACGCTCCCTATCTGCTGCTTGGCATGCGAGGGAGTGTCTTTTTGTGCATGGCTACAAATCAAGCTGATCTTGAGCTATAACGCTATCGTTTGCATCGCGGGCGATCAGATGAAGTTTATCCTTATTCATGACAGGGTCAGGCTGATGTTCGTAATACCACATGTACAAATCTTCACTGACATATGGTCTTAATTGGCGATAAGGTATAGATGGTGCAGGCTGACCGTTCACATAGATCCGAAGCGGTTCTTCGCTTCTGTATATCCCGAAGGCGAGCGATGAGTGAACATTTGTCTCTGAAAATATGGAAGGCGAAGAGGAATTCTCAGCCGGAGGGTAGAATGTGGATACAACGGACATATCCCATCCGAACCATCCCCTTTGATAATTGCAGACCCAGTCCAGGTGTGACGACAAAGGCATAGGCTTTATCTGAAGATGCTTTCGGATGTATAATACGGGCATTCTCCATGCTGAAGGGGGCTTCAAGGTAAGCATGGCTTTTATCCAATACAGATGCTTCAACCGAGCGGTAAGTGCTGAAGTATTCGCAGGTCCCTGTAATGATGATAAAGAGGAGACCCATCTGTAAGTACACTTTAAGGCCAGGCCGGGTAATGAAGGGAACAGCTCCGTAGACTTAGCGAAGAAATAAAAGGATAAGTCCCAAGCTCAGAAAAAAAACGAGAAATGAACCGGCGATGCCTCCCAATTCTGTATGTATTCCAATGCTTTTAAGAGCTTGACTGACGGGCTTGCTGGCGACGGGGAACAGAAGTAATGTCACTAAGGTAAGCAGGAACGAAAAGCGGAAGGATGACGCTTGAGTTTCCTGTATAGAATTGTTCATAATGTTCAGTTCAACTTCCGTATATGAAGTAGTTATAGCAAGAGGAGGATTCTTTTTTCATCCTAACATAACCTGTAACTACTTTTGAATCTGTTGCTGCGGATTATTTCTCGGGAAAGCGCAGAAATCGCCTTATTCCGGCGGATATGCACAGTTTCAACATTCATGGCGCAGATTTTATACGGGGATACAATCAAAATATAAAACTGAAGGAGTGAGAAGTGTGTGCAGCCAAACCAATTTTCAAGCCTATGTTCTTCGTCAAGAGGAGCAAGAGGTTCGTGGAAGCGTGGAGAACATCTCCATCGATCAGCTTCCTGAAGGAGATGTTACTGTCCGGGTATTGTACAGCGGGGTTAATTACAAGGACGGGCTTGCCAGCATTCCGGAAGGCAAAATAGTGCGCAGGTATCCGTTCATCCCAGGCATTGATCTGGCGGGAACCGTAGTGGAATCCTCGCATCCCGGTTACAAGGAAGGCGATGATGTCCTCTGCACCGGTTACGAGCTGGGCGTATCGCATGAAGGTGGATTCAGCCAATATGCCAGGGTCAAGGGAGACTGGCTTGTGCCTCTGCCGCAAGGCTTGTCGCCAAGAGAGGCGATGGCCATTGGCACTGCAGGTTTTACCGCAGCCCTGTCGATTGAGGCATTACTGCGAAACGGACTCCAGCAGAATCAGGGATCGGTTCTTGTAACGGGTGCAACGGGTGGAGTTGGAAGTTTTGCCGTATCGATCCTGAGTCAGCTGGGTTACCGTGTGACGGCATCGACCGGCAAATCCAGTCAGGCGGATTGGCTCAAGAAGCTTGGAGCTGATGAAGTTATATCCAGGGAAGAAACCGAGTCTGTCTCAAAAGGAGCGATAGCGGCTGAGAGGTGGGCAGCGGTGGTGGATCCTGTCGGGGGCAGCCAGCTGAGCTCCCTTCTAAAAAGTGTACAATACGGCGGGGGCATCGCCGTTTCCGGCATGACTGGCGGCGGTGCGTTTGATACCACGGTGTTTCCGTTTATTTTGAGAGGGATTAATCTCCTGGGGATCGATTCGGTATACTGCCCAATGGTCTATCGCCGATCCGTCTGGTCCAGGCTTGCTGATGAATGGAAGCCGACAGCCGTACTTCAAGAAGGAATCAGGGAATACGGGTTGACCGATCTCCCTGACGTGCTGAATACCATCTTGCAGGGAGGAGCAGTCGGAAGAAGTGTCATATCGCTTTAATTATTAGCTTGAATTCGCATAATGTTCATTACCCGCAGGCATCCTAAGGCAAGGTAACCTTTGACACCAAGGGAAGGGTGAGTGAACATGAATTATCGCGGAATCGCTGCAGCAGTATTGCTGTGTTCCATTCTTGCCATATCGGTAGGCTGCTCTAGACAAGTGGCCAAGGATGAAATGCGCCTATACAACATGAAGGCTTATGAGGAAGGCTCAAGAGAGGCCCGGATATCAGGACGTGGTATGAACGGAAAGTTTCTTGAGGAGCTTCAAGCTTCTTTTAGCAAAGTGAAGATGCCGCTGACCAATGAGACCTATGCGGAGGATGAAATTGGCAACATCACGTATCAGTACCGGATCAATTATGATGCCAGCCAGTTTATTACCGTCTACGTCTATCAGGATCAAGCGGCCAGGGAAAAAGGAATCAAGGAGATTTTTGGTGTCACGGAGGGTGACGCCAACGTGGCCGGCGGGCACAATTTGATCATCAGCGACAAGGAAACGTCGATCGTCTACACATCGACTGGAGATAAGACGGATAACTATTACAGCCAGGTCAAAAAAATAGCGCCCGCGCTGTTGGCCAAATATCAAGGGCGCGTCAGCAGTTAGTGCAAAAATAAAAGAAAGCCGGATGACTACAAGCATCCGGCTTTCTTTATATTCTCCTGGATCTCTCGAAGGGTGATCATGACTTGTGTTTGTCCAGCTCATATTTTATATGTCGCAGCTCTGGCAGAAGAATACGGTTCATTGCAAGCCGTACGGCTCCGGCAGACCCCGGCATGGAGAAGACGGCCGTGTGGCTTAGCGTACCGCCAATAGCACGGCTTAAGATCGCAGCAGAACCAATGTCTTCGGTAAAGCTGAGGTAGCGGAAAATCTCCCCGAATCCAGGGAGTTCCTTGTCCAGCAAGGAGGATACTGCTTCATAAGTGGTGTCTCTGCTGGATATGCCTGTTCCGCCGGTTAATAGCACGACATCAATTCCGGGGTTGCTCACTGCAGTGTATATCAGCTCCCGAATCGTTTCATATTCGTCCTGAACAATGGTGTAGGCCGCAACCGCATGCCCGGCTTCTTCCAGCAAGCCCATCATCAGTTTACCGCTCTTGTCCGTGTCAACGGTCCGTGTGTCCGAGACGGTGATGACCATGCAGTTCACGGAAGCGGGGGATTGCCGTTTATGTTCTTGTGCTGAGTTCATCTGAATCACGACTCCTGTTTAGGTTAATGGTAGGACGCTTGCAGCAAGTGGATGAAATGTAGTACACTCGCTAGCATAATAAATTATGCACGCAAAGGAGTATGGAACGTGGAACACGTAACACCCATATATATTCTATCAGGTTTTCTTGGCAGTGGAAAAACGACCTTGCTTAGCCGGCTTATCGCGCATTGGAAGGAGCAGGGTTTGAGACCGGCTATTGTAATGAACGAGATCGGCGAGGTCAATATTGATGGACTTATCGCCGGCGAAGAGGTTCCGACAGCTGAAATGCTGAGCGGCTGCATCTGCTGTACGATTCGCTCTGATCTGTCGTCGGAGATTGCGACGCTGGTTCAGCGGGAGCAGCCGGATGTCATCGTTATTGAAGCGACGGGGATTGCGAATCCAATGGAGATTCTGGATGCCGCCGCGGAAGCTTCGTTATATATGAGAATCGATGTGAAAAAGATGATTACGGTAGTTGACGCCGCACATCTGCTGCATCTGAATGCCGAGCAAAAAGGAAAGACCTACCGACTGATGCAGGAGCAGATTCGCGCGGCTTCCGCACTGATCATGAACAAGATGGATCAGGTCAACGAACAGGATGAAGAAACGATCCGGCAGTTGGTGGAGCGCTGGAATCCGTATGCGCCGATTCTGCCTGCGGTGCGCTGTGCGGTGAATGTGGAGGAACTGCTGCAAGGTGAAGAGCGTGCGGCGATGGAAACCGGCATTGGAGGGGGCGTGAACCCGGCCAATTTTGACACTCAAGATGCAGGTCATGATCAGCAAACAATGAATGCTCATGTTCGTGAAGAAGATACCGCGCATTCTCTACATAATGACCCTAGCCATGACCCTACTCATGTTCATTCTCATGACCATATCCACGCGCACGACTCTCACGATCATGTTATGTCGTACACGTATTATTTCAGCCAGCCTGTGAACAGTGTGGAGTTCGAACGTTTGATAGCGGAGCTTCCGAGAGATGTATACCGGGCCAAGGGCATTCTTACCTTTAGCGATACCAACAGCCGTTTTCTGTTCCAGTATGCGTTCCGCGAATCCGATTTTATGAAAATCACGCCTCAGGGACAAGTACCCGACGTGGTCGTGTTTATCGGTGAGCACTTCCAGAAATCGCTGCTCCAGCAGCAGCTTGAAGCGCTGGAGGGGAAGAACCTTTTGGCATAAGCTGTACTGCTGTGGATTCTTTTGGCTAATTGTACCTTGGGCTTCTCCCACCTGCATTTGATTCAGACAGCCATCCAGCGTTTAATACTAAGGCATAGCGTAGTAACTACAAGGAGGATATCCACAATGTTAAATGAACTCAAATATAAAGAATGCATCGAAGCATGTCTCCAATGTATGAACGCTTGCAATGTATGCTATGTATCCTGTCTGAAAGAATACGAATTGGCTATGCTTCGCGATTGTATTGCACTCAACAGAGAGTGTGCCGATATTTGTGCGTTTGCAGCTCAAGCAATGTCACGTAAAAGCCCTTACGTCAAGGAGATTTGCGAACTATGTATCAAGGCTTGTCTGGCTTGCGCGGAAGAGTGCGGAAAGCACGATCATGAGCACTGCAAAGAATGTGCGGAGGCTTGCCGTAGATGTGCCGAGGTCTGCCAGGAAATGCTGAGCCACGCCTAAAATAGAAGTACATAAACCTGTCCCCTTTGTCAGTCAGGGAACAGGTTTTTTGATAGCAGATGGTTTGATCCGCCAAGCCTAGTATGGACTGAGGTTTGGGCGAATGATTAAACAGCAGACAGATGGTTCACTGCTGTGTACAGAAAAGGCGAGCCCGTGGGGCCGCCTTTTCTCACTTTAGAATGATTTCCAGTACTTTTCGATAATGGCGTCGCGGCCGGAGTATACTCTGGATTCCTTGTAGTGTTTCGGATTTTTGCGATGGAAGTTTTGATGGTATTCTTCCGCAGGATAGAATACGGATGCTTCCCGGATTTCGGTCACGATCGGTTGATCAAAGCGTCCGCTCTTGGCGAGTTCTTCCTTCGATTTGACGGCCAGCTCGCGTTGTTCTTCATTATGATATAGAATAGCTGCACGGTATTGGCTCTTGCGATCATTGCCTTGGCCTGTAGCGTCGGTAGGATCGATCTGCGGCCAATACAACTCCAGTAATTTCTCATAGGGGAAAATGTCCGGGTCAAATGTAATCTGCACAACCTCCAAATGGCCAGTTTCTCCTGTTAAGACTTGCTCATATGTAGGATTCTCAAGCGTCCCGCCCATATATCCCGATATAATGCCATGAATACCCGGCTGTTCCTCAAACGGACTAACCATGCACCAGAAGCAGCCTCCGGCAAACGTTGCTTTTTGTATCACATTGATTCCCCATTTCTAAGATGATGGTGTGTAATGCTTCTATAAATAAGTAATTATAAGCCCCTATTCCCCATTCGTCTACGATACCTTATTAAAATAATGGCACCCCCTTTGCCCGTCAATCAAAAAAACTTACACGAAAGGTAGCCATCATTGAAACGACGTCCATAAAATGTTATTGTCATGTAAGATACGAGCCTTGTCCAAGAGTAAATGGAGCTGCCGTGCTTTCACATAGAGAAGTTCTACAATACATACAGCACCAGAACAAGGGGAACAGGAGTTGAAGTGTTTGCAGGAGCTGCTCGAATTGAACGGAGTACATAAACGTTTCGGAAAGTCTGCTGTATTGCAAAATATCAGCTGGAGTTTATCCCGAGGCGAGTGCGTAGCCATAATTGGAAGCAATGGAGCGGGAAAGAGCACCTTGCTCCATATCATAGCCGGACTTGCGATTCCCTCTGAGGGATCCAGAGTTGAACTAGAAGCATCCTTGCGTTTCGGATATGTACCGGAGCGCTTTCCTGCTCTTCGGTTTCGTCCTTCAGAATATTTGCACCATATGGCCAGCATTCAAGGATTGGATACACAAGAAGCGACGAAGCGGATCGATGCGATGCTGAACGTTTTTCAGCTGCAGGACACCAAAATGACATTATGCTCCAAGGGGATGCTCCAAAAGGTCAATTTAATGCAGGCCTTGCTTCGGCAGCCCGATGTGCTTGTTCTGGATGAACCTCTGTCAGGATTGGACGAGTCTTCCCAGATGGAGATGATCGGTATCCTAGGCGAAATGAAGAGGCAGGGAACAGCGATTGCGATGTCCGTTCATGAACCCTTGCTGATTGCCTCGCTAGCCGATCGGGTGACACAACTGAAGCGGGGGCGGATGGAACGAGACGGTGTGCTCGCTATCCATAATGTTGACGCAAGAACGAAGCTGGAATTCGCTGACGTTCAACCGGACCGATTGCGGGAGCTGGAAGGGGAGCCTGGATTTCTATATTGGATATCCCGAGGGAATCCGGCATCGATGGTTGTACGCAAGCATTCAGCAGACGATATCTTGCTCCGGATTCTGCAGTCGGGGGGATCCATAATCCGCCTTGAGCCGTGGAGCGGGGAGACGATGGAGCAGGTGGAATCTCCTTTAAGCCAACAGGTTGAGGGGATGAGGGCATGATAATTCCGTTGATTAAGTACATGCTGGCGAGCTACACGAGATCGTACCGGTATTTCGCCCCAGTCGCCTTTATATTGATCTCGGTGGTATTTATATACTCCTACCGGCCAAATCCGATATTGGACAGTTATGCCGTAACCGCTGTGCTGCTGTTTATCGGTTCAGCCTGGCTCGGCATGAATTTTCTTAATCATGACCAAGGTCGTCAATCCATACTCCTTATTGTTCATAGCGGCAGCTCTAGACGATTTTATACCGCTCAATATTCCACGGTTGCTTTACTGTCTTTGATTTTCAGCTTGTTTGCGGTTCTTTACCCTATCATTTTCGGGATGTTTGATAAGCCGATTACATTCGATGAGCTTGCTCTAGGTTACGTGGGCCATGCTGGACTAGCCTTGCTTGGCATTTCGCTGTCCTTATTTTTTCAAATCAGTTTCATGGAGAACCAGGGGAGAGCAGCCGGCTTGCTGTTCATGGTTATCGTACTTGCATTAGCAGGACAATCCATCGTTCAGGGGCTGCCGGATTCTTTTGGATTTGTCCCTTATATACTGCCACCCGTCTCCGTTATGATTAATCTGTTTATGCATGCTGAAGGAATGTCTATGCTGATGTTGACTTTGACAATTACATATTTGTTCATATACAGCTTTATTTTACTGGTGATATATCTATGGATTGCCTGCCGCAAGGATGCGGCGAATGCGATCCGAAAAGTAGGTTGAAGTAGGTGCAGTCTTCCTTTACCATATAGGATATACACAAATAGAAACGGTAAAGACAGCCAATACTAGAGGAGGATACCATGAAACAATCTCGACTGTTGGACAGTGACCACTCCAAAGAGCTGTTTGCCTATTTCGGATTAGCGGTGTATTATTCACAGGCTCTTGAGCAGCAGCTTGCGAATTTGTTGATGCTGATCAAGCTCTCCCAAGGGAACGTGCCTTCGGAAGAAGATTTCACGCAGCTATATCAGCGGAAATTAAGCAGTTCTCTCGGTCAGCTGGTGCACGAGATCCAGCATTACTTTCCATTCTCCGAAGAAGAAACACTTCAACTAAAGGAAGTGTGGAAGCAGCGGAATTATATCGTTCATGATTATTTCAAAGAGCGGATTCATGAGACGTTCAGCCCTGCCGGTCGATCCCGAATGATTCGGGAGTTGACTGCATTCAAGGACCAGGCCCAGGCGCTGGAGCAGAAACTGCAAGGATATTCCCGTGAAATGTACGTGAAGCTGGGCTTGGACAGCGAAAAAAGTGTTTAGAAGAAAATAGGGCGGAGATGAAACATATTCCAGCACCTCTGCGTCAGAGATTATAGGAGGTGTAAATATGAAAAAAACAACCAAATTGTTAACTGCAATGCTTGTTACTTCGTCACTACTCGGTGCTGGCGCCGCCTCTGCTTTCACGGATATCCAGGAGCAGAAGCCGCTGCAAATGGTGAAGGAGCTGCAGGCGAAAGGGATTATCCAAGGCATAAGTGCTGACAAATTCGCTCCGTCCAGGACGATTACAACTGCCCAAGCGGTGCAGATGATTGTTAATGTGGCTGATCTGAAAGTGCAGCCGAACTATAGTGGCCGTTCGTTTGACAGCGTGCCGAAGGATGCCTGGTATGCCAACGCCGTGAATATCGCGGTTCAGAACGGATTATCCGTATCCTCAGACATGAAGTGGAATGAACCGATAACGCGGGAAGTGTTCTCGACTCTGCTCTCGGAAGCCATTCAGCAGACGGGAAATTATCCTGTCGTTGCGATGTATCTGCATGTGGCTGACGAGGACCTGATGAAGGAGGAGAGCCGGGGAGCGGTGCAGTTCCTGCTCTTAACCAAAATCGCTAAGCTGGATAGCAATGACAAGTTCCATCCAACGAATCATTTAACGCGGATTGAGGCGGCAGAGCTTGCTTATCATTCGATCCAGTTCATTGAAGAGCACCAGCAGATCACGTTACCCGAGAAACCCGAACAGCCCGAATCGGGTATAAGCACCAGCGTGGTCAAGGTGGATGAATCGCAGAACAAAGTAACGGTAACCAAAGATGATCTGCCAAATCCGGGTTATGGCATTAAAATTTCCTCGGTCGACTATGTAAGTGATTCCGAAGCGGTTATCTATTACAAAGTTCTTGAGCCCGATCCGGATAACATTTACCCGCAAGTCATCTCCAAGTCTTCGGATGACGTGCTAGTGCCAGCCAAGTATTCCAAAATCACGGTCAAATCGGCCGGTATCATTAATTTCACGAAGTGATCTCATAGAATACCGAGGCCATAATTTTATGTAAAAAAGAAGGCTTCCCCGTGCGAATGTTGCATTCGTGCATGGGGAAGCCTTCTTCTATTTAATCTGCATCGTATATTCTTTCATCAACTAAACATGGCCACCAGCCAGCTTACTATGGGCAGCGGCGCCAACCGTTTCCTTGCCGTTCGGCAGGGAGGCAGTGCTTCCTTGCTGGAGCTGGTACATTTTGAAGTACCTTCCACCGAGCTCCATCAATTCATCATGGGAGCCCTGCTCAACGATTTCCCCGCGGTGCAGGACCAGAATCTGATCGGCGCTGCGGATCGTGGATAAGCGGTGGGCAATGATAAACGTGGTACGACCTCGCTTCAATACTTCCAGCGCATCCTGGATCAGCGCTTCCGTCTCTGTGTCGATGTTAGCCGTGGCTTCATCGAGAATCAGAATGGCCGGATTGAAAGCCAAGGCCCGGGCAAATGAGATCAGTTGTCGTTGACCGGCAGAAAGCGTACTGCCCTTCTCAAGGACCGGCTCATCAAAGCCTTGCGGCAGGTGAGCCAGCAATCGGTCTGCACCCACATCACGGAGTGCCTGCTCCACCTGTTCCCGGGTAATGCTCGGATCACCCAGGCTGACATTGGAAGCAATGGTGCCGGTGAACAGATAGGGATCTTGCAGTACGATACCCATATGCTTGCGGAGCCATTGTTTCGGAATGTCGGTAACAGGCTGACCATCAATGGTGATGGTTCCTTTCTGTGGATCGTAGAAACGGAACAACAGATTGATGATGGAGCTTTTTCCGGATCCGGTATGTCCTACAAGCGCAACCGTCTGCCCCTGCTTCGCTTCAAATGAAATGTTCTTAAGAACATAATCCTTCTTGTAGGCAAACGACACGTCTTGAAATTCCACATTCCCCATATAACGCGGCATGCCGCCATCGGTTACTTTCTCTCCAGTCTCGTCCATGAGCTCAAATACCCGTTTAGCAGAGACAATGGAGGTATCGAGGGCTGCCAGCTGATTCACCATACCTGTAATCGGCTGGAACATACGGCCGAGCAAATCAACGAAGGCGTACAGCACCCCGATCGATACAATGCCGGCACCGTTCAGCGATGCAGAGCCGAAATACCAGAGAACGACTACAAAGGAAATGTTACGGAGCACATTCACCAGATTGTGGGTGGTGAAGGAGTTCAAGTTCAGCATTTTGTTCTGATGGGCCATGTAGTCCGCATTCAGTGCTTCGAACTCTTCCTGGGTAGCCTTTTGGCGGCGGAATACACGGATGATGGCCATACCTTGAATGGATTCATTGATGATGGCATTGATCTCGCTCAAACGGGAGCGGATCACGGTGTTGTACTTGGTCGCGAATTTGCGATACAGAATGGTCCACACGATCAACATCGGGATTACAAACAAACTGATTAGGCCTAATCTTACATCCAGAAGGAACAGGGCAATGTAGACACCGGTTATATACACGGCTCCGGAGCTGAAGTTAGATAATACTGCAACGAACAGGTCTTTTACCGCCTCGGTATCATTGGTGATCCGGGAAACGACTTTACCTGCCGGCAGGTTATCAAAGAAGTTCACGGGCAGCCGCTGAATATGGGCGTAAACATCGGTACGCAGCTTCTGAATGACCCGATTGGCAGCGGATTGCAGCCAGTAGGTTCTGCCGAATACCGTGATCATGGAAATAAGCAGACAGATCAGGAACAGGCCGACCAGCTTATAAATGCTGGGAAGCTCCGGTTTATAAAATTCAAACAGCTGCTCCTTGGATAATGGGACAGCCGGATACTGCTGTTTCTCCGAGGCGTAAGAAATCGTCAATACACCATCCTGGAAGGAACGTTTGCCTTCTACCCGGGCGACCGGCTCGTTGATGAAATAGAAACTGCGGCCGGATTGGACAAGGCGTACTTCCTGCCCGCGTGTCTCGCCTAGTTGAAAGCGATCTTCACGCTTGTAGTAAGTCCCGTTATACGCAGCAGCACCCTCGACCTGCGTGGTTTCGTAATAAGGCCGCTCGATGCCAAGTATGTGCTCATCGATCATCGTTTTTGCTATGAAGGGACCTGCCAGTTCTGCGGCAACGCCAATCGCCAGCAGAATCAAAGCCGTGATGAAGGTGCCTTTTGCCGTTAAGGCATACCGGAACAGCCGTTTGGCGATTCCGGATTCATTCGATATGGTTGTATCCGTTGGAGTCAATTAAGACACCTCCTCAGAGGTTAGATTGTTTTCTACTTGCTGGCGTTCGTATTGTTCACGATACCAGCCGCCGAGCTCCAGCAGTCCATCATGCGTTCCCTGCTCGATGATTCGGCCTTCCTCCAGCACCACGATGACATCGGCATGCTGAACCGCCGAGAGACGGTGCGTGGAGATAAGCGTCGTTTTGCCGGCGCGCTTGCTCCGGATGTTGTCAATGATTCTGGCTTCAGTCCGGGCATCCACCGCGGACAAGGAGTCGTCCAGAATCAGGATTTCAGGGTCGCCGATGAAAGCGCGAGCCAGCGAGACCCGCTGTTTTTGTCCCCCGGACAGGGCAACGCCTTTCTCACCCACAAGCGTATCTAGCCCATCGGAGAGGGTAACCAAGTCCCGGTCAAAAGCGGCCGTTGTGATGGCATCCATGATCAGTTCATCACTTGCATCCTTTTTGCCAAACTGGATGTTCTGCCGAACCGTTTTGGAGAATAGAATCTGCTCCTGCGGTACATACCCGATCCAGCTGTGGAGCTGGTCGGTGGAGAGCATCTCCATCGGCACACCGGATATAAGGATGCCGCCGGTTCCGGTAGGATACTCATGAAGAAGCTGCTTGAGCAGCGTAGATTTACCGCTGCCCGTACGGCCTACAACGCCGAGCGTCTGGCCCTTCTGCAGCATAAAGTTGATGTTATTCAAATTATCTATAGTAGAGCTCGGATACCGGAAGGTCACATCCCGAAACTGAATGGTATCCGGAACCTTCACGTCTACAGTCGTTTCAGCATTCGTTACATCCGGCGGAGTGTTCAGCGTCTGGTTAACCCGATCCAGGGACGCGTTCCCCCGCTGCATAATGTTGATCAATTCTCCGATTGCAAACATCGGCCAAATCATCATCCCGAGGTACATGTTGAACGATACGAGATCTCCGAGGGTGATCTGGTTCTGGAACACCAGGTATACCCCGTAGGTTAAACCGATTACATAACTCAGTCCGATGGAGAAATTAATGGTCGGTTCGAACAGGGCGTCTACTTTGGCGACGGCCAGATTTTTGCGATATACATCATCCGTGATGTCCTGGAAGCGTTTCTGATCGGCGCGCTCTTGTACATAAGCACGTACGACACGCACGCCTGCAACCGACTCCAGAACCTGGTCATTCATGTCGCCGAAAGCATCCTGCGCCAGCGTGTAGCGTTTATGAATGGCTCTTCCGTAGATCACCATACCAATCGCGATGATCGGCATAGGCAAAATGGCAGCGAGTGTCAGCTTCCAACTGACAATGAAACCCATGGCGAACAGGACCACGATCAAATATATAGTGGAATCCGTCATGACCAGCATGCCGAAACCGGCGGTGGCTGCCACGGAGCGAAGATCATTCGTTGCTTTTGCCATCAGATCTCCGGTACGGTTTCGTTCGAAGAAAGGCGGAAGCATTCGGAGCAAATGATTCATATACCGGGTGCGGAGCAGGCGCTCTACAAGGTTCGCTCCACCGAACAGCCGGTGCATCCATATGTACGTGGCACAGTACACAACAGCGACGATGCCGAGAATCATGAGCAAATACTGGACCAGGGAGGCCCAGGTTATCGAACTGCTGACGATATCGTCAATGGCATTTCCGAGCAAGAGCGGCGGCAGAAGTTCAACCAGTCCGCAAAAGATGAGAAGTGCAAGGCCGATCAAATAACGTTTCTTCTCTCGCTTGAAAAACCAGCCTAAATTTTTAAGTACGGCAAACACATTATCCCTTCCTTTCGTATGCAGTTCTGACATCATATCACCCGCAAAAACCAAAAAAAGCACATCATCCGAGGACGGACGATATGCTTCATTAATTTTGAATTTATCATACGCACGGTGATCATGACTTCCGTGCAGCGGTTAGCAGCTTCGTTCTGGTCATTCTTGCGAATGAACGAAGCTTAATGACTATGAGACAGCACCATGGGAGAGTCGATCCATATTTAATTTTAGGAATGGATGCAGATGATCTTTATCCATAGCAATAAGTTTAAACATGTCACTCACCCTTTCTTCGTCATTTTTACAATTTATTCAAATCGCTCTTGTATGGACTGAATTTTATCACCATGAACTGGAATGTGTCAAACTTATTTTTTCGAGAACAGGGCAGGTTATTTCAAACAGCAGGCAGTGGACAACCTTATGTCACTATTTTATTATCAAAATGATTTGTATCCTAACATACGTTTGCGTTATGATAATACTACAACCAAATATGAACCGTTCCTAAGGTCTCCGTCCTTAATAACGATGGGGTCAACATTATATGACGTCTAAGGAGGGTGTACGATACATGCAAATTCAAGTCAGCGATCAGGCGGCACGTTGGTACAAGAAGGAACTTGATCTTCAAGCAGGCACGTTCGTTCGCTTCTTTCCGCGATATAGTTCAGGCGGGGGGCTGCATCCCGGCTTTTCGCTAGGCATTTCAGTAGAAGAACCAAGAGAAGCGGGACTGACAGAGCGTTCGGAAGAGGTAACGTTCTTTATGGAAGAGCAGGATTTATGGTATTTGAACGGTTATACGCTTCGCGTGAAATATGAGGAATCGTTGGATGACATTTCGTATATTTATGAAGAAGAGGGCGCAGTAAATTAACTTGAGTGAGAGACTGCAGCGCCATCTAGGGAGAGGAGGTTCCCAAGATGAGCGTATATCACCGTGATATTCGCCAATACATCGGCAAACGTTCGGTGGTCCGTGTGAAAGCGGCGGTGCTTGTGCTGAACGAGAATGGAGAGATTCTGCTCCTGAAGCGGCAGAACAAGGACGAGTGGGGGTTCCCGATGGGAAGCCTGAAGCCTGGCGAAGCTCTTGAAGATACAGCGTCCAGAGAGCTGTGGGAAGAGAGTGGCCTGACAGCGGATGATATGCGACTCTTGGACCTTGTATCGGGTCCAGAGTATAGGAAGAAGCATCTTGGCGGAGATGAGGAGTATTATGTGATTGGCGTGTATGCAGCAACCGGTCTGCACAGTGCAATTCATCTGTCTCCTAATACGGAAGTATCACTTAAATATTTTGACTTTCATGCATTGCCGGCCATGGATGCCATTACGGTGCACTTGCTGGACAAGGTAAAAGAGAAAATCTGAAAGCCTAGGTGGCATCAGCGTGCATGCCTTCAATTCCCCGCTTGGGGAATTTTTTTCGGTCATAATGAGGAGTCCCTGCCCCATTCAAACCGGGGGAGGGACTCCTTTGCTATATTAGCTTGTGTTCCGCACAATCCGATATCGACCATTAAGTCAGACCGGAAAACGGGACCTCCAGTGCAAAATCAAAATCGTCGATATCATAGACCTGAACAGGAAGAGCGCTATCAACGATACGCTGGATCAATTCGTATTGATCTGTTAGAATGGGAGCTTCCGCTCTTTGGGATGCCAGGAGCAGCTCGGTTTCAATCGGATCAAACGACTCCCCGTACGGTGCCGTGTCCATCGTGTTCATGACGGATACCCGGGTGGTTTCGCCAACGGGAATGGATGGGCTTTTCGCCCAGGGAACTTGAAGGGCCCGTTCGATCTTCTTTTTATTCAACGGCTCTTCAAAATAGGAAATCAATTCGCCGATCTTTATCTTGACGTGCTGATCATCAGCACTGCTGTTCATGAGATGTTCATCGGTGGTATGAAGTTCATATAATTCCAAAATCGTAGTGTATGGAATGATGTATTCGACGGGTTTAGATGGTATTAACAGCTGGCCGTAAATGGCTAGCATAACGGCCTCCGTCACGAAAATTCTGGTCATGACTAAATCCTCCTGCGTGACATGATACTATTTATAAGTTTAGAACTAATAAAGCATTGAAGTTCACAATTGTCAACTGCTCTTCCCCTAACAACCGGGTGGATGTTACGCTATATAAACGTCTATCCATGTACTTTCACAGAAGACAGACCCGCTTTGGAGGGTGTTTTTTCTTGCGATTATCGAATAGGCTCAGCCTCGCGGAAAACTTATAATTCTATAATCTTGGGAAAGGGCTGTTATTACTATTGAAATCATGGAAAATCTATTATCCCTTCGTAAAGCCTTATATGAAGTGGATCATTCTGACTCTCATTATCGGCATGATCAAATTTGCAATCCCGTTATTACTGCCGATGATCATGAAATACGTTGTTGATGATCTATTGATTAACCAGCAGATGACCATCGAGCAGAAAATTCAGGATTTGATGTGGATTCTGGCCGGTACACTTGTGCTGTTTGTTGTTGTGCGTGGTCCGGTTGAATACTTGAGGCAGTACTTTGCCCAGTTTATTACCAGCCGAATTTTGTTTGATATGCGTAACCGGCTTTATGCACATCTGCAGCGCTTATCTCTGCGTTACTATCAGAATACCAAGGTAGGCGAAGCGATATCGCGTTTTATTAACGATGTGGAGCAGTCCAAGAATCTGGTCGAAGTCGGTATGATGAACATTTGGCTGGACATGTTTACATTGCTGTTTGTTTTGATTGTTATGTTCTTTATGAATCCGGTGCTAACCCTGGTCGCCATCTCGA
Source organism: Paenibacillus sp. LBL (assembly GCF_029893715.1). Taxonomy (NCBI): domain Bacteria; kingdom Bacillati; phylum Bacillota; class Bacilli; order Caryophanales; family Paenibacillaceae; genus Paenibacillus; species Paenibacillus sp. LBL. The sequence continues at coordinate 54,589 of NZ_JARXYU010000001.1, read as the reverse complement.
TTCTGCCCTTGTATGGACTCGCGGTGAATCTGCTGTACAAGCGGCTTAAGCGGCTGACCAAAGACCGCTCTCAGGCATTGGCAGGCATCCAGGCGTACTTGCATGAACGGATTCAGGGCATCTCGGTTATCCGAAGTTTCACCCTGGAGCGTTATGACCAGAAGAAATTTGAAGGAATCAACGGAAATTTTCTGAATAAAGCGATGGCCCAGACCCGCTGGAACGCGCTCACCTTCTCGATAATCAATACGCTGACGGATATTGCGCCGATCCTGGTGATCGGTTACGGAGGGTACCGGGTAATTCAGGGGGATCTGACATTGGGTACGTTTGTAGCCTTTTTTGGCTACCTTGACAGGCTGTATGCTCCACTTCGCCGCCTGATCAACTCTTCAACGGTTCTGACACAGGCCTCAGCGTCGCTGGAGCGGGTCAAGGAGCTCATGGACGAGCCTTATGACATCCTGGACCGTCCTGATGCCAAAACGCTCAAGAGAGCCGGACAGATCGAGTTTGATCGTGTCTGCTTCAAGTACAATGACGATGCAGGCTGGGTGCTTAAAGATATCAGCCTGACCATTAAGCAAGGCCAGACCGTTGCGTTTGTCGGCATGAGCGGCGGCGGCAAGTCGTCACTCATCGGACTGATTCCCCGATTCTACGACGTGCAGCAAGGCGCTGTTAGGATCAACGGACACGACGTCAGGGATTTGACGCTGGACAGTTTGCGGGGGGCCGTAGGTATGGTGCTGCAGGATAACTTCCTGTTCAGTGGCACAGTTCGGGAAAATATTCTGTTCGGTAATCCGGAAGCAGAGGAAGAAGCGATAGTTGCAGCCGCCAAAGCGGCCAATGCGCATGATTTCATTACTCAGCTGCCGCAGGGCTATGATACCGAGGTGGGTGAACGAGGCGTTAAACTTTCGGGAGGACAGAAGCAACGACTGGCGATCGCCCGCGTCTTTCTTAAAGACCCGGACATTCTGGTCCTCGATGAGGCAACCTCGGCGCTGGATCTGGAGTCGGAGCACCTGATACAGCAGGCGCTTGCCTCCCTGTCAAATAACCGTACAACCTTGATTGTTGCTCATCGCCTTTCGACGATTACGCATGCCGATCAGATTGTCGTGTTAGAGAATGGCCGGATTACAGAGCAGGGCACGCACAGCGAGCTGATGAATCTCGAAGGAAGTTATGCGAGATTGTATAACGTGCAGCATTTGGAGACTTAAAGCTGCAGGGTGTGTTCAGCAATAAGCGGAGGGTATCAAAAATGGAAAAGGTGTACAAATAAAGTCAACAATATCTGAAAAAAGCACTGCCTTTGAGGCAGTGCTTTTTTCAAAATTGTTATTTATGAGAAGATTCATCATAGTCGATAGACTCCTCGAGTTTCATTGTTGCTTGTAATTCCTCTTCAAGTTCCTTCATCGAAGTCTTTTTTTCAGGTGTCATGGATCTTACCGTGATTGAAGTGCCCGGAGGGATTTCAGTTAGGTGAGACTTTCTATAACCTTCGTCTACTGGCATAATCAGTTCTTCAACTGCTAGAGGGTCAGGAGCGCTTTTTTCACTTGCATCCGGAGCTTTGGGTATATCCGTATTTTCTTTGATTTGCGATCCTGTATTTGTTTCATTATCAGATGCAGGTGTAGAACGAGAAACTTCCACCTCATTTGTTTTAGTTTCGTCTATAGGTTTTAAGGTAACTTCATTTGATTGAGCTTTAAATTGACTTTTTTCATCTTCTACTACTTTGGGCGTGTTGCTGGAAGCCCATGCCGCTGCTGTTGTGCTAATTGCGGCCACCAAAAATACAGCTGTTATCGTGAGGTACACTGTTTTCTTTTTCAATTTCTTTACGCTGAGCATAATCGTTAATCTCCTTTTTAATTGTTTTCCGTCACCGGATAAGGAGGCACAAAATCGTACGGGTAAATTTCTTGATCCTGCCATGACGTTCAAGATGGTTTCTCCATAGCGTTTTCGTTCGGCGTAGGACATCCCTTTTACGACTTCCTCATCACAAGAAAGCTCGCTCCATGTGTGAATGTCCTTCTGAAGAATGTGTACCAAGGGATTAAACCAATGTAAGGCACTGGCTCCCAAGGTGAACGCCTTGACCCATAAATCTTTTCGCTTCAGATGAATCAACTCATGATGGATCACCATACCCATATCCATGTCTACGGTATTCTCCATAGGGAGATAGATGGTTGGCTTCCAAAGGCCGACAAGCACTGGACTCCGAACGGCAGAACTGTACGCAAGCTGGACCTTGCTAGTAACACCAAGAGCTTGCTTGGTAAAAAGGAGTTGTTTAGCTGCTTCACTATTCTCCGAAACGGAGGAACGCGTCTGTTCCAGGATTTTCAATAATCTGCGATAAGAAACGGTCTGCCAAGCGGCAAAGGCTACAGCTCCGAGTCCCCATAGACTGAGGAGGAGAAGGGCTATATGGGTTGAAATAGTCTGCTCTGCCATAAATGGCTTCGGATTGAACCCTGAATGTCCAGGTAGCGTATGTTGTACATTTAATGGCAACTGGTTTGAGATGGGGGTGGTTGCTTTAAACTTGAAAGTAAAGAACCGTGAAACCCACTGTATACCAAGCACTACAGGTAGAAGATAAAAGCCTAAAGCCATTTTGCTAATTCTATAACGCCATTTTGGTGGAATAGCATGGATGGATACGATTCGCAGTAAAAGAATACAGACTACGACGACACTTCCGGCAACGGTAAGGATAGACAGCAATTCAAGTATCGTATTCATAAGGTGCACCTACTTTTCCGAAAACCATTTCTTCAGTTCTGAAATGTCTTCATCTGATAGCTTGTCGCCATCGTATAGAGCCGATATTAGGTTTTTCACCGAGCCTTGATATAACCCGTCCAGCACGTTTTGCGTTTCGAGTAATTTATAATCTTTAGGAGAAATGAGAGGCATATATTGATTTGTCCGTCCATGCCTCGTAACTGCAAGCGCCTCTTTGTCCACCAAGCGCGATAAAAAGGTGGATATAGTCTGCGGTTTCCATTCCCTTCCTTTTTGAGAAAACAAACGCAGGAGTTCGGTGGATGTCACAGGCGGCGTACACTCCCAAATTACTTCCATTAGTTCCATTTCAGTATCCGATAATTTTTGTACCTGTTTCACGGTGAGCACCTCTTGAGTTCGTTATGCGTCCATAACGAAATGAATTACTACACTACGTAGTGATTACAATTTACTACATTATGTAGTGGTTCGTCAAGAGAAGAAGAAAGAAAGTGATTTATTACATTTGATAGCATTCTGTTCTTGGTAAGTGAGTAGATAAGCGGTAGTGATACGAGGAACGATTCGTAGAGAAAGTGTCTATTAATAGGAAAAAGAAGGCGTCCGGCCAGATCTAAGATCTTTCGGGACACCCCCTTTGAGGCAATGCTTATTTCTCGATATTATGGAACACCGTGTCATAAGTCGTCTGAATATAATCCAGCGTCTGACCGTGTAATACGATATTGTTCACCAAGGTGATAAACAGGAATAGGATCATGATGCCGGTCAGAGCTTGCTGAATACGATAGCTGTTCAATTTTGCAATGAACATCGCGGCGAGTACGAATACCGCAAACAGATAATGCCCTGCGTACAAGTACATATCGTAATTATACGTAGCCAGACCGAAGCCAACGATGACGTGGAGCAGGATCGCGAACAGAATGTAGATGCTGAACGCCCACGTATCACGGGATTTGATGCCTTTGATGAAGGAGAGCACGGCGAGCAAGAGCATGCCGAGACCGACGATATGGACATGGATCGGATACGGCTTGGACAAATCCGTCACAAACGCAGCGATTCCCGGATCAATCATAGCAAGCTCGGGCGACAGAATAGGACTTACAAACAGCATGTAAAACACGCGTGAATGATGCGTGAAGGAGAAGGGAGAAACGTAGCTGAGCGCGCCGTTCTGCATGCTTGTAAATACGTTCCCGATCCACGATTTGCCTGAGAACAGCAGGTGCTGAAGCAGTGTAACAATTACAACCATGCCCAGAAAGACCAGCATTATGATGATAAACCGTTTAAACGCGTGTTTCATTCGTCTATCCAACATACTGATCAACAGTGCTCCCGAGAAGGTTGCTACATTCGTAGATGTAATTCCGAAATTGATAAGGGCCAGGGAGGCGTTAGGCATTACCCCAAACCGATTCTCGATTCGGTTATGCTGCAAGTAAGCCGCAGATAAAATGATCATAAACTGCGCATAAGCATAGGAATCCGGTATAAAAGCCGTGTACAGTGAGTAAGAGCTGAAACCAAAGAAAGCGGCTGTGACGAGGGAAAGCACCCAGCCTGCTCCGCCTCTGCGGATGATGTAATATACCAGAGCTGCACTCAAGGCATTCAAGACTGACTGAATCAGAAGATAAGGGAGGTTGGAACTCCCGATGATCGATGTTAACGGACTTGTCAGGAAATTAATGAACGGGTGTATGATCGAGATATTTTCCGGGCCATATTCCATCGAAGGGTCGAAGTTAAACAGATTCAAGGTAAAAGGTGCACCATAGAAAGGGCTATGGGGCATCAGGGTGGCTGCATGATCCTTAATGTAGGTCACGAAGGGAAGATTCATGAAAACATACCATAGCGCAAGACAGATGCTTAAGCCGATGGCCGTATAATTATCTTTTTTATGTCGAAACAAATAACGGAAAAAAGTCATGTTCGCTTTCCACCAATCTAATCATTTTATGTATTCAAAGTGAGCCGTTCTGCATGCATTCACCAGATGAGCATAAGCAATCCGGAAATAATAAACGCGACACCCGCGATTTTTCGAATCCCTATGGTTTCTTTGAATACCAGTTTGGCAAACAGCAATGCCCACAGAAATGTCAGCGCATTGGCTGGCATAACCAGTGTGTAGGGAAGCTGGCCAAGCAGGTAAATGTTCAGCAGCGCCCCCAAACCGTAACAGAAAAAACCGATCAGAAGCAGCTTGATTTGTTTGCCCGCGGTGTACCCCTTGAAGAATACGCTCCCAAGCGAGCCCAGAAGTGTCATCAAGAGCAGAAGTGAGTAGAGCAGGATGTCATTTTTCATAGGAAGTTAAGGTCACCCCGATTCCAAGCAGGGCTACAGCGGCCAGTTTTTTTAGGGTAAGAGGTTCGTCCAGAAAAAAATCACCATAAAACAGGGCCACAATATAGCTGATACACATCAGGGGGTAGGCTACGGATAGCTTCTCCAGGGAAAATGATTTGATCATGAGTACAGCCCCGAGGCCATAGCAGACAAACCCGATCCCCATATACAGCAAGTTGGTATGACCCCACTTCCAGAACAGCTGCCCGGTAGCCGTCAAAAAGGCCGATACAACCATCAGCAGCTTGCCGAGGTGGCGCGGAGAGTCCTGTGCTTTTACCTGCTCCATGTTAATCCCTCGCATCCATGAGCGGATTTGTGATTGACTAGATATTTGTGCTTGACCAGCCGGAGCATCGGCAGATCGGATAAGGAATCGGAATAAGCACAGGATGACTCATAGTCAATGGTCAGCTGTTGCTCGTCCAGATATTGCTGAATGCGGTTCACTTTCTCCTCTCCCTTGCAATTGCTGCCTTCAATCATTGAGGTAAAGCGTTCGTCCTGCCGGGTCAATTTTGTCGCTATCACGGTGTCAACGCATGGCAGCTCTGCAAAGTATCTCATATACGCATCCGGGGATGCCGTTACGAGCAGGACATGATAACCCGCGCTCTTTTTAAGCTGCAGCTCTTTCAGCGCATCGGGAAAGATGGCGGGCTTTAATTCTGTTTGATAAAAATGCTCCAGATCGGAGTCTTCCATATGGCGCATCGCATGGAAATAAGCGCTTTTTGCTTTTTCGGCTTCCAAGAGCTTCAGCTTGTACAGCACGGAATGCAGCACGACCTTCAGAATGACGGGTGCCGTGGAAGGTTTTTTCCGTATACCATACTGCAAAAATTGAAACATGGAGTCCGTATGAATCACCGTTTTGTCGATATCGAATATAGCGAATTTCTGGTTCATATGGGATCCCTCTATTACCAATTCTGTATTATTCAAAGTACACCAAAATTCCGACAACGCTTATTACATAGAGAATGACGGTAACCAGGATGTGAGTGTCCTCCAGGAGCACCCGGTCAGGCGCACCGCCTTTCTTCTCGATATGTATCAGATAAAGATAGCGGAACATGCCGTAGATGACAAGCGGAATGGTCCACATGAGGTGAACGGTTCTGCCCGATGTAAAGGTAAACAGCGAATAACTGATGATGGTTGCCGTTGTGACAATGCTGCTCATCTGGTCCAGCAGATCAAATGAATATTGATCCAGCACCTTGCGGTGAGAGCCCTTGTCATTTTGCAGCAGATGAAGCTCATGCCGTCTCTTGCCGATAGCAAGAAAGAGCGACAACAGCATGGTGCACAGCAGGAACCACGGCGTGAAGGGCACATGAATCACCAGACCGCCTGCAATGGCCCGCAGTACAAACCCTGCCGCAATAATCATGATGTCGATGATGACAACGTGCTTCAGCCGGAACGAGTATGCAACATTCATTGCGAAGTAGAGCAGCAGCAAGCCGGTAAACAACGGATTAAGAACATAAGATACCGCTAGAGAAGCTGCTAACAACAACGCACCAAACACAAGCGCCAGCTTGGGCGGAAGTGCACCGGATGCCATCGGACGGTACTTCTTCACCGGATGGTTGCGATCGGCTTCGCGATCCGCATAGTCGTTCACGATATAGACGCAGCCGGATACGAAGGACAAGAGAAGAAAACCGATCAGCGTATCGAGGAGCGATCCAGGATTTATCGTTTCGAACGAGAACAGGGGGGCGGCAAAAATAAGCAGATTTTTGGTCCATTGCTTCGGTCTAAGCTGCCTAAAGAGCAGCACAGGAAGCTGCCTCAATGGGGCAGCCGCTGAATTCGTATTTGTGGATGACAATTGATGTAACCTCCTGATCAATCATGTTTCACTGGGATGTAGGGAAGAAGAGCTGAAATACGATAGCTATCATACCATAGAATAGACTATATATGGTAATGATGAGTGAACAAGCTGTTGCCGCACTACAGAAAAAATAAACCTCCCCAAGGGTCCTTGAACCAGCAGGGAGGCCATCATTCAACGTGTTATTACTTGTTTGCATGGCAGGTGAAGGCAAACAAGCCTTCCTCAAGATTTGCCGATAAGCAGGGAGAGCAGACCGGCGGCAATCAGCGGCCCCACGGGAACGCCGCGGAATAGAGCAACACCGAGGACGGTGCCAACGAGGAGCCCGGCAACCACGGTCGGGTTGCTTCCCATCAGGGTAGCTCCGCGTCCTCCCAGATAAGCGACAAGCATGCCGACGGCAATGGCGAGCAGTGATTTCCAATGGAGGAAGGACTCGCCGATGGTTTGCAGGCTCATCTTACCGCTGGCCAGCGGCGACATCACCCCTATGGTGAGGATGATGATACCGAGGGTCAGTCCGTATTTCTCCAGCCATGGGAAGGCCTGCTGAAAGCCGGTTACGCGGAGCATTAGCAAAGTCAGCATCGCAATGGTCACAGCAGAGTTGCTGCTGATAATGCCAAGTCCGGCCATGGCCAGCAGGATGAGTGAAGTTACGTCCATGGGAGATCCCTCCTTTTGTTAAACATTCGAGACCATGTGCTGTGCGATCAAGCGCCCGTGAAATCTGCCCGTTTCAATGAAGACCTCATTAGCGTTACGGCCCGATGCGATGACGCCAGCCACATAAAGTCCTGGAACGTTGGTCTCCATCGTATCCGGATTATAGAGCGGTTTCTCCATGTCCTCATTCAGTTCGACGCCAGAGGAGGCGAGCAGCTTGCGGTCAGGGCGAAAGCCGGTCAATGCCAAGACAAAATCATTCTCAATGATCGTTTCCTGACCTTGATTCGAAAGAACGGTTACCCAGGATTCCGCGATTTGAACGACACGGGAGTTCAGGTGAAGCTGTAAATGTCCCTTCTGAACCATGCCGTCGAACAGAGGACGTACCCATGGCTTGATATTCTGGGACACTTCTTCGCCCCTGTACACCATCGTGACCTCTGCTCCAACGCGGATGAGCTCCATGGCTGCATCGACAGCGGAGTTACTGCCTCCGATGACAACGGTTTTCATGCCGGCATAAGGATGAGCTTCACGGAAATAGTGCGTTACTTTCTCCAAGTCTTCACCAGGAATGCCGATATAATTCGGATGGTCAAAATAACCCATAGCGATGACTACGTGTTTGGCTTGTCGAATGGATTCCTCACCGCCGCGCTTCTGCGTTTTCACTTGAAAGCTGCCGTCCGGCTGCTTCGTTATCGTGAGGGCTTCCTCATATGGGAAAATGTTAAGATTAAAATGCTTGGCAACTCTGCGGTAATAGGCCAGCGCCTCGTGCCGGAACGGTTTGTCATTCGATATGGCAAATGGAACATCGCCGATTTCGAGCATTTCAGCTGTACTGAAAAACTGCATATGCGTCGGATAAAGATAAATGGAATGGACTACATTGTGTTTATCGATGATCTCGCTGCTGAGGCCCTGGCGGCCGCACTCAATGGCAGCTGCGAGACCGCATGGGCCTGCGCCGATAATTAAGACGTCGAGCATGGTGAACCTCCTTATGTATTTAACCTTACGCTATGGATCAGCATTATAATCCTACAGCAAATAAAATGATAAATCCAGATTTCCCGTTGACGCAGTACGGTTTTTCACATGAGTGGGGGGAGGGATTGACAATCATTAGAAATTAGATTATCTTCTAATTAGATATTTATTAAATTAGATGCTTATAAAATTTGTTTTTTGGAGGGTTGATCATGATGGAATTGACAGCAAGTGAGGCGTATAAAGCCTCCGTACTAAGAAATTTTATGGCTGAGGATGGAAGTCTGCGGCAAATTCCGGCACAGTACAAGAAGAAGCTGGTGATTATGGAGCACCTGGTGGAACAGCTTGAAATGGGGCGGGAATACCCTGAGAAGGAGATCAACGAGTTTATTAAGCAATATCATGCGGATTACGCAACCATCCGGCGGGAATTTATCATTCATAAGTATATGAGCCGGGATAACGGGGTCTATGTACGAAATCCGCGTGAGTTATGGACTCAATGGGACAAGATCTAAATCTTAACAAGCCGCCAATAGACAAAACAAAAAACCACCCTCATTTGAACTGCACCTCCAATGTTAGATGGTGTCTAACCATTGGGATGGAGTTCAATGGAACGGTGGTTTTCGTGTGTTAAATATACAAATTTAAGTTAGTATAAGTTCTCTATTAGAATCCAGCAGCAGCCTTTTTAACAAGCTCAAGACCGTTTTGGACGATCAGTTCAGCCTCATCCGGGAATTGATTATGACCTTCGATGATCAACGTCTCGATGTCTTGTACGCCCCATTGACGGAGATTACCCATCACGAAGTTTACAGCCATCTCTGCTGCTGCCATAGGTCCTTCGGAATAGTTGCCGCCGCGTGCATTCAAGATCACAACTTTCTTGTCGGTCACGAGACCTACAACGCCTTGAGGCGTATATTTAAAGGTTTTGCCTGCTTGGTTCAGGTAGTCGATATAGGTGTGCAGTACGGCAGGTACCGTCATGTTCCACAATGGGAAGGCAAAAACGATTTTGTCAGCAGCAAGAAACTGGTCAATATATTTGCTGACATTCGCTGCAGCAGTTTGCTCTTCCGGTGTTGCTTCGAAGCCTTTGGAGGCTTTGAACATTCCGTTAATGGCAACACCGTCATAATAAGGTAGGTTCTCTGCGAAGAGGTCAAGCTCCGTGATTTGATCTTCCGGGTGGCTTGCTTTGAAAGACTCCAGAAACTCGTGATACATTTTTACACTTACCGATTGCTCAATGGCTCTGTTGTTTGCTTTGATGAATAGAACATTAGACATGTATGAAAACTCTCCTTGTTGTATGGTTTACTTTATAAATTATAGTATATTTCATTTGTATGGTTTGTCAATGACATCCTAGTGAACAATATCAATGTTGCCGGAGTAGGTTTGTATTTGGATAGTGTCGGTTGTTTCCTCCATTGCTTCCGGTGCCTTCACGGATCCCGACAGCGACTTGAGATCATAGAATCCGCGGAATGACGGATCGGGCTGCACTTTCACATCACCGGATCTGCATAAAATTTGGACGGGCGAAACACCAACCAGGCCCAGGTTCACATTTCCTGAAGAAACTTCGATGTCTACGGGGCCTTCCAGATCTTTCAACACGACATTGCCGGAATGATTGACAAGCTGCGTGGATGCCTGAATATCGAAGCCGCGAATATTCCCCGAAATATTTTCCACGTTTAGTTGCTCGGCACGTATCTCACTCATGTTAATGTTGCCTGATTTCACGGAAATGTCCACCGTTTTGGATGATGCACCTTTGACGTGGATGTTATCGGAGAACGTTGACAATTCCAGATCATCGAGTTTTGTGCTTGATGGCAGAACAACGGTCAGTTTTCCTTTGGGTGAATGGAAGTCCACACTCATAAACTGAATCTTGTAGGATGGGGTCAGATCCAGTTCGATTTCCGAACCAGATGGATGAAAAGATTGGAGGATGTCGATATATTCGGGTCTTAATTTACCGTCAAAAGCGATGTATCCTCCCGAATCTCCGCTATCTTCGAAGGCAAAGTCAATTTCGATGTTGCTGGAAATCCTCAGTTTTTTCAGATTTTCCGCATCCTGCAGCTCCCATTTGTTCTGATAGCTGATAAGCTCCTCCCCAAATTTAAATTGATACGCAGCCATACCGACGATGCCAACCAATATAAGTGCAATAGCTGTACTGAACAACCATTTCTTGTTCACTTTGCGTCACGACCTTTCATCATGCGAGTATTCCATCTGGAGTAGCCGAGGGTTATCGATAACAATCCCGATATAATGGAGCGGGTTAGATAACCAAGAAGAATGCCGATTCCCACGAATGAAACGGACAAGAACAGTTTGGCGGGATAAAACGTCCCGTTAACCATATAATCAAGCAGGACAAGCACCGGGCTGAGCAGGGTGGCGAGCGAGCCAGCTGCAATGGCAACTCCCCCGGACCATAATGCCGCAAGGAAAGGAATCATGACCATAGCGCAGAAGAATAAACCCGTTCCCATGGCGATTTTGCCGAACGAAGACGGTTTTCCCGCACTTGCAGGGACCGGGATTTCCATGTCTACATAACGGTCGCCTAATGCTTCCTTTGCCATTTCAAAGGGATCTCCCAGCTCACGGGCGATTTCCTGCTCGGACCGTCCGTTCTGCATGCCGATGTCAAAATGGGACACCACGTCCTCGATGAATTCCCGGCGCTCATGGGGAGGAAGCGCAGCCAGACGCGATTCCAAAATCGAAATAAACTGTTTTTTAGTCATACCCATTTCCTTCCTCTATCAGATTGGTCACATTGCTAACAAAAGTCTTCCATTCCTTTACCATCGCCCTCATATAGATCACACCGCTTGGGGTCAGCTTATAATATTTACGGGGTGGCCCCTCGCTTGATTCCTGCAGGTATGTTGTGCAGTAGCCTTCATTCACAAGCCGGCGAAGAAGGGGGTATAAAGCTCCTTCCGCGACCTCAATATGCCGAGATACCGCTTGGGCCAGCTCATAGCCATATTGGTCCCTGCGATGGATAAGCACAAGCACGCAAATTTCAAGAACACCTTTTTTAAATTGAATACTGACATCCATGCCGATACCTCCTTTCATAAATCCTTGTTCGTGTTGTCATCACGAGGTAGTAATTAATATTCAGTAGTGTCTACAACAAGATATCACTTAGTACTGATTAATGCAAGGTACTGACTATAAATGGGCTGCAGTTTGACTGTTTCGAAAAAAAAGTCGATTCATTAGAAGCTTTGTATAAGGAAGGGAGTTTCGTTTAATCTTGGAAAAGCACGGTTAATAGAAGTTATCAGAACATAGGGTCGTTTTTCCAAGTGAGGAAGTGGAGGGATGAATTGTATGTCTATCGATCGGTTTATATTAAAAAAGCTCAACCATTGCCAGGAGTTAACGACACGGAGAAATCTCGTGAAATTGTTTCAGATTCGAATTCAGAGAGCACAGATAGCCGAGGAGCGCCATTACGGGTTATAATGAAGCTAAACAAAAAAAGGGCTACCCCTCTTTTTAAAAGAGAGATAGCGCAAGAGAGTCGTTTTCACTTTTGCTGTGAAGAATTGCCTCGGATCCCTCGATTTCAATACTGATGAGGGAGTTGAGGCATTTTTGCAGCGCCTTTTTGCCGGTTTGAATTTTATGGTCAAGCGCGCTGGTCAGCAGTTTTAGTACCTTCTGTACCGGCTGCTTGCTGTCCGTTGTAAAGTACACGGGAACCGGCTTGTTTTGGAACATAATAAGTGTTTTCATATCAATCACCTCACGAAAGTTTTTTCATGATAATTGCATTATAAATTGCCAATCTTAAAATAACCTTAAATTCGTATAATTAATCAGAATCATTTTTGTGAGCGTGACATTTTTGTGAACAGTGGCTTTTTAACAACGAAAAGCCTCGATTTGGCCTATAATCAGTACATAAATAGTTCTTCTGAACCAACGTTTATACAGCCGAAATAGGAAAAAGGAAATATGACACAAATTGACAGAACAGATCCTGTAATGATATAGTTACAATAATGTAACTATTTTTTGTGCCTATTAAAATAGGTGTTTGGACATGGAGTATGGAATAAACATATAGAATTAACATTTTTGGGAAGGCAGGTTAACCAGATGATACTCACCGTGATCAGCGGGCGTAATGAAGATGATTGGTTTGATATCGACGTACCCGATGAATGCTCGATAGGACGGTTGAATGAGCTGCTGGGACTGCGTCTCTTTCATGAACCCTCCAGTGAAGGAATTCAATATATATTAGAAGCAAAATTTCCAGAAGGCTTGTGGTTTACGGTAGGGGGCCATTCAAGCCTTGTTGAGGCTGGATTGAGAGAAGGCTCCTATATACGTTTACAGCGGGCATTCTCCACAACAACCGAGGAAGCTCCTGTCTATGGCAGAAGATCGTTGTTTCAAGAAAGTTAGAATTGGGTAAGTAACCCATTGGTTTTGACTGAAACAACAACCTACATAATGTACTTTTCAGATGCTCTCTGGATTAGGAGGAAGTGAACATATGAACGTGTTATATCAACGTTCGCCGCGTATTAGACCGGCCTTACCGAATGAAGAAATGGAGATTCTGAGACCTCCGTCGGAGCCAAGCAAACCGTCATTCTCGATGATTGCCATCATTATCCCGATTATTATGACTGCCGTGACGGTAGGCTTCTATGTCTATATGAGCATGAGCGGCAAAATGTCCAACCCCAACTACATGATGTTTCAGATGTTGTCCATCTTTATGATGCTGACATCCTATACGCTGCCATTTTTCATGTATTTAAGCAACAAGAAGACCTACCAGATCAAGCTGAAGGAACGAGACCAGAAATATCGCGCACAGCTTGATCTGCACCGAGACGAGCTTAAGGAGAAGCAGGAGGACCAGGTTCATATCCTGTTTGACATCCATGGCGATCCGGACGTGTGTTATAACGTAGCAAAGAACCGCAGCAGCAGCTTGTGGGAGCGTTCACCGGAGGATACGGACTTCCTGGAGATTTGCGTCGGCAAGGGGGAGGTGCCTTTTTACATTCAGGTCAAGCCTCCCCGTGCGGATGGATATGACAAAGACCCGTTGATTGAGGCGGCTGAATTGCTGTCTGCGGAGTTTCAGACGGTTGACGAGGCATCGATTGCTCTGCCCCTGTTCGAATCCAAAGTGATAGGGATTGTTGGCGGAAGAGATCGGGTACTGAATATGCTTCGTGTCATGATGGCCCAAACCGCTGTAAGACACTCGCCGGACGAAGTGAAGATTGCCGCGTTCTATGAGGAGAAAGAGGCGAGTGAGTGGCAGTGGCTGCGATGGCTTCCGCACACATGGGATGATGACCGCTCCAGCCGCTATCTTGCTGATCGGCGCAGTAATGCGCATCAGCTTGCAGATGAGCTGTTTACGCATTTATACCGTCGTAAGAACAATCGCTCCGAGCATGGCAAGAAATCGATCGAGACACCTGCATACGTTGTAATTTTATCCGCTGCCCAATTAATCGAGGAAGAACCGCTGCTTCCTCTGTTGCTGGAAGACGGTGATGCAGCTGATGTGGTCACGATCGTTTTGTCTGACCGGAAGGAAAGCCTGCCGATGCACTGCCAGCTTATTGTGGAGGTAGAGCGTGAGCAGGCAGCTTATACCATTAAGAAACAGGATGGCACCGTCTCCAGGCAATCGTTCCAGTCACATCAGATCAGCAAAGACCAGATTGAAGCCTTGGCCCGTTATATGGCGCCGATCCGGTTGAAACGATCCTCTGCATCCGATATCCCTAGCGTTCTGCCTCTCTTTGAAATGATGGATATTCAGAGAATCAACGATCTGGATGTGCACAGACGATGGCAGCAGAACCGTTATCCGGACTCATTGCCCGTTCCCATGGGTGTCCGCGCGGGCGGAAAGAAGATTAATTTGAATCTTCATGATAAAATAGAACGTCAAGGACATGGACCGCATGGTCTCATTGCAGGGACGACGGGTTCTGGCAAAAGTGAGGTCATTCAATCGATTGTTGCTTCACTGGCATCCGAATTCCATCCACATGACCTAGCATTTATGCTTATTGACTATAAAGGCGGCGGCATGTCCAATACGTTTGTAAACTTGCCGCATGTTGTAGGTACGATTACCAATCTGGATAACAATCTGATCGAACGGGCAAAGGTTTCGCTTAAGGCCGAGCTTGTCCGCCGACAGAAAATCTTGAATGATGCGGGCAATTTGCAGCATATTGACGAGTATTACAAATTGCTGCGCAGCCGCCACGGCGAACCGCTGCCCCATCTCGTTATTATTATTGATGAGTTTGCTCAGCTGAAGAAAGATCAACCGGAATTCATGGATGAATTAATCAGCATTGCGGCGATCGGGCGAACGCTCGGTGTCCATCTTATTCTTGCAACACAAAAACCGGCTGGGGTTGTAGATGATAAAATTTGGAGTAATTCGCGCTTTAGGATCTGTCTTCGAGTGCAAAGCGAGGGAGACAGCCGGGACATGTTGAAGATTCCGAACGCAGCCTGGATCAACAAGCCGGGAAGAGGTTATTTCCAAGTCGGCAGCGACGAAGTGTTTGAGGAAATGCAGTATGCCTGGAGCGGTGCTCCTTATATTGAAGAGAAGGATACACCTGGCGCTGTGGTAATACGCGAGGTGAGGATCAACGGCAGGACAGAACCCCTGCTTGCTTCGAATCCCTCGATAGGAGCCCATCTTGAAGTGCCTAAACAGCTGCAAGTGTTTATCGATCATGTGGCTGAGGTAGCAAGACAACAAGGGATAGCCCGACTTCAGGGACCATGGCTGCCTCCGCTTCCCGAAAGTCTGGATTTGGATGCGATTGAGTCCGGTATGGAATTTGAAAAGACGGATCCATTCTGTGAATGGACCCTTACATCTTATGTCGGGATAGTTGATGACCTGCCTAATCAGTGTCAAAAGCCGCTGGTCTTAAATTTGGAACAAGGGCACTGGGCAGTCTACGGAATGCCGGGCCTCGGAAAGACCACCTTCATCCAGACGATGCTGATGTCCCTTGCCCGTCGGTACAACCCGGACTTTTGGCACGGCTATATCGTGGATATGGGTCGGATGATGCGGGACTTTGCAGGACTGCCTCATATCGGAGCGGTCATGACCGCAGAAGAGGAGGATCGGATCAAGCGTTTGTTCCGTTTTCTCGCGAAAACCGCGGCCCTGCGGAAGGATATGATCGCTGATGCGGGAGTGAAAACCGTTGCGTCATATCGCCGGTCGAATGCAATCGCAGTTCCTCAAATAGTCGTGATTATTGATGGGTATCTAAACTTCCGGAACTCATATCCCGATGAGAATGATATGCTGGAATATTTGCTGCGAGAGGGTGGAAGTTTGGGAATCACATTCGTGATAACCGCCAATCGGATATCGGATATGTTTGAGAAAGTCCGGAGCAATATTTCGCAGGCGGTATCGTATGAACTCGCCGACCCGGCTGATTATTATTATGCGGTAGGACGTCCTGCACGAGTTCCAAGCCAGCTTCCTCCCGGGAGAGGCCTGGTCAAAGGACAAGTGCCGCCGCTTGAATTCCAAACGGCACTGCCGGCTTCAGGTCAGGACGAAGGACGCCGTTCCGCAGCGCTTCGCGATAGCATTCGTGCTCATCATGAATCGTGGCAAGGGGAACATGCGCCGCATATTGAATCGCTGCCTGACAGAATTCCGCTTCACCAGTTGCTTAAAGTTCAACATCCTTATGAAAGTGCAGGCATGGAGAAATATCAGGTTCCGGTCGGCGTGACGACGGATGATTTGACGCCTTTTGCGATCAATCTTGAGGATGGGCCGCATTTTATCGTTGCAAGTCCAATGGAAGGCGGCAAGACGTCATTCCTTCTTAGCTGGATGCTATCGCTTGCGTATTATACGTCACCGGATGAGCTGGAAATCTATACGGTAGACACGCGCTATGGCAGCAGCGGGCTAAGCCGGATGAACCATCTTCCGCATGTCAGAGGACATGCGGAGAATGAGGAGGATCTGGCACCACTCATTTCGGGCCTTCATGAACGGGTTCAGACCCGATCGAAGGACGGGGAAGACCCGGCTATCCTGCTTATGATTGATGATGCTGATGTTCTGAGCAAGCAGCTCTCTGATTTCACCTTGAAGGACCAATTGTCCGCCATCGTAAGACAGGGAAGAGACCGCCGGGTTCATGTCGTTGTTGCTGGCGTTCCGGCCGACTTCCCGACGTATGGCGTGGACTGGTTTACGGATATTAAGGCTGCACAGAACGGATTTTTATTCGGGACTTTGGATTCAAACGATTTATCGTTCTTCAGAATTCCTTTTTCCGAGTCTTCGAATAGTCCTGGAGGACTAAAAATTCTTCCGCCGGGACAAGGGTACTACGTAAAACGAAAATTTTCCAGAATAAAAGGCGCAGTTCCGTTCGATGACGAATGGAATGCCCAGAGATGGGTCACAGAAATTCGCGACCGATGGCATGTTGTAGTTTGAGGGGAGGTGGCTCATAATGTTGACAATTCATGCTTCCAAACAAGAAACGATCACACTGAACGACAAGGAATTTTTCTTCTTGGCTGGAATTATCGGATCGGACCGATTACTTGGTGTAGAAGATCCTTTCGTAGGATACTTAACCGAAGAAATCGCGGTTGAATGGGAAAAAGCCAAACAATCGCTCCTAAGCAAGCAATATTTGATTCAAGAGGAAGGCGGGGAATTGTCGATTCCACCTGATGTCTTCTCACGAGTGGCGATTGCCGGACTTGCGGAACGTGCGTGCTGGTTAAAGTATGAAAATCAGGGTTCGTCGTTTGAAGGATATATACATGTAACGGACGAACGAGTTATACAAGTATGCAGGAGCGGTGAGGATAACCGGCGTTACATGCTTAGTGAACTCGGAACAATCGAACAAACCTGCAATCATCTGGTGGAGGATCTGGCGCTAAGCGATCAGAACTGGGGGGATATCCCGGCTTTATTGCTCAGCCGAAAGGAGTTCGGAGATATTTATACCTCTGCCTCCGAACAGAAAAGCGATGATATCAGTGATCGTTTAGCGAGACTGACAGATGATGCCGAGGGTTCCATTGCGCTCGCGAAATGTATGAAGAACAAGGTATCTTCGGGGGAACTCCAGCTATCGATTTGGAACGGAAACAGCTGGGAAAGTCAGAATGCAGCTTTTATAGTGAACGAGTCCATGAATTGGCTGCTGCGTATGAGCCTGGAGGGAGACCAGGACTGGCTAACCGCAGCACCAGCGACCAAAGAGCAGTTTCGTCATATGCTTCTCATGTGGCTGAAACAGTAACAGAGCCTGTATGAAAGGTGAGGACCAATGCGTATTTCTGTCGAGCCGGAGTCTCTCCGGACGTTAAGCCGTCAGCTGCAGCATAGTGGCGATGAATATTTGGCGATAACGAGAACGCTCAACCAAGCAATGAATTCACTCGTCTGGGAGACGTCTCTCAAAGCGGCGGTTATCGATGAGTGGCAGTCTGCCCGAAGTTTAGGAGAGCATCTGGGAGTTCTTCTTGCTCAACTGGGCAAGCATCTTCAAAGTAAAGCCGATCAGTTTCAAGAAACGGATCATCAGTACCATACCATTTTGGAGCATGCGATCGTAAATACCGTATCGCCGACAGCGCTGTTTGCTGCCTCCGGTATGGATGGACGTTTATCAATATTGCCGGATTATGGAAACTCTTCTACTGTTATTTCGAATCCGAGTTCCGTAGCGGCTGCTGTTGGCATGACAAGTGGGGATAACGGAAATTCGGCTAAACAAGCGGCTTTGTCCGGTCAGGGTTGGACCTTTACGGATCCTTCTTCGTTTGGAATTGCTAACTAATTTCCCTGCTTTTTTGGGAAAATCAAGATGGTAAAAGTTTCAAATTGGGGCGTGCAGGGTAACTGGAAATTAGGTCTGAGGACATTTTGATAAACCAAGTCTATTGGGCTAAGATGTCAAGTGTCACCAGAAATTGAATTTCAAGGAGGTTACATAAATGGCAGGACGTATTTTAATAACGCCAGAACAAGTGGAGCAAGTAGCGAACCAATTTAAACAAAGCGGTGATCAAAGTCAGCAGATCGTCAACAGCTTGACTCAATCGATCAACGGAATGGAAGGTCAATGGGACGGTATGACGAAGCAGCGCTTCTTCCAGGAATTCCAGGAGGCAAGCCGCTTGATGAACTCCTTCGTACAAACCCTTGACAGCATCAGCAACGAGCTGAAAGCGATCGCTCAGAAATTCCGTATGGCTGACGAATCCCGTTAATATTCATTCGGCCGCATTTGCATTATAATAGTTTAATAGGCAGAATAAACCGGGTGGTAGATAACCCGGTTTTCTTGCAATCCAGCTTGTTTTGTCTAAAATTTACGGCTTGCCGTTTAATCGAGCATATAGGTTGGTAATGGAGTTATAGAGAGGGTGATGTTCATGACATTTCAGCCAAACCCGGGCGATGGGATTGTTGTAAATGGAAGGGCTTATACAGTAGGACAACATCCCGCAGCACCTGGCGTAGCTTATGCACAGGCAGGGAGGCAAGGCATTGTTTACCAGCTGATTCCTGTTGATGGGGAGCTGCATGAGGCCAAAGCGCTTAAAGTGTTTTTTCCGAAATTCAGAATTCCGGCTATGGTTTATCAATCCGAGCATATGGGCAGTTATCGCGAGATTCCGGGATTGCAAGTAAGCAGCCGAGAGGTGCTCACTCCCGAAAGAAACGGAGATTTGATAGCGGAATATCCGGATTTGCTGTACGCGGTCATTATGCCATGGATACATGGCTGCACTTGGTTTGACGTTATCAGTGATCAGCGTAATCTGGGACGTTCTGAAAGTTTGATGCTGGCCAAGGCGTTGGCAGCTATTGGTTCGAGCATGGAGCAGCGTGGATTAGCGCATTGCGATCTGTCTGCGCCGAATGTCATGCTTCCGTTTTTTTCGGAAGTGAAGCTGCCGGAGGGCACGGCCGCCGTTGAGCTTGTAGATGTCGAGCAGATGTACAGTCCCAAAATGGACCGCCCCGATGTTTTGCTGGCTGGCTCGCCAGGTTATGCGGCTCATCGGACGGTGCACAGTGGGCTATGGAGTGCATATGCTGACCGTTTTGCAGGGGCTGTCATCATTGCGGAAATGCTGGGCTGGAGCGATTCGGCCATCGTGAATCGGGCATGGGGCGAGAGCTATTTTGACCAGCATGAAATGCAGACACCTTGCGAACGATATTTTCTGCTGAAAAAATCGCTGGGTCAGCGTTGGGGTGCACGGATTTCAGACTTGTTCGGCAGAGCATGGGACAGTCAGGATTTGAGCAGTTGTCCGACATTCGGCGAGTGGCTCATTGCGTTGTCTACTTTGAGCGAGGAAGAAGTGGTGGAAGAGATTCCAGCCGCATCAGCCGCTGCCGCAGCGGCTAATGCTTCCGACGAGGGAGAAGCCGCGCCAGAACGTTCGAAGGAAGTGCCTGCAGAGGTTATAGCATCGCTAGGGATCGAGCCGGGTACAAGAGAAGTTAATGATAATGTGGTTGGACGGCTGTTCCATCAAGCCCGTGACTTGGAGAAGGCGGGTAATTTATCAGGTGCGCTGGAAATATTCCGTTCCGCGTATCATTTTGTGAAGAAGGACAGTCCGCTTGAGGTGGAGCTCGCCGCTGCGATTCAGGGGCTGGAGGAGCAGCTTCGACCGGTCGAAGACACATCGAACAAAGGATTCAAGGCACTGTTACTATCTCGTAAATTTATGATCTCAAGTGCGGCTGCACTTGTCATATTGGCTGGTTCGGCGATTACGGTCAATCAGATCTTGGCTGAGAAGGCAGAGAGCAGGCAAATGGATGCGGAGGCTTTAGCCGAGCAGCAGGCGCAGCAGGAGCAAGAAGCCATTCGCAAGCAGGAGGAAGAAGCACGGAGGCAGCAGGAAGAAGCGGCCAAGAAGGAAGAAGAAGCAAAAATCGCGGAAGCGGAGCGTTTGAAGGAAGAGGAAGCCAAGAAGTCGGCGGAAGCTGAGCAGGCTCGTAAAGAGCAGGAAAAAGCCGATCTTCAAGCCAAGTATGATAAGCAGGCGAAGTATGATGCTTACCTGGCATCCGTAGAAGAGAAGAAGAAGAAACAAGAGCTGCAAGAAAAATACGATAACCAGGCCAAATACGAGGCTTATCTAGCGCAGCAGGAAGAGAACAAGAAGAAGGCCGCGCAGGATGAAGCAGCTGCCAAGGCGGCAGCTCAGGCAGCAGTCGAGGCCGAGGCAAATCGCAAGGCACAAGCCAAGGCGGCTCAGCAAGCGCAGGCGGCCCAGCTCCAGAAGCAGCGTTCCCAGAACGTTGTGGAACTGGTTGCCTTATACAATAAGGCATACAATGCACAGGTAGCCGGCAACAAAGACCGGGCCAGGAACGCTGCTCATGAATTTATTAATTTATATAACAAGGATCAGTCCTATTATAAGACCGTTGGCAAAATGAGCAGTCGCCGCAACAATTTGCAAAAATTCATGAGTGACGACAGTCACTGGATACCAAAACTGTAAAAGAAGCAAACATAACGAAATGCAGGGGTGAATGTTATTCACGATGAACTATACCATACAGGCTTCACAGCGCACGCCAGCGCTCATCATATATTTGATTGATATCAGCGCATCTATGAATATGCTGATGGAGGACCGCAGGCGGATCGACGTGGTTTACGAAGCATTATCCCTGGCCATTCGGCAAATGGTATTCCGTTCGACCAAGGGTAACCGGTTAACACCACGGTACCGGATTGCCATACTTGCCTATAGCGATGATGTATATGATTTGTTGAACGGAATTAAGGGCATTGACGAGATTGCGGCAATTGGTTCACTGCCTGATTTGACGCCAAAGAGGTTCTCTGATTCGGCTAAAGCCTTTCTTCAGGCAGAGAAAATTCTGCAATCGGAAATTCCGAATATGCAGGATTGTCCTGCACCGCTTGTGTGCCATATGACAGATGGAGTGTCGACAGGAGATGATCCAGAACCGATTGCCCGCCGGATTATGAGCATGAGCGTTCCGGATGGGAACGTGCTTGTCGAGAATATATTTATATCCGATCATCTGATGAACCAGCCGATCACTGAACCTCGTCGCTGGAAGGGAATCTTGACGGACACATCATTGGAGGATGAGCACGCGCGAAAACTTAAAATGATGTCCTCGGTTCTTCCTGAAAGCTATCGTGAAATGCTGCTCGAAGCTGATTATCAGCTGAGTCCCGGCGCCCTGATGATGCTTCCGGGCACATGCTCGGAGCTGGTATCCATCGGATTCCAGATGTCGGCAGCCACGCCGGTGAGGTAAGAATATGAAGCGATCATATGCTGGAAGCATGGATTCTTGGGGAGCGCGGAAGAAGTCTCCGACATCGACGTATTATTACGAGAGTAAACAGACCGGGGAAGAGCCGCTTACGAGGATTCGTGATCTATTTACATGTCGTTATGCTTATGGTAGGGCGGCCGAATCGGTGAAGCTGTCCGAGAAGGGACAGGATTTCCTGGCATTTTCACTGAACGAAGATGTGTGCCGATTTGTGCTGTGTGACGGCGTCGGACTGAGCTACCGTGGGGATGTAGCCTCGCGCCTGTTGGGTCAGGGGCTTATGGAATGGCTGGAGAATCAGGAGGAGCTCTCCTCCGCATCGCTGGAACGCAAGCTGAAGGATCTATCGCTCGAAGCGGATCGGGAGCTGCGCGATCTTTCAGTAGATTCCGCTACACCTAAGCTGCTTCGCGAGGTTCTGGAAGAGAAACAGCGCATGGGAAGCGAAGCGATGTATATTTGCGGGCGTATCGAGCTTCCCACGCGCTTTCGCCGCAAAGGAAGGCTATGGCTGGCCTGGCAGGGCGATTCTCGTGTGCGCTTATGGCATAAGCAGAGGGAATTGACCTCTCTATTCGGAGACCATTTTCGTACGGCGGAACGCTGGTCATCCCGCATCGGTCCAGTAGGAGGCAAGCCGCATGTGTATAGCAGCAGACTGGATCATGAGAGCGAATATCGCCTGCAGTTA
The DNA here is from genome assembly GCF_029893715.1 of Paenibacillus sp. LBL. Classification (NCBI taxonomy): domain Bacteria; kingdom Bacillati; phylum Bacillota; class Bacilli; order Caryophanales; family Paenibacillaceae; genus Paenibacillus; species Paenibacillus sp. LBL. Next base: position 31,813 of record NZ_JARXYU010000001.1, on the reverse strand, counting down.
TACAGTGATGGCTTGAATGACCTGGATGCTGTGATGGAGCATATTCCGGATGAACAGGTTCAGGTGCTGATGAATGCCCTTCATACGGATGGTTTGGAAGATGACGCTTCCTTCTTGGAATTCATGTGGTAGTTATATGGATGCAACAGAATGTTAACGATTAACCGGACCTGGACCTTTCGAGGGCCGGTTTTTTTTCGTTGATGGTCATGATGCTGCGGCTAAATTGAAAAACATGATTATAAAACAGGCACTTTTGGGTAATCTTGTGACAGATGAATGTATAAGGATTACGAAGAAAAAGGAGCGTGTTAATGATGAATGAAGGATTTGGACGTTTTCAAGGAAAAACCGCCATCATCACGGGTGCAGGTTCTGGGATCGGCAAGGCTGCGGCAGTCTTATTGGCAAAGGAAGGTGCAAACGTGGCGCTGTTCGATCTGCTCGATGACCGTACGAACAAAGTGGAAGCGGAAATCAATCAGTTGCAGGCAGGATCTGCCAGAGCCTTCGATGTGGATACAACAGATCCTGACCGAGTGGAGAAGGCTATTCTGGAAACCGTAGAGATTTTTGGCGGAATCGATATTGTTTTTGCCAATGCAGGCATCAACGGCGTGATGACTCCTATCGATGACATGAAGCTGGAGGAATGGACCAAGACGCTCAACGTGAATTTGAACGGTACGTTTTTGACGGTCAAATATGCGATCCCACACCTCAAGAAGCGGGGACAGGGCAGCATCATCATCACCAGCTCCGTAAATGGGACACGAACCTTCTCCAACTTTGGAATGAGTGCCTACAGCACAACCAAGGCAGGACAGGTGGCTTTTGCGAAGATGGCTGCATTGGAGCTGGCCCAATTCAAGATCAGGGTAAATGTAATCTGTCCTGGCGCGATATCGACCAACATTGATCAAAGCACGAAGAAACAAGGGGATCTGGAGGAGATCGTGATTCCGGTTGAATACCCGGAGGGAAGCCAGCCGCTGTCGGATGGACCCGGTAAACCGGAGGAGGTTGCGGATTTGGTGGCGTTTTTGGCTTCGGATCAATCAAAGCATATTACAGGGGCGCAAATATTCATTGATGGAGCGGAATCGCTCCTGTAGATATGATCATCATGAGGAGCTTCACGTTAGGACTCTGCTTATTTCACCATGTAGTACTTGGAATCCGTGCGGCTCTGATATAAGATAAGGATGATCAAGGTACAAGGAGGAGATTATGCCATTATGAGCGTTTTTTCCAGATTGGCGGAGCAGAAGATTGAAGAAGCGGTTCGTAACGGAGAGCTGGATAATCTGCCGTTTGCCGGCAAGAAGCTGCCCATTGATGATCTGTCTCACCTACCCGAAGATATGAGAATGTCCTATCGAATCATGAAGAATGCAGGTTATGTGCCCGAAGAAGTGACGCTGCGCAAGGAATGTGTTCAGCTGTACGATCTGCTCGGAGCTGCCCGGAATGAGGGTGAACAGGACCAGCTTCGACGCAAGCTGAATGAAAAGCAGTTAAGACTTCAGCTGCTCATGGAACAGCGCGGGCTTAGCGCCAATAGCGCTTTTGCGCAGTATGAAACCCAAGTCAGAGACCGTTTAACCCGTGAGGAATAACAGATCAGTGCCAGCCTTTCTTCTTATCACAAGAACGAAAGCGCAGGCGCTGATTGTTTTTTTATGTTTCGAATAACTGCTGCCTTGTTTCATCCGATATTTTTATCGGGGAAGACGGTATTTTTGACAGGTCGAACAACGAGATCAAGTCTGCAGGAGTAACAAGTTCCGGCTTTTCCAGCAGACCGGCGGTCCAGGCTAACCACCCAATAACCCGTTCCGGCTTAACGCCTTGTCCGCGTAAAAAAGAGAGGCTTAATCCGCGGGTTCGTTTAGCCAGCCTTCTGCCCTCGGCATCGACCATCAGAGGAGTGTGGGCGAACTGAGGAGGCTCATAACCCAGCGCTTGGTATAACAGAAGCTGCCGGGGGGTGGAATCCAGAAGGTCAGCTCCTCGCAGCACATGAGTAATGTCCATCAGCGCGTCATCCACGACAACTGCAAGCTGATAAGAGATCATATCATCTGCCCTGCGAACAACGAAATCCCCTCCATCGGATAACAGATACGACTGTGCCCCGGCGATGCCATCGATAAAAGATACTCGCTGCTGCGGGACCTTCATTCGCAGCGAAGGCTTTTTGCGCAGCTTCCTGATTGTGGCTTCTTCTTCAGATAAATATCTGCAAGTCCCGGGGTAACGGAGGCCTTCCGATGCAATGCCATGCGGTGCTTGGGATGCAGCCGTAATATCTGCCCTGCTGCAATAGCATGGATACAGCTGATGATTGTGCTGCAGCTTCGTAATTTCCCTCTCGTATAATGCCTGGCGTGCCGCCTGATGGTAAGGCCCGTAGTCGCCGTCACGGCCCGGGCCTTCATCCCAATCCAAACCGAGCCATTCCAGATCCCTCAGGATTTCAACCGTAAGCTCCTCGCGGGAACGCTGTGTATCAATATCCTCGATGCGAAGAATATATTGTCCGTTCATACTTCTTATTTGCAGCCAGCCGAGCAAGGCGGTCAATGCATTGCCAATATGCATTTTTCCGGATGGCGTCGGCGCAAAGCGGCCGCGAATGGGGGTGTGCTGCTCCATATATATCACCTTCTGACGAAATGGATCGGATGGATTACCCAGAATCTGACGATGTATGTTATTCACATATTGTAGCGTATTTACATCGTTTCTTGCCAGCAGCCTCTGTTCTCGCCAAGGGTCCACTTGACGCAGTGGAGGTGTCTTATATAATTAAGGAATTATATGAAGAGGATAACGGAGATGTATCCATGACTGAACTTCCCATTCACCAAGTACTGCCACAATTGAAAATGGCTTTATCTACAGGAACGGCTGCCGTTCTGATCGCGGAACCGGGAGCAGGCAAGACCACGCAAGTGCCATTGGCCTTTATGAATGAACCTTGGCTTAAGGGACAGCGAATCATTATGCTGGAGCCCAGAAGGATTGCTGCGCGCTCCGCCGCGAGTTATATGGCATCCTCGCTGGGAGAGAGTGTAGGCGAGACGATCGGGTATCGGGTTCGGATGGATAGCCGAATCGGAAAGGATACCCTGATTGAAGTTGTGACGGAGGGTGTCATGACCCGCATGCTGCAGGATGATCCGGAGTTAAGCGGCATCGGCATGATCATATTTGATGAATTTCATGAACGCAGTTTACAGGCCGATACAGGCTTGGCGTTTGCGCTGGAATCACAGGGAGCGCTGCGCGAAGATTTACGATTGCTCATCATGTCGGCAACGCTTGAAGCTGAATCGGTTGCGGAGCTCCTTGGCAGCGCGCCGGTTATCGTTAGTAAGGGGCGGGCTTTTCCCGTATCCACGCACTATTTGCGCTCCTTTGGCTTGGACGAGATACATAGAGGCACAGCGATGGTCATTCATCGTGCATTGGCTGAACAGCAAGGCGATATCCTGGTGTTTTTGCCAGGTGCTCGAGAGATCAGGCGAACGGCTGATGAATTAGTAAGAACGGGTCTAGGCCATGATGTGGTCATACGTGAGCTGTATAGTGCGCTTCCGGCTGAGAAGCAGGATGCAGCAATCCAACTTGATGCAGCCGGAAGACGTAAAATCGTGTTGTCCACAAGTATTGCCGAGAGCAGCATTACGATTGAAGGGATCAAAACGGTGGTGGACAGCGGATATATGCGGACGGAGATATTCTCTCCGAGAACGGGACTGCCGCAATTGATTACGAGACGACTGTCCAAAGCCTCCGCAGATCAGAGAAGAGGGAGAGCAGGGCGGGTAACCGCAGGCGTATGCTATCGCATGTGGAGCGAGGAGGAACACCGCCACCTGCAGGAGCACACCACGCCGGCCATTTGCGAATCGGATCTGGCACCGCTTGCCCTGGAATTGGCAGCGTGGGGCACTCGTGATCCGAAGCAGCTTGCATGGCTCGATGCACCCCCTCAGATCGCTTACACCCAAGGTCAAACGTTACTGAAGGAGCTGTCGGCTCTGGATGATTCGGACAGTATAACCGGGCACGGGCACGATATGGCCAGGCTTGGACTTCATCCGAGACTGGCTCATATGCTTCTGAGGGCACAAGAAATGGACGAAGCATCACTGGCCATCCGGATAGCCGTTCTGCTTCAGGAACGGGATATAATGCGCCGAAATGAAGCGATACAGGATCAGGATTTGCGCTCACGTGTTGAACGAATTCTCTCTTATGAGCAGGGCTCTCAGTCATACCATTCACAAGACAGAAGCGAGGAAGCTGTTATACAGCGAATGAGACAGGAAATTAAGAAACTCCACGCACAGCTGGATATCGCGTATTCAACACGGGGGGACCTTGACCTGTGCGGGCTTCTGCTGTCGTTTGCCTATCCTGACCGGATGGCTAAGAACCGGGGCGGAAGCGGGTTCCTGATGCGCAGTGGAAGGGGAGTGAAATTCCCTGCGATGCAGCCCCTGAGCCGAGCCCGGTATGTGGTAGTGGCTGCCGTTGATGATCAAGGGGCGGATGGGAACATACAGCTTGCCGCGGAACTGGATGAGCGCTTTCTGGATAAGTATTACCGCAACGAGATGGAAAGCCATAAGGAAGTTATATGGGATGCGGTATCAGGAAGCATCAGGGCAAGACAGAAGCTGAAGCTAGGAGCCATGGTCATCAAGGAGCAAGCCTATCCGAATCCGACAGGAGAAGAAACGGCGCTGGCATTATTGCAGGGCGTTCAGCAGGAGGGACTTGGATTGTTTCAGTGGAGCAAGGCCGCGCTGCAGCTTAGGGAACGAATGGCGTTCATGTTTCGGCATGAACGGGATGGTTCATGGCCGGATGTATCGGATGAAGGCCTGATGGACCGTGCGGATGAGTGGTTGCTGCCTTATCTGAATGGGCTGCGGAATCGAAATGATATCAGGCGGCTTGCACCGGGAACTCTCTTGGAGCATATGCTCAGCTGGGAGAAGAAGCAGTTGCTGCACAAAGAAGCACCGACCCATATCAGGGTACCCAGCGGTTCCATGATCCCGGTTAATTACAGTGACCCCGAACAGCCATTTCTGGCCGTTCGCCTCCAGGAGATGTTCGGTTTACAGGATACGCCGCGCATTGCCGGAGGCAAGGTGGCGCTGACCTTGCATCTGCTGTCTCCCGCCCAAAGACCGGTCCAGGTGACCTCAGACCTGTCAAGCTTTTGGCGGAACGGATATTTTGAGGTCAAAAAGGATTTGAAAGGAAGATACCCTAAACATTATTGGCCGGATGATCCGCTGGAAGCAATCGCGACCCATCGGACCAGACCCAAGGCTTAACAACGCAAGGCTCCAGGTTTAAATCCTCGTACCCTCGGGTAATGTTAGATATGAACAACCACCGATGAAGGAGGGTTTAACATGGAGAAGAAAGTTGTAGGTGTATTCCGTTCGGAGCAAGAAGCGGCTCAGGCCATTGAGCAGCTGCAGCGTCACGGGGTTCCGAATGATGCCATATCCATTATAGCGAAGGATAAACGCGAAGCTGAACTGATTGCTGAACAGACAGGTACGATGGCACCTGAAGGGGTGGCGGCTGGTGCAGCAACAGGTGGCATTCTGGGTGGAACCGCTGGTTTGCTGGCAGGTCTTGGAGCCTTGGCGATTCCCGGCATAGGACCCATTCTTGCTGCAGGACCTATTGCCGCTACGCTTACAGGAGCAGCGGTGGGTGCAGGGGCCGGAGGGCTTGTCGGCGGTTTCATCGGTCTTGGCATACCGGAGGATGAGGCCAAAGAATATGAATCCTATGTAGAGCAAGGACGAATATTGGTACTCGTGGATGCTGACGAAGAGAACACAGGCATTTACGATATATTCCGCGACTACGATTACAGGAATGAGGACCAGTATGGGGCCGTTGATCAGAATCGGGACGACAAGCTGCCGCCGCGAGGAACGTATTTGCTGTAAGAGGTTAACCCGAACCCGGTTCCGCAAGGAGCCGGGTTTTGTTATGATACATATGAATACAGGCAGATGTCTGTTGCTCAAACCATCTGGATCAGTAAGAATTTGGATTACCCGATCGGGGTTAGTCTCCCTTACAATGAGGTGTGTTAGGATGAACGAAAGACAGCGTAAAGGGGGAGCGGAATGTCCAGAGAAAGAATACCGGAAGTGGAACGACTGCGAGGGATTGCTTTTCTGGCCGTAGTCTTGCAGCACTCCATAGCGCATTATACCGTGGAACCGGGTATGACCACCGGAGATGGGATTTTGATGGCGGTTCTGCTTATGGCGACCAAGTTCGCAGTACCTGTCTTTATTTTTATAACAGGCATGGTGCTGTTTTATAATGATAAAGGTTCATTGCATTATGGCCGGTTCATACAGAGGCGCTTTGGTGATATCTACATTCCGTTTGCTGTATGGACACTGATCACATTGCTGATCAATAATAGGTTCAACCCTACCCAGGCAGAGGATTGGAAATATCTTGGGGGAGTACTGTTAACCGGAAAATCCAGCTCGCATTTTTGGTATATCATTATGCTGTTTCAATTTTATCTGCTGTATCCTTTGTTCCGTTCCGCCATATTGGGAATCAAGGAGCGATGGGGATGGAGAACCCAGTTGACCATATTGCTCTTGTCCGGGTTGCTGTATGTGGGCTTAACAGGGGTTATCAGCGATATTGGCCGATGGATGGGAAGCTTGGACATTCCCGTGTGGAGTGAGCTGTTTACAACCTATGCGGATCGAAATGCACTATATTATTTCTTTTATTTTGCGCTGGGGGCAGCGGCGGGATTGTACCATACATCCTGGAAAAAATGGATCCAGAAGGCACGCACGGGAATATGGCTGATCTTTCTGTTCCTGTTTGGATGGATGCTCATCCAGGCAGTGAATGAAATCCGTTCCGCGGAGAATGGAGCGATCACGTTCTATTCGCTGTCTCTGCTGCGGCCGATGATGTCGGTATTCCTGATCAGTTCCATATTGGTTATGTACGATGTGACCGGCTGGATCTGCCGTCAGGGAGGAGCGAGGGTGAATTCAATCCTGACCTCCGTCGGACTGTATTCCTATGGAGCTTATCTAATGCATCTGTTGACACTGCGTATAAGCTATGTCGTTGACGAATCATGGCTGATCAGCATGCCTCCTCTGATTCGGATCCTTTCTTCGTGGCTCATCAGTGCGGCTGTGGCCTATGGGGCAACACGCCTGCTGGCTATGCTACCGTTCGGCAAGTGGCTGGTCGGAATGACCGGAAAAAGAAAAAATCGAACCCTGCAGCCATCCAGTCCGTCTCATTCATCAACAACGGGCATGTGAATGCTAGAAACCACCCTGAGGGGTGGTTTTTTTATGAACACCGCCTGCCGAACCTTGCATCAACGAACCAATCAACAACATGTGAGAAATTATAAATTATGTTATTTCAATATATGAAAAATTCACAATAGTTAATGGATTGAGACTCCCGATTCCATTCAGCTCTCATAGCAGCCTTCCACGTTTCAATCCACCCCTTCCTGGTTTAAAAAGAAGAGGATGCCTCCTATTGTGCAAACTGGGAAACTGTGGGTTATAATGAGGAAAGTATGGGGACAAATAGCTCTGTAGAAAAAGGAGGCGCCCAGATGGCATTTATGATTGCGCAGCGAGCATTTATCAAAGTTTATCTCATTACCATGGTGGAGCAGCAGCGCGGATATGGATATCAAATGCTGGAAGAACTGCGTCAGGACTTCAAGAGCCATGGGTATTCACCGCCGCAAAGCGAAATCTACCGAGCTCTGCATGAGTTGGTGCAGGAGGGGGTTCTATACCGTACCAAGCAGCTGAAGGGGAACGATCCGCGGGTCGATTTTCAGGAAATCGTACTCTATCATTTTACCGATGACGGTGCTGAGAAAGCCAAGCTTTATAAAAAGCAAGTTAAAAGTGATTTGGATCGATGTTTGGGGATACTTCATAAAGCGGTTAACGATAATTATTGAATACACATTCGTATGGAATATAGCAGAAGGAGGAATGACCTCGTGAGCAAAAAACTGCGCTTTGGGATTATGAGTACTGCTCGAATTGCAAGAAACTCCATGATACCCGGCATATTGAAATCGGAACGCTGTGAAGTCGGGGCGGTCGCAAGCCGCAATGCCGAAAAAGCAAGTGAGCTCGCGGAACGCTATCATATTGATAAATACTATGGTTCCTATGAGGAGCTTCTGGATGATCCGGACATTGATGCGGTGTATATTCCTCTACCGAATCACCTTCATAAACCCTGGACGATTAAAGCCGCACAGGCCGGAAAGCATATTCTGTGTGAAAAACCCGCAGCACTGACGGAGGAAGATGTTCGTGAAATGGCCGATGTTGCTCAAGCCAACAACGTGCTGTTCGCGGAAGCCTTTATGTACAGGTATCATCCCAAGCATGCGCGTGTGCGGGAAATCATCGAAAGCGGTGAAATCGGGCAGCTCCGCGGAATCCATGGATCCTTTACCTTCAACAATGCAGAGGATAAAGACAATGTGCGATACAGCAAGGATATGGGCGGAGGCTCGATATATGATGTGGGGTGTTATCCCATATCCGCTGCCCGGATGATTTACGGGCAGGAGCCTAAAGCCGTGACAGCCCATGCCTTTTTCTCGGAGGAGCACGACGGTGTAGACATGATGGTTCACGGGATGATGGAATTCGATCATGGATTGGGTCTGACATTTGATTGCGGGATGTGGACCTATTCCAGATGCTCGCTCGAAATCGCGGGTACAGAGGGAAGGATTGAGCTGCCTTCTGCCTTCGGATGGGAGAGAATGGAGGATATGTCTCAAATATTCGTTCATACCGCCAAGGGATCACGTGAAGAGAAGGTAGGCATCTATAATCACTTTGCTCTGCAGGCAGATGCAATGGCAGCAGCGGTGATGGATGGCGTTCCTTTACCGTACGGCCCGGATGACGCCATCAGCAACATCCGTGCGATTGAAGCTTGTCTCCGTGCAGCCAGTTCCTCATCGCGCGTGGAGATCAAATAGAACCGCAGCCAACTAAATAGGCCTTCAGAGTAATAAATCGCCGAAGCAGGCGGTTTATTTTTTTGTCTATTGCATTTTCCTCCAAAATCGTTAAAATAAATTTAACGATAAAATAATTTTAACGTAAATATTATTTTAACAGGCGAAAAAATTTAACGTGCAGAATTATTTATTTTACGAAGAGGAGATAAGAAAATGCAAAATGCTGCTGTTGTGGAAAAGCAAGGCTTTGGTCAGCTCTTGAAGATTCGTCCGTACATGATTTATTTGTCTGCTCAGGCGATTACCCGATTTGGAGATTCACTGGATTCCATTGCATACAGCTGGATGGTCTACATGCTTACAGGCTCAGAGCTTTTAATGGGCACATTGTTCGCTTTTAACTTCTTGCCTGGATTGCTATTCAGTTTATTTACCGGGACCTATGTGGATCGCTGGCCGAAGAAGTTGGTCCTGATGCTGACCTACCTCAGCCGTGGCCTCATGGTATCGATAACCGCCATTTTATATGCACTGGGTTCACTCGAAGTATGGCATTTGTTCGTGTTTACCTTCATTAATTCAACGCTCGAGTGTTTCTCGCGGCCCGCTGAGACGTCCATTGTGCCCAGGCTGCTTCCGAAGGAGAAGCTGCTGACAGGCAATTCATTCTCCTCTTCCATTAGCCGCAGCGCTGAACTGATCGGTTTATCCATTGCGGGAGCGCTCATCGCCCTGATTGGAATCTCGGGTACCATTTTGGTTGATGCCGTGACCTTTATCCTTGCAGCCATCATTGTCGGTTTTATGCCAAATCCGGATGCTGCTGACTTGGCTGAAGTAGGAATAACTCCTACACAGTCTGTGGAAGAGAAGAAGACAGTCCTAGGTGATATTAAAGAAGCTCTCCTGTTTGTTAAGCAGCATACACTGCTGTTGATAACAACCGTTCTCGCCATGATTAATAATTTTTGTCTGGCACCGCTAAATGTATTGCAGCCGGTTTATGTCAGAGAAACCTTGGGTGCGGGAGCGGGAGGATTGAGTGTGCTCGGAACGGCGCTGCTGATCGGCATGATCTGCAGCGGGTTATGGATCGGGCGCTTCGGCAAGAGCTTCAAAAAGAGTACCTTGATGATGTCAGGTTCGATACTGCTCGGAATCGGTTACTTTGCTTTGGGGATTCCAGGGCATATGCCTGCATTCCGGGTTGAGTCGGCTGCGGTGTGCATGTTCATTACAGGGTTTGCGGTTTCCATGCTGAATGCTCCGATATCCACTTATCTGATGGAAGTCACGCCTAGGCATATGCTCGGCAGGATTAGTGCCCTTATGGCGGTGTTATGTACGGCCGCAATTCCTGTGGGCAGTGTAATCACAGGCTTTGTGGCAGAGCATCAATCGCCTCCGGTGCTCTTTATGATGATGGGATTCATGATGATGCTGCCCGTGCTGTTTCTGATCCGAAAAAGAAGTTTCCGTGCCATCTAAACTTTGGGCTGTTTTGTAATTTCGACATTCTCGGCCTATAATGAAAAGAAGTGAAAAATTAACGTGAAGCTGAGGTGTACGGTGTGGAAACGATGGAACTCACTACACTGGAAGAGATCAAAATATATTCAGATCCATATCGGCTCCAGATATTGAATGTATTGAACAGGATGGATCGTGCGGCAACGGTGAAGGAAGTAGCGGATAAGATCGGCGACGTGCCGGCTAAAGTTCATTATCATATGAAGAAATTGGAGAGAATCGGACTCGTTAAAATCGTATCCACGAAAGAGATCAATGGTATCATCGCTAAATATTATGAACCCTTTGCAGGCACAGTAAAGATCAAACGCGGAAAAAACTCCGAGGAGCCTGTCATTAAGGAATTAATTCGGTCGGAGACGAACAAACTATTATCCGAACTGTTCGATCAGAACAGGGACCGCTTCTTCAAGAACATGAGTAAAGATGACGAAACGACGTCCATGCTAACCAATACTTCGGTGTATATGAGTGAGGATGAGGCGCGTGAATTCTTTGTTGAACTGGACAAAATGCTGACCCCTTATAAAAAGAAACGAGGCGAAGGATATCACGAATACGAGTTCTTTGCTTCTAATATTCGGAATAAGGAAGAATCCTGAATCCGAAATAAAGCTGGTACCTAAGGGCTTGGTACCAGCTTTGCCTTCTATTTTGCTGAACGGGTTCATACATTGTTCTTATAGTCATCTTGTCCAGGCTGAGTGGACATGCCGGGCGATGTGGAGGTTCCATAGTCTTCTACAGCCTCCCATGCACCGGCGTCGTCAAATCTTCCGTCTTCTCGTTGGCGGTTGATACCTGCTCCGGAGGGTGGCGGAGTTATAACATCTTCTTCAACCGGCCGATTATCGGATAGATCCTGTCTGGGAGAATGCTCGACACAGTAGGCGGTATAAGGTATGGCTTCCAGCCGCTCATAGGGAATTTCCTGTCCGCATTCTGCACAAGTACCGTATTGTCCCTGGTCCATTCGTTGTAATGCAGATCGGATCTGCTCCAGCTCGTCAGCAAGTGTTTCTTGAATGGCCAGGTCCCGCCCGCGTTCGAAGACCTCTGTTCCTACGTCGGCAGGATGGTTATCGGCAGCGCTCAGCTCACCCGTTGAATCGCGAAGCGAATTGTTCGTGTTGGTTCCCTCATGGGACTCGAGCTGCTGCTCTAATCGTTCCTGATCGCTGAGCAACCGTTGTCGAAGTTCATTGTATTGTTGTTTTGTTATGGAAGTCATATCAAAAGTCGCTCCTCTCTAGCTTAGCTCCATTAAAAGCTGCCCATGTATTTTCAATACCCGAAATGTGTTGGTAACAATCACATTTATTATGGGAATGGCGGCCTATCGCTTTTGGAACATTCTCCAAAAAAGCCCCGGAGTGTTTTAATCGCAGTGCTTAATATGATATAAACAAAGATAGAGAGAGAAGTCTTTAAAGACGGGCTGCGCCAATATTTGGAGGTAAATCATTATGGATGAACACATGAAACGCCGATTGGATAAACAGAAAAAGCTTTTTCGGCAACTAGGCATTCAACTGGACGCTTTGTCTATCCATGAAAAGAATTTTTCGAATAAGCTGCGGGGTTATGATCAGGAGGAAGTGGATTCCTTCCTGGACGAAGTCATTCAAGATTATGAGCGTTTTTACGCAACCATCTCAGATCTTATGGATAAATGGCAGGAGCAGCAGATCATTATTCGTGATCTTAGAGCCGGGGTTAAGCCAGAAGCAGAACGTCCTGCGCTCAATCCGGAAGAGATTGAGGAAACCGTTGCAAAGCTCGAAGCTGATTTGCGTCTGCTGAAGAAGCAAATTCGCCCTGAACAAAGGTTTTATATTGACTAGAAGCAGTCAACAGGCAGTATAAATTACACGCTCGGAATCATTACATAACAAGCGTCCTTATAACAAAACCACACATGGCCAACTCATCGGCTGTGTGTGGTTTTGTTGCTGTGGTTCGAAGCCATGATTAAGGGTGGAGCTGGAAGGGGGCTTTTTTGAACGACTGACTGCATTTTTTCTTGTATTGGAACAGAGGGGAGGATTGGCCCCGCTTGCTGTTGTGTGTGGACGTCATTGATTTGTAATGGGTCTGCTTCACGCAATGCATGAGACCATAACGGGGCAATGTCCATCTGGTGCGGATGCTCCGCGTTATACATGAATAGCAAAATCGTGTCAGGGGTGAGTGAGGTAACCCAGTGACACCAGCCAACCGGAGCATGTACCATCTGACCCGGCGAAACGTGTAATGCGTGAACCTGGTTGCTGCACGGATCAACCAGGGAATAGCTGATTTCTCCGTTAATAACATAGCATAATTCGTCGGTGTCCGGATGACCATGAGGGGAAAGCACCTTGCCGCGCCCTAGGTGGATTTCTGACACGAACATGCCTTTGAGCAGGGGCAACTCCTGAGATGACACATGGGCGTGTCCTTGACCAGTTATACGTTCGGCCTGCCTCCTCAGATGGAATACATGCCGGGTCAATGTAAATTCGCCGTAAGCGCCGTAGAGGTCATCATAAGAGCGGTCCTCCTTTTCTAAATGTGTCAATAGAAGCTGTACAGGGGTTGTTCTCTATACATATGCTTGGATTTTATAAATCTGACTGCCTACGACTAAAGTAGCATTGAGATCATGCAAAATGGTTTTGCTTGTAAACCATTTTCATAACAATTACTATGAGGATAGGAGCAGACCTATTCTGATAGAGAACAAGGGAGGTTAGCCACTTGTCTAACAACCTGAAAATCAATATCCGCAGCAAGATTGTAATCGGATATTTGTTGATACTGTTATGTCTTGGAGCTTTTCTCTGGATTGTATCGGACCGCATCTCTTCACTGCAGCAAGAGGCGGATTTTATAGAGGAGCATGATATCGAAGTACATAATTTGACGCACGAAATCGAGAAGGATTTGCTGGAGATGGAAACCGGTCAACGCGGGTATGTTATCACGGGTGACGAGACCTATCTGGAGCCGTTCAACCAAGCGTTGTCGTCCTGGCAAATTAAGTACAACAAGCTGTAACAGTTGGTAAGCGAAAGTTCTGAGCAAGCGAATCATTTGGACAATATCAAAGAGAATATCCAGGAATGGATTACCAATGCGGGCCAGCCTGCGGTTCAATTGAAACAGCTTGGACAAGATGAGGAAGCCCTTCATTTCTTCATCAACGATCCCGGACAGCAAGCGATGAACTCCATTCACGAGTTGTTCCTCTCGTTCCGAGACACAGAACGTGAGCTGACAACAAGCAGGATTGACGACATGAAGGATAGCAACACCCAATTGCTGTATATGATGTATGCGTTGTGGGCCGGAGCAGCTCTGATTACGATCTGTGCGGCTTTGATTATTTCCAAGAGCATTGTAAGACCGATCTCTCAAGTAACCCATATCATCTCTGATATCGTTAAAGGGGGCAATATGTCCCAACGGATCCATGTGCGCTCCAACGATGAGGTGAGGCAGTTGGCTGATACAACCAACGAGCTGCTGGCACAGGTCGGGAGACAGAATTGGGCCAAGGATCATATTTCGATCATGTCCACTCTGCTTCAATCTTCTGATCGCGTGGAGACGGCCGTGCAATTTTTCATTCATAAGCTTGCTTTAATCATGAAGCTGCCGTACGGAGCTGTTTTTATTAACCGGGACGGTTCAGAATTGGTAAAGGCCGCGGCTTTTGCTGACCCTGATGGTGAGCCCTGGAACAAGGTCAGAGACCGTTTCCTGCCAGGTGAAGGTTTGGTGGGTCAATGTATGCTGGAGCAGCGAATGATTATTCTGGACGATATCCCGCCGAACTATGTGCGGATAGAATCGGGTCTGGGTGATGCTGAGCCTACGACCTTGCTGCTTGCACCTGTGATGTTCGAGGGGCAAGTCCTTGGCGTAATTGAATTAGCCAAATTCAAACCCTTTGATGAACTGGAAATCCAGCTGCTCGAACAGCTTAATCAACAGCTTGGGGTTACGCTGAACTCGATTCGAAGTAAAATGGAGATCCAGCAGTTATATCACGAATCGCAGACCTTGAATGAGGAGCTGCAGAGTCAGACGGAAGAACTGCAGACACAGACGGAGGAGCTGCAAGCCCACTCGGTTGAGATGCATCTTCTGAATGAACGTCTGGGAGCCCAGAAGGAAGCGGCGTTAATAGCAGCCAGTGAACTGGAGAATTATGCGAAGGAGCTGGAGAAGAGCTCCAAGTATAAGTCTCAATTTCTGGCGAATATGTCCCATGAACTTCGGACACCGCTGAACAGCATGTTAATCCTGTCTCAGATTTTATCGGAGAATAAGCAGGGCAACCTGACAGAGGAAGAGCAGCATTATGCTTCTGTCATTCATAATTCAGGCAGTGAGCTGCTGAATTTAATCAATGATATTCTGGATCTGTCCAAAGTGGAAGCCGGTAAGTTGCAGATCGAGATGGACCTGGTAAATCTGACAGAGCTGCCGGAATTGATGGAAGGGTATTTCTCCAAGAGTGCAGAGTCCAAAAATCTGGAGTTTGAAATTGAGATGGCGGAAGATCTGCCCGACATGATGTACAGCGATGGGATGAGGCTCCATCAAATTCTGCGCAACCTGCTCTCGAATGCCATCAAGTTCACAGAGAGCGGCAGCGTAAAACTGTCTGTAAAGAAAATGAATTCGATTGTCACTTCGGATTTCATCATCAGTGGAGAAGTCATTGCATTTTCAGTGGAGGATACCGGTATCGGGATTGCGGCAGAGCATCTTCAACCGATCTTTGAAGCCTTCCAGCAGGGGGAAGAAACCACTGCCAGAAGATTCGGTGGAACGGGTCTCGGTTTATCCATATCGCTTCATCTTGCCAAGCTGCTGGGCGGATATATTACCGTCGAGAGCGAGGAAGGAAGCGGAAGTATCTTTGTCTTGTATTTGCCGCTCGTAACAGAGTATGGCGGAAGCGAAAGCTTATTTGTGCTGCCTGAGGTGG
This sequence comes from Paenibacillus sp. LBL, assembly GCF_029893715.1. Taxonomy (NCBI): domain Bacteria; kingdom Bacillati; phylum Bacillota; class Bacilli; order Caryophanales; family Paenibacillaceae; genus Paenibacillus; species Paenibacillus sp. LBL. The sequence continues at coordinate 16,241 of NZ_JARXYU010000001.1, read as the reverse complement.
CCGCTGCCGCAAGCCATACGAGCTTGAGTGATATACGGATAGAGGAGTATGAGCTGGACGAGCTTAGCCAATTGGAACACAAAACGGTATTAATCGTGGACGACGATATTCGTAATGTGTATGGTTTGACCAATGCGCTGGAGAAACTCCAGATGACCGTGCATACAGCACAAAATGGTTATGAATGCCTGGAGGTGCTGAATAAACAATCCTCTATCAATGCGGTTTTGTTGGATCTGGTGATGCCCGAGATGGACGGAATCGAAACAATGAAACGGATTCGAGAGAATTCGGAGTGGTCCGACCTTCCCATTATCGTGATGAGTTCGAATGCCATGAGGGATAAGGATCAATTCCTTGCCGATGGTGCCAACGGTTATATTCATAAGCCGGTTCATATTCACGAGGTTATTGTCGCTCTTCAGAAATGGGTAGGGAATTAACGAATTCCGTTAATGGGCTTGGTGTGAATTCCCGCCTGGGATGTCCAGTTTCGAGCGTCAAATGTTGACGAATGCAAGCGGATTGTTTTATGATGGGGTTATAGCACCAACAAGAGACGGCGTGTTACCTTAGCAGGGCATGAGCCAAGAAGAGACAGCTTTCAAAGGGGTCTTTTCTTGGCTTTTTTCATGTTTGTGGGAATTTGCTTGGAGCTTATCTTCGGACATGAATCCTTCGGCTGTTCTCTGATTAAACTTAAAGGAAAGGGGGAAGTCAATGAGCGGGATCGAGTTGTTTACAGTTGTGCGTGTTATAGGTAATAATGTCGTGATGGTCAATGGCGGCAAAAAAGAATTGGAATACGTCATCCTCGGCAAAGGAATTGGCTTTGGAGCAAAAACAGGCGGCACGATCTCCTCGGACGATGAGCGGATTGAGAAGCTGTTCAGGCTCGAGGATCGGGAGCAGTGGAGTCAAGCTCACCATCTGCTGGAAGAATTTGATCCACTGGTGATGGAGATCACAGACCAGATACTCAATCTCATAGGACAGGAATTTCCGGGCACATTAAACGACAAGGTATATTTGGCTTTACCGAGCCATATCCAGTTTACGATCTACAGAATCCGTAAGGGTATGGATATTATAAACCCTTTCCTTGAAGAGACCCGAATCAGCTTCCCGAAAGAATATGATATCGCAGCCAAAGCAGCGGAAATCATCGGCCAGACCTTTCACATCGAGGTTCCGGAGGACGAGATTGGTTTCTTGACCTATCATGTTTATTCTGCTGTCAGCCATGTGCCGGTAGGCCATCTGGTGAAGGCCTCGAATGTGGTGGGAAGTTTGGTGAAATATATAGAAGAGGAGCGGCAGACGACCTTCGACCGGGGGAGTATGGATTATGTCCGCCTTCTCATGCATTTGAGATTCTCCGTAGATCGTATGCTGAACCAGGAGATCCACGTGGATAATCCGTTCGCAGAACAGATTCGTACCAAGTTCACTTATGAGTACGGTATGGCTGCTCGTCTTGCGGCAATGATGGAGAAGGAACTCGGCAAGAAAGTACCGGAAGCGGAAATCTGCTTTCTAGCCATGCATTTATATCGGCTGTTTACAGGCCGACTACAGCAGAAGAATCAACCCAGGGAGGAATCATAATATGTTCGATCGTTGGAAAAAGAAAAAGACAGCAACAGCCATTCAAGTCACAGCTCCATTGTCAGGTAAAGCAGTACCCTTATCCCAAGTGCCGGATGAGGCGTTTGCTGCCGGGCATATGGGCCAAGGCATTGCCATCGAGCCTTCAGAGGGGAAATTAATAGCCCCGTTTGACGGTACGGTTGCCCATGTCATTAAATCGAAGCATGCCGTGATGCTGGAAGATCCGGCGACGCAGCTTCAGTATTTATTTCATATTGGGATTAATACGGTCGGTCTTAAGGGCGAAGGTTTTACCAGTCATGTTCAAGCTGGAGATCAGGTGAAGTCGGGTCAGACTCTCATTGAGTTCGACATGGCCGCTATCAAGGCCGCGGGTTATCCGACGATTACACCAATCATTGTGACTAATGCGGATGAAGTGGCTTCAAAGGTCGAAGGGCAGATTGGCGATGTCGTATCCGGGCAAGATCATGTCCTCACCATTGAATTGAAGTAGTGCAACATAATGAATCATGGATTGAAATATTGGATATTGACAAAACAGGAACACCTGAATTAAGATAACAGCAGAATTGAATAAGAGAACGGCGTGTTACCGCGTTTGTGGGCATGAGCCAAGGAAGACCATGACTATTTTTATTTAGTCACCGTCCTCCTTGGCTTTTTTTGTTGATATAGAATGCACATTGTTTTAGCAGGTCAGACCGAGTTCTATATCACAAGATAACGTACCTCTCTAGTCATCGTCGCTCTTTTTGAAGAATCTTCGATGAATACAAGAAACCCGCGAGGAGGAGGATTCTTTTTTTACCCGAATGGAGGGACGAAACAGTTATATATTCGACGCATTATGTAAACGTTTTCAGTAGAAAACTAAATTATTGAAGTTGAAAGGATGATTGACATGCTGGCTAAATTGCAAAAGCTGGGTAAGTCCCTTATGCTGCCCGTGGCTACACTACCTGCGGCAGGTATCTTGCAGGGGCTTGGATTGATTGACTATCAAAAAGATATACCTCTAGGGGCTTTCGGAGCTTTTCTGAATCAATATGTAACTCCGTTCATGACCTCCGGTGCCCTTGCGATTCTGGACAATTTGCCGATTATCTTCGCCATCGGGGTTGCAATCGGTTTCGCTGGGGATGCTGTTGCCGCTCTATCCGCTTTGATTGGTTATTTGGTGCTGACAAGGGTATTGGAAAAAGTACCTTTGCAAATACCCTTTATCGCAGATGATGTAAAGTTGAATATGGGTGTGCTCGGCGGTATTTTGGTAGGTGTATGGTCCGCGTATTTGTTTAATAAATATCACAAAATTAAGCTGCCGGATTGGCTCGGTTTCTTTGCCGGCAAACGGTTCGTGCCTATCATTACGGCTGCCTCTGTTTTAGTTTTAGCTGCCTTAGTCGGTATGATCTGGTATCCAATACAGCTCGGTATTGCAGCTTTCGGTAACTGGATTGTAGGGCTTGGCGGAATTGGAGCATTCCTCTTCGGCACGGCGAACCGATTGCTAATTCCTACTGGTTTGCACCATGTTCTTAACACGATTGCCTGGTTTCAAATTGGTGATTTCACGAACGCTGCAGGTCAGGTTGTTCAAGGTGACCTGACCCGATTCATGCATGGAGACAAATCGGCAGGTATGTTTATGAGTGGATTCTTTCCTATTATGATGTTTGCAGTGCCTGCAATAGCACTGGCCTTCGTCCATACGGCAAAGCCATCCAAACGTAAGTTGGTCGGTTCTCTTGTGATCAGTTCGGCAGTTGCTTCGTTCTTGACCGGTATTACAGAGCCGCTAGAATTCGCGTTTATGTTCCTCGCTCCTGTACTGTACGTTGTGCATGCGCTTTTAGCAGGTCTATCAGGTTTAATCATGTACTTGCTGGATGTACATTTGGGCTTCGCCTTCTCGGCTGGTATGATTGACTATCTCTTATATCTGAAGCTGTCCACCAACGCTTGGCTTCTCTTTCCGGTAGGATTGGCTTTCGGTGTAGTTTACTATCTGCTGTTCAGATTCCTGATCGTCAAGCTGAACTTGAAGACGCCTGGACGCGAGGATGACGACGATTTGGATCTGTCCTCTGAGGACGCTGGAACCGATGGCCAGTCTCCATCCGGTGCAGTATCCAAAGAGTCCAAGGCGGCCAAGGTCCTGCAAAATATCGGCGGTGCCGATAATATTACCAGCATCGATGCTTGTATCACGCGCCTGCGCCTTGTTGTTAAGGACGAGAAGGCCGTAAAAGATTCGGAATTGAAAAAATTAGGCGCATCCGGTGTCATGCGTCTGGGTCAGGGTGCGGTTCAGATCGTATTCGGACCGCAGGCAGAATCCATTAAAGACGACATCAAGGATATCATGAAAAAATAATTCAACAAGTAAAGAAGCAGGCCGGTTATTCAGCGGCCTGCTTCTTTTTTGCGTACATGGCAATGACCAATCCATCGCGGCTTCGGATGGTTACCGGTTCAGATTTTTACGTTGTCCCCAGAAGCGAAGATTGACATCGACCTCAAGCTCGCGAAGGGAAGCATCATGGATTTCTTTTTTCTGCTCGACTAATTTCTTCCATAGTTTGGGGTCGGTTCGATACAACTGAAGACATAACTCGTAGGGGTCGGCTTTTAGCAGAGCAGCCTTATGAAAGGTGGTATGCATCTCTTTCTTCAGCGTGGCTTCGGTTAACCGCTTCATCTCGCTGACACCAACCTTCTTGTACATATTCTGTACCGTCCCCGTTACGTTAAGTTTAATTCTGTAGGCCACGTCGTCGGGTTCGCGTATGATCTCAATCGAGGATTGAGGCTTCTCCAGGCTGATGCTCCCAATGGCTTCCCCCTCCTCTTGCACGATGATGGAAGCGTGGGTGTGCGGGGAAGCCAACCAGCGGGTACCTAGCAGGTCGGAGCGGCTGAGCCAGCCCATCAGCTTCTGGTTTTTAATCATAAAGGCGCCGCTGACCTCCAGAATCGGGTGCTGCTTCAGATTTTCAGACCAGTTTTGACTGGAGATATGAATGGACGGAAGGACAACTGTAGCCGCTCTTTCCCGGTAGAGCCGAATGAAATTGACGAATTGGATCGGGCGTATGAACGAGAACTGATCGTAGCTTTCTTTGGGTTCATGCAGCAGCGAATGAAGGGGAGAGAGTTGAAAGAATGGCGAGACGGTGAACAGGTCCTCCATGCTATCCTGAGTGCCGTATACCCATTTAGTATAGCGGATTTCCTGGGAACGATTGGTCAGGTCAAACACTTGGGACATCTGATCAGGCTTTAATACGGCTTCCGTAAGTACCAATGCCGTGACATGTCCCCAGGAAACTCGCTGCTGACTTGACGTATACAGGTCTATCAATGCTCCGGCCAGTGTAGTTCCGGTACCTCTCCCGACCCAGATGGGTGCTTTCTCCGTTTGTTTGCCGCTTTCTTGCTTGGCAATTGTAGCGAAGTCAAGCATCTGCACATAGATGATATAATTCCCGTCTTTATAATCGACACCCAGTGCAGTGATGTAGTTGATATCCTGTACTTCTTTGTTGTCCCAGCACCCTGTGAGCAAAAAAGACAATATACCTACAAGCATCAAGACCCGTCTCATAATGCCCCGCCTTTTTTTCGCTTACCCGGAAACCTCATGAGATTGCGAATGATCTTGGACAGGGAGAAGGGGGAGAAGGGAGCGAGAAAGGGCTGTCCGAACGGATTATGGTTGGCCGCATACTGCACCATCAAGAATATCGCGATAAAAAACCGAATAATCCGAATACCGAAGAGAAAGCAAGCACAAAAAAACGCAAAATCGTCTGGGTTACCACAAAGTCCTGATTGGAGTGGGTCGAACCGGCCACAAAGGCCAATGCACCGACTACGGTCATTGTAGGCGAGAAGAATCCCCCTCGAATGGCGGCATCGCCGATAATAATACCGGACACAACCGTGATGGTGGATGCGATAGGAGAAGGCATCTGCATGCCGGCCTCCCGCAGCAGGGTGAGCAGAAACAGGATGACCAGCATTTCGATTCCGGTCGGAATAGGAAGTCCGAGCCGGGTGTTGGCCACCGTTGCCAGCAGCGGAAAAGGGATCTGATCCTGGTGGAACGACATCAGTGTAATATAGAAACCCGGAAGCAGGATGGATATCAGGAAGCCCACAAGCCTAAGGATTCTCCATGGAAATACAAAATAAAATGGCATTTGCGGGTCCTCGGCAGCAAACAGGAGCTGCATAAAGCTGGCAGGTGCAATCAATACCACGGGACTTCCCTGCATAATAATGATCAATCTGCCGCGCGTTAAAGAATCGTATGCGAGATCCGTCCGTCCCGTATAATCAAACATCGGCAGTACCGTAAATCGGTAGGGTGTTATATGTTCAGCGAGTTCACCGATGCCCACCGGTGAATCACCGGAGTAATGATTCAGTCTCTCTTCGACTTCCTTCACCGTTTCCGGTATAACCTTGTCCTTCAAATACATGATGCCTACGGAGGTTTTGCTCCGGTCACCCAGCTTGAAGGAGGTGTAGACAAGATCCGGAGATTTCAGGCGTTTGCGAATGAGGGACACGTTGACGTCCAGTTCCTCCACAAATCCGTCTCGCGGCCCCTTAATCGAAGTTTCCGATGCCGTTTCTTCGGGTACTCGTCCGATTCTTTTGCAGGCACTATAGGAGAATAACTTGTTATCCTTGGGGAAATACAGCGCAACATAGCCTGAGAAAACAATGTCATCAATGGATTCAGCGCTGGCCTCAGCGGAGTCAAGAGTAAGATAGTATTCGAGATGTCCCGGATCAAACTCATGTTTTTGCGTAACGGAAATATTCCATTCCTTACTGATGACGGGCAGCAGGATTTTGGACATCAGCTGGGAGTCGCACATCATCGGACTGTATATCATAAGAGCCCATGGTTGTGCCGCGCCTTCCATCCCAGGATAAGACGAAATATAGATGTCATTGGAATCGGCATAACGTTCTCGGAGCTGCTGCTCGGTAATGGTCATGGTTGAGATTCTCCTTTCGCTGTAATGGAATTCGCTTGCTGCTGCTTGTGGATTAAGAAAAACATCAGCAGACATAACACGGTAAGATACACGGCGGATACAGGCATAAAATAATCAGCCATCGCATAATACATTTTCAGATTGCTGATTGGTGAGGCGCACAGGATGATAAGCAGCGTGGAAATGGCTAACACGCCGGTTCTCCGCTTGGTTTTGGGCAGCAGCGCTTCACATAGCAAATAGATGCAGATCGATATAGAGACATAAGCTCCGCTCAGCCACTGGAATATGGAAAAGAAATCAACATGCTCCACGAATTTTCCGAGCTTGACGAGCCGCCACTGCTCATAAGCCGGATACCGCTGCAGCTTCATTTCTTCCGGACCGAATTCGGCAATGCCTCCGATCGTTGGACCAAACGTTAAAAAGATGAAGATCAGATGGATGAGCAGAACCGTAACAAAACGCGGCTTTTTCTGAAGGTGGGGACGGAGAAACAGGATTAAGAAAATTTGCGAAAGCCCGCCGAACATGACAGGGATTCCGCTAAGTATAGGCATGAACCCATCTTCCAGAATGGGCAGCAGATAATTGTAATTTTTGACCTTCAGGTTGGCTATGGATACGAATATTCCCAGTAAGACAACAAAAGGAAGTAATATCCCTGCAGAAACCCCAATGGTTTTGATGCCATGATTCACGCTGACGAGGCATAGTAACATGAGGACCAATGCGGTTGCGATGACCGGCGTTTGGATCATGTAGGTGGATTTGGTCCAGTCGATCACTTCCTTCAATGTATAAAATGAAAAGGAGAAAAAATACAATCCGGACATGCCCATCACGATGATGCGAGCCCATTTTCCGCTGCTTTCGTCTAATGCCTGCGTTAATGTGCGGTCGCCGATTTTCTTGATAATTCCGTATATAAGCAGAATCCAGGGCATGAACAAGAACGCTGACAAGAGAATTGTAATCCAGGCATCCCGGCCTGACTTTTCAAGCAGGACAGGAATAATCATGACATGGTTGGTCAAACCGGCAGTCAACATCATAATCATGAATACTTGATTCGTTGGAATACCGCGAGCAACGGACATGTTATTCGATCCCCCATTTCACTTTCTTCAGCTTAGAGTTCTCGGGGAACAGCCAAAATATGCGAGGATATCCAGTGAAAGGTGCAATGCAATACAAATAGGGATTATAAGGACAGACACCTGGTACATAATGCATGGAGATTCCCTTCATAATAAGGAAAGTTTTGAAGTACTTATTATGAAGTCTGGAGGATAAGACCGTGAACAGAGGGGCGAAGTCGAAGGAAGGGAACTTGAAATGGTGGCAGCTGTCGCTGCTCGGGGTGGCATCCACCATCGGAACAGGCTATTTTCTCGGATCTGCACTTGGCATTAGATTGGGTGGGCCTGCATTTCTTCTATCTATTATATTGGCAGCGGCAGCGACCTATTTTGTATTCGATGTGCTGGCGAAGATGACGGCCGAAGACCCGCAGAAGGGCTCATTCCGAACCTATGCCAAAAAAGCCTTCGGCCGGTGGGCAGGCTTCTCGACAGGCTGGATGTATTGGTGCTCGGAGGTATTGATCATGGGAAGTCAAATGACGGCCCTCGCTATTTTTTCACGCTTCTGGTTTCCGTCCGTTCCGATGTGGATATTTGCCTCTGGATACGCGGTGCTTGGGCTGATTGTCATATGGCTTGGTAACAAAGGGTTTGACAGGCTGGAGAATGTACTTGCGGTTATAAAGGTAGCTGCTATTGTTATGTTCCTGATCATTGCGGGGGCCGCATGGATGGGATGGCTAAAAGGCGGGACAAAGCCGCACTTTCCGGGAAGTTTGAATGCTTTTTTCCCTGCGGGAGGAAAGGGTGTGTGGTCTTCCCTGATTTTTGCATTCTACGCCTTCGGCGGTATTGAAGTAATGGGCATGATGGCCGTACGTCTGAAAAATCCAAAGGAAGCACCCAAGTCGGGTAAAGTGATGATCATCTTGCTGTCGATTGTATACGTTCTATCAATTGGACTGGCGGTCATGATGGTTGCCTGGAATCAATTCTCTACGACCAAGAGTCCGTTTGTTGTCGCACTGAGCTCCTATCAGCTGCCGTTCATCCCGCATATTTTTAATGCTGTATTAATTGTGGCCGGTTTCTCGACGATGGTTGCCTCGCTCTATGCAGTCACAACGATGCTCGTGACCTTATCAGAGGATCATGACGCGCCCAAGGTCTTTGCAGCCAAAAAGTTTCATCGGCAGGCTCCGGTCTATGCGCTTTCCCTTACAGCAGGAGGTCTGATTCTCTCCATCGTCCTGTCACTGCTCATTCCTGGCAAGATCTATGAATATTTGACGACCGCAGCCGGTCTCATGCTATTGTACAACTGGCTGTTTATCCTTATATCTGCAGGCAAAATAGTACAGCTTACGATGTGGGGGCAGATCAAAAGATACACCGGCATGCTGCTCATTGTATCTGCGGTAAGCGGAACAGCAATGCATCCCACGAGCCGAACAGGGCTCTTGATCAGTCTAGGCTTCCTTGTCATCATCGGTCTGGTTGTCCTATGTATGCGTCCAATATGGAAGAAATCCGGCAGCGGTCAAGGGAAAACGCTCAACAAATCCAAACTGAATCCGAAGCCTGCCCGTTAAAACACGAGGGGATAGAGCAGGGTTAATGCCCGAATGCCGAAATAGATACCGAAGGCAATGAGGGATACGCCAGATATAATGGAAATGATGGAGAGTCCTCTCTGGCTTAAATATTTCCGGAAGAAGCTCCCGAGTGCTGCCATGAACAAATCCCATACAACAACCCCTGCAATGACCGCAAGGCTGTACAGAAAAATATGACCGGAGCTGTTATCGTCCGCAGCGGCCTTAACAAGAATGGAACCATAGATGCCAAGCCAGAACAGGATTGTCATGGGATTGGATACCGACATAATAAAGCCGGAGAACATGGTTTTGGGAATGGAGTCTTCACTGCGCGCGCTGCTGATTGTAATTTTACTGGCATTCATGATGCTTTCAAATCCCGTATAGATCAGCACAAAGGCACCAAACAGCCACAGAAAGGTCTGCATAAACGGAGTGCTCAGGAAGTGGACGACGCCCAGGTACACCAGAATCATGTAAAGAATATCAGCAAACACAGCGCCGACGCCAAACATCCAGGAGTGCCAAAAACCGTTCTTAATGCCTTTATCAAGCTGAGCAGCATTGATTGGGCCAATCGGTGCAGACAGAGAGAGCCCCAGAATCATGTAGCTTAGAAAAACACTCATTGTTATCCCACCTTATCCCTGATTGAATGGAACGAAGCATGACTCGTACAAGCATGCTCGTACATTGTATTCAGCTTCGGGGCAAACTAAAACTGTGAATTGGAAAATGTTTTCTGTTCATCCTCCCCTTAGAGCCGCGCAGCTTCAGCGCGGTTTTATTTGAATCCAAATATTTGGTAGGATATATAATAGTGCCTGCAGCAAAGCTGCTTGCATCTGATGTGAACAAGAAGGGGCTGCTGCACAGGATGAGTCATCCTTTTCGAATTACGGTATTATCAGACACCCATATGCCCAAAAAGGCGAAGGAGCTTCCAGCTCCGCTGTTAGAAGATCTTAGGCATTCGGATCTGATCATCCATGCAGGGGATTGGTCCAAGTGGGAGCTCTACGAGTTGCTGAGCCAGTATGCTCCGGTTGAGGGCGTTGCCGGCAATGTTGACGATGAGGTGATTATAGATCGCTTAGGATACCACAGGATTGTCCTCGCCGAGGGAAAACGAATCGGCATTGTGCATGGACACGGTCAAGGGGGGACGACGCCATCACGTGCAAGAAAGGCATTCCATGATAGCGAGGTGGATTGCATAGTGTTCGGTCACTCCCATATTCCTTTCCTAGAAAATGTACAAGGCGTGCTGATGTTTAATCCGGGATCGGCAACTGACAAACGCAGACAGCCCCGGTATTCGTATGGACGGCTTCTTATCCAGGACGAAACCCTGGAGGCACGCCATATCTTTTACGATCAGAAGTAGGTGCCTGCAGGCATTGGAAAAATCAGTATGGGGCTGCTTGCTTTTGAAATCGCCGGGTTGAGGTTAATTAATAGAAGTCCCCGATATGGTAAATCATGTTGATGAGAGGATTGTTATGTTAAAGGAAGAAAAGCTTGAGAAACGGATTCAGATGGGGCTGTCCGGCTGGGGAGACCATGACAAGTTGTACGATGAAGGGGCAAGGGCTGCCGATAAGCTGGAAATGTACAGCAGGCATTTTCCGATTGTGGAGATGGACAATTCGTTCTATGCCATTCCTTCAGCAGAACAGATGAGTAAATGGGCAGCCGCGGTCCCGGACCATTTCGGTTTTATTGTAAAGGCCTATCAAGGCATGACGGGTCACGCGCGCGGCCAAGGCAAAGACAGGTACCCGAATGTAAAAATGATGTTTGAGCATCTGCTCGCTTCGGTTGAAGAACTGCGATTGGTGGGAAAGTTAAGGGCGGTTCTCTTTCAATACCCGCCATGGTTTGGGTGCGAACGCAAACACGTGGAAATTCTGAAGCGCACCCGGGAGTGGATGAAGGATGTTCCTGTAGCTCTGGAATTTCGGCATCAGAGCTGGTATGCGCCGGAATATCGCGAGAAGACGATGGAGCTTATGCGTAGTGAAGGTTGGATTCACAGCATAGCTGACGAGCCCCAGGCAGGTATCGGTTCTGTGCCCGTTGTGTTGGAGACATCGGATACCGGTGCCGTCATGATCCGAATGCATGGGCGCAATGCCGAGGGATGGCATTCCAGCGGTCAGCCCAACTGGCGTGAGGTGCGGTACTTGTACCGTTACAGCCTGGAGGAGCTCAATCAATGGAAGGGATGGATCGAAGAGCTGCTTGAGAAATCGGAGCAGTGCTGGATAATCTTCAATAACAATTCAGGAGGCGATGCTTCCGATAATGCGAAACAGCTTCTTCGCTTACTCGGAATGGACAGCGGACCCGAGCCGCTGAGGCAGATGAATTGGCTGGATGAGGATATTTTTACCGATAAATGACTTTAATTGTATGCTCATACAGATAAATGGTTAGCGAATGGACAAATCGTCAAAAAGTTGCCGCAAATTCATCTGTTTCCGAGATCATTATTATATATAAAGGGTATTTTCGGTAAGTAGGTCAAGTGTATTATAATGTAATCGTAAGAAAACGTTAATTTAATGTAAAACCAGAATTTCCGTCCATGAACAATCAAAATAATCTGACGGAGGGAGTCAGCGATGAAGACCCTTGACAGAATGACAGAGGGACCCTGGCAGAAATATCACGGTCCGAACTTGGGGTACATTCAAGATCAGTATGAGAAGTTTTTGCAAGACCCGCAATCTGTGGAGCCAGGATACCGTGAGCTGTTCGCCAGCTGGGGACCGCCTCCATCTTTGGAAAACAATGAAAAGAAAGCGGATTCGCAGGGACAAGGTGTAAGCTATGACCCGCAATTATTGAAAAAAGGGGTAGCTGCCGGCAAACTGGTGTGGAACATTAGAACCTATGGTCATCTTGCCGCCGACATTGATCCAATTGGAATTGGAAACGAAGCCGACACACGTCTGCTTCAACCAGAAAGCTACCAACTCAGCCAAGCGGATTTGGCAGCTCTGCCTGCAGATATCGTCTGGGAGGAGGCTCCTAGTGATATCAAGAACGGCTATGAGGCAATCCAGCGGCTGTTACAACTATATACAGGCTCTATTGCCTACGAATTCAGTCATGTGCATGATGAAGAAGAACGCAAGTGGCTTAATCAACAAGCGGAATCCGGCCGTTTCTTGTCCGACATAAGCGCTGATGAGCGCAAGGGACTTCTGAAAAAACTGCTGGAGGCCGAACAATTCGAGGAGTTCCTGCACCGTACGTTTGTAGGTGCGAAGCGCTTCTCCGTTGAAGGCAACGAAGCGCTTGTACCGCTTCTGGATGAGATTGTTCGTCAGATGGCTGAAGTGGACGTCAACTCGATCCTGGTGGGCATGGCGCACCGTGGACGCTTGAACGTCCTGGCTCATGTGCTGGGTAAGGATTACAGCAAGATTTTCTCGGAGTTCATGCACTCCCCGAATAAACATCTGGTGCCGTCCGAAGGCTCCATGGGCATTAACTACGGCTGGACAGGTGACGTGAAGTATCACTTGGGAGCTGACCGCTATCTGAAGAAGGATGAAGCACGCGAGATTCGCATTACGCTCGCGAATAACCCGAGTCACCTGGAATATGTCAATCCGGTGGTGGAGGGCTTTGCACGTGCGGCTCAGGAGGAACGCGGTGAAGCGGGATATCCGAAGCAGGACGTAAACAAAGCGCTGAGCATTCAGATCCATGGCGATTCCGCATTCCCTGGCGAAGGCATCGTGCCGGAAACCCTGAACTTCAACAAGCTGCCGGCATACCGTACGGGTGGATCGATTCACATTATCGTGAACAACCGTATCGGATTTACGACAGAGGGCAAGGATTCCAGATCGACCCATTATGCGAGTGACCTGGCTAAAGGATATGAAATTCCGATTATCCACGTGAACGCAGATGATCCGGAAGCATGTATTGCCGTTGCCCGACTTGCCAGCGACTATCGGAATAAGTTCAAGAAGAGCATTCTGATTGACCTGGTTGGCTACCGTAAATATGGCCATAACGAAACGGACGATCCGGAAACCACTCAACCGCTGATCTATCAGAAGGTTAAGAATCATCCAACCGTCAGCACGCTCTATATGAAGAAGCTGGTTGATGGAAACGTTCTGACCCAGGAGCAAGTGGACGAATTGAAGAATCGTGTTGTAGAGGTATTGAAGAATTCTTATGAGAGCGTAAAGTCGAAGGATCCTGTGGATCAGATCCTGCTAGGATTGAAACCGACCGATAGCAAATCGAAGAAGGAAGCTGCAACGAACGTATCTGCAGAGGTACTGCGCGGGATTAATCGCGAGCTTCTGCAATGGCCTGAAGGCTTTACGGTATATCCGAAGCTTCAACGCATCCTTGAGCGCCGCAGCAATTCCCTTGATGAAGGCGAGAAGGTGGATTGGGGTCATGCGGAGACGCTGGCTTTCGCTACGATTCTTGCGGATGGCAAGCCGATCCGTATTACCGGACAGGATGCGGAGCGGGCAACGTTCGCTCACCGTAACCTTGTGCTTCACGATGCGGTTAATGGAGAAACCTTCTGCCCGCTGCACCGCTTGCCGCAAGCCAAAGCTTCGTTCGCCATTCATAACAGCCCGCTGACAGAAGCAGCTGTTGTTGGATTCGAATATGGCTACAATGTATATTCTCCTGAGACCTTGGTTATCTGGGAAGCGCAATATGGTGATTTCACCAACTGTGCCCAAGTTATCATTGACCAGTTCATTACAGCTGGACGTTCGAAGTGGAGACAGAAATCCAGCATGGTCATGCTGCTTCCTCACGGATATGAAGGAAATGGTCCTGAGCACTCCAGTGCAAGATTGGAACGCTTCCTCCAGCTGAGCGGAGAAGATAACTGGACGGTTGCGAATCTGACTTCTGCTGCTCAGTATTTCCATCTGCTTCGCAAGCAGGCGTCTTTGACTGAAACGGAAGATGCCCGTCCGCTGGTTGTCATGGCTCCGAAGAGCTTGATCCGCAACCCGCGTGTGGCATCACCGGTGAACGCATTCAGCGAAGGCGGCTTCCAGAAGGTTATGGAACAGCCTGGTCTTGGCCAATCACCGAAGAAGGTCGAACGCTTGGTGCTGTGCTCGGGGAAAGTTGCGATCGATCTGGAGGACGCGCTGGATAAGCAGAAGGATGAAGACCAATCATGGATTCATGTTCTTCGTGTGGAACAGCTGTATCCATTCCCTAAAGAGGAAATTTCCCGTGTTATGCAGAAATATCCGAACCTGAAGGAGATTCTGTGGGTTCAGGAAGAACCTCAGAACATGGGCGGCTGGAGCTTCATGGAGCCGAGAATTCGTGAAATTGCACCAAAAGGCACAGAGGTCCGTTACAGCGGACGTCCTGAGCGTTCGAGCCCGGCTAGCGGATATCAGGATGTTCATGCTTATGAGCAACAGACCATCATTTCTTTTGCCCTTAATCGTAAAACTATAAATCAACAGATCTCATTGGGGAGGTAGCGGCTGTGAGCGAAATTACTGTACCAGCTATGGGCGAATCCATCACCGAAGGAACGATATTCAAATGGCACGTTAAAGAAGGGGATAGCGTAAACATCGGTGATGTTCTGCTCGAGTTAGAAACGGATAAGGTTAATCTAGAAATTAGCGCAGAGTCTGAAGGCGTTGTGGAAAAAATCCTTCGTCAAGAAGGGGAGAATGTGACCATCGGGGAAGTGATCGGTCAAATTTCTCTACAGGAAGGCGTTGCAAGCGCACCGGCATCGAAGGCTGCTGAAGCTCCTGCACCTGTACAACCGGAGGCTGCACCAGCACCAGTTGCAGAAGCACCTAAGCCACAAGCTTCTGTGCCGGCCCCAAGCGAGGAAGGAGCAGGCCTGACTGCATCGCCATCCGCACGCAAACTGGCTCGTGAGCGCGGGATTGATCTGGACCAGGTACAGGGCCGCGACCCGATCGGTCGGATTTACCATGATGATGTGAAGAATCATAATGAAGCCAAGCAGCCCTCAGCACCTAGCAAGCCTGCAGCTTCAACGCCAGCACCGGCAGCATCAGCTCCGGCTGCTGAGTATGGCAAACCGGTTGAACGTACCCGCATGTCCCGCCGCCGTCAAACGATTGCGAATCGTTTGGTTGAAGCGCAGCATACAGCTGCCATGCTGACTACCTTCAATGAAGTCGATATGACAGCGATTCTGGATGTGCGCAAGCGTCGTAAGCAAGCATTCCAGGAGAAGCATGACGTAGGCCTCGGCTTCATGTCCTTCTTCACCAAAGCGGTTGTGGGCGCGCTGAAGAAATTCCCGCATCTTAACGCGGAGATTGATGGCGACGATATTGTTGTGAAGAAATTCTATGATATCGGTATCGCGGTATCCGCTAAGGAAGGACTTGTCGTTCCGGTCGTTCGCGATGCGGATCGCCTGGGCTTCGCCGAGATTGAGAAGGAAATCGGCAATCTGGCTGCAAAAGCTCGCAATAATGCGCTGTCCTTGTCTGAACTTCAAGGCGGAACATTTACGATTACGAACGGCGGCGTCTTCGGCTCGCTGCTGTCTACACCGATCCTGAATACACCTCAGGTGGGTATTCTCGGCATGCACAAGATCCAGCTTCGTCCAGTAGCCATCGATGCTGAGCGCATGGAGAACCGCCCTATGATGTACATCGCATTGTCTTACGATCACCGAATCGTTGACGGATCCGAAGCGGTTCGCTTCCTGGTAACGATTAAAGAGCTTCTTGAAGATCCGGAGTCACTGCTTCTGGAAGGATAATTATCCAAGAGAAGAGAGACTTGCATAATAAGAAGGCCGCATGGACATTCGGGACTGACCCCCGTTTGTGAGACAGGGATCAAAACACCTTGCAAGTTTAAGCAGCCAGTTGGCGGAAATGAACCGGCGACTGGTTGTTTAGTTT